>NZ_JAVRHS010000001.1:0-608794 GCF_031846435.1 Croceicoccus esteveae
GTGCAATCAATATAACCACATCTGCCCCAAGCTTCAATCCAGAGTTCAAAGGTGAAATAAGCGTCGGCAATTATGAATCAGTGCAAGTGCGAGCCAGTGGAAGTGCCGCACTCAGCGACCGTGTTGCTATGCGCTTGTCGTTGACCGACACTACCCGCAACAAAGGGTTTATCCGCAATGTTCAAGGTGGACGTCTGGCTGATTTGCACAGCTTTGGCGTCCGTGGTCAATTGCTGTTCGAGGTTGCTGATAGGCTGTCGTTGCGCTTGATCGGAGATTATAGCGATTTGCAGCAGGACTGCTGTATCGGATCAGTGACCACGCTACGAACAACGAGAGTTGACGGCTCACCTTTGCCTAACAACTTTCTTGTTCGAGCGGCGCGATTTGATTATGTGCCTCTGCCAGTTGATCCATTTGCACGTTTGGTTGATCTCAATCGTCCTACCAATCTGAATTTGCAGACTGGTGGCGGCACCGCCATACTTGATGTCGACCTTGGATCAGCAGCGATCACCTCAGTCACTGCTTGGCGATCATTACAATATTCGCCTAACATCGACGGTGATACAACCAGTCTTGATATCTTTACAAACGCGGGAGTGAAGGAGGAGCAGGAGCAATTCAGCCAAGAACTGCGAATTGCCTCAACTGGCGAGAATATCATCGATTATGTGGCTGGTGTATATTATTTTGACCAGCGTATCGATGACGAGTTCTTTACCTATTACGGGCCTGATGCGGCGCTTTGGATCCTCGGCCCTGCTGCAAACAGTGCCGGCCCGTCGGTTGCGGGACAGGCAGCACTCAACGGCTTGCAGGTTGATGGTACCGCGCGTGCGGATACAAAAAGCTACGCGGGATTTGGGCAGGTCGTTGGCCATATTACCAGCAGATTCAATCTGACTGGTGGAATCCGATACACTTGGGAGAAGAAATCGGGATTTTTTGCGCAGGAACAGAGCGGACCGACGCTGACATCTGAGCAAATCCTGCTCGGCGCTCAGGCAATTCGCAATGCGTTCGGCGCGGTAATACCTCGTTCAAACGCCGAGACCAAGGAAAGCAAATTCTCAGGTCTCATTACGGCATCTTACGCCGTCACGAACGACATTCTCGGCTTCTTTACATATTCTCGCGGCTTTAAGTCGGGAGGCCTAAACTTGAATGCCACTGCGGCGCCGCGCGTAATAGCACCAGAAAAGGTTGACAGTTTTGAGGTTGGGCTAAAATCATCGGTATTTAACAAGCGTCTGACATTAAACCTATCCGCTTTTTCTACTCGCATTAGTAACTACCAAAGCCAGCAGATTGATACTGCCGTCGCTCAGACTGCCTATATTGCCAATGTTGGAACCGTTAGGTCACGAGGGCTGGAAGCAGATCTGTCATTGCGGCCAATGCGCGGTTTGAACCTGTTTGCATCGGGCAGCTACATTGACGCGACTTACCGCGACTTTACTAATGCACCGTGTCCCGTCGAGTATCTTGGGTTGCAAACAGTTTGCGACCTTTCAGGCCGCAATCTTCCTGGCATATCGAAATATTCGGCGTCAATTGGCGGAACCTATTCCGCTGAAGTGAGCGGGCGAACGGATGCGTATTTAAACGCTGACTACAGCTACCGTTCGAAATACAACGCTACTTATAATTTGGCTGCTGATTCAAATATCTCTGGATACGGTGTTGCCAATGCTCGCATAGGTCTGCGCCAATCGAGCGGGTCATGGGATCTGTCAATATTTGCGCGTAACCTGTTTAACGAAGATTACATCATCAACATCAATCCAGGCGCCTTCAACACCGGCCAGTCTTCTGGTGGGTTAGGTGATCCGCGTACTTACGGTGTCAGCATGAGGACAAGACTATGATCCAGCACCTTCGTGCCGCACTCACTGCGACCGCCCTTGTCGCAGCAATCATGTCGGCTCCTGCCGTTTTGTCACAGCAACCTAATATCCTCGTCATATTGGTAGATGACTTGGGGTTCTCTGATATTGGCGCATTCGGCGGTGAGATCCAAACTCCCCATCTTGATGCTTTGGCCACCGGCGGACTTCGGCTCACCAACTTTCACACTACTCCCGTATGTGCGCCAACTCGTGCCGAGTTGCTCACCGGTGTCGATCATCACCAGACTGGTATCGGCAACTTCCCCGAATTGATTCAAGACAATCAGAAGGGCCACCCTGGTTATGAAGGTTACCTGACCAAACGCGTTGCCACCATTGCAGAGCGGCTGCAGTCGGCAGGCTACTCCACCCTCATGTCAGGCAAGTGGCACCTCGGCTACGATCCCCGCGCTAATCCAGCAAACCGTGGGTTTCAAAAGTCATTTGTTCTGCTGGGCGGGGGGCACAATCATTTTGGCCAGGATCTGCCATACAAAATATCAATTCCCAACGCGGGCACAAAGTACACTGAGAACGGTGTTGTGGTGCCGACGCCGCAGCCGTTCTACTCATCTGACACCTTCACTGATCGGCTGATCAGCAATTTGCCGGCGAAAGCAGGAGACAAGCCCTTTTTTGCTTATCTTGCCTTAACCGCACCTCATTATCCTCTGCAGGCTCCTCCCGAGGATATTGCGCGTTACAAGGGGCGCTACGACGCTGGTTATGATGCTCTTCATGATGAAAGGCTGGAACGGCAACAAGCGCTTGGGCTGCTAAAGCCTGGAACCGTACCGCACCCTCGAAGTTCGCCGGTGCGTTGGACGGCATTGTCGCCCGAGCAAAAAGCCGTAGAAGCCCGTCTAATGGAAGTTTACGCTGCAATGGTGGATCGGGTTGATCAAAACATTGGGAGACTGGTTCAGACACTGAAGCAGCGAGGTCTGTACGAAAACACGATTATCGTTTTCCTGTCAGACAATGGTGCCGAAGGACATCGGCTCGACGAATCGGTAATTGCGGCAGAGCAGGGCAAGCGTATCCTGGCCAGCGCCGATAATCGCTTGGAATCGATAGGCACGGCTAAGTCTTACATCTGGTATGGTTCGAACTGGGCAGAGGCTGCGACCGTACCGTCGCGCCTTTACAAATCCTTTCCAACTGAAGGTGGAACGCGGGTAACTGCATTCATCAGCGGTCCGGAGCGCGTTCGCACCGGCATATCTAATACTTACATGTCCGTCCGCGATGTTGTGCCAACTTTGCTGGATTATGCTGGCGTGCCCAGTGGCACGGAAGTTTCGGGACAAACCGTACTCGCTCCGCAGGGCCGTTCTGTGCGGGATTGGCTCATTCCGGGAAGTTCAGACCCGGCCAACGACGTGGTCGTCGCCAACGGGGAAATGTTCGGCCGCCTCTACGCCCGCCATGGTCGGTGGAAAGCAGTTATGATCCCGCCTCCAACCGGTCCGGGCACCTGGCAACTTTATGATGTCGTTGCCGATCCCGGCGAGATAAACGACAAGGCAGCCTCAAATCCTGAAGAGTTGGCAAAGCTCAAGGCACAATGGCAGGCTTATGCCGACCGCACAGGCGTAGTTTCGCCACAAATTCCCGGCAATTGAAGTTGACTATGATGGAGGTGGCTATGCCAAGGGAGGCGGGCTGTCGATGAGGGTCAACCGTACTCCTGCAGGAGAAGGGGGCCCGCCCGCCAGTCTCCCGGCATTCTTCTCAATCAATAACACATTCGATGTCGGTATCGATCTTCGATCCGTAGCCGGTAATTATCCGGCGGATGCGCCACCAGGCTATCTTTTCGTTGACGACGCGATCGACAGCGTCTCGATAGAGTTGCATTGGGAGAGGCACGCCAGGCGAGCGCTGACATAGGAATGTTCAACATGCAAACCGCTACCGCTGCTATGCTTGTGGGGCTACTGGCATCGGCAGTGGCTGCGTGCAATGGAACGGCCAAGAGCGACGCTGTGCCCGCATCTACTGCCAGAACGTGCCCGCAAGTCAGCGACACACCCGTTCGTCTTGAGGGTGGTTCATTCCTCATGGGACAGGAAGATGTTTATGCCGAAGAAGGGCCGGTACGACAGACACGCGTCGACGGTTTCTGGATTGATCCGCATGAGGTGACGAACCGGCAATTTGCACAATTCGTCAGAGCGACCGGCTATCGCACGGTAGCACAAAATCGTGTCGATCCCTCGTTGTTCAACGTGCCTGTGGCGCAGATCCCCGCCGACATGCTGAAACCTGGTTCTGCGGTGTTTACCCCTCCTGACCATGCATCCACCAATTACGCAGACTGGTGGCGCTACATGCCCGGTGCGTCATGGCAAAAGCCGTATGGCCCGGACGGCCCCGATGCCGCTCCGGGAGAACCGGTGGTGCATTTGGCATGGGCCGACATGGCAACCTACGCAAAATGGAAAGGCGGGCGCTTGCCGACAGAGGCCGAGTGGGAATACGCCGCGAGTGCCGGCAAGCTGTCAACACGCGAACAGCCAGACGAAGCAAACAGCTGGCAAGGGATCTTTCCTGTTGTCAATCAAGAGAAAGACGGCTTCAGGGGCGTCGCTCCAGTTGGCTGCTATTCGCCGAACGCCAATGGATTATACGACATGATAGGTAATGTCTGGGAAGTGACTGCCGACTTCTATCGTCCTGGTCATGATCCTGCCGACAACGACAATCCAGGCGGCCCCAGCGAAAATGCTGCCTATGATCCATTCAATCCCGGCTTTGCCTCCCGAACGATGAAAGGGGGCAGCTATCTTTGCGCGCCCAACTACTGCCAACGTTATCGGCCGGCGGCACGTCAAGGGCGTGATCCCGGGCTCGGCGCGAGCAACGTGGGCTTCCGGCTGGTCTACGATGCCGCGCCTGATGGTGTTTGAGTGAGCATCGCTACCTGGTTCAAACCCTAACCAGCCTATTGAAAAGCGTCGGGGGACGTCGATTCAAGGACTCTCCGATGGGTAGGAGATTGCCTGAACACATCGCGTTTCTTGTTCTGATGACTCCAGCTTTCCTCCAACTGGAATAGAGACAATTGTCCGAACAAACTTTAGAGCGGTTTTCGTTCATTCCGGTTCATATCCGCAGGAGCTGAAGTAGTTGGCGCATTCGTCTGGCTGGAAGATGTCCATGAGCTTGCCGATCAGGTCCCACAGGCCGCTGACGGTTCGTTCACCCGCCTTGCGGAGCATGGCCTTGAGGCGGGAGAACGCTTTCTCGATCGGATTGAAGTCCGGGCTGTAGGGCGGAAGGAAGCGCAGGGTTGCGCCAGCTGCTTTGATCCGTTCGCGCACCGATGCGCGCTTGTGGCTCGATAGATTGTCCATGATCACGACATCGCCAGGTCGAAGCTCGGGTATGAGAACTTGCGTCACATAGGCCTCGAACCAGTCGCCGTTGATGGGTCCGTCCAGCACCATCGGCGCAACCATTCCGGTCATGCGCAGACCCGCGACCAGCGTGGTGGTTTTGCGGTGACCATGCGGGAAGCCCATCCGCAGACGCTCGCCCTTGGCGCAGCGGCCATGGCTGCGGGTCATGTTTATGGCAGTCCACGTCTCGTCGATGAACACGAGGCGCTCCGGTTCCAGATCGAGCTGGCCGTTGAACCACTGCCGCCTCTGCTTCAGGACGTCGGGACGGTTTTGCTCGATCGCGTGCCCGGTCTTTTTTTACGCGTGATCCCATGGCGCTGGAAGAAGCGGTGCACCGTGCCGATGCCGACCGACGTGCCACGCTCCATCAACCGCGCCTGGACCTCGACCAGGGTCATGTCGCCCTGCTCAGCGATCAACTCCCGGATGAAGCCGCCATGCGCCTCGATCTTGTTCGAATGCCGGTCACCGCCGCGCGGTTTGGCAACTGCCTGACCAAGCTCAAGTGCCCGTTGCCGCCAGCGGATCGCGCTCGATGCGCTAACCCCAAAATGTGCCGCCGCCGCGCGGCAACTCATGCCGCCGTCGATCGCGGCAATGACCCGGTCTCGAAGGTCCTGTGAAAGCGTCCGTGCCATCCAAGCTGGCCTCCTGTCACCAGCAGGCAGCGTGAATCACATCAGCGCAGCAATGGGAATCCCTCTTGAGTCAGATCGTGTGGAAACCGCTCTAATGTTGGTGATTACAGTCTCAACGTACCGCAAATACTTACCGGTTTCGATAGGTCGAATAATCCCCTGATCCGTAGAACTCCTAAGCAGGATGCATGGCGGTTCGTCTCACCGAAGCTGAAGATGGCAATACGTGCGCGTCTTGTGAAGAACGGCGATAAGGTGACCGTAAGGCGAGAGGATCATCAATAACGCTGAAACGTGCCCAGACAATCATGCATGGAATAGAACCCTTTTGATGCGGCAGCATTTGCATGAGAAGACCTTTGGGTAGTGTCGGTTCCGTCCTATTCAAAGGATACACTCTGCTGCTTATTCTTTTCGGAAGATACAAGATGGCGGGGTTGTAGCTGCCGATCCGTGTGTCCTTCTGACAAAGACAGGCCACTGGCCGGAAAGGCGTAAACGGAAGTTGTCCGCCTTGCGGCAACAATGGCTAGGCCGCTGGTGTCGTCCACGCCCCTAAAGGGCAAGGCAGCGAATCC
The DNA here is from genome assembly GCF_031846435.1 of Croceicoccus esteveae. Lineage (NCBI taxonomy): Bacteria > Pseudomonadati > Pseudomonadota > Alphaproteobacteria > Sphingomonadales > Erythrobacteraceae > Croceicoccus > Croceicoccus esteveae. Next base: position 6,516 of record NZ_JAVRHS010000001.1, read on the forward strand.
GGAGGCCCTCGCCTGCAAGCCGTTTGACAATAGGGTGCACGTCCATGGCGTCATGGCGCAGCGGATCCAGCTTGGTCATCATCGGGGCGTCGCCAGCCGTCAGCCTGGCCATCCGGCTTGAGAAATCCGCCCGCTACATGGCGGCAAGGGAACCCGGGAAGCTTTCTGTTATGACATGCTTGGCGGTTGAGAATCAGGCTGCATCAGGACAAAGCAAATCTAGGGCCGTTTCAGAACCGTATCAGCGGATCGGGATCTACGCATCGGGTGCGAACTTCCGGCCAGGATCGCCGCCCACTGACCGTTCAGTAGCCACTCGCCTGGCCGTCCTTCCGCATTTCGGTCGCACCTGTATAGACGCCGCTTTGCGGATCGCGGGCAATCGCCTGATACCCTCCGAACATGATGCCATCGTCCAGCACCTCCACCTTGTGGCCCATCGCACGCAAACGGTTGACACTGGCCGACGGGATGCCCGGTTCGACATATAACGTGCCGAGCGGATCGGCGGAGGGACCGCTCTGCCGTTCAGTCGGCTGACGCCCTCCATCATGATTGATCCGTGCCGCATCGCCTGCTTCCTGCAGGTTCATGTCGTAATCGACAAGGTTGATCAGCACCTGCACATGACCCTGCGGTTGCATGCCACCGCCCATCAGGCCCAACGTCATCCACGGCTTGCCGTCCTTTTTTACAAAGGCTGGAATTATGGTCTGGAATGGTCGCTTGCCCGGTTCGTAGGCATTGGGATGCGCAGGGTCGAGGCTGTAGAGTTCACCGCGATCCTGCAACATGAAGCCAAGCCCGTCGGGCACCAACCCGCTGCCCATGCCGCGGTAATTGGACTGGATCAGGCTGACCATCATGCCATTATCATCGGCAACGGTAAGGTAGGTGGTGTCACCCGGACCTTCCAGCTTGGGCTCGCCCGGCCCGAATTCTGCCGTTGTACGCGCAGGGTCGATCAGAGCAAAACGCTGGCGGCCATATTCCTCGGTCAACAGCTCTGCCGGAAGCTGTGCAAAATCGGGATCGGCGTAGAAACGCGCGACATCGGCATAAGCGAGGCGCTTGGCTTCGGTGATGTAGTGGATCACCTCGGGGCTGCCGCGTTCCCATTGCTCCAGTTCGATGTTCTTCAGGATATTGACCATCTGGAGCGCGGCAAACCCCTGCGTGTTCGGCGGCAGTTCGCACAGTTCATAGCCCTTTCGGTAATGCGCGCAGACAGGTTCGACCCAGTTGCTCGAATGGTCGCGGAAATCATCAGCCGTGAAACTTGATCCCTGCCGCTGCAGGTATTCAGCCATGATCTGGGCCAGCCTGCCGCTGTAGAATGCGTCGCGCCCTTCGCGACCCAGCGTCTCCAGCGTATTGGCGAGATCGGGATTGCGAAAGATTTCGCCTGCCTCGGGGGCGGTTCCATCGGCGAACCACACCCGCCGCGCATTGGAGAAGTCGAACATGCCTGCTGCAGCCCGCGTTTCAAAGGATCGCATGCTGCGGTCAAGCGACATGACGACGACCGGGGCGATCGGGTGCCCCTCACGCGCATAGGTGACGGTCGGCGCCAGAACCTCGTTCATCGGCAGCGTGCCGAAACGCGCGTGCATGGTGAACCAGGCATCGACCGTTCCCGGGATCGTGACCGGCAGGTGGCCGACCGGTGGCAGGACATCTGCGCCGTCCAGCTTTTCAAGCAATTGAGACAGCGTCTGCTTTCGGGGCGAGCGACCCGATCCGTTAAGGCCGTAAAGCCGGTCGGTCGCCGGATCGTAGATGATGGCAAACAGATCGCCGCCGATGCCGTTGCCGGTCGGCTCCATCAGGCCGAGCGCGGCGTTGGCGGCGATAGCTGCGTCGACGGCATTGCCGCCCGCTTTCAGGATGTCGAGCGCGATCTGCGTTGCCAGCGGGTGGGCTGTTGCTGCCATGCCATGTCCCGCAATAACCGGGCTGCGCGACCAGTTGGCGCCGACCGGCCTTCCGCCTGCGCCGATCTGTTGTTCAACCGGCCTGCTGTCCTGCGCACTGGCAGGCGCTCCCGCGAGGGCCAATGCCGCTGCTGCTGCCATGACAATCCTCATGATATTCTCCTCAGGCTTGTGCCGCTTTCTGCGCGTTCTGCGTCGCTGTGACAAGCAGCTTGGCTGCCGCCCCATGCGGCCAGTTGCACGCCCTGTGCTGATGATTTGCCAGACAGCAACGCAAGGTATGCCCAACGACCAGCATCAAGGTCGTTAATGATCCTGCCCAGATTAAATAGACACCCAGGTTCAGGCCCTTGGTGGCGCCGGTGAGAGCAGCGGGGCAGGTGCAGCCGGAGCAAATACAGGCTGCACCCATCATCAGGCACCTGTCAGCTTGGCCCGCGCTTTTCTTGTGGTCGCGCGCAAGGCTTTTGAAAATTCACCTTCATCAAACCTGCTGAGCGCGGAATGTGCCGCGCACAGTGTCCGTGTTCCCGACCATTCAGTGGCGATCCGGTCTGCCCAGTTGCAGAAACGCGCGCCCGCATCCGGAGTGTCATGCAGGGCAGCCTTCAGCATGGGATGAAAGGCGATCTGCGGAACTGGCAAGACTTTGCGGATCAGGCCGGGCAGGACGTTGAACGTGTCGTCAACATGCAGCGTCCCGCTTGAGCCGTGAAAGACCAGCAGCGATCCTGCATGAACGTTTTCATCCTTTGAAATATAGTCGATCCCGTCTGGCAGCGAGAAAGCCAGTTGGGGATAGCGGTCAGCGACAGCCTCGCTTTCCACCGCTTCGGGCGACCATGCGACTTGCGGTACGACCCGCACATGGCGCGACGAGCCATGAAATGTCGCGCCGGGAAAATCCTTGGCCATCCGGGCGCAGTGCAAGGTGTGAAAGGGGTGCACGTTCAGCACCGCTTCCACCTTGCGGCCCTGATCGGTCAACGCCATCACGCGCTCGCGGATATCTCCTGTCAATGTATAGCTGTCGAGAAAGATGAAGCGATCCTCGGAAAGCCTGACCAGCGAGCATTGCGTGCCGATGTTCACAATGCCCGCGATGCGCAGGTCGCCCCGGATATTCCAGAAGTCCTTGCCCGCCTCGACGATTTCTTCAGCCATCAATCGGCTCCTTCTGGCATTGGCCTGTTCATCACAGGAGATTAACGGTCGAGGAAAGGATAGTCTGTGTAGCCTTCTTTGCCGCCCCCGTAAAAACTGTTGTCATCAGGCTCGATCAGTGGCGCACCTTGACGAAATCGCTCGGGCAGGTCGGGGTTGGCGATGAACAGACGCCCAAACGAAATGGCGTCGGCCTTTTCGGCTCTGATCGCGCTGACGGCTGTCGCGACATCATACCCGCCATTGCCAATATAGGGGCCGTCAAACCGGGCTCGTAACCGCTCGAGCATCTTGCGATCCGCGTCCGAGGTGTCGTTGCCGCCAAATCCTTCGACGAAATGAAGATAGGCGAGACGGCGCGGCGACAACATGTCGACCACTTGGCCGAACAGAGCCTCCGGATCGCTATCCGAGATATCATTGGCCTGTCCCAGAGGAGAAAGGCGCACGCCAATGAGCGCAGGATCAAAAGCGTCCGCCACCCGGTCGAGCACTTCACCGAGCAGACGCATGCGGTTCTCAACGGATCCACCATAATCATCTTCGCGACGGTTGACCCCGTCCTGCAGGAACTGATCGAGAAGATAGCCATTCGCCGCGTGCACTTCGACTGCGTCAAACCCGGCTTGTCGCGCAAATTGCGCGGCGCTGGCGTAATCATCCAGCGTTTGCGCGATGCCGCCCTGGGTAAGCGCAACGGGTTGTGAACAATCTTCGAACCCGTTTGCGGTGAAGGTTGGTGTGTTCGCCCGTACGGCGCTGGACGAAACCGGTTGCGCCCCATTCGGCAAGAGGGAGACGTGGCTGATCCGGCCAACATGCCACAGTTGCAGCGCAATCCGCCCTCCGCCTGCATGGACGGCCTCTACGATGCGCGCCCAGGCATCGGCCTGTTTCTGGTTATGAATGCCCGGCGTATCGACATAACCCTTGCCCATTTCGCTGATCTGGCTGGCTTCGCTGATGATCAGGCCGGCGCTGGCGCGTTGTGCGTAATAGGTTTCGGCCATTGCCTTGGGCGTGCCGTCAGCATGCGCGCGATTGCGTGTAAGCGGAGCCATGATCACGCGGTTGGGAAGGATCAGATTGCCGACATGCAGCGGGTCAAAGAGAATGGATCGGTCGGTCATGAGGGTAGTTTATCCTGTTAAGTCAAGAAAGTGGATCAGGCGCCCGGCGCATCCTGGCTGGCGCGTCCCGCGGGCAGGCGTGCCGATGTGCTGGCGCAGATGTGGCGAAGCGCTGGCTTCAATCCTTCTTCGAAAGTGGGATGATAGAACGGGATTTCCAGCAGTTCGCTCGCAGTTTCGCCGCGCTGGATCGCGTGAGCCAGCAGATGCGCCATGTGGTCGGCACCGGGGCAGTACAGTTCGGCCCCGATCAGGCGTCCGTCGGATGCCGCAGCGTAAATCCGCACGAGCCCCTTGGCACGCGCTTTGATTTTGGCACGCCCCTGATCGGCATAGGAAGCACAGCCTGTGATCGTGTCCTTGTCCGCAGCATCCCCCAGGATCGCAAGCGGCGGATCGGTAAAGGTCAGCGTGAATGGCGGCGTACGTGTTGGCGCTTCTATCTCGGGATAGAGCGCGGCGTTTCGTCCAGCCACGCTGCCTTCATTGCCGGCCTCGTGCAGGACCGCAGCATGCGCGTTCGCATCGCCAGCGATAAATACAGGCGCATCGCCGCATTGCATTGTGTTGATGTCGAAGATCGGCACCCCGTGATCGTTCAGTTCCAATCCGGCCGCATCCAGCCCGAGACCGTCGAACGCCGGCGGGCGTCCTGTTGCGATCAGAATACGTTCGAACAGGCGTTCGCCATGCGATGCCCCCGACCAGGAAAGACGCACTTGGCCATTCTCCTTGCTTGCTGTCACATCTGCGCCAAGGTGAAGCGCAACCTCTCCTCCGATGATCTTTGCCAGAGCTTCCTGCACGTCCGGGTGCCGCGCACCACCGAGGGTTCTTGCATGGTCGAACAGTTCGACTTCCACGCCAAGCCGGGCCATGGCCTGTGCCATTTCAAGCCCGATCGCGCCGCCCCCGATCACTGCCAGCGATAGGGGGAGGTCCCTTATCTCGAATATGCTTTCATTCGTAAGACCAAGACTGCCAAGGCCGCGCAGGGGTTCTGGGATAAACGCATAGGCGCCGGTGGCGATCACCACGGATCTGGAGTTCACCGTATCGCCATTGTCGAGAGCGAATTGTGTGGGACCCGTGAAACGGGCTCTGGCCTTCATGGCCGTACCGGCCGGCAGATCGTCGAAAGAAGCTTGTACTGCCGCCACGAACTTGTCCCGCTCATGCCGCACGCGGGTCATGACGGCCTTTCCGTCCACCTCGACATCCTTCACTATAATGCCGAACACATCCGTGTTGCGCGCCTGGTAAGCGGCATTGGCTGCGGCGATCAGCAGCTTGGACGGCATGCACCCGGTACTGGCGCAAAGGGTGCCGCGAAAAGCCTCGTCGATCAACAGGGTACGCGCGCCCGCGTCGCGTGCGCTGCGTTCGGCGGCCAGTCCTGCCGAGCCGGCACCGATTATGGTCACGTCTGCTGTGTGACAGGTCATCCCGCCGCTCCTTTGTTGATCTGTTGAAGGTGAAGGCACACCACCGGGATCAGTTTCAATCAAACAACCCCGTTCATGACGAAATCGCCAGGCGCGGGTGCAAATAGGACCTTGGTTACTGATCCGACTGTGGTGATCTCGTCGTTCATGAGCATCCTTCCGATTGTTCTTTTCAGCAATTGCCATGATCGAGCAGTGCTGTCTGCGTCCAGGCACAATTATCGACGGTGGTAACCGGTTTGGAAGACACCCCATTCTGGTTCACCAAACCAGCAGCATGCCGGGGAATGAAGACGACGAGAAGACGGTATTCGGCTGAGTGCAAGGCAAAGGTGGCACTGGAGGCGATCCGTGGCGATCTGACGCTGGCGGAACCGGGCGCCAAGCTTGGTATCACCACACGATGATTGCCGCGTGTAAGCGTCAAGCGGTCGCGCTGGCGCTGGGGAACTCGCCAAAGCCGCTACCGAGGCGGATCTGGCCAACCCGCAAGGTGCTGTCTTCTGTGTCGCGGCACTGGAAGAAGCGTCCTTGCGTTTCGGCAAGCCTGACATGTTCAACACGGACCAGAGCAGTCAGTGACCGGCCTTGCCTTCAGCAACGTGCTGGCGTTGTCCGGTGGATTACCTAGTGCAACTCGCAGCGACCGCACTCAGGGCTGGCAGGGCAAACCCCTGAAGAGGCTTACGGGTGGATCGGCGCTTCAGATCATGGGGTATGTTCTCCATGATCTGGACAAAAACGGCGGCACACACTCCGGATTGACTTAACTTCGCCGCAAAACTGTCAAAAAAGCGAAACCATCTCAAAAAGCGACTGCGCCGACTGGACGTGGAAACCGACAAACCGAAAAGATGAAGTGCGTATTGGCAGCGCTCTCGGTAATCCCGATCATAGCGAGATAAGCTTGGCCAACCACGCCGTCACCCGAGTTTAGCGAACAGCCGCGTGGAAGAACCACGTTTGCGGTTGCAACTGCACGACCAATTCAGCACCTTTTTCGCGCCATCATGTCCAGACGAGTCAGACCTTCAATGGTGCGGTATCGCCAGATACCTCGGGTATGGGAGAAACGCACCTCTTGAACCGCGGGTCTAAGCTCGCTCTGAAGCATGGAAGCGGCACCCGAGGGCATCTCAACCGCGGCAATCCGAAGAAGGCTCGCTGTTGTCCTGCCTGCAAGCAACGCCATTATTAAAGCACCTGACACAATGCAGGCGCCGGCACTGTAATAAGCAGAGACAATCTTCCCTGACGGGCGCAGGACCACGGTACCATTGTTTGTTCCATACTGAAACATGCTGCTCAATAAGGCTACATTTGTTCTGCTGGATGTGCACCTATGCATGGCTCATGCAGTGATCAGAAGGTCCTCAACATGAGATTTGCTTTGCACCACGCTGTTTAGCAAATCGAAAGACTGTACGGGGATAAAGCGGATCCAACGGGCCTGACCGTAAAGGCGGCGCAACAGGTTGGCTTGGGCCGTCCTTCAAGCTTCGTCTGCACAAGCAGCAGGGATGCAGATATGAATGATGCGCCAACGGTCCTGATGTTTTATGATGGATATGAACGCAAGGCTCGTGAAAATATTCTGCCCCGCACATATCATGCCTTGCGCTGTACGGCACGGGCCGCGGTGCGCCGCATGCGTGGCCAGCAGGTAAACACCGGATTTTATGAAGCATTCCTTGCCGTTGTGAAGGGGCTTGGTCAGCTTGGTTGCAAGGTTCGCATCAACGATTATGCCGCTGCCAGGAAAAATCCTGACTATCCGATTGGTCTGGCCGGATATCCTGAAGTGATCGAACAGGTCCGCCTGACCAATCCGATAATCTTCGGTCCAGGCGACCCGGGGTATCCCGACGTCGCTGGCCGCCTTGCCAAAAGCGCCAACGTGAAGCACATCATCCAGCCATCGGACTGGTATGTCCAGTTCTACGAACCCTTCTGTCCGGGCAAGATGCTGCGTTGCCCGGTGGGGATAGACCTTGATGCCATTGCCGAACCGACCGGACCCAAATCAATCGACGTATTGATCTACGACAAGATCCGCTGGCATCGCAAAAGCGTTGGTTCAGCGGTTCGGGACCGGTTGATCAAAGCGTGCGAAGATCGCGGGCTTTCCTACAAAGTGCTACGCTACGGACACCACACACAGCAGAGTTATTTCGCCACGCTGGCAAAATCCCGCTCCATGGCATTTCTATGCGAACATGAAACACAAGGACTTGCGTGCGAGGAAGCGCTGGCGATGAATGTCCCGGTATTTGCCTGGGACGAGGGGCGGCTGATCGATCCGTTGCAGCAGCCCTTTGCAAGCGCTGACCTGCGGCCAAGCTCCGTTCCCTATTTCGATGAACGCTGTGGCATGGTTTTTACCATTAATGACATGGAAGACCGGCTGGACCTGTTCCTGGCGGGGCTGCCGGATTATCTGCCGCGCAGCTATGTTGCCGAAATCTTGCGGCCGAGCGAAACCGCACGTGTTTATCTGGATGCGTACAGCCGTTATCTTCCCTGAGGCGGGGCCTCTTTGGTGTCTCGTGCGAACATGCGGGCAATGCGCGCGCGCAATGGCATTGCGTACAGCGCGATGGACCGCGGATGGTGAACAGCCTCTGACAGGGCTCCTGCCCAGCGCCGATGTTTCAGGTGCTCGATAGAGCGGGCAAACGATACCGCTGCCACCAATGCATGCCACCGTGCAGCATAGGCGGTGGTCAGCCGATCCTCTGCTATCAAGCGCGCGCGGATATGTTGTTCGACTTCCAGCATGCGTTCCGCATTTCGTGCACTCAACCTGTGAGAAATCGATGCGGCATGCTTGCGATAGTGGTACATGGCTTGGGGCGATACGCGATAGCGGGCGCCGTCCAGCAACAGCCGGACCACAAGCTCATCATCCTCTGCGATCCGCAAGGCGGGATTGTAGCGCAGGCCCAGCCGTTCGATCAAGTCGCAACGGATCATTGGCTTCAGGAACCCCGGATTGGGGGCTTTCCCATACATCACGGCGGCTTTGAAGTAGGTGTCCAGATCAAGCCAGAACCCTGTTCCTGCTTCATCCGGACCTAAATAGCGGGTCTCCTGGCGTCCTTCGCCGAACACGACCAGATCATCGGCTATGCAGTGAGCGTCCCAAAGCTCGGCTTCTGCGATAAGCGCTGCGGTTCGATCCTTTTCGATCCAGTCGTCACTGTCGAGCACGGCAAACCAGCGTCCGCGCATATTTTCGATCGCCACGTTGCGCGCGCCGCCCGGGCCACTGTTGACAGGTGTTTGAAAGATCCTGACGCGACTATCCCGTGCCGCCAGCGCCTGTGCCCACGCAAGCCCCTCATCGCTGCCATGATCATCAACGATCAGCACTTCTACTGTCACGCCATTTTGCGACAGAGCGGAGTTGATGGCATCGGGTAGAAAAGGCATGGCGTTGAACAATGCGACAGCAAAGCTGACATCGCATTCGCCCGCATTCCGCTGGTTGGTAGCGGGCGGCATCAAAGGGGCTTTCTCAAGCGGCGGCAGCATCGTCCTGCCGCGAAGCCGTCGGCGATGCGGAGGCGCATCGGATCAGAAATTGTAGCGAACGCTGGTCATTACCCGGTTTTGCGCAAAGGCAAATGCCTGATCTCGCTCGAAATGTTCACCGCGAAGCGCCAATGACCATTGCGGCGTCAGTCGGTAACGCGCCGTGCCTGCCACTTCCCATTCCGCCACGTCCTGATCCAGCGACTGCCGCGTAATGCGAGCATAACGGGCGCTTGCTGACAGGACGATGTCGCGGCGCAGTTCGTGCTGCAGCCTGGTGGAGAATTGCGTCCGCAAACGGCCGGTCAGCAACGGATTGGCCGACTGGTCGATCGCGCGCAGGGCAGAAAGTTCGATGCGGGTCAGCGGTGTCGGGTTGAGCTCTGCATTGCCTTCGAAAGACAGGCCGCTGATGCTGGAGAGCCGCGGATCTTCAAAGGATTGCTGCAGATAGCCAACCTTGGCAATCACGCTGACCAGCCTTGTGACTTCGCGCCGGAACCCAGCCTGTAGCCGCACGCCCGACGAGCTGCGATCAAGCCCAAGATTGGCAGGCAGGTCAAGCTCCGGCGCGGCGCCTTCAAAGTCAAACTTGTTGAATATGGCCTCGACGAAAATGCGCTGGTTCTGCGACCGTTGATAGGCGAGTTGCACCCGTCCGACATAGCGCACATTGTCGCGAAAGTTCATCTCCACTTCGTCACCACCGACAAGGATGGTGCCGCTGTAATCAGCAGACGAAAAGTCAGCTTCCACTGTCCCGATCAGCGGCCCGAAGATTTGCTCCAGGCCGCCATTTGCCCGCAGGGTTGTAACGGTGATCGGTTGCGCCAGATCGCGCAGATCATCATCCTCGGTGCGGCTCTGGGAGTTGTTTGCGCTGATCTCGAAGCTGCCGAACGGCTTGGTGAGCGAACCAAGCCCGCCGCGATATCGTCCTTTCAGTTCGCCGCGCAGCTGATCGTTGCGGGAGCCCTGAAGATAGGTGTCGAACCCCAATCGTCCGCTTAGAAAGATCTCACGATCGGCACGCCGGTCTTCTGCAAAAATAGCCGGCGTGATCGACACGATGAAATCGTCGACTGCAGCTATTTCCGAGCCGCGAATATTGTCATTGTATTCGATCTGGCCGTCAATCTGCGGAAACACCTGGAACTGGCCGACATAGAACGGCACCGGCTCGTAACCGGTCGGGCCACCGCTTGATCTGCCGGTGTTCTCGCCGATATCCTGCGCCTGAGCTACGTTCGGCAGGGCCGCACCCATGATCAGTGCCCCGGTAGCCATTGTGCGGATCACCAATGCGCCCGATGCCTGACAGGCGTGACGCAGCGGCCGCTTCGTTATTTTCTTCATGGCATGTTCCTGCTCGACATGGATAGCTGACGCGTCAGTTGGTGTAATATCCACGAAATTTGTTGGAATACGCATAAATGTCGCCATCCCCGGTGCTGGCGTATTTCTTAATATTTACCTGCGTCAGCGCAATGCCCGTCACCTTGGCGCCTGCATCGAGCAGCATGTCCACCACGGCTTCCACCGCGCGGATCGATGTGGTCTTCCACCGGGTAATCAACAGGACCCGGTCAGCTGCAGTCGCGAGGATCCGAGCTTCGGCGACACCCAGTACCGGAGCCGTATCGACGATGATCACATCGTACAGCTCACGCATCTGCGCGAACATCGCTCGCACGCGCGCCTCGGTCAACGGGTTGCGCGCATCCGGTGGTGCGGCATTGCTGCCCAGGACGTGGAGCCCCGTGCGCGGATCTTCATGGATGCAGTCAGCCAATGGGCTGGTGCCCGCGAGATAATCGTAGATGTCGTGTTCGTTTTCATACCCCAGCACCTCGCTTGCACCGCGTCGCCGCAGGTCGGCATCGATGAGGATAACGCGCGTTCCTTCGGCCGCAGTTGTCTGTGCAAGGCAGACAGAGGTGGTGGTCTTGCCCTCGCGCGGCAATGCCGATGCAATGGCGATTGCCCGCGGTTTCGCGCCTGGCGACAGCGTCAGGAACGTACGGATCGACCGGAATGATTCCGCAAACAGCGAGTGCGGGTGGTTCAGCACGTATTCCTGCGGCGGTTCCATAGCGTTGCGGTGGTTAAGCGTCGATTTGAGCGACGGAATGGCCCCGGCGTAGCGCAGGCTGAGCCGCCGCTCCACGTCGCGCTTGGTCTGCACACCGCGCCGCAGATACTCGGCCAGCAGCATGGCTGTAAAACCGGCGGCAAATGCGAGGATCGTGCCAAAGATGATGGTCAGCGGGTAATTAGGACTGACAGGCGTTGTCGGCACTGTGGCGCGCGATGCGATCGCGGCATCGGGCATTGCGCTGTCCCGCAGCGCACCTGTCTCCTGCGACCGCTTGAGGAAGGACTGATAGATTGATTGTGCGGCGAGTGCCTTTTGCTCAAGCTCGCTCATCCCAGCCTGCGCTCTTCCGCTTTGCGCCAGCGAGCCGATCGCGGAACCGCGGCTTGCTTCCAGAGATGCCACGCGCGAGCGGGCAGTCTGGACATCGGCCTGAAGATTGGAAAGAACCCGGTTGATCTCTTCCTGGATGCGGCTGCGTATATCGGCAAGCTCCCGCTCCGTCTGGCGACGTTCAGGGTAGAGCGGGCCATAGCGCTCGGTAAGCACTGCCAATTCGGCGCTGGCGCGCGCTTCCTGCTGCCGCAGGCTGCTGATCGTGCCCGAACCCAATGCGGCGCCTACGTCGGCACCGCCGCTCCCGCGCGACAATTGTGATCGTGCAGCATTATAACGACCGACTTTTTCGGCAAGTTCCGCCCTCGAAGACGCCAGTTGCTGGTTGAGGTTGGACACCTCCTGACCTGCATTGGTCGAGCCGCCGGCAGTGACAAGGCCCCTGTCTGCGCGATAATTGTCGAGCGCGCTCTGCGTGCGCAGCGCGTTGCTTTCAAGTTCGGACAGGCGTTCATTGATGAACTCGCTGGCGCTAGCGCTCTCATTGGTTTTCGCATCAACCTGCGACTGCTGATAAGCCTCGGCCAGAAGGTTTGCTGCCGCCGCCGCAAAAGCCGGATCGGCAGCGGTAACGGTGATGTCTACGACGCTGGTCTGACCGGAGCGTGAAATCTGCGACGTGCCACGAATGTTGGATGCCAGCGCGGCAAGCTCAACCTCTGTGAACGGATCGCCGTCGGGGGAGGCGAAACGCTCTGCGTAAAGCGCGGCGGCACGCTCTGCCACCAGTGGAGAGGCAATCAGCCGGATTTCGGTATCGACTTCATCTGCATTGATAATTGGCGACTGGCCGGGTTCTGACGTCTGAACCGGGCCGCTGGTGGGCTTGATCAGCAGACTGGATTGCGCACGATACTGCGGCTCCACCACAACAAGATACAGCGCCGTCAGGGCAAGCGTGGCCGCCACCACGATCAGGAACAGCAGGAGATTGCGACGGAACACCTGCCACAGAAATGCCGGGTCCGGCAGCAGCGAGCGCTCCTTCATGCCCGGCGCAAACCCTTCGCCCCCGCCATCGGCAGGGTCCACCGGGTGCACCGCTTCATCCACAGCTTGTCCCACTGATCGCGTATCGTTCATCATCATTCCCTGTCAGGCATAGCGCATACAGCCGCTTGTCACGGTTCTTGCACGTTGGCAGCGCAGTGCTTTTACAGGAACGCGCCTTGCCAAAGCATTACACAAGCATTGCCATAATTCACTGACGGGTGCCTGTATTCGGCAGAAACGTCAACCATCACGCCGAGCGTGACCGTGCGCGATACAAATTGTTCATTTTTGGATCAGGGGTCGATGTGAACCAGGATCCAGTACGGCGTGATCGGCAAAGAGGGGCAGGAGCAGCGAAACCGGGCTTGTAAACGATCGGTGCGGCTCAACGCCAGACCGCTCAGCCGCGCATCTGGCCGCCGCCGTTGACGTGATAAACCTGCCCGTTGATCCATTCGCCATCATCAGATGCCAGCAAGGCAACCATTGCGGCAATGTCATCTGGCTTGCCCAACCGGGGGCTGGGGACCACCCGCTTGCCCATGCTCACCTGCTCTTCTGTCATGTGCTGCTGCACCGCCTCGGTAAGAACAAGACCGGGGCAGATGACATTGGCGCGAATGCCGTTCTTGCCCCATTTTGTCGCGACATGCCGGGCCAGCGCATGGATCGCGTTTTTCGCCATGGGGTAAGCCACCTGCCACGGAGAGCCACCCGTGGCCGCGCCTGAACTGGTGTAGATCATCGCTCCGCCGCCGCGCTCCAGCAGAACCGGCAACGCGGCCTGTGTGGCGATGAGATGGCTTTTGGTGTTGATTTCAATCGATTTGTCAAAAACGTCCAGCGGACAGTCAAGGGCATTCACATCCCCTTCTGTTCCGCCCGCCAGGTTTGAATGAAAGAAATCCAGCCCGCCAAACGCCTCGACCGCACGTCGCACAATCTCCTGCTGTGACTGCGGCGAGGTGCCATCAAGCCGCATTCCGATTGCAGTGCCGCCCTTGCTGACAATGTCGTCGGCGGTTTGCTGCGCCCATTCCTCGACGATATCGCCGATGATCACCAGCGCACCCTCTTCGGCAAGACGGCGAGCAGTGGCCGCACCAATCCCGCGCCCGCCTCCTGCAATGATTCCGGACTTTCCAGCAAGGCCACGCATCTTTTCTTCCTTTATTCGTCAATTTCCGCACCGGCGACTACCACATGTTGCAGTCAGGCGAAGGCATCAGATTGCATCTGTCGTGTCAGCATTCCACCAAGGCAATCGGTAACGCCAAACCGTGATTGCCAGATGGACCATGAGAGCGCGACCTGATCCACAAGGGGTGTTGCCGCCGTAATGGAGGCTTTGTGTCGCGGCCGGCCAGGCGGTCACCCGATCGATCCGCAGCGCACATTGACTGTCGCTGCGGATTGATCAACTTCCCGATCGGTGGACCGATCAGGCGTCGGCCAGTTCAGGTTTCCGTTCCGCCTTTGACGCACGCGTCGGGTAGAAGCGTTCGTAATACTGCCTGAACTTCGGAATCGGGCCGTCGCCTTCGCAGATGATCGGGTTGGCTTCGTAACGCATCCGGTCCCAGACTACCTTGTCCTGATCCAACTGCTTGTTGACATCGGCGATGATCGCCCTTGCCAGACCTGCGGTGGGACCATCCTTCTGCGTCCTGGGCTGGGTGTAGAAGTAGCGGACATGCAGTTCATCGTATTCGACAGGCGTGATGCACGCGATGAGCAATGTTTCGCAAATCCCTTCGAACCGGACCCAGTTCTGGCCCGGACCGTTTGACGTTGCGGTGATCTTGCCGTCGACCTCGCCGCGGGGCGTGCCAAGCTTTGCCCGCACGATACCGCGGCGGTTCCAGTCGCCCCATTCCAGCTCTGCTGTCGGCATTGTCGCTGTGCCGTGAATATATTTGAAATGCGCGAAGTCGACGCCGTTTTCTGCCATGTTCTGGATGCTGCCGTAGATGGTCCAGCGACATTCGTCGAATTCAGTCCACTCAGGATCGGACGCTTCTGGAAGGTGGACGATATCAAACAGCGGGTCTTCGTCTTGCGGATGATACCAGGCCCAGATGACCTGGTTCGCTTCGCGCATGTGCCAGGTTCGCGTGCATTTGCGCTTTACCTGTGGCGGAATGGTGCGGGAGTAGGGGATTTCCTTTACTACGCCTTCTTCGCCATCATAACGCCACGCATGGAACGGGCATTCCAGCAGGTTGCCATGAACCTTGCCGCCGTGGCCCATGTGCGCACCGAGGTGACGGCAATAAGCGTCCACCATGCGCACATCGCCGTCCTCTCCGCGCCAGATGGCAAGATCGTTAGCGAAGTAACGCAGCGGCTTAACTTCGCCAATTTCAAGCTCGTTGCTCAGCATCATGGGATACCAGCCAAGCGGAAAGCCGTAATCCAGATTACGCTCTTGTGCGGAAACGGCGTTTTTGAGCGGAGCGACACGCCACTCCTCACGCTCGGCCTTGCTCATCTTCTCAAGCACTTGCCAAACGGCGACCGGTGGTGTGCGGGCATCTTCCACAGCGACTTCGCCGTGTGTTGCGCTTGCAGTCATGATCAGTCTCCCAGTTTGAAAAGGTTGGTCGCGTTTTCACGCAGGAACTTGGGCCATACATGGTCCTTGAAGGGCACATTTTCCATATCGGAAAAGATGCGATCCAGGCTCAGCCCCATCGGGAAATAGCCCGCATAGATGATCTTGTCCGCGCCGCGCGTGTTGGCATAGTCGATGATCGCCTTGGGGTAATGTTTGGGCGCAAAGGCGCTGGTCGAATAATAGAGATTCGGCCATTTAAGCATCAGCTTGACCGCCAAGTCCTGCCACGGTTCAGCGCCGTGGCGCATGACGATCTTGAGATCGGGAAAGAACCAGCAGATTTCGTCAAGATGCTCCACCTTCTGCGTTTCCATGGGCACGCGCGGCCCCGGTATTCCGACATTGAGCAGGATCGGCAAATCCAGCTCCACTGCACAGACGTAAAGCGGGAACATGTGCTTGTGATTTATCGGCACCTGCGGATTGGTGCCGGCGGGGAACACGCTGATCGCGCTCAACCCGACTTCGGCATGGATCCGTTTGATCCGCCGTACTTCTTCCATGCCATTGTTCGGATTGCAGGGCAGGTCGAAGAAGAACCGGTCGCCGTATTTTTCCTTTGCGCGCCGCGAAGTGTCGTTTTCATTCCAGCCGATCAATGCCTTCTGAATGTTGAACCTGTCCATCTGATCCACGGTCCAGGCAACGAAATCATCGGTCTTGCCCGTATCGGGAATGTCCTTGAACATGTACTGCGCAGGCATCTTGAAAGCCTCGCGGCTTTGCTCATCCTTGAGCAGCGGCTTAAAGGTATCGTACCAGTCGGACCGGCTTTCACCCTCAGGAACGCCCAGCATGCAATCTACAATCCCGATATCCTTAGGGTAGCTCATCAACATTATCCTCGTAACAGGGCCGTCTTCATGTCTTTTTAATCGTCAGAATGCGCAGGCGATATCAGGGCCCGCCAAGCTGCCATTTGTGCTATGCCGAACGCTCTGCTCCTGCCAGCAAATGCACACATCGGATCAACGCAGCAGTGGGCGAAATGTTGCCCATCATCTAATTACGTAGAAACAATGCTTTTATCCTACGCATCCGATTGACACAACTCAACGCTTATTGTCAAATGCGTTCCGGTAATGGAAGAGGATAGATTATGGCCATAGGGCACGTGCCTTTCGAAGCCCTGACGATCGGGCCGCTGACGCTGCGCAACCGGTTCATCAAGGCCGCCACCAACGAAGGCATGGCCAAGGGCGGGATTGTCAGCCGGGGCCTGTCGCTGTTTCATGAGCGGATGGCAAAGGGCGGCGTCGGCATGACGACCGTTGCCTATTGTGCAGTCAGTCGAGACGGACGAACATTCATCGATCAGGTGGTGCTTGATCGCAATTCGCTTGATGACCTCAAAGCCATGACAACCGCTATCCACCGCGAGGGCGGAGCGATCTGCGCTCAATTGACTCATGCGGGTTCATTCACTTTCCTGCCGAAGTCGGAACTTGCTACGGACAAGCCGCTGACATCCAGCGGAGGGTTCAACAAGGTGGGCATGCTGTCCAAGCGCTGGTTCAAGCAAGCGATGAACCGGCAGCAGATGGACGACATCGCAGACGAATTCGTCATCGCGGCCAGACTGGCGCGTGAGGCCGGTTTCGACGCGGTCGAATTGCATATGGGGCACGGTTATCTGCTCAGCCAATTTGTTTCGCCCGTCTATAACAAGCGCCGCGATGCTTATGGCGGCACGATCGAAAAGCGCATGACCTATCCGGTCGAAGTGTTGACCAAAGTGCTTGATGCTGTCGGCAAGGAACTTGCAGTGCTGGTCAAGTTCAGCATGACGGACGGAGTCAGCCACGGCAATCAGATCGGTGACGGCATCGCGATCGCACGTTCAGTTGCCCAAGCCGGTGCGCACATGGCAGTCTTGTCGAACGGACTGAATGTAGAGTCCGTCACTGCCACGTTCGGCTCCCCGTTGCCGGCGACATCGACGAAGGCGGCAAATCCCATCGTGGGCCTGGGTATGAAGGTGCAGCGGATGACCGCGCCCAAAAACGTAGTTTTTCATGAAAATTATCTTCAGGAAAAAGCCCGTCGGATCAGGGCGGCAACGGACATGCCGCTTGCGTATCTTGGCGGCATTCAGTCATTCGACGGAGTCGAGCAGGCGATGACGGATGGTTTCGATGCCATTGCAATGGGCCGAATACTCATCCACGATCCGCAGATCATCGACAGATGGAAGAACGGATCGCACGAGACATCAGGTTGCACCACCTGCAACCAGTGCGTCACGATGATGTACATGCCGAGCGGAACGCACTGCATTCTGACCGGCGCACAGGATCCGAAACTCAATTTGATGCACGCAGGAGCAGCCGCATGAGCCAACCATTCAAGGACAAGGTCGCAATCGTTACCGGAGGGAGCGACGGGATTGGGCGAGCCACCGCCCGATTGCTTGCTCAACGTGGCGCGCACGTTATCATCTGCGCACGCCGCAAGGAGAAGCTGAGCGAGGCAAAAGCCGAAATCGAAGCCGCAGGCGGCAGTGTTGAGACCGTATCGCTTGACGTGACCAACAGCGAGGATTTTGCCAATCTTGTTGCAGAAGTGGCTGAACGGCATGGCCGTTTGGACATGATGGTCAACAACGCGATGTCGGTGCATTATGCGCCAATTGCAAATCTTACGCTGGAGCACTGGCGCAAGGATTTCGCCGTCAATGCCGATGCCGTTTTCGTGGGCACCAAGGCCGCCTTGAAAGTGATGATGGCTGCCGGCAGCGGGTCGATCGTCAATATTTCGTCGTCCTGCGGGATCAGGGCTGCGCCCTACATGTCGAGCTACTCGGCTTCGAAGGCTGCATTGATCCAGTTCACGGCGGTAGCGGCAATGGAAGCGGCGCGTTCCAACGTTCGCGTGAATGCGATCGTGCCGGGGCAGGTGCAGACGGCGAGCACCGAGGATTTCGCCAGCAAGGCTCCCGAGGTCGCGGCCAAGACTGCCGATGCGATCCCCATGGGCCGGGGCGGTACGCCGGATGAGCTTGCCGAAGCCATCATATTCATGCTTTCCGACGCCGCAGCCTACGTTACCGGCGTTGCCCTGCCTGTGGATGGCGGCAAGGCTGCGCAATTGTATCTGCCTTCCTGACGGCAGATTGGCGCGGCATTCGACATTATCGCCGGTGTCCGCATAAGGCACCGGTGATAGCGGGACCGGACACAAAGCTCAGCTCTTCATGTTGATACCCACGAGATGCGCTTACTGTCCGATCTGCCTGTCTGCTACAAAGTTATAGGCGCCAGTGCGGCAGAAGTCTGATGAGCCGGCGAGCCGCTGCCCGCGTCTCGCCGGCAGCGGCTCGCTCAGGCCGCCTCGGCTTCTTCCTGCGGGTCTCTGAGAACATAGCCCCGACCCCAGACGGTCTCGATGTAATTGTCCCCTCCGCATGCCAGCGCAAGCTTCTTGCGCAGCTTGCAAATGAATACATCAATGATTTTCAATTCGGGTTCGTCCATGCCGTTATACAGCTGATTAAGGAACATTTCCTTCGTCAGTGTCGTGCCTTTGCGGCGGGACAGAAGATCAAGAATGGCATATTCCTTGCCAGTCAAATGAACGCGCGCGCCGCTTACCTCAACAGTCTTGGTATCCAGATTCACGGCGAGTCGTCCCGTCGTAATAATCGATTGCGAATGGCCTTGCGAACGGCGCACAACCGCCCTGATCCGCGCGATCAGCTCATCCTTGTGGAATGGCTTGGTTACATAATCATCGGCGCCAAAGCCAAAGCTGCGCACCTTGGACTCCATCTCTGCAATTCCGGAGAGGATGAGCACCGGCGTTTCCACCTTGGCGACACGCAGTTTCTTCAATACGTCGTAGCCGTGCATGTCGGGCAGGTTAAGGTCGAGCAGAATGATATCGTAATCATAATGACGCCCAAGATCGACGGCTTCTTCGCCAAGATTGGTCTGGTAGACATTGAATGTTTCTGCCGCCAGCATCAGTTCTATGGACCGTGCAGTCGTCGGATCGTCCTCGATCAGAAGAATACGCATGATAATCCGTTTCCTTGCATTTCGGACATGAACGTTCGCTTCTCGAAAGGTTCGCCCGAATTGATTAACTCAACGAAAAGTGTCGGAAACAGGTTAATAACGGGTGAATTGCTGACGAGGCAAAGCGAGAAAGCGCCGTTCCGACATGCAAATGCCATGAACGACCCTGCGCAACACGCGCAGTAACGTTTCGAACTTCAGCGTTCTCCGGCGATCCGCTTCTGACGACGCCGTTGCACAGAAGATCCAATACCGATCGATTCGCGATATTTGGCGACTGTTCTGCGGGCCAGCGAAAAACCCTGCTGCTCAAGCATGGTAACAAGCGCATCATCCGAGAGGATGTCGCTTGCCTGTTCAGCCTGAACGATCTGGCGGATCAGCGTCCTGACCGCCTCTGCTGAAGCAGCGCCCTCGTCGTTCGTTGCCGTGACGCCCGAGGAGAAGAAATATTTCAATTCAAAAGTGCCGCGCCCACAATTGAGATATTTGTTGGCAGTCACACGACTGACGGTTGATTCGTGCAGTTCGACGGCATCGGCCACTTCGCGTAACGTGAGCGGGATCAGCGCTGCAGGCCCTTCGGCGAAAAAACGCTCCTGCCGGCGGACAATCTCAGTCGCCACCTTCAGGATGGTTTTCTGCCGCTGATCGAGTGCCTTTGCCAGCCAGTCCGCATCCGCAAGCCTGGTGTTGAGCCAGCTTGCCGAGGCCTTGTCAGTGCACCCTGTCTTAAGCTGCGTATAATATTCCCGATCGACAACCAGCCGTGACAGCGTGCGCAGATTGATGGCAAGATCCCACCCGGTAGCGGTTCGCCGGACCAGCACCTCGGGGGTGACCGGTTGCAGAACCGGCTCGCCAAACCGGCTGCCGGGCTTTGGATCATAGGCGCGCAATTCACTGATCATTTGCGCCAGCTCGTCACGATCTACCCCGCAGCAGCGGCACAATTGCGCCATTGCCCCCTGCGCAAGGAGGTCCAGCTTGCCAAGCAGCGCCTGCATGCATGGATCGTAACGATCCGCCTCAATGGCCTGCAGCGTCAGGCATTCGGCAAGGTCGCGCGCACCAACCCCTGTCGGATCGAGCGATTGGACCAGCCGTAGCGCTTGCTCCACATCATCCAGCCTGACCCCAAGCATGGTCGCGATTTCCTGCAGCGGCAGCCGCAGATAGCCAGCATCATCGAGCTGGTCGATGAGATTGCGGGCAATGAACTGGTGCACCGGCTGACCGCCTGCCATGCCGATCTGGGCATGCAGGTGGCCGGCCAGCGTTGTCTCTCGCTCGGCAACACTGTCGTTATCTGCCCAATCGGCGCTGGCTGAGCCGCCCGGCGGGCCAAACCCGGCTTCGCCAGTCTGGACCTCGCTGTCGATGCTGTCGGGCGCGATGTCCAGGGCAGCTTCGCCATTGCTTGACATGGCATCGGCAGGCGGCGCTTCTGTCATGCCGGCGGTATCCTGCGGCACCGGATCTTGTGCCGCTTGCGCTTCATTATCTACATCGACCAGCGGATTATCGGCCATCAGCTCGGCAATGTGGCTTTGCAGTTCCATTCCCGACAGTGTCAAAAGCTTGATCGCCTGCTGCAATTGCGGCGTCATGACCAGCGTCTGTGACTGCTTCAGATCTAGGCGAGGGGTAAGAACCATGGTTTAGATGTCGCGAAACGACGCCATCATCATTGTCGCGGCCCTGTGGTTGTCATAGCGTAAACCCCTCGCCAAGGTATAGTCTGCGCACGGTTTCATCGGCCACCAGCGCTTCGGGGCTGCCCGCAAAAAGAACCTGCCCGCCGTAGATGATGCATGCTCGGTCAACGATTTCCAAGGTCTCGCGCACATTGTGGTCAGTGATGAGCACACCGATACCGCGCCGCTTCAGATCTCGAACGAGGTCGCGAATGTCGCGGATCGACAGCGGGTCAATGCCGGCAAACGGTTCATCCAGAAGCATGATCGATGGTTTTGCTGCCAATGCGCGCGCAATTTCGCACCGACGCCGCTCGCCGCCCGAAAGTGCCATGGCCGGACTGGTGCGCAGTCGGATCAGTCCGAACTCATCCAGCAATCGCTCCAGCTCGGTCGTCCGCATCTCCTTGTCGGGCTCGACCAGCTCGAGGACGCAAGCGATATTCTGCTCCACGGTCATGCCGCGAAAAATGCTGGTTTCCTGCGGAAGATAGCCAAGGCCGAGCACCGCGCGACGATACATCGGCAGCCGGGTAATATCCGCCCCGTCCAGCAATACGCGCCCCGAATCAGGCCGCACCAGGCCCATTATGGAGTAGAAGCACGTCGTCTTGCCCGCGCCGTTGGGGCCCAGCAGGCCAAGCACCTCGCCTTTTGCCACTGACAGGGAGATATCGGTCAGCACCGCCCTCTTGTCATAGCTCTTGGCGATGGAAAGCACTTCCAGCCCGCCTTGCAGGGTAGGCGGCGCGGCCATCTTGTCTGGATCAACAGACGGATCGAGCGATGCTTGCGTCTCTATGTTGAAGGCTCCGCAGGTTCGGGTTGAAGGGTATGGCTGACAGACAGATTGCGTCTGTTGCCTTTATCACGGCAGACGCGGCGTGGAAGCCCTGTGTGTTGCGCGCGGGAAGATATGATGGTGCGCATGGGGCGGGCCATGCTGCAGTCGCAGGAACAGCGCATGCTTGCCCGCAATCACGGCGCGGCTTAATACCGCTCTCCCGCAGTGAGGAGAAACAGGTTTGCCCCAAGTGCTGTCATGCTGAACGAGGGAGCGTCGCTCGACCGTTGCCTCGATCTTGTCACGCGGGCGCGCACCCTTGGCGCCGATGCGGCCGATGCCGTATATGTCGGGCAGGCTTCGCACGGCGTTCACATTCGTCAAGGTCAGATCGAGACGGTGGACCGCTCCGAAAGCGAGCACTTTGCCTTGCGCGTCTTTGCAGGTCAGCGCAGCGCCACGATTGGTTCGGCCACCGCCGATGACGCATCGCTGGGCGAACTGGCACAACGGGCAATGGCCATGGCCCACGCTGCGCCTGAAGATCCTTGGGCAGGTCTGGCACCGCACGACATGCTGATGAACGGGCCATTGCCGCTGCTCGACCTCATATCGCCCGATCCCGGAGCGCAGGTGTTGCAGGATGCGGCCCGACAGGTTGAGGATGCCGGCCGCAGCATGGCTGGCATCACGAACTCTGAAGGGGCTGCGGCACATTACGGGCGGGATCGTTTTGCGCTGGTAACCAGCCATGGGTTTGCCGGCAGTTTCGAACAGGCGCGGCACAGCCGCTCGGCCGCGTTCGTAGCGGGAACAGGCGCCGCCATGCAACGCGGCTGGATGATGCGCAGCGCCCATCATGCGGATGACTTGCTGCACGACGCACAGCTTGGTCAGGAAGCCGCCAAGCGCGCACTTGAACGCTTGAACCCTGCAGCAATGACGGGCGGCAAGCTGCCGGTGGTGTTCGACCGCGAAGTCGCGGCATCGCTGATCGGCCATCTGGCCGCGGCGATGTCGGGAGAGGCGATTGCACGCGGTGCAAGTTTTCTGCTCGGTCGCGAAGGAGCCTGTATCTTTGCCAGGGGGGTCACCATTACCGACGATCCCTTGCGGCCGCGCGGGCTTGGCTCCCGGCCTTTCGATGGCGAGGGGCTGCCTGCCAAAACGCGCGATCTGGTGCAGGATGGCCAGCTTGGCGAATGGCTGCTGGACAGTGCGGCTGCCAGAAAGCTTGGCCGGCGGCCCACCGGGAACGCCTCCCGCGGCGGCGGCTCGACAGGTGTCACGCTGTCAAATGCGACGCTGGCGCAAGGCAGCAACACTGTTGCTGAGCTGATCGGTGACATTGCGGATGGCGTGCTTGTGACCGAGCTGATCGGGCAGGGAGTAAACCCAGTCACCGGCGATTACAGCCGCGGAGCATCCGGGAGGCGCATCCGCAATGGCATTATTGCAGAACCGGTTGCCGGGCTGACGATTGCCGGCAATCTGATTGCCATGTTCGGGCAATTGACTCCCGCCAATGATCTGGAACGGCACCGCGCGGTCAACGCGCCTACGCTGCGCATTGACGGCATGACCGTGGCAGGCGGCTGATCGTGCAGGTGCGGCCAGAGGCGCGCGGCGTGGCGCGGCGTGGCGCGGTTCTGCTGGTGGTCTGCGCTGGCCTGCTGGCGATGCCGGCAGGCGCTGCCCTGCCGGCGATTCCCGATCTGGCGGGCGCCGGGGCAGCCCCCCCCGATGCCGGGGCGGCTGCCCCGCGCATCGAAGCCAAACAGGACAAGAGCGACGACATCGAGATCGCCCGCCGGATCCGCAACATCTTTTCCGCGATCGGAAGCCTGTCGCAAGTGCAGGTGAAAGTGGAGGAAGGGGTCGTCACTCTGACCGGGAGCGTCAGTCAGGCGGACGACCGCAAGGAGGCAGAGGCAATTGCCACCCGCGTGAACGGCGTCGTGACTGTCGCCAACCAGATCGAGCGCGACCTTGATGTAGGCAGCAACCTTGCCCCCACCATCGGCAACATGGTCGATCAAACGCGCAATGTGGTGCGCAGCCTGCCGCTCATAGGAGCAGCGCTGCTGGTCGCGATCATCGTTGCGCTGCTGTTTGCGGGCGTTGCGCGCATGCATGGCCTGTTATCGCGCGTGACGCCGAACGCCTTTGTCACAGAACTTCTGTCCAGCGCCATTCGTTTTGTCGGTGTTCTGTTCGGCGCTTATCTTGCGTTGAAGATCCTTGGTGCGACAGCCTTGCTGGGTGCGCTGCTGGGAATTGGCGGGGTGGTAGGCATCGCGATCGGTTTTGCTGTACGCGACACCATCGACAATTACATCTCCAGTGTCATGCTGTCGCTGCGCCAGCCGTTCCGTGCCAACGATCATGTCGTGATCGAAGGCAGCGAAGGTCGCGTCGTGCGCCTGACCAGCCGGGCCACCCTGCTGATGACTCTGGACGGAAACCATTTGCGCATCCCCAATTCGACCGTTTTCAAGGCAGTGATCCTCAATTACACACGCAATCCGCAGCGGCGCTTCACCTTTGAACTGGGAGTGGATGCCGATGATGATCCGGTGGATGGCATGGCAACCGGGATGGAGGCGCTCAGTGCACTTGGTTATGTCCTCGATGATCCGGAACCCGGTGCCGTCATCCAGCAGGTGGGCGATTCCAACATCGTCATCGAGTTCATGGGCTGGGTCGACCAGACCCATACCGATTTCCTGAAAGGCCGCTCCATCGCCATCAAGGCGGTCAAGCAGGCGCTGGAAGAAGCAGGATTTGCCTTGCCCGAGCCAATCTACCGGCTGCGCTTCGATGCAGGCAATGCTCTCTTGAATGCAAACAAGGCGCAGATCATGGCAGCCGATGGGCAAGCAGGCCCGCAGCAAAGGTCGGACGATCGGCAACGTGAACGGTCGTCCTCCGATCAGCAGAGACCCCGACCCCGCCGGGCCAATTCGGGCAGTCAGGCGCAGGCGCAAAGCACCAGGCCTGAAAATCACGTCGCCGAACTGGTTCAGCAGGAGCGTTCAGGAGCCGCGGAGAAAGACCTGCTCGATGCAAACCGCCCTATCGAATAGCGCGCGTTGCCAGTGAGTGCCTGGAGGCGCGGGTGGTCATGCGCAGGTGCACGGGGATGTTACCGCTGCGTGCGTTGCCAAATTCAGGTGACAGGCTGGACCCGTGATGCGTCCTTGCCTGTCACCTGATCTGCTTGCTTCAGCCCTGCTTGCTCTGCTTTTCCCGCTCGATCGCTTCCAGGACGATCCGTTTGGCTTCATCCGCACCGCCCCAGGTTCCGACCCGGACCCATTTTTCGGATTCCAGATCCTTGTAATGGGTGAAGAAGTGCTCGATCTGCTCAAAGACGATCGGTGGCAGATCGCTTTTTTCCTCGACCTTGGTGTAATAGGGAAAGGTCGAGTCAAGCGGCACGCAGACCAGCTTTTCATCACCGCCATGTTCGTCTTCGAGGTTGAGCACGGCGATCGGGCGCGCCCGCACCACGCAGCCGGGTACGAACGGGCTGCGCGCCACGACCAGAGCGTCGAGCGGGTCGCCGTCGGGCGACAAGGTATGAGGCACAAAACCGTAGTTGGCGGGATAGCGCATCGGCGTGTGCAGAATGCGGTCGACAAACAGCGCGCCCGACTGCTTGTCGAACTCGTATTTTACAGGTTCACCGCCTGTAGGCACCTCGATGATGACGTTGAGGCTTTCGGGTGGATTGTCGCCGATGGGGAGCAAGTCGATGCGCATGTCTGTTCCTGTTTTTGCTTTGCTGTGCAGCATTTAAGTGCCCGCGCGTTACCCTGCGCCATACTCGTCGCCAAGGGGCTTTGCCGAACCGCCGCGAATTGAAACAGGCAGGTTCTTGACGCAATGGCAGATGCGGCGCAGCGGCTGCTTTTCACGACCGGCGTTTGTGGGTAGAGCCGCTGGCATGGAACGACAGGCAATACCGCAGGCCATTCGCGGCACCCAGGATATCTTTGCCGCAGATGCGGACGGCTTTGTGCAGGTTGTCGCCGTATTCGAGAGAGTGCGGCAATTATATTGCTTTACCCGAGTGGAAATGCCGGTTTTCGAAAAAACGGCGGTCTTTGCTCGTTCTTTGGGCGAAACAACCGATGTGGTCGCGAAGGAAATGTACAGCTTCGAGGATCGAGGCGGAGAATCGCTGACTCTGCGGCCGGAATTTACCGCAGGGCTCGCGCGCGCCTTTCTGACCAACGGCTGGCAGCAGCACCTGCCCTTGAAACTTGCGACACATGGCCCGCTGTTCCGATATGAAAGGCCGCAAAAAGGACGTTATCGCCAGTTCCACCAGGTCGACGCAGAGCTGATCGGCATCGCCGAGCCTGCGGCCGATATCGAACTGCTGATAATGGCCGACCAGTTCCTGAGCGACCTCGGGGTTGCAGGGGACGTCACCTTGCAGCTCAATACGCTTGGCGATCAGGAAAGTCGGGAAGCTTGGCGCGATGCGCTGATCACCTATTTCCGTGATCATCGTGCGGATCTTTCGGATGATTCGCAAGACCGGCTGGAGCGCAATCCGCTGCGCATCCTCGACTCCAAGGATCGCCGGGATCAGGCACTTGTCGCTGTTGCTCCTGTGATCGACGATTTTCTTTCGGGAGAGGCGCAGGAGTTTTTCGGCAAGGTGACGCAGGGACTGGATGAAGCGGGTGTTGCGTGGACGCGATCGCCTACCCTTGTGCGCGGGTTGGATTATTACCGGCACACCGCCTTCGAGTTTGTTACCGACCGGTTGGGCGCGCAAGGAACGGTGCTGGGCGGCGGGCGCTATGATGGCCTGATCGAGACACTGGGCGGTCCGGCGACACCGGCAGTAGGCTGGGCTGCCGGTATCGAGCGCTTGGCGATGCTGATGGGCAGCCAGGCAGAACCTTCGGTAGTGGCAGTGATCATCCCCATAGGTGACCGGGCGCAGTTGGCGGCGATCGGCATGGCTGCGACACTGCGGCGCACAGGGGTGAAAACCGACCTTGTCTCAAAGGGCTCCATGAAAAAGCGCATGAGCCGCGCCAATGAAGCGGGTGCACGTTGCGTCATCATCATCGGCGATGACGAACTTGATGCAGGCGAGGCAACGATCAAGATGCTGTCGAGCGGGGACCAGCGGCGAATGGCGCTGGACCAGCTGGCAGCTTTCCTGGCGACCTGATCATGCAATTGTCCGATGAACGCCTTGCCCAGATTGTGCAGCGCCTTGCCGAGGTGGAGGCAAGACTGGCCAGTGGCACATTGGAAGGGGAGGCGTTCGTCGCCGCCAGCCGCAATTATGCAGAGCTGGAGCCAGTCGCGCAGCAGGCCGCGCAAATCGTCGCGATGCGTGACGAACTGGCCGATCTGCGGGCCATGGACGACCCTGACCCTGCCATGCTTGCCATGGCGACAGAGGAGATCGCTCGGCTGGCGAATGCGCTTGAGGCCAGGGAGCAGGAGCTTGCAATCGGCTTGTTGCCGCGCGACAGTGCTGATGCAAGGCCGGCCATGCTGGAGATCCGGGCAGGAACTGGCGGAGACGAAGCTGCTTTGTTCGCAGGCGATCTTTACCGGATGTACGAACGGTTTGCAGCGGAACATGGCTGGAAGATGCAGCTCATCAGCGCGAGCAGTTCCGATGTCGGCGGCTTCAAGGAGGCGATTGCGCATGTGTCAGGCACCGGCGTGTTCGCGCGATTGAAGTATGAAAGCGGCGCACATCGGGTGCAACGTGTCCCGGCGACCGAAAGCGGCGGCCGTATTCACACCAGCGCGGCGACTGTCGCTGTCTTGCCCGAGCCGGATGAAATTGACGTGCAGATCGACGAAAGCGACCTCAAGATCGATATCTACCGCGCCTCCGGTGCCGGCGGGCAGCATGTGAACACGACCGATTCTGCCGTGCGGATCACCCACCTGCCGACAGGAATCGTGGTGACCCAGCAGGACGAGCGCAGCCAGCACAAGAACCGCGCGCGCGCAATGCAGGTGCTGCGCGCGCGCGTCTACGAGCAGGAACGCGCCCGGGCTCAGGGCGCCGAGGCCGAGGCGCGCCGGGCGATGGTGGGAACAGGCGATCGTTCGGAACGCATCCGCACGTATAATTTTCCGCAAGGCCGCGTTACCGATCACCGCATCGGGCTAACCCTGCACAAGCTGCCTGAGGTTCTGGAAGGTTCGGGACTCGACGAACTGATCGATGCACTGACCGCGCAGGACCAGGCAGCGCGGCTTGCGGCAAACAACAAGTGATTCCGGCCATGCAACGCACCCATGTACACCGACCACGGTCGGGAGTGCGTTGATGGAAGGGGATCTGCGCATTGCCGCAGCCTTGCGCGATGCCGCAGGCAAGCTGGCGGCAATCGCGCAAAATCCGCGGCTGGATGCTGAGTGGATCATGGCGCAGGCGCTGGGCGTGACGCGATCGGCCTTGTTGCTCGACCATCTGGACGGTCCGGCGCCGCAGCGGTTTGGCGATCTTGTTGCCCGACGGCTGGCAGGTGAACCGCTTGCCTATATCCTGGGTCGCCAGTCCTTCTGGGGGCTGGAATTTGCAGTTACACGCCATGTGCTGGTGCCCCGCAGCGATAGCGAAGTGCTGCTGGAGGTGGCGCGGCAGGTATTGGCAGACCGGCCACCGCAACGCATTCTGGATCTGGGGATCGGGTCGGGCGCGCTGCTTCTGGCGGCGCTCCACATCTGGCCACAAGCGCAGGGTATTGGCATCGACAAGTCAGGTGCGGCGCTGGCAATAGCGCAGCACAATGCAGAACAGCTCGGTCTTGCCGCGCGGGCTACATTGCGCCTTGCAGACTGGAATGAGCTTGGCTGGCAGCAGAAGATCCCGGCTGCTTACGATCTTGTTCTGGCAAACCCGCCCTATGTTGCCGATGACGATCCCGATCTTGCTGACGATGTTCGCCGTTACGAGCCTGAAGGCGCGCTGTTTGCAGGATCAGACGGCCTTGATGCCTATCGCATGCTCATCCCTCAATTACCCGACCTGCTTGTGCCTGGTGGGATTGCCATGATCGAGATCGGCTCGCGGCAGGCGGCGGCAACGCAGGAAATAGCGGCGCAATCGCAAATGCAAAGCCGGCTGCATCACGACCTGTCCGGCCATGCACGTGCCCTGGAATTGTGGACAGAAAAATCGGATATGGAGGAAAAGGGGTTGGCAGTGCGTGAAATTGCCGATAATCGCTAAAGCCGACAGGCAATCGAACGCCGACACGTTCCCGATTTCCTGCCGCATCTGATCATCGCTGCTTGTGCTATGGCCAAATGGGTCGGGCATGTTCAACTGGCGCATGATCTAACGCTTTGAACAGGGCTGTCGAACAGCTCCTGGCGAGCAGCCTGCCCCGGCTTTCGGGTGCTTCCGGCAAGATCGCGAAATGGCGGATATTCTGCCCGCGACGGATAGAGGAACAGTGTCTTTGAACAATACTCGCGGCAACAATCGCCGGCGCGGCCGCAGTCCCGGTCGTCAGCAAGGTGGCCAGTTTCAGAACCGGATCGACAGTCGCGCCCGTGGTAACGCACCGCAACTGCTCGACAAGTACAAGAAGCTTGCCGAAGATGCGCACCGTAATGGCGACCGAGTGCAGGCTGAATACTACCTGCAATTTGCAGACCATTATTTCCGCGTGATTGCCGATGGCAAGGTCCGGCAGGATGAGCAGCGCAGCAAGCGTGAAGACACCCGCGACGATCCCCGGCAAGATGGCAATTCCCGACGGGACGAACGCCGCGGCACAGGTTCGCATGATGATGATGACAGCGACGCTGATAGCGGGTCCGCTGATGAAGAGATGGGCGGCAGGGACGACAGGTTTATTTCCGATCACGACGAGACGAGTAGCGCGCCGGCAAACCATCGCACCGGCAGGCCTGTCCGCAACGAAGCCGATGACGACAGCGCCCAGGACACGCGCCGTCAGAGCGGGGAAGAGAGCGACAATCCCTTCGTGCGTGAACCGCGCAAACGGGCAGTTCGCAAGCCCCGGCAACCTTCGGGACGTGGCGAAGCCGCAGGATCCGAAACCGAACGGACTGTTCAGAACAGCGGCGCTCTCGATCCGCAGGCACTGCCTCCCGCAATAGGAGAGACAGGAACGACCGATGGCGAGCCGGCGGAAAAGCCCAAGCGGGCGCGCAGACCGCGTAAACCCAAGGAAGATGGCAGCGCAGATGACGTAAAGCAGGCGGCCAACGGCTGACACGGGTCGCAAGTGCTCTGAGCAGCAGTTCCTTGGCAATGATCGGCGTGCGCGGTAGCCGCGTGTCAAAGCGCATCTTTCCGGAGGCAGTCGTTGCCCTGGTCTCAGGCGGCGGCGCGGCGCTTGGATTTCAACCGCTTGGCTGGTGGCCGGTAACGCTGATTGCAATGGCGTTGCTGTTTCAACTTGTCAGGCAAGCACAACATACCGGCCGCGCCGCCCTGCTCGGCTGGATATTTGGCGTAGGCCTATTTTCGGTCGGCAACAATTGGATTGCGACGGCTTTTACCTATCAGGCGGCGATGCCGGCCTGGCTTGGTTGGGTCGCGGTGGTGCTGCTGGCGCTGTACCTGGCGATTTACCCTGCGCTTGCGACAGGGGCGGCGGTCTTGATCCTCAGCCGACGTCATGGCGCGGGTCTTACTCTTGTTCCGGCGCTGGCGGGAACCTGGATCGTGACCGAATGGCTGCGGGGCTGGGTATTTACTGGCTTTGCCTGGAACCCTGTGGGAGCGGTGGCGCTGGGCGGTTTTGCCCGACCTGGTCTGGCCTCCGCTTTGCCATGGCTTGGCACTTACGGCTTGTCAGGATTGGTCGTGGCCCTGTCGGGGGTGCTGTGGTGGGCCATGGTTCGGGGACGTTCGCGCCAGTGGTGGCAGACGGCCTGTCTGGCACTGCTGCCCTTCCTGCTGTTTGTCGCGCCCTGGCCTCTTCAGTCGTCCTCTGATGCGGACAGCCGCACAGGCGGCTTGCATGTTACGCTGGTGCAGCCCAACGTCCGGCAGGAACTGCTCAATGATCCGGCGCATTTCGGCCAACAGTTCGAAAAAAGCGCGGCGCTGACCACACCCAACCGGCAGCCCGAGGCGCGCCGCATCGTGCTCTGGCCAGAATCCGGAGTGCCCGATCATCTGCGCGCCGGCTACCCGCAACGATATTACGGCACCACTTTTGCGGGCGATCCTGCGCTTGCTCGTGCGCGGCTTGCCCGCACGATCGGGCCGCACAGCCTGCTGCTGACAGGAACGGTGGATCTGGTGATCGACGAAGCTGGGCAGGCTGTCGCTGCCCGTAATGTAGTTACCGTCATTGACGATCAGGGTGAGATTGCGGCGGGGTACGCGAAGGCGCATCTTGTCCCCTATGGGGAATATCTGCCCATGCGCAGCCTGCTGGAGCCGATCGGACTGTCGCGGCTGGTGGAAGGGTCGCTTGATTTCGAAGACGGCCCAGGCCCGCGGACGCTCGACCTTGGTGAATGGGGCAAGGCTGCCATTCAGATCTGCTATGAGATCATCTTCCCCGGTAACGTAGTGGATGATGCCGACCGGCCGGATTACATCGTGAACCCATCGAATGACGGCTGGTTCGGAGCGTGGGGTCCGCCACAGCACCTCGCGCAGGCCCGGATGCGCGCCATCGAAGAAGGCCTGCCAGTGCTGCGGCCGACCACCACCGGGATCAGCGCGATCGTCGATGCCGCAGGCGTGGTGCGTGCGCACATCGGGCGAGGGACAGCCGCCCGCATCGACACGCTGGTTCCGCCTGCTTTCCAGCCGACCTTGTTCGCCCGTCTGGGCAATTACCTTTCTCTGTTCTGGGCATTGGTCCTGCTTGTCATCGCAGCAGTTGCCACCCGGCGTGCGCGTGGCTAATGGATATAAAGAAAGCTTTATACTATGATGCGGGAGCGCCATGCGCAGCAATTATCTTTTTACCTCGGAAAGCGTTTCCGAGGGTCATCCGGACAAGGTCGCTGACCAGATATCGGATGCAATTGTTGATCTGATGCTGGCGAAGGATCCGGAGGCGCGGGTCGCTTGCGAGACGATGACGACGACCCAGCTGGTTGTGCTGTCCGGCGAAATCCGCTGCAAGCCCATGTACGACGAGAGCCGTAGCGAGTGGTCCGACAACGGTTTCTGGGCGCCTGGCGCGAAGGAAGAGATCGAGCGCACGGTTCGCGACGTGGTGCGTGACATTGGCTACGAACAATCCGGATTCCATTGGCAGACATTGCGCTTCGAAAATTATCTGCACGGCCAGTCGGCGCACATTGCCCAAGGGGTCGATTCGACTGGAGACAAGGACGAGGGCGCGGGCGATCAGGGCATCATGTTCGGGTTTGCCTGCGACGAAACGCCTGATCTCATGCCTGCGACGCTCGATTACAGTCACAAGATCCTGCAGCGGATGGCGGATGATCGAAAGTCAGGCGCGGCCCCTTTTCTGGAACCCGACGCCAAGAGCCAGGTGACATTGCGTTTTGACGATGGCGAGCCGTCTGCCTGTACCGCAATCGTGGTATCGACGCAGCACAAGCCTGGCTTTGACAAGGGTGCGCAGGAACAGCAGTTGAAGGATTATGTAAAAGGCGTCATTGCCGACATCCTGCCGCACAATCTTCTGTCCGACGAGACGGTTTACCATATCAATCCGACCGGCGCCTTCGAGATTGGCGGGCCGGACGGTGATGCGGGGCTGACCGGGCGCAAGATCATCGTCGATACCTATGGTGGTGCAGCGCCTCATGGCGGCGGCGCTTTTTCCGGCAAGGACCCGACCAAGGTTGATCGGTCTGCGGCTTATATCGCCCGATATCTGGCCAAGAACATTGTTGCTGGTGGTTTCGCGACCCGGTGCACCATTCAACTGGCCTATGCGATCGGCGTGCCCAGGCCGCTGTCGATCTATGTAGACACGCATGAAACCGCACGCGACGGTATTACTGATGAAGCATTGGAAAATGCCATCCGCAGCATCGATTCATTAGGAGAGTTGACTCCGCGGGGCATTCGCACCCGCCTGAAGCTCAACCGCCCGATCTACCGCGCCACGGCTGCCTATGGTCATTTCGGCCGAGACAGCGATGGGGGCATGTTCCCCTGGGAGCAGACCGATCTGGTTGGCGAACTGCAGGACGCTCTTTCCCGTGAGATGGCCGACCAGATTTAATTTTCCTACCGACAGGATGCTCCAGCATGAACAAGGCTCTGTCAGACCGGAGCCTTGCCATGCACGATACCCCGATCCAGCCTGTATCCTATGATCCTGCCAATCCGCGCATCACGCCGCGTATCGCCGCGGAACTCATTGCCCATGAAGGGATCGTCACCAAAGCGTACCGGGATTCAGTGGGCGTCTGGACATGGAGCGTTGGGCTGACCGACGCCTGCGGCCATCGCGTCGGGCGCTATCGTGACAATCCCCAACCGCTTGAGCATTGCCTCGGCATTTATCTGTGGGCGCTGGAGCGGCGATATCTGCCAGCAGTCCTGCGCGCCTTTGCCGGTATCGCACCGCAAGAGCATGAACTGGGCGCAGCGCTGTCTTTCCACTGGAATACCGGTGCGATCGAGAAAGCGGAATGGATGCGCCGCTTGCGCCAGGGTGATCGCCAAGGCGCCCGGCGTGCGATCATGAACTGGTGCCGGCCGGTTGTCCTGACCCGCCGCCGGCGCCTTGAGCGCGCCTTGTTCTTTGATGCTTCGTGGAGCAATGATGGTCGTGCGCTCGTCTATGACGTGGCCAGGCCTTCCTATCGCCCGGTAAGGGGCCGCAGCATCGAGATCCTTTCGGTGCTCGAACGTTTGATGGAACAGCAAGCTGCGAATTAGGGCATCGTTCACTCGCGCAAGGCAGCCTCGATCACGTCGATGAGCGCCGCGTCATCGGGAGCGGTGGAGGGGGCAAAGCGTTCCAGCACACGTCCGTCGCGCGCCACGATGAACTTTTCGAAGTTCCACAAGACCTCGGGATCGCTGTTCGTGGCGATCCCGTGGCTTTCCAGCATCTTGCGCATACCGTCGGTGTCGCCTTGCTTTGCCGGCCGGGCAGCGATGAGCGCCTTGTACAAGGGCTGCTTGTCGGCACCTGCGACGCTGGCCTTGGCAAAGACGGGAAAGTTCACGTCGAACTGCGTCTGGCAGAATTGCGCGATCTGAGCATCGGTGCCCGGTTCCTGCGCGCCGAAATCATTAGCGGGAAACGCCAGCACTGAAAAACCTTGCTCGCCAAAACGATCCTGCAACGCTTTCAGCCCGGCGTATTGCGGGGTCAGGCCGCATTGCGAGGCCGTGTTCACGATCAGCAGGACCTTGCCTTCATGCGCTCCAACGCTGTCGGGTGTGCCATCGTTGCGAGTAAGCGAAAGGTCCGGAAGCCGTTCGGTCATGTCTGTTCGCCTTGTTCAATCAGGAGATGTCTTGTCCGATCAGGAGATGTCTTGTTCAATCAGGAGATATAATGCGCCGTGGTGCTTGCCGCGATCTGCTCTGCAGCTACGCCAGGCGCGCATTCGATCAGGCGAAACGGGCTGTCGTGATCAGGCCGCTGAAACACGCACAGATCGGTGACGATCATGTCGACGACATCGCGCCCCGTCAGCGGCAGAGTGCATTCGGGAATGAACTTGGGCGTCCCGTTCTTCGAGGTATGCTCCATGACGACGATGATCTTCTTGACGCCAGCGACAAGGTCCATGGCGCCACCCATGCCCTTGATCATCTTGCCTGGAATCATCCAGTTGGCAATGTCACCGTTCTGGGCAACCTCCATGGCGCCAAGCACTGTAAGATCGATATGGCCGCCGCGAATCATGGCGAAGCTTTGCGCACTGTCGAAATAGGCTGTCCGGTCCAGTTCGCTGATCGTCTGTTTGCCGGCGTTGATGAGGTCGGCATCCTCTTCCCCCTCCAATGGAAAAGGACCGATGCCCAGCATGCCGTTTTCAGATTGGAGCGTAACGTCAATGCCGGTCGGCACATGGTTGGCAACAAGTGTGGGAATGCCAATGCCGAGATTGACGTAGAACCCGTCCTTCAATTCCTGCGCGGCACGATGGGCCATTTCGTCGCGGGTCCAAGGCATCGATCTCTCCAGTTCGTGATATTCAGCGGCGGATGGGCAGGCAGTTGGCGTCAGGCATCCTGGCGCTGGCGCGTGGTGCGAAACTCGATCTTCTTGTCATAGGGCGCGCCGACGATCATCCGCTGCACATAGACGCCGGGCAGATGGATGCAGTCGGGATCAAGGCTGCCTGTGGGCACCAGTTCCTCCACTTCAACGACGCAGATCTTGCCGCAGGTCGCCGCCGGCATGTTGAAATTGCGCGCGGTCTTGCGAAATACCAGATTGCCGGTCTCATCCGCCTTCCACGCCTTCACCAGCGCAAGATCGGCAAAGATACCGTGTTCCAGCACATATTCCTTGTTATTAAACAGCTTGGTTTCCTTGCCATCGGCAACCTGCGTGCCGACGCCGGTGCGGGTATAGAAGCCGGGGATCCCCGCGCCGCCGGCTCGCATCCGTTCGGCCAGCGTCCCTTGCGGGCAGAACTCCACCTCCAGTTCGCGGGCGAGGAACTGACGTTCGAATTCCTTGTTCTCGCCGACGTAGGACGCGATCATCTTGGCGATCTGCCTCGTGCGCAGGAGCTTTCCCAAGCCTTCATTATCGATGCCGGCATTGTTGGAGGCAACGGTCAGCCCGCTCACGCCGCTTTCTACCACCGCATCGATCAGCCGTTCAGGAATGCCGCACAATCCGAACCCACCGGCCACCACCAGCATGTCATTGCGCAGGACGCCATCGAGCGCGGATCTGGCATCGGGATACAGCTTCTTCATTGCGCGCAGCTTTCTTGTTGTTGCAGCGCCAGAAGCTTTGCCCCTGCCGCACTTCCGCTTGTGTTGCCTGTCTTGTTATCGCCGCATCGTGCGCCTGTCACGCCTGCTTGCCGCGTCGCAGTGCGATCTTTCCTCGTGGCATGCCCTTGCACCGGCGGACCCGCCGCCACATGGAGAGAGGATGCACGAAGATGAACGCACCAGGCCTCCTGCCCAAGGCGCCGCGCAGCAGGTTACGCCTGACTGGACAGACGCACTCGGCAGGGTGCGTGAACACTCGCCCTTCCTTTCTGCCCTGCTGGAGCGGGAAAGCGATCTGGCCGACCTGCTCGCACAGGGCCAAGGTGCGGCGGCTTTGGACGCCGCGAAGAATGCAGGTGAGGGTGCCGCTGATCTGGGCGTAGCCTTGCGGCGGCAGCGACGCGCACTGGCGCTGGTGCTGGCTACAGGCGATCTTGCCGGTGCCTTCTCGCTGCCATTCGTGACAGGCGAGCTTTCGCAATTTGCCAGTAGAGCGCTTGACGCCGCCATGCGCGAAGCAGTGCGGCATCGGGTGCCCGACAGCGAAACCATCGGCATGACAGGGCTGGCACTGGGCAAGCATGGCGCGTGCGAGCTCAATTTCTCATCCGATATCGATCCGATCATCCTCTATGATCCTGACCTCATCCCGCGCCGGCCACGCGACGAGCCGGGGGAAGCTGCGCAGATCGCCACACGCCGCATCGTCCAGACGTTGTCCGCAAACACCGAAGAAGGGTACGTCTTTCGTGTCGATCTGCGGCTGCGACCTGCATCCGAGGTCAGCCCGCTTGCCATTCCCATCGAGGCGGCCCTTACCCATTATGAAAGCAGCGCGCTTGCATGGGAACGTGCCGCCTTCATCCGGGCGCGGGCAGTGGCAGGAGATATCGCTGCCGGCGCTGCCTTTCTCGAGGCCATTCGACCGTTCATCTGGCGCAAGAGCCTGGATTTTGGCGCCATTGATGAAATCGGCCGGCTGGTTACCCGTATTCGTGACAGCCACCAGGGCGCGACAGTGCCAGGTCCTGATTTCGATGTGAAACGCGGCCGTGGCGGTATCCGGGAGATCGAGTTCTTTGCACAGACGCATCAGCTAATCCATGGTGGCCGGAACCCTTCGCTGCGCGTACGGGGTACGCGCGCTGCGCTCAATGCGCTTTGCGATGCAGCAATCATCAGGGCCGAGGATGCGACTGCGCTGGGCAACAGTTACGACCAGTTGCGCATCGTCGAACATCGCCTGCAGATGGTTCAGGACCGGCAAACACATGCGCTCCCCGCGTCTGCCGCCGCAATCGACAACGTGGCACAGCTGGACGGCTATGCGGACGGCGCAGCGCTGATAGAGCATATCTGCAACATTACCGCTCCGGTGCGGGAGCGGTTCGATGCTCTGGTGAACACCCATACCGGCCCGCAGCCCCCGCGTGCAGATCCCGCCGGCAAAGCCCCGGATCTTGCGCAGTCGCACCTTGCCGCGCTTGGCTTTGCCGATGCCGAAATGCTGAGTGCTCGCATCGAAAAGTGGAAAGGCGGCGCGATCCGGGCGCTGCGGTCCGATTCGGCGCGAGAAGCCTTCGCCGCCATTCAGCCGCAGCTGCTCGAGGCGCTGGCAAGCGCACCTGAGCCCGAGCGCGCGCTCAACCGGTGGGAAAAGATGCTGGCGCGCCTGCCGTCCGCCATCAACGTGTTCCGTCTGCTCGAAGCGCGCCCGGCTCTGCTTGAGACGCTGGCAAGGATCCTGGCGTTGGCACCGGGTCTTGCCGATGCCTTGGGGCAAAGAGGAGATCTCCTCGATACGCTCATCGATCGCAGCGCCTACGACCTGCCGCCCGATGCGGAGCAGCTGACGCATCTGTTTGCCGGCGGTGGGAACAGGAACCTGCTGCGCAGCGACTACGAAGCCATGCTTGACCGCGTCAGGCGCAAGGTCGGGGATCTGCGCTTTGAACTGGGTGTGCAACTGCTCGACAATGCGCATGACCCCCTCGCAGTGGCGGCCGGACTGTCCCGCATGGCAGAGGCCGCTATACGCGTGCTGGCCGATGCGACCGCAGAAGAATTTGCTCTTGCTCATGGGCGGATCGAAGGGAGCGGGCTGGTCGTGCTCGGCATGGGGCGAATGGGTGGCGCGGTGATGACGCACGCCAGCGATCTTGACCTCGTCTATCTGTTCACAGGCGACAGCGAGTCGCAATCGGATGGCCGCCGGCCGCTTGGCGCGACGCAATATTTCAACCGGCTGGCGCAGCGGACGTCGGCCGCATTGTCGGTGCCAACGGCAGAGGGACGGCTGTTCGAAGTGGACACAAGGCTGCGTCCTTCAGGCATGCAGGGATTGCTTGCCGTGAGCACTGACAGCTTCTTGCGCTATCAGCGTGAAGCTGCCTGGACGTGGGAGCACATGGCGCTGATCCGGGCCAGAGTGCTGCATGCGCCTGACGGCGCCGGGGACATGATCGACACAGGCATACAGGATGTCCTGCGCATTGCGCGTGATCCCGGCATCCTGCAGCACGCCATTCTTGCCATGCGGGCAGAGATCAGCGCTCACAAACCGCCGAGCGGTGCGCTTGATGTAAAGCTGATGCGCGGCGGACTGGTCGATCTGGAGTTTCTGGTCCATTTCCTGCAGCTGCGTGACGGCTTGTTTCTCACGCCTGATCTTGGCTGCGCGGTGCGCATGCTCATCGAGGCAGGCATGGTGCCGCCTGCTCTGCATGACGCGCATGATCTGCTGACTCGGGCGCTGGTGACGATGCGGCTGGTCGCGCCCGATGCGGCAGTGCCTGCGCCTGCCGCGCGCGGGATCATGGCACACGCCTGCCGACAAGCGGACTGGCCGGCATTGCTCGTGGCGATCGAAGATGCCCGCGCCGCAGTGGCGCAGGCATGGCAGGAAGTTTTTTCAGAACGACTGGACATAAAATCATGACAGACGCCAGCACCAATGGCGCCGATGATCGCATCGGTGCCGGAGACCGCTTTCCCATTTTCAGCCTGCAGATGGTCGACAATGGCACGATGAGCAACGCGGACATCGCTGGCAAACCAGTCGTGTTCTTCTTCTATCCCAAGGACAATACGCCCGGCTGCACGTCAGAGGCGGTGGATTTCACCCGGTTGAAGCCCCGGTTTGATGCCGCAGGCATCACACTGGTCGGCGTCAGCAAGGATCCGCTTGCCTCCCATGCCAGGTTCATGGCCAAGCATGCGCTTTCCACTCCGCTCGGCTCGGATGCACAGGAAGATGGTCTTGCCGATGCGCTCGGCATCTGGGTGATGAAGTCGATGATGGGGCGCCGCTACATGGGCATGGAACGCACCACTGTCCTGGTGGCGGGTGATGGCTCGGTTGCCAGGATCTGGCGCAAGGTCAAGGTCAAGGGTCATGCCGATGAAGTGCTGGCAGCCGCTCTTGCCGAAGCCGAACAACCCGCCGGTTCACGCTAGTGGCAGGGTCGTCAGCTTCCGATCTGAAAGTCGTCAGTCCGGCGAAAACCGAGCACCATGGCAATCGTGAATTCGCATCGGGCTCGTTCACGACTGCCAGACCTTGCAGCGATCCGGCATGCGTCGCGCAGGCGATCCGCGCAGCGCTGCTCACCGCAGATCCGCTCGCAAAGGTGATGGCCACCCGCAGTGTCGCCCGACGATGGCGACTGGCCCGGCTGCAGCCCTGCAGCAGCGGCACCTGCGTCATGCCGGATCAGCCAGCCTGGCCCGACCAGCCCGAACTTGTTGCGCCGCGGCAGCTGCCACGCCGAGGCAAGGCAGGTTCGCCAGCAACGCGAATCGCCCTGTGGCACAGCCTTGCTCATATCGAATTTGTCGCGATCGATCTTGCGCTTGATATGGCGGGGCGATTCGGAACTCAGATGGGGCCGGACTTCACTGGCGATTTTCTGGCAGTGGCCGCCGACGAGGCGATGCATTTTTCATTGCTCGCCCGCAAGCTGACCACGCTGGGAAGCTTTTACGGAGCGCTGCCGGCACATGGCGGCCTGTGGCAGGCGGCTTGTGACACGCGACATGATGTGGCTGCGCGCTTGGCAATTGTGCCCATGGTGCTGGAAGCGCGGGGCCTCGACATCACGCCCCAGACGATCCGTACGGTCGAAGCGCAGGGCGACCGGCATGGGGTCCGCATCCTCGAACGGATACTAGCCGATGAGATTCGGCACGTCCGATTTGGCACACTTCATTTTACCGACTGGTGCAAAACGCAGAACCTTGTTCCGCAGCACGAGTGGCAATTGCTGTTGAAAAGGCATTTTCGCGGCGCGCTCAAACCACCGTTCAACAGTTCAGCGCGGAAGTCAGCCGGTCTGCCGCGCAGTTACCTCGATGGTATTGTCTGATTAACCGTTTCGCCTCTAACCCCCAATGCACCAGAGCACGGGATGTTCCCAAACGCTCGTGAACATACCCAGCGGCAGGTCGTCTGCCGCAGACAATCCAACAGGATGTCGGGTAAACGCAAGCTATATCAGCCTCTTGGGGTGATCCGCCGACGGACGGGAAGGTTTGGCATATGACGATTTTTGGACAGATTTCAGGCGCGCGCGCAGTACGCGGTGTCACCCTGAGCGTGACGGCGGTCGGCTGCATGGCAATGGCGCCTGCCCCCGCAATGGCGAATGCAAGCGCCACTGCGGTGGCAAGCGCCGACGTAGCCACCTCGGTTCGTGACGCTGCCCGCCAAGGCATTGGTGAAGGGGTTGCAAGCGACGGCAAGTTCAAGACGCTGTTCGCAAGCTGGAAAACGCTCGACAATGTACAGAAGACCGCAGTGGTGCCGCAGGTTGCCGGCACCATGCAGGCCGCAGTTTCCATTCCGTCACGCCTGCCGGTGGAAAACGCACGTTTTTCCAGCAGCTTTGGATCGCGCGTCCATCCGGTTACCGGCCAGCGCAAGAACCATCATGGCCTTGATATGGCCGCACCTACAGGCACGCCGATCTATGCAACTGCTGATGGCACCGTTGAAATGGCCAAATGGTATGGTGGCTATGGCAATTATGTTCAGATCGGACATGGTGGCGCAACGCAGACCCGCTATGGCCACATGTCCGAATACAGCGTCAGCGCCGGACAGCAGGTGAAAAAGGGTGATCTCATCGGATTTGTCGGCAGCACTGGTCGTTCAACTGGCCCCCATCTGCATTACGAAGTCCGCATCGCAGGAGAGCCGGTCGATCCGACGCCATATCTGCAGGCAGATACCTTTCAGCAGGCTTTTGCCAGCGCAACCGGCCTGACTGGTGCAGGTGGCCCGGAGTAAATACGGCCACAGCAGGACACCAATGTTCTGACATGATTGGTTAAAAACCCGGCGCTTTGCAGGCGCCGGGTTTTTTTGATGTTGCATGGGTCGCGTGCTCGTCAGAATACAGGCCGCGCATTGCAACGCGGCCTGATTTCGATTTACCTTATCAGCCGCGCAGCAGCCGTGCGGCGATCTGACGCACCTGTGCTGCCATGTCCTCCCGCTCCAGCGCCAGCGCCAGTGTCGCCTCGACAAAGCCGGTCTTGGAGCCGCAATCGAATCGACGCCCTTCGAACGTCACGGCGTGGAACGGTTGCGTACCGATCATGCGGGCCATCGCATCTGTAAGCTGGATCTCGCCCCCGGCGCCCTTGCCCTGGTTCTCAAGCGTACGCATGACCTCGGGCTGAAGAATGTAGCGGCCTGACACGATCTTGTTGGAGGGCGCATCCTCCATCTTGGGCTTTTCGACCAGCCCCACGACTTCGGTAAGCGCGCCGTCCGCCTTGCCGGGATCAATCACGCCATAGCTTGAAACCTCGTCCCGCGGCACTTCGAGAACAGAAATGAAATTGCCGCCGACTTCCTGATATGCGTCCACCATCTGCTTGAGACAACCCGTCTTGCCCCACATCAATTCGTCGGGAAGCAGGACGGCAAATGGCTCGTCTCCCACGATATCGCGCGCGCACCATACCGCGTGGCCAAGGCCCATGGGCTCCTGCTGGCGAACATAAGCGCAATGACCAGGCGCAAGACGGGTGCCGTCAAGCGCCGACATGTCCTTGCCGCGTTCCCGCATCGTTGCTTCCAGTTCGAAGCTGATGTCGAAATGATCCTCGATGGCGCTCTTGCCCCGGCCGGTGACGAAAATCATCTGTTCAATACCGGCTTCACGCGCCTCATCGACTGCATACTGGATCAGCGGGCGATCGACGATCGGCAGCATTTCCTTCGGCACTGCCTTTGTAGCCGGCAGAAAGCGAGTGCCCAGACCGGCGACGGGAAAGACTGCCTTGCGGACAGGTTTGCGCGATTTATCAGTCATCTGGTGGATAGCCTTTTTGTTTGTCAGTGAAGTGTTGCAGGCAGTAACGCAGACAAGCCCGTCGGGTTCAACCCGCAGGGTTGTCTTGTGATCGGCGCGATTGTGCGTAAACAGCCGCAGATGGACAAGATCATCATTACAGGCGGTGAGCGATTGTGCGGCAAGCTGCCGATATCGGGCGCCAAGAATGCCGCGCTCGCGCTGCTGCCCTGCGCGCTGCTGACCGAGGAAGCGCTGACCCTGCGCAATCTGCCGAGACTGGCGGACATCGACGGATTTCAGCACCTGCTCAACCAGTTCGGAGTGTCCACCGCGATCGCCGGGTCACGTCCGGAAGATTTTGGCCGTGTCATGACCTTGCAGGCGACACGCCTGACCGGCACCACCGCACCTTACGAGCTGGTTCGCAAGATGCGCGCCTCCATTCTGGTGCTCGGTCCGCTGCTTGGCCGGGCGGGAGAGGCGACAGTGTCACTTCCCGGCGGCTGTGCCATCGGCAACCGGCCAATCGACCTTCATCTCAAGGCGCTCGAGGCGATGGGCGTGCGGATTGAAATGGCGGCTGGTTACGTGCGGGCTATCGCGCCTGATGGCGGGGTGCCGGGCGGCGATTTCACTTTTCCCGTGGTTTCTGTCGGCGCCACTGAAAACGCGCTGATGGCTGCCGTTCTGGCGAGCGGGACAACGCGCCTTGAGAACGCAGCGCGCGAGCCGGAAATCGTTGATCTGTGCAATCTGCTGGTCGCTATGGGCGCGCAGATCGAGAATATCGGTGAGCCCGATCTGGTCATCCATGGCGTGCCGCGGCTGCACGGCGCAACCTATCGCGTAATGGCAGACCGCATCGAGGCGGGCAGCTATGCCTGCGCTGCTGCAATCAC
Source organism: Croceicoccus esteveae (assembly GCF_031846435.1). Lineage (NCBI taxonomy): Bacteria > Pseudomonadati > Pseudomonadota > Alphaproteobacteria > Sphingomonadales > Erythrobacteraceae > Croceicoccus > Croceicoccus esteveae. Next base: position 49,413 of record NZ_JAVRHS010000001.1, read on the forward strand.
CGGCGGCGACATTACCATGACAGGGGCAAACATCGCGCAGATGGGCGCCACGGTCCATGCTCTGCGCAGCGCGGGCGTGATCGTCGAAGAGGCGGCAGACGGTGTTCAAGTCCGGGTGGACGGGCCGTTAAAAGCAATCAACCTTTCTACCGCCCCTTATCCCGGCTTTGCCACCGACATGCAGGCGCAGCTCATGGCGCTGCTCTGCCGGGCAGAGGGCACCAGCGTTCTGCATGAAACAATCTTCGAAAACCGGTACATGCACGTTCCGGAACTCAGCCGCATGGGTGCGCAGATCGAAACGACCGGGCGCACAGCGGTGGTGCACGGGGTTCCGATGCTGACAGGTGCAGAGGTCATGGCCACTGATCTGCGCGCTTCGATGAGCCTGGTAATCGCTGGACTGGCGGCAAAGGGCCAGACGATCGTGCACAGGCTGTATCATCTTGATCGTGGTTATGAACGGCTGGAAGAAAAACTCGCGCTGGTCGGCGCGCGGGTCGAGCGGGTTGGCAGCGAATAGCGGCTGCTGGTAATTTAGACTTGCATAGCGGAAACCAATTGCCTGCCCGGCGCGTTGATGCGGCAAGATTACAGGAGAAACGCAATGGGTTTGATTCGTTTGGGCGTGCTTGGTGCGCTCGGTTATGCCGGATACAAATATTTTACCAACAAGCACGATGAGCCTGCCGCTTTCGCCAAGGGCGAACCGGGCGGCATGTCGAACAGCGCAACGACCCCCGTGCGCAACGCAGGCGCAAGTTCGATGCGTGACAAGCCGGACAGCTGGTCCAAGACAGACCAGGCCATGGACGAAAGCTTCCCGGCCAGCGATCCGCCAGCAACTTACTGACATATCGCCGTAGATTTGGAACGGGCGCAGGTCTTGATGGCCTGCGCCCGTTTTACGTGTTTGGTTGCCGCCCTGCGGCAGCGGTCGCGCACATCAGCCAGACGCGGATCGCGCCGGCCAGCCCTGATGGTGTCGGCGCTTCGATCCGTTCGGCGTCGATCCTCGCAACCAAAGCATTAAGCGGCATCTGCAAAGCATTGGCCTGCTCGCGCAGCATGTCCCAGAAGATCGGCTCCAGGCTGATAGAGGTCTTGTGTCCGGCGATTTCTACCGAGCGCTTCACAGGCGGATGGTAAGGAGGCGTTGGAGAGTGCAGCGTTGGCATGGTGCCTCTATAGCGCTGTGCCTTTCTTGCAGCGAAGGCTAATTTGCGGATCGCATGGCACGCAGGGCTGCTGGTTTCATCCCTGCTTGTCGGATGGTCCGCGCCGCTTTAGATGCGGCATCCGGCCTGCCCGAAGGAGCCAAGATGAGTTTTGCAAGGACAGCATCGCTGATGCGCCGCGGCGCCGATTTTCTCGGCAGCGAACATGCCATCATGTGCGGCGCGATGAGCTGGGTGTCGGAACGTCATCTCGTCGCGGCAATTTCGAATGCAGGCGGGTTCGGCGTCATTGCCTGCGGAGCCATGACACCTGCCTTGCTGGATCAGGAAATCACCGCGACGAAAAAACTGACTCAGAAGCCTTTTGGCGTCAATCTTATCACCATGCATCCCGACATCATGGCGCTGATCGATGTGTGCGCAGGCCATCAGGTCGGCCATGTGGTGCTGGCAGGGGGTGTGCCGCCCAAGGGCAGCGTGGAGGCGATCAGCAGTTCCGGCGCCAAGGTGATCTGTTTTGCCCCGACATTGGCGCTGGCAAAAAAGCTGCTGCGCACCGGCGCGGACGCAATGGTGATCGAAGGCATGGAAGCAGGCGGTCATATCGGGCCGGTATCGACCAGCGTTCTGGCGCAGGAAATCCTGCCCCATCTGGGGAAGGATTATCTGGTGTTTGTTGCCGGCGGCATCGGACGCGGCGAGGCAATTGCCGGTTATCTGGAGATGGGTGCGGCAGGCGTACAGCTGGGAACCCGGTTTGCCTGCGCCACCGAATCCATTGCGCATCCCGACTTCAAGAAGGCTTTCTTCAGAGCCAGCGCCCGCGACGCGGTTACCTCTGTGCAGCTTGACGCGCGCCTGCCCGTCATTCCTGTGCGGGCGCTGCGCAACAAGGGGGCCGAAGCATTCACTGCCAAGCAGCGCGAAGTGGCTGGACTCCTCGATGGGCAGACAGTGGAAATGGCAGAGGCGCAGTTGCAGATCGAGCATTACTGGGCAGGCGCGTTGCGCCGGGCAGTGATCGATGGCGACGTGGAAAACGGCTCGATGATGGCCGGGCAGTCAGTCGGCATGGTGACAAAGGAGGAGCCCGTTGCCGACATCATCCTCGCGTTGATGGAAGAAGCAGAAGCAGCCCTGTCGCGTCGCTGATCCTCTGCGCCGGTGTTGACGGGCAGGGGCATCGCTCCTGGTGCCGGACCTGCCAGGCCGCCCAGCGATTGCTCAAGTATCGAATAGTCGGGATCAGGTCGGCAAGGCGATCAGGCTGATCTGGCGGCCGTAAGCAGCCTCCCCTGCCAATGTGGAGCGGCGGTAGGAGAAGAATCGATCAGGTTGAGCGACGGTATCCTCATCCACCAGCTCGATCTTGCCAACGCCAGCGCGCGCCAGACGGACGGCAAGATAACCGCCCAAATCGAACAGATGATGGCCACAGCGTCCAGCCTTGAAAAAATTGCGGCTTTCTTCATCATCGGCAGCAAAGATCTGCACGAACCTGTCATCCACTTCGTAGCTTCTGGCGCCGATACAGGGACCAATGGCCGCGCGGATGGAACCGCGGCTGGCGCCGTGCTTCTCCATGAGGGCGATGGTGTTGTCAGTCACGCCGGCAAGGGCGCCGCGCCAGCCGGCATGGGCAGCGCCGATGACACCTGCCGTGCTGTCGGCAAGCAGCACAGGCGCGCAATCCGCCGTGACAATGCCGAGCAGCACATCGCGCGCGGTCGTTACCATGGCATCTGCGCGGGGACGGGCCTGCGCACCGCCAGCATCAGGGGCGTTGACAGTGACTGCCCGGGCGGAGTGGATCTGGTATACACTGCATAGCTGAGCGCCGGGGCGAACAGCGGCGACCGCAGCGTTCCGGTTGGCGGCAACAGCATCGGGTTCATCGCCTGACCCAAGGCCGGTATTCAGTCCGGCATAGATGCCTTGTGATATTCCGCCTTGCCGGCCCATGAACGCGTGCGGGATACCGGCAAGCCCTTGCGTGACGATTTTCTCCACGCTCATGCTGCGTCTGTGCCAAGGCTCTTGTCAACCTGTTCGCGCACGTCACGTGACAAATAGGAGCTTGCTGCAAGGCGCTTCAAAGCATCACGCATCAAGGCCGAGCGCGCCGGTTCAATGCGCCGCCAGCGGCCGAGCGATGGGACAAAGCGGGCTGCTGTCTGAGGATTGATCGGATCCAGCGCCAAGATGAGCCTGGCAAGCATTTCGTAACCGGCTCCACTTGCTTCGTGGAAGGCGGTCGGATTGCCTGCCATCGCCATGTAAAGTGCGCGCACGCGATTGGGATTTCTCAAGCTGAAATCATCCCGCTTAGCCAGCTTGCTGACCTGGTCGAGCACGTGTGGATGGTGCGCGCCTGCCTGAATGGCGTACCATTTGTCGATCACCAGCGCGTTGTCGCGATAACGCTGGGCAAAATCTTCCAGCAGCGTATCGCGAAGCGAGGTCTGCACTCCGGCAATGGCAACCAGTGCACCTTGCCTGTCAGTCATGTTGTCGGCGTTTTCGTACTGTCGCTGCGCCAGCCGAGCAGCTGCGTCTCCATCGGCCGCCGCGAGCAGGAACAAGGCGTGGTTTCGGACCTTGCGAGCACCGCGGCTCCCGGCATCAAGGCTGTAGCGATGCTGCGCTGTGCGGGTGTGCACGGCAGACAGCTGATCTGCACAAGCAGTGCCGATCGCCGCCTGCAGCGCAATGCGGGCAGTCTGAAGCGCGACCGGATCTGCTGGCGCCGCGGTTTCGATGAGCACGGAAATAGGCGGCAGCGTCATCAGTTCGCCACGCATCAGATCGTCGATCCGATCATCTGCAAGCGTGAATGAAAAGATGTCGGTGATTGCCCGACGGCGCTGCGTATCTGCACCCTGTGCGGCCGTGGCGAGAACTTCGGTCGTCAGGATCTGCTGCAATGCCTCATACCGGCAAAACGGATCATCATCGTGCATCGCCAGAAACTGCAAGCGGCTTTCGTCATGCGCGATGTCAAGATTGATGGGCGCGCTAAAGCCCCGATTGGCCGAAACCATCGGAGCCTCGCCAAATCCGTCAAAGCGGAACCGACATTCCCTGGCATCAAGGATCAGGAGATGCTCCTGCGCCCGGAATTCACCCGGTGCACTGTCGCTGCGGTCGAACAGCGCAATTTTCATTGGCATGACCATTGGCCGCGGCACCTGATCATCACCACTGGCAGATAATCGCTGCACGAATGTCAGCGTCACCGCACCTGTGCTGCTGTCATGCTTCATTGTCATGGATACATGCGGAGTGCCTGATTGTTCATACCAGCGCCGGAATCCGGCAAGGTCCAGCCCCGCGCCGTCCTCCATTGCCGATATGAAATCCTCACAGGTCGCTGCCTCTCCGTCATGGCGGGCGAAATAAAGATCGCTGCCTTTGCGGAAGGCATCCTCGCCTGCCATGGTGCGCATCATGCGAATGACTTCTGCACCCTTGTTGTAGACCGTCGCGGTATAGAAATTGGATATTTCCTGGTAGCTGTCGGGGCGGATCGGATGCGCCAGCGGGCCGGAGTCTTCCGGAAACTGTGCAGCGCGCAGGATGCGCACATCCTCTATCCGCTTGACAGCATCGCTGCCCATCGCCGCGCTGAACAGCTGGTCGCGCAGGACCGTAAACCCTTCCTTGAGGCTCAACTGGAACCAGTCGCGGCAAGTAACGCGATTGCCAGACCAGTTGTGGAAATATTCATGGCCGACCACGCCTTCGATTGCATCGTAATCAGCGTCGGTCGCGGTATCCGGTTCGGCCAGGATGTAACGGGTGTTGAAGATGTTGAGGCCCTTGTTCTCCATTGCGCCCATGTTGAAGTCCGAAACTGCAACGATGTTGAACACATCAAGATCATATTCGCGTCCGAAGACCTGCTCGTCCCACGCCATTGCGTGCTTCAGCGACTGCATGGCGTGCGCTGTCCCCGCCTCGTCGCCCGGCCGCACCCAGATCGCAAGATCGACCTTGCGGCCGGATCTGGTGGTGAAATCATCGCGATTGGCCACCAGCCGGCCAGCGACCAGCGCGAAGAGATAGGATGGTTTGGGCCACGGATCGTGCCAGACTGCAAAGTGCCGGCCATTGTCCAGGGCGCCGCTTTGCACGCAATTGCCATTGCTCAACAGGACAGGAAACTGCGCTGCTGAACCTTCCATGCGCACGGTGTAGGTGGAAAGGACGTCCGGCCGGTCCGGAAAAAAGCTTATCCGGCGGAAGCCCTGCGCCTCGCATTGGGTGCACAGCATCCCTTGCGATGCGTAAAACCCCATGAGCTGGGTGTTGGCAGCAGGATCAAGCCGCGTAAGGATGGTAATTTGCGCATCATCCTGTGCAAGCGGCAGGATCAGGTCGTCGCCTTCCATGTGCCAGCCTGTCGCAATGCCCCCGTCAACCATCACCGTTTCTGCAACTATTCCATCACCAAGGAGACAGATGCACTCCTCGCGCGCTGCTTGCGGATTGCGCCGCACGGTCATCAAGGCGGTTACGCAGGTGCATGTCAGCGCCAGATCGAAAGTCAGATGCACTTCAGGAACAAGCCACGCGGGCGGCCGGTAATCCTTGCGGTGAACGGTGAGTGGCTGCTGCGGCATCGGTGCTGCATCAGCAAGTTGCGGATTGCCAGCAGGCATGGCGGGGTTGCGGCTGATGTCCATGGCGCTTTACATGCGCCTTTCATCGCCCCGTGCAAGCCAAATGGCGCAGGGCAGGCATCGATGCAAGCCGACGGAGCACGCCATTATGAGACACATGCTGATCTTCGGGCTTGGTTATTCGGCCAAGCGCATCTGCCACCTTGCGCATGAGGCCGGCTGGACGGTGACAGCGACCGGGCGTGACGGCATGGTGGATTTTGCCGATACCGACCGGGTGCGCAGTGCCATTGCCGGCGCCGATGTCATTCTATCCTCCGTTCCGCCGTCGCGCACTGATGGAGATGATCCGGTGCTGCTGCATTACGGCGCGCAACTGGAACGCCATGCCGGCTGGATTGGCTATCTGTCCTCTACCGGAGTTTACGGTGACAGGGGCGGGGCATGGGTTGATGAAAGCACGCCGGTCGGTTCAGGCAGGCGCAGTGCGCGTGTTGACGCCGACGCACACTGGCTGGCGTTGGGCGCGCGGGTGTTCCGGTTACCGGGCATCTATGGCCCAGGACGCAGCGCGCTTGACCGGGTGCGCGAAGGCAAGGCGCACCGTATCGACCTGCCGGAACAGGTTTTCAGCCGCATTCATGTCGAGGATCTGGCCCGCGGCGTGATTGCGGGGCTTGATGCGCCTGCAGGGGCGTACAACCTTGCCGACAGACTGCCAGCAAGCCACAATGCAGTTGTCGAGGAGGCTTGCCGGTTGCTGCATCGCAAGCCTCCAGCCATGCAGACCTTGGAAGAGGCTGACCTGTCTCCCATGGCGCGCGGGTTCTATGCCGAAAATCGGCGGGTCGCCAATGTGAAGGCAAAACGTGTGCTTGGCTGGTATCCTGCTTTTCCGACCTTCAGGGAAGGGCTGGTGGCATGCCTGACCGACTGTCGCGCCCATCGGGCAGATCCGGTCAGCGCCGGGATCTGAGCGCGATGACCAGCCCCACCATTGCAAGCACCGCTCCGCCACCTGCCAGCGTTGTCCAGCGATACCCCTCGAACAGGGTTGACAGGATCATCGCAACCACGGGCACTGCCACCCCGTTATATGCCGCCCGTCCAGGACCGATCAGCCGGATGAGATTGAAATACAGCGGGAAAGTGATGACTGATCCGACAATGGCCAGATAGGCGATGCCGGCTGCATATTGCCAGCGCCCATCCCAGACAGGTGGTCCTGAAGTGGCATAGGCAAAGACGGCATCGCACAGTGTGCCTGCCAGCATGGCCCAGGCCAGCAACGGCACCATCGCCTGGCGCTTTGCCCGTTCGCTCCCTTGCGCAACATTTGCGACAGACGCTGAAAGGATACCGCCCACGGTCAGCAAGATGCCGAGCGGCACGTTCATGCCCGCAGGTGCTGCGCGATACTCATGCGTCATCAGCAATGCGATGCCGCCAATCGCGATTGCTGATCCGATGGTGAAGCCGCGCGTGATGTGCTGGCCTAAAAAGATGCGACCCAACAGCGCATTGGGCACCATCAGCATGGCAAAACACACCGCCACCAGACCCGACGTGATGTGCAGTTCGGCCCGGTAGACGAACTGGAAGTTCATCATGAACTGGCTGATGCCGACAAACGCGGCGATGATCACGCCACCGGGAAGCAGGCGCAGTGTCTCCTTGCGCCAGACAGCAAGCGCAAACATGCCGATTGTCGCCAGTGCAAACCTGTAGGTCACGGTCCAGCCGGGCGGCACCATGCTGATCTGGTCCTTGATGACGAGCCATGTCGAACCCCAGATCAGCGTTACTAGGATGAAGGACACGATGATGCGCGGGCGCATCGCCTCTGCCATGGCAGGATCGACGGCAGGTTTTACCAGTTCATGCGCCATGTCAAAGGGCGGCGATTGCACGCGCGAGCGCTGCTGCATCTTCGGCACGGGTATTCCAGCAGGTGACAAACCGAACTGCATTTTCGCCCCAGTCGTAGAAGCTGAAGCCCTGCGCACGCAGAGCAGCAGCTTCCGGCGCGCTCAGTGTCATGAAGACTTCGTTTGCTTCCACCTTCCGGAGCAGGCGATCCCTTGCCCCGCCAGCAAGCTCACCCGCCGCTGCATTGGCATGCCGGGCGTTGTGCAGCCAGAGATCCGCCTCCAGCATGGACAGCAACTGCGCGGCCATGAAGCGTCCCTTGGATTGTAACTGGCCGGCGCGCTTGCGGCGGTATCGAGCCTGTGCGGCAAGCGAGGGGTCGAAGAACACCAGTGCCTCTGCCGACATGCCGCCGTTCTTGATGAAGCCGAACGCCAGCGTATCGACGCCATGCGCTGCTGACGCCTGCGCTGGCGAACAGCCAAGATACGCAACTGCATTGGCAAATCGTGCGCCGTCCATGTGCAGCCGCAGCTTGCGCATGTTGGCGTAGGCACCGATGCGATGCAGTTCGCCGGGCGTGTAGACCTGCCCGTATTCGCTGGCCTGCGTGATCGCGATGGCGTGCGGCTGGACCTGGTGGACATCGTCGCGAACTGGGTCGATGATCTGGGCAATTGCCTGCGGAGTGAGCTTTGCTCCTTCGCCCGGTGCCAGCAGCAGTTTGGCGCCATGCGTGAAGAAACCTGGCGCACCGCCTTCATCGACTTCAATATGCGCTTCGCTGTGACACACGATTCCGCCATAAGGAGGCACCAGGCACGCAAGCGCGATGCAGTTGGCCGCAGTGCCGGTGCTGGTCCAGAGGACCGCGCATTCCTGCTCGAACAACAAGGAAAAGCGTTCATCCAGCCGGGCTGACAATGCATCTGCATCATAAGGTCGGTCGGTGTCATCTGCTGCGGCCATTGCGGCCCATACAGCAGGATGCACAGGCGCGGCGTTGTCGGACAGGAACTGCATCAGCCGCCCATGCGAAGCCGGCACCTGGCAGTCAAGGGCAGGGCAGCACCTTCAATGACCAGGCGGTGAAGCCAACAAGGCGCGAAAAATGGCCGCATCACAGGTCCATGTTGATCGCAACACCCAGCCGCCGGCCCTTGCCAACAGGGCTGAACGTGCCGGCAGCCGGACGCGGATCGAACGGTGTATCCTCACCATCGGAAAAGGCGCCGCCTGCAAATGGCAGCTGCGTGTCTCCGCCGAACTGGATGCTGTCGAGGAGATTACGACCATAGATGGTGACGCGTATGGCAGGATCGGCAAACGATAGGCCGATGCTTGCATCCAGACTGTCAAATGGATCGACATAGCCGAAATTGTTGTCGGTATAGGCATAACGGTCACGATGCTGAAACGCGAGCCGCGCTGTCAGCGTCGCATCGCCGGCATTCGCTTGTGCAAGCGCGGTGATCCCGTACGTCCAGCTTGGCACACGCGGCAGGCGCAACGCGCGGTCCTGCGCATCGAGCGCGCCGTCACCCGAAAGGTCCAGGAAGACCTTGCGGTAATCTGCATCCGTGTGGCCGGCGTTCGCGCTGATGGTCAAGGCGGACCCGAGTGCGAAACGGCCTTCTATCTCGCCGCCGCGGATGCGTGCGTCGGCCGTATTATACACCGATTGCGCAAGGCCCGAGCTTTGGCTTGCCACGCTGATTTCGCGCTGAAGATCGCGCACCTCGCTCCAGAACAGCGCGGCGTTGACTGACGCCCGCCCGCCAGCATCCTGCCACTTGAAGCCAAACTCGAAGCTGTCGACGGTCTCCTCGTCAAAGGCTGCAGAGCCGAAGCTTCCTGCAATCTGTTCAAAGGCAAGGGGTTGCGTCACACGAAGATTGTAACCGCCGGACCGGTGCCCGCGGGTCCAGCTTGCATAAGGTTGCGCTTCCCGGCTCAGCTGCCACGACAGCGCGAGACGCGGCGAAAGGCTGTTCCATCCTTGTCCATCGCTGATCCCGTTAGGCTCGTTGGTGATCGGATTGATGCCACTTGTCGGACAGCTTTCCGCAATGACGGAGCAGGCCGGGCGCGGGCGGACATAGGTGATTGCCGCCTGTTTTTCCTCCCGTGACCAGCGCAAGCCCGCGGTAAGGTCCAGCCGATCATGCAACGGGTAGTCGACCTTGGCATAGAAGGCATAGACATCATGGTCCTGCCTGCCGCCGCCAAAGAACCGCGCCGTTCCAAGAGCCGGCAGGGATCTGTCTTCGTCATAGGCGACCTTCTGCGTGAAAAAATATCCGCCCGCGATCAGCGTGCCCCCTGCTGCGGCTCCGGACCAGAACAGATCATTTGAAAATTGCTCCTGGCTGGTGCCCGTGTCCGAGTGAAAGATGAACTGCGGGCTGGAATCGATGTCGTTGCGCGTGCGAAGGTCGTACTCGCGCCAGCCAAACACGTTGGTCAACTTGCCTCTGCCCAGATCATAGCTTCCGCGCAGCACTGCAAAAGCAGCGCGGCTGGTGTAGAATCCCGGCTCGTCGACAGACAGATTGAATCCGAACCGGCTGTTCTGCCCATGGTTCTGTGTCGTTGCGCCGTCGCCGCTGCTGTCGTGCCACTCGCCTTTTGCCGTAAGAGTAAGTCGCTGCGTCAACAGCATCGTCGTCGCGGCGCGCAGAACAGTGGTTTGAGCAGCGCCGAAATCGCGGTTGTCGAACCGGTTGCGGAAATATCCTCCGTCGCTGGTGTGGAGTGCTCCCAGTCTGATCGCCAGCCGATCCGACAAGGACCCGCTCATGACAGCCTGCATGCCGGCAAGAGGAGCACCGCGCCCTTGGTCTATCGGCGCTTCGACGTGCAGCCGGGCGCTGCCCTGCCAATCGAAGGTGGGGTCCCCTGTTTCTACCAGCACCGCGCCGCCGGTGGTGTTGCGGCCGAACAGGACGCTTTGCGGCCCGCGCAGGATTTCGACTGTTCTCACATCCAGCGCATCGAACACCGTGCCGGTATTCACGCCCATGTAAACACCGTCCACGAACAGGCCCACGGCTGGATCGATCGAGGGAATGGAGCTGTTGATGCCCAGTCCGCGGATGGTGAAATTCGCCACCCCTGCAAAGGTGCCGACCGGGTCCAGCGAAACATTGGGCGCACCAAAGCTCAAGGAGGAAAGGTCAGTAAACTGCCGCAGCTGCAAATCCTGGTCGTCCAGTGTAATGGCGCTGCCAGGATAATCGGCAAGACGGGTGTCATCCTGCTTGCCGGTAACGACGATCTCCTGTGCTGCAACGGCGCTGGACCATGATGACGCCCACAGCCCGATAGCTGCTGCTGCAAATATGCGCAGGCGCGCAGCCCGCCGCAGAGGTGGAACCATGGTCAGTCGCTCTCCAGAAACCGGATGCAGGCAGCATTGCGCACGCCGCAGGTGTCAAACTTCTTCCGGATGGCTCTTGAGCTCGTCTCCTGTCAAGGTGACGACGTGCAGAAGATTGGTAGCGCCAGGGCGGCCGAACGGCACCCCTGCCAGCACGACGAGCTTGGCACCAGCCTCGCCAAAGCCGTTGCGCAGCGCCATGCGTTTGCCCTTGGCAATCATGCCTTCAAAACTGCCGATGTCTTTCGTACGCACGGCATGCGCGCCCCACAAGAGAGCCAGGCGCCGCGCGGTCTGCAATTCGGGTGTAAGGACAAGGAGCGGCACGTTGGGCCGCTCGCGCGACACCCGCCGCGCACTGCTGCCCGAGGAGGTGAACACGCAGATCGCCGCGATGTTCAGCGTGCGCGCAATCGATGAACATGCCTCGGCAAGTGCATCCGAAGTGGTGGCATCAGGCTTTACGTGACCGAGCGCGATACGCCTGGCGTAGCCGGGATCGCGTTCGACCTGCCCTGCGATGCGGTCCATGATCGTCACGGCTTCGACCGGCCACTGCCCCGCGGCGGTTTCAGCCGACAGCATGACCGCATCGGCACCATCGTAAACCGCGTTGGCCACGTCGGACACCTCGGCCCGCGTGGGCGCGGGGCTGACGATCATGGATTCGAGCATTTGCGTGGCGACCACCACCGGCTTGCCCGCCGCGCGTGCCTGTTCGACAATTCTTTTTTGAAGCGGGGGCACTTCTTCAGGCAGCAGTTCGACGCCAAGGTCGCCGCGCGCCACCATCAGCCCGTCGGAAATCTCCAGGATGGCATCGAGGTGACGCACTGCCAGCGGTTTTTCGATCTTTGCCATCAGTGCGCCATATGGACCCATCAGCTTGCGCGCTTCTGCGACATCCGTGGCCCGCTGAACGAAGGACAGGCCGATCCAGTCAGCCTTGTGCTGCACGGCAAAGGCAAGGTCGCGCCGGTCCTTTTCCGTCAGGGCCGGGATGGGGATTTCTGCGTCGGGAACATTGATGCCCTTACGGTCCGAAATGACGCCGCCCACATCCGCGCTGCACAGGATCTCGTCGGGTCCTGCCCGAATGATGCGCAATTGCAGCTTGCCATCATCAAGCAGGAGCCGCTGTCCCTTGTTCAAAAGCCCGAAGAGTTCCGGATGGGGCAGGAAGACGCGGGTGTCATCGCCCAGTTCGTCAATCCGGTCGAGAGTGAAATGACCGGAATGGCGGATGACTGCACGGCCGCCCTTGAACTTGCCTACGCGCAGCTTGGGGCCTTGCAGGTCGCACAAGATAGCGATCGGACGGCCGGTCTGCTGCTCCACGTTTCTGATCGCGGCGATGGTTGCGGCATGTTCGGCATGTTCGCCATGGCTCATGTTGATGCGGAAAGCGTCAGCTCCTGCCTTGAGCAACCGGTCGATCATTTGCGGTTCACGGCTGGCGGGACCAAGGGTGGCAAGGATCTTGACCTTGCGCGCGCGAGGATCGAATTTATGCACGAGATTTCCCGAATTGCTGCTGCCGGCCCAGTGCCGATGTCCAATGCTGCCCTATTTGGTGCAGGCTGGCCCCGCAAGCGCCGGTTGATCCAAAATGCCGTATGGTCCAAAATGCCATCTGGTCTCAAATGGAGGAAATCTGCTTTGCCCGATCACCAACCAGACCCGCTCGACATGCTTGACGATGCGCAGGCAGCCGCTGCATTTCGCCGCCTGGTGCGTCATCTGCGCCAGCGTCACGATGCGCAGAACATCGACCTCATGGGCCTTGCTGGATTTTGCCGCAATTGTCTGGCCGATTGGGTGCAGGATGCAGGCTTTGAAGGTGACAGGAACGCAGCGCGCGCCATGATCCATGGCATGCCGATGGAACAGTGGAAGGAGCGCTATCAGAGCCCCGCAAGCGAGGAGCAGCTTGCCCGCATGGACGTCAGCATGAAGCGCAACAAGGCAGGCACCCCACCGCCTTGAACGCAGCTACCGGCCCGAGATGGCTCGATTGTGGATGAAATTGCCCGAGGCGGGTTCACTGTTCGGCCGTGTCCCGCTATCAGCCGCGTCCACCCGTGATTCCCGCTTCCAGTTGGAGAACAGCCTGATGGCCACCGTTCCTGCCGCCAATGATGAGACAGGCGCCCAGCCTCAGACCCATGACGATCGCCTGCGCCTGCTGATCGAACGCATTGAGCGGCTGGAGGAGGAGAAGAAAGGCATCGCGGACGATATCCGCGATGTTTACGCAGAGGCAAAGGCGGTCGGATACGATGCCAAGATCATGCGGCAGATCGTGCGGTTGCGCAAGATGAAGGCCGATGACCGGCGCGAAATGGATATGGTTCTGGAAACCTACAAGGCAGCGCTCGGTATCGAATAGGGCGTGACGGTCACCCTCGTCCCGACTGTCCGGGGCGCCGGCGCGCCAACTTGCGGAACTGCAAGGGCAGGTCGTTCATTTTCTTAAGCAAGCTTTAGAAAAAGGAACCAGCCATGGCCGACGCCAAGTTTGTCGAGAAAGTCGACGAGGAACCGGGGCTTCCCGGCAAGGAAGCAAATCTCGACCCAACTCCCGAATACATGCCCCGCTATCCTGGATCGGGCCGGCTGAAGGACAAGGTCGCGATCATCACCGGCGCAGATAGCGGCATTGGCAGGGCAGTCGCTATCCTGTTTGCCCGCGAAGGCGCGAAGGTTGCAATCTCCTACCTGTCCGAAGACGAGGATGCCAAGAAGACGGCGCGTCTCGTCGAGGATGAAGGCAGCGAGGCATTGCTGTTTGCGGGCGATCTTGGGCACAAGGATCTGTGCGAGCGGATCGTCGCCGAGACGGTTGCAAAATGGGGTCGGCTCGACGTTCTTGTGAACGATGCAGGCGAACAGCATCCTGACAAGAACATCACTGATATCACACCCGAACAATTGCAGCGCACGTTCCAGACCAACATCTTTGCGCAATTCTATATGGTGCAGGCTGCCCGTCCGCATCTGAAGAAAGGTGCTGCAATCATCAACACCACCAGTGTGACGATGTACAAGGGTTCGCCTGGCTTGCTTGATTACAGCGCCACGAAAGGCGCAATCACTGCCTTTACCCGGTCATTGTCCGGCAATCTGGTGGAAGACGGCATCCGGGTAAATGCGGTTGCGCCGGGGCCGATCTGGACTCCGCTTAACCCGGCGGGCGGCTCTCCTCCGGAGAAGATGGAGCATTTCGGCGAGTCGGTACCGATGGGCCGGCCCGGGCAGCCCAATGAGGTCGCACCGGCCTATCTGTTCCTGGCGTGCGCGGACTCGTCTTATATGACAGGACAGGTTCTGCACCCAAATGGCGGCAGCGTAGTCAACGGTTGACCGGGATGGCGGTGCGTGTCCCGCAAATGGTGCTGACGACAAATGATGACAGCTAGGGCGGCAGATGCGGGAACATGGGTGCATCATTAGAGGCGAGTGAGCGTGGGCGCCATCCGTTGCCCACATTCTTCGCCTCCATTGCCGAATCTGGCCCGGGCGCGTTCGGGCAGGCACAAGGTAGTGCTTGCCCGCGCCTGCAACGAGGCGCTGACCCAAAACAAAAGCCGGGCGCGCGCGTTTGGCGCAGATGGCATATCCGCATCGATCTTCTTTGAAAATGCTGTGCAGAAAGGTTCGATCCTGATGGCGGCGGACGGCGGGACTGCTGTTTTGCTGTCGCGAACCTGTACCTGGCGGTGGTCACAGGCAAACTTGCAGAAGAAAGACAGGCCGTCTAAGCAGCGTGCCACCCAGGGAAAGCCCCATACAGCAGGAGCAGGCAGGTGGCAGGCCATTCCAAATTCAAGAACATCATGCACAGGAAAGGCGCGCAGGACAAGAAGCGCTCCGCCATGTTTTCCAAGCTTTCGCGCGAGATCACCGTTGCGGCCAAGATGGGCATGGCCGACCCGGACATGAACCCGCGGCTGCGCCTTGCCATCAACGCGGCCAAGGCGCAGTCCATGCCCAAGGACAACATCCAGCGCGCCATCGACAAGGCGTCGGCGAACGAAGGCGATGATTACGAGGAAGTCCGCTACGAAGGATACGGTCCCGCCGGCGTCGCCATCATTGTCGAGGCGCTGACCGACAATCGCAACCGGACCGCCACCAACGTGCGCACTGCCTTTTCCAAGAACGGCGGCAA
The DNA here is from genome assembly GCF_031846435.1 of Croceicoccus esteveae. NCBI lineage: Bacteria > Pseudomonadati > Pseudomonadota > Alphaproteobacteria > Sphingomonadales > Erythrobacteraceae > Croceicoccus > Croceicoccus esteveae. Next base: position 64,632 of record NZ_JAVRHS010000001.1, read on the forward strand.
TCTTGGCGCGTCGGGTTCAGTTGCGCACGGATTTGAACGGTTGGGCCTGATCGTCTATCCGGCACAGGGCAACGAGGTCGTTGCGGATGCGGATCGCGTCCTTGAAGCCGCGCTGGAAGCAGGCGCGCAGGATATGCAGTCAGGCGCGGAAGAGCATGAAATCTGGACCGCGGCCGAAGATCTGCACGAAGTTGCCAATGCGCTTGAACGCACGCTTGGCGAAGCAGAAGCGGTGAAGCTTGCCTGGAAGCCCAGCCTGACCGTCGATGTCGACGAAGCATCGGCGCAGACCCTGTTCAAGCTGGTCGATGCGCTTGACGATGATGACGATGTGCAGACCGTGTGGGGCAATTATGAAGTGTCGGACGCGGTTCTGGAACGGCTCGGCGAGTAGTTTCCGCCGGGTGCTGACGTTCTCGAGATGATGCGCAACCTGTGTCGCTGATCGTGATGGGGCTCGATCCGTCGCTGACCTGCACCGGCTGGGGTGTCGTGCGGGTGGAAGGCGCACGATTGTCGCACATTGCCAATGGTCAGCTGCCGACGGACAGCAAGCTGCCGATCGCGGAGCGGCTGCTGGCAATCCAGCAGGGCGTGTCCGCCGCGATTGCCGATCATCGCCCGCATATGGCCGCGGTCGAGGAGGTGTTCGTCAACAAGAACCCGCAATCCACGCTGAAGCTGGCACATGCGCGCGGCTGCGTGCTTGCCGCCTGCGCCGCGCATGGCGTGACCGTATTCGAACATTCCACGCGCATCGTCAAAAAGGCCGTGGTAGGAACAGGCGCCGCGCAGAAGGAGCAGGTGCAGGCCATGCTCAAGGTGCTGCTGCCTGGCGCCAGCATTGCCGGTCCCGATGCCGCCGATGCGCTTGCCGTTGCCATTGCCCATGCCCATCTGAAACCACATGAACGAAGATGACGAACGCTGGATGCGCGAGGCGATCGGCCTTGCCATCAGCAGCAAGGGAACCGATCCTGCCGATACCCCGATCGCCGCATTGGTCGTGCGCGATGGCGTGCTGATCGCCACCGGGGTGAACCGCACGGCAGAGGATTGCGACGCCACCGCTCATGCCGAGGTGGTCGCATTGCGTGCCGCAGGCGCGGCAACGGGTGACATGAAGATCGACGGCGCGACGCTGTACACCACCTTGCAACCTTGTGGCATGTGCAGCTTCGCCAGTATCTGGGCCGGCATGTCGCGTATCGTGTTCGGAGCGGGACGCGCTGATGTGCACGAAATGTATTTTGAGGATCGGCACCTTGGCGCTCTTGATTACATTGCCGACGCCTACAAGCAGGACCTGACGATCAGCGGTGGCGTGCTGGCAACAGATTGCGCTGCACTTTATTATGGTCCGCACGACAGCGTGCCGGACACGGAGCAAGCCAACAGCTGATCCGCAGCTTTGCGTTTTTGCGCATCATCGCCGCATCGGTGTTCCCATCCCGTTCCGCCTGCGCTAGCGTCTGGCGATGATTGCAAGACTATCCGGCAGGCTGGACGACACAGGCGTCGACTGGGCGGTGATCGACGTCGGCGGCGTTGGTTATCTGGTGCATTGTTCCGCCCGCACGCTGTCGTCGCTGGGCGACAGAGGGGACGGCTGCACCGTCTACACCGACCTTCAGGTCTCGGAAAACGACATGCGGCTGATCGGCTTTGCCAGCGGCGCCGAGCGTGACTGGTTCCGGCTGCTTACCGCAGTGCAGGGAGTGGGCTCGAAGGTCGCGCTGGCGATCCTGTCCGCGCTGTCCACACAGGATCTGCAACGCGCCTGTGCGGGGCAGGATGCCGCAACGGTTGCACGCGCCAATGGTGTAGGGCCAAAGCTTGCCAGTCGCATCGTCAATGAGTTGAAGGACCAGGCCGGCGGCTTGCCTGTCGCCGGGCCGGGCCTTTCTGTCGCCGCTCCGGGATCGGCCGACGCTGATGCTGTCTCCGCGTTGCAAAACCTCGGCTTCAAGCCAGTGGTGGCTGCCAATGCGGTCGCACAGGCGCAGGGCGAGCTTGGTGACGGAGCCGGGTTGAACGATCTTGTTCGCGTGGCATTGCGGCTGGCGGCGGGCTGATGACCGGCAATCCCATCCTTGCTTCGGGAAAGCAGCCCGAAGATGTCGATGCTGCGCTGCGCCCCAAGACGCTTGACGAGTTCGTCGGTCAACGGGCGGCGCGCGAGAACCTGCGCGTCTTTGTCGAAGCGGCGAAGGCGCGCGGCGAAGCCATGGACCATGTCCTGTTTTTCGGCCCGCCCGGACTTGGCAAGACAACGCTGGCGCAGATCGTTGCCAAGGAGCTTGGCGTTGGCTTTCGCGCCACCTCGGGGCCGGTCATTGCCAAGACGGGCGACCTTGCCGCCTTGCTCACCAATCTGGAAGCGGGCGACGTGCTGTTCATCGACGAGATTCACCGGCTGAACCCGGTGGTCGAGGAGGTGCTCTATCCCGCCATGGAGGACCGCGCGCTCGACCTCATCATCGGCGAAGGGCCATCGGCGCGGTCCGTGCGTATCGATCTGCCGCCGTTCACGCTGGTGGGAGCGACCACGCGCCAGGGGCTGCTGACGACGCCGCTGCGCGACCGCTTTGGCATTCCGGTCCGGCTGCAGTTCTACACCGTGGAGGAGCTTGAACGGGTGGTGACCCGCGCCGCGCGCCTCTTGAATCTTGGCATCGACAGCGGCGGCGCGACCGAAATCGCCCGCCGCGCCCGGGGCACGCCGCGTGTCGCAGGGCGGCTGCTGCGCCGGGTGCGTGATTTTGCCGATGTGGCCGGCGCGCGGCTGGTGACGCAGGCAATCGCGGATGATTCGCTCACCCGTCTGGAGGTGGACCGGCTCGGCCTTGACGCGATGGACCGTCGCTACCTTGCGATGGTGGCCGACATCTACAAGGGCGGGCCGGTCGGGGTGGAGACACTGGCCGCAGGGCTGTCGGAGCCGCGCGACACCATCGAGGAAGTTGTCGAGCCATACATGATCCAGCTTGGCCTGATTGCGCGCACGGCAAGAGGCCGCTGCCTGAACGATCGGGGCTGGCAACATCTCGGCCTTGCTCCACCTGGCGGTGCAACGCAAAGCGGGCTGTTCGACCTCGACGAGGTTCCCTAGCTGAAGCCCTCTGCGTTCTGCAGCGCGCAGAACCGGTCCATGTCGGTCTCGATCTGCAAGGTGGCATGTTCGATGCTGAAATCCTGGTGCAGCAGGTGCGCGGCATCATGCAGGAATTCGTCGCCAGGGTAGCCATCGGGCATAACGAGATGCGCGGTCAGTGCGCTTTGCGTGGTGCTCATCGGCCAGATGTGCAGATCGTGCAGCGCCGCCACACCGGGCAGAGCCTCCAGCCGGCGGCGCACCGCGCCTTCGTCAATGTTTTCCGGCACCGCCAGGAGCCCCATGCGCACGCTGTCCTTCAGCAGCCCCCAGGTGCCGACCGCGATGACACCCACGATGGCAAGGCTGGTAATCGGATCGATCCAGGCAAGGCCGGTCCACCAGATGAGCAATCCTGCCACCACCACCCCTGCCGATACCGCGGCATCGGCGACCATGTGCAGATAGGCGCCCCTGATGTTGAGATCGCCTTTCCTGCCGCGCATGAACAACAGCGCGGTGGCCGTGTTGATGACGATGCCGATGGCAGCAACGATCATGATCGGCCCCGGCGCGACCGGTGCAGGGTCGCCGAACCGTCGCAATGTCTCGACCAGGATGGCGCCCAGCGCGACAAGCAGCAACGCGGCATTGGCAATCGCTGCCAGGATCGAGCTTGATTTCAGCCCGTAGGTGAACCGCGCCGACGGTGGCCGTCTGGCCAGCACGCTTGCCCCCCAGGCAATGAGCAGCGACAGCACATCGGATAAATTGTGTCCGGCATCTGCAACAAGTGCCATCGAATTGTAGTACAGCCCCGCGCCCGCTTCCGCGATCACGAACGCGGTGTTGAGCGCAATCCCGATGGCAAAGGCACGGCCGAAACTTGCCGGGGCATGAGAGTGGCCCTGACGAGAGTGGCCCTGATGAGAGTGACCGGTATGGGAATGACCGGCATGGAAGTCGCCGCCCGGATCGCCGTTCGCGACATGATCGTGCTTGGTTTCCATCACGACCGCGCTTCCATCACAACTGTTGCCGCCAGCAGATCAGCCATAGACACAGGCATCGAGACCGTCGCGGCTGACCTGACCGATCCGCGCCTGAATTGTATTGCCGTAGCGGCGGGTAAAACCCGTCGGGTTGGTAACCGCCCGCCGCTTGGGCAGCGGCAGGGCAGCGGCCATTCGCGCGGCTTCGCTGGCGGTAAGTTCCTGCGCTCCATGGTTGAAATACCGCTGTGCGCCAGCTTCCACGCCATAGGTGCCGATGCCGGTTTCCGCGACATTGAGATAAACCTCCATGATCCGGCGTTTGCCCCAGATGTTCTCGATCAGGAACGTGAAATAGGCTTCCAGCCCTTTGCGGAAAAATCCGCCACCCTGCCACAGGAATGCGTTCTTCGCTGTCTGCTGGCTGATGGTGGAGCCGCCACGGATGCGCCCGCCTTGCGCATTGCGCCGGGCTGCCTCGGCAATGGCTTCGGTATCGAACCCGTTGTGCTGGCAAAACTTGCCGTCCTCGGCTGCGATGGCGGCGCGCACCATGTCGCGGTCAATCGCCTCAAGCGGGGTCCAGTCCTTGGTTACCGGGTTCTCGTCCATCAGCATTGTTGCCGTATAGGGAACAGGCACGACTGCATAAAGCGCCACCCATCCTACCGTCAGGATCAGGAACAGGATGGCGAGCCGGAACAGGAAGAACATGCAGGACAGGATCCATCATCTTGGCGGTCATGCCATCGCCAATGCAAGGCACGCTGCCAAATACCCGCTGCATGGCCGCCGCGCAATGGCGGGCAGAATGAAGCATCCCGGCATGATCTGCGGTCATCCGCCTGCAAAGCACATGAAAAAGGCCTGCTCCTGCTGGCGGAGCAGGCCTCGTCATGTGTTGTGGCCTCAGGCCATGGCGGGGATCAGCCGTTCGCCGATGATCCGCTGCATTGCCTTTTGCACCTTTTCGAAGGCGCGCACCTCGATCTGCCGGATACGCTCGCGGCTGACATCGTAAACCTGCGACAGTTCTTCCAGCGTGCGCGGGTTTTCAGTCAGCCTGCGCTCGGTCAGGATATGCTTTTCCCGATCGTTCAACACATCCATCGCGCTCACCAGCATTTCATGCCGGACATGCTTTTCCTCGGCATCGGCGACGGTTTCATCCTGCAACGGACGATCGTCGGTAAGCCAGTCCTGCCACTGCCCGGCGCCTTCCTCGTCGCCGCGCATGGAGACGTTGAGCGACGAATCGCCGCCCATCAGCATGCGCCGGTTCATGTTGACGACTTCCTGCTCGGGCACGCCAAGATCGGTGGCAATAGTGCGCACATCGTCTGGGTGAAGATCTGTATCCTCAAAGGCTTCGAGGTTCTTCTTCATGCGGCGCAGGTTGAAGAACAGCTTCTTCTGCGCAGCAGTCGTGCCCATCTTCACCAGGCTCCATGAACGCAGGATATATTCCTGGATCGACGCCTTGATCCACCACATCGCATAGGTCGCCAGCCGGAAACCGCGATCAGGCTCGAACTTCTTCACGCCCTGCATCAGGCCGACATTGCCTTCCGAAATGAGGTCGGACACCGGCAGTCCATAACCACGGTAGCCCATGGCGATCTTGGCCACCAGCCGCAGATGGCTCGTGACCAGCTGCGCTGCCGCTTCGCCGTCCTCATGCTCGGCATAGCGTTTGGCCAGCATGTATTCCTGCTCGGGTTTCAGGATCGGGAATTTCTTGATCTCCGACAAGTAGCGATTGAGACTCTGCTCTCCGCCAAGGGCCGGAACACTGTTTGTCTTGCTGATAGCCACTTTGTCATCAAACCTTTCTGTAGTCAGCCCGGGTCGCAGATCCTGTTGAGGCACCCGGCAGTCTGGGCCACGTTCATGGTGCCTGAGCTGATCTTCCCCAACCAATGAAGGGCAGACTTCGCTTGTAGGCGCTTTCAATCCGTCAGACCCGTTGATTTTCATAATCAGAACCATTAAGTTCTTCAATAAGTTCCAGAATATCGGCTGGCAAAGTGCTGCAAAAACGCATTTTGTTATTGTTTGCCGGATGGGCGAAGCCCAGAACCGCCGCATGGAGCGCCTGGCGGTGAAATCCGATTTTCAGAAGCATCGGCCGGAGCGCCGGGTCCGGGCGTCCGTAGGATTGGTCCCCAATTAGCATATGACCGATTGACGCCATGTGAACGCGGATCTGGTGCGTTCGTCCGGTTTCCAGCCGACATTCCACAAGCGCTGCTCTGTAAAGCTTTTGCAGGGTTTCATAGTGCGTGATCGCATGTTTGCCGCGTTTCGCTTCCGATGGCAGCACGGCCATCTTCTTGCGATCCTGGGCGCTGCGCCCTATCCGGCCTGCAATCGTGCCTGATGCGGGATCTGGCCACCCTTTGACCACGGCAAGGTATGCCCGCTCAATGGAATGGTCCGCGAACTGGCGCGCCAGTCCGTGATGCGCAAGATCGGTTTTGGCGGCCACCAGCAGGCCCGAAGTATCCTTGTCGATGCGGTGTACGATGCCCGGACGCGCCACTCCGCCAATCCCGGATAATTGCCCGGCGCAATGATGCAGGAGCGCATTGACCAGCGTGCCATCTGCATTGCCGGCGGCGGGATGCACGACCATCCCGGCCGGCTTGTCCACCACGATGAGATGTTCATCCTCAAAGACAATGGAGAGCGCAATGTCCTGTGCGGCTGCGGCCGATTGTCTGGCGGCAGGCATGACGATCTTGAAAGCGGCGCCTGCCGAACCCTTTGCCGAAGCAGAGCCAGCCAGCCTGCCGTCAATCGTGACCTGTCCGTCAGCGATCAGAGCCTTTATCCGCTCGCGTGACAGCCCGGTTGCATCGGCAAGTCCGCGGTCGAGCCGCCCCGCACCTGCCAGCACTCCGGTTACAAGATCGTCATTGGCGCCATCACCGCTCGTCATGCTAAGGCAGATGAACTATGGGCCTCATTCTGCCAAGCATCATCGAAGCGCAATTGCTGGCGCATGCCGCAGCAGCCTTCCCTTACGAGTGTTGCGGTCTGCTGCTCGGCAGTGGAGCGGGTGACACCAACAAAGATCCCAACCATGTGGAAAAGGCGCGGTATGACGCGGCTGACATCATCCAGGTGCAGCCTGCGCGCAATATTGCTGCCGATCGCGCGACGCGTTTCGAAATCGATCCGCAGGTGCTGATCGACGCGCATCGAAACTCGCGCGCAGGCGGGTTGCAAGTGCTTGGCTATTACCATTCTCATCCCGCTGGTCCGCCGCGGCCCTCCCGGATCGATCAGGAGCTTGCCGCAAGAGACGGGCGTATCTGGGCAATCGTCGGCGAAGGGCGGGTGGAGCTGTGGCGGGATTGTCCCGCCGGGTTCGTGCCGCTGCGGGAATGATCGCTGCCCAGCCAACATGCAGCCATTATGGAGCAAGCCGATTGCCGGCACGGGCAGCTGTTGCTATGCAGGCAGGACCGATGCTGCAAGGCGCTGGCCGATGGCGGTCTCGCAACTGCTTCTGTCCGGGCGGACGCGGCAGGGTATTGTGTGCCAAGGAGCGCAGCGCATGACCCATGCCGACAATCCAGTTGACGAAACGCTGCTCGCGAGCCTGCTGTGTTCCCGCCTGTGCCATGACCTGCTGTCTCCTGTTGGCGGAATGCTGAACGGGGTGGAGTTGCTGGCGGCCGAAACCGAGCCTGCCATGCGGGACCAGTGCATCGATCTTCTGGCGCAAGGTGCTCGGCGAGCATCGGCCAAGCTGCAGTTTTTCAGGCTGGCATTCGGCACCGCGGGCGGCTTTGGCAGCCATCTGCCCGCTGCGGACCTGCAGGCGGCGGTCGATGCCGTGGCGGCAGAAGCGCGCGATGTGACAATCAACTGGGCGCTTGCGGCCACGGATTTTCCCAAGGATGCTGCCAAGGTGCTGGTCAATCTGGCACTGCTCGCAATCGAGGCACTGCCGCGCGGAGGCAGCGTTGCCATCGTCGCAGAAGCCAGCGGCAACGCGCACGAAATCGCTTTGCGCACAGAGGGTCAAAAGGTCGTCTTTCCTGCCGCCATTGGCCAGGCTCTTGACGGGCTGATACCGGTTGCCGAGCTTGAAGCGCACACTGCGCCGGCAATGCTCATCCGGCTCATCGTCGAACGCAATGGCGGCAGGCTTCAGCACCAGCATGACGGCAACACCCTATTGCTGGGTGCAGTGGTGGGGGCATGACTGACCGGCCGCGCCGTTCCAGCACGATCGTACCCGGCCCGCCGCCGGGTGAAATCGTCCATCGCGAGATCGCATCGCCTAACCACGACGTTCGCACACAGCCGGTCAGCATGGTCGTCCTTCATTATACAGACATGCTGCAAGTGGAGGAGGCGATTGCCCGCATGTGCGATCCGGCCAGCAAGGTCAGTGCGCATTACTGCATCAGCCGGGCAGGCGAGGTCGTGCGGCTCGTTCCTGAGACACGGCGCGCATGGCATGCCGGCAAAAGCTACTGGCGCGGCCATACTGACGTAAATTCTGCCAGCGTCGGCATCGAACTTGACAACCCGGGGCACACCCATGGCTACGTCGATTTTGCTGAACCGCAAATACAGGCGCTGATCCTGCTGCTGGCGGACATCGTCACGCGGCATGATATCGCGCGGGCAAATGTCGTAGGCCATTGCGATGTTGCCCCTGCGCGCAAGATCGATCCGGGCGAACGGTTCCCCTGGGAGCGGCTGGCTCGGCTCCGGCTTGCCCTGCCGCGCCCCGGGATTGCCTTGGGTGACCCGTTCGACAATGATGGCGCTTTCTATCTGGCACTTGAACGCTTCGGCTATGACATCACCGATCCGGCAGCCGCGGTGCGGGCCTTTCAGCGCCGGTTCCGGCCTGAAGCCATCGACGGGCAGGTGGACGGACAGGTGCGCGCACTGCTGTTCGCACTGCTGCTTGATCGTGACAAAGGGCTTGCACGCTAGGGCAGAGCCGTTATCGCGGGCGGTGCCGGGGGGCTGGGCAGCCGCGTCGCTTCACCGCGCCGAGGAAAGTCCGGGCTCCACGAAACATGGGTGGCGGGTAACGCCCGCCGGGCGGGATCTGCGGATCGAAGCTCAGGGAAAGTGCCACAGAAAGCATACCGCCGATGGCCGCAAGGCACAGGCAAGGTTGAAAGGGTGCGGTAAGAGCGCACCGCGTTGCCGGTAACGGTGATGGCAGGGCAAACCCCACCCGGAGCAAGACCGAATAGGGGTGGCGCGCCGATGGCTCTGGCCAGAGGCAGGTCCGTTTCGGACCGTGATCACCCGGGTTGGTCGCTGGAACACGGCGGCAACGCCGTGTCGAGAGGAATGGTTGCCATTGTGCGCCCTGTCCCTTGCGGGATACAGGCGCGCGATACAGAACCCGGCTTACAGGCCCCCCGGCATGATGGGCCTTTCACCGTCACCGCGCACATCGCCAAGCGGGTGGATGCCGACCCGCAACGAGCGGCAGAGCCCATTTTTTGTTGTGCCCTGCCTTGCTGCCTTGCTGCCTTATGCTCGAGCAGGTTGCCAAGCGCCGGATCGGCGCCCGCACATTGCTTCCTCGCCTGCCAGCGCGCGTTTGCCGCCCGGCAAGAACTGGATCAGCGGCCGATGCCGACATAGGCAAAGCCGGCCTTGCGCATCTCCTGTGGATTATAAACATTGCGCAGATCGATCATCAGCGGTTCGGTGACCAATGATTTCACCCGTGGAAGATCGAGCGCACGAAATGCGTCCCACTCTGTCACCAGCACGATCGCGTCGCATCCTTCGATCGCACTATAGGCGCTGTCCGTCATGGTGACGCCCGGCATCAGTGGCGCGGCGGCGTTCATTCCTTCAGGGTCGTAGGCGGTCACCTCCACCCCATTGTCCTGCAGCGTTCGCGCAATGGCAATGGCAGGCGAATCGCGCATGTCATCGGTGTTGGGCTTGAACGTCAGTCCCAACAGAGCAACGCGCTTGCCGCGTGCCCCATTCTGCTTGGCGCCATTATTTGCCGATCCGCCATTCTGCTGTTCTCCATGACTAGGCGAACTGCCTCCGCCTGCGGAAAGTGCATCGATGATCTTGCGGCCCATTGCCCGCTTGCGCTGTTCATTGACCGAAGCGACCGCCTCCACGATCCGCATCGGGCTTTCGTAATCCTCCGCCGTCTTGAGAAGGGCAAGCGTGTCCTTGGGAAAGCACGAACCGCCATAACCAGGTCCTGCGTGCAGGAACTTGGAGCCAATGCGTTTGTCCAGGCCGATGCCGCGGGCGACATCCTGCACATCGGCACCAACCTTTTCGCACAGATCGGCTATTTCATTGATGAAGGTGATCTTCGTCGCCAGAAAGGCATTCGCGGCATATTTGGTCAGCTCGGCCGTCCTGCGCGCCGTGAACAGGATCGGCGATTCGTTAAGGAACAGCGGGCGGTAAACCTCGCGCATGATTTCCCTGCCGAATTCGTCCTGGGCGCCGATGACGATCCGGTCCGGCCGCTTGAAGTCGCCAATCGCGGCGCCTTCGCGCAGGAACTCGGGATTGGAGACCACGCTGAACTGCGATGTCACGCCAGCCTCGGCAAGGATGCGCTCCACCTCGTCGCCTGTACCGACAGGCACGGTCGACTTCGTGACGATGACAGCGGGACCGGTCAGGTTGGCACCGATTTCGCGCGCCACGGCATAGACGAAGCTGAGGTCGGCATGACCATCGCCACGCCGTGAGGGCGTGCCCACCGCAATGAAGATCGCCCGCGCATCGGCGATGGAAGCGGCAAGATCGGTTGAAAAGGACAGCCTTTTTGCCGCGACATTGCTGGCAACAAGTTCGGCAAGGCCAGGCTCGTAGATTGGCATCACACCATCATGCAGGCGGTCGATCCTAGCAGGATCGTTGTCGATGCAGACGACCTCATGTCCGAAATCGGCAAAACAGGCACCTGAAACCAGGCCGACATAGCCTGCGCCTACCACTGCTATCTTCATCTGCTAATCCCATCTGCGGCCCGCGGCCGTTCAAAAACGTCAGCCTTGCGGCACCGCGGTCTCCATGAACCAGCGGTCGCTACCCTGCAACCCGATCGCGGTCAGACGCCCTGTTGCATATGCACCTGTATCAATTCCGATCCGATAGGGATGATCGGCACTGGGCACCTGTTCCACCTCATCGCTGATGGTGTGGCCATGCACAACGCAGAACCCATGCGGCTGGCGATGGCTGAGAAACGGCTCGCGTATCCAGCGCAGGTCGCCGGTCTCCTGCTGCTCGGGCGTGACGCCGGGCCTGATGCCGGCATGCACGAACAGATAATCGCCAATCCGGATCTGGTCCTCCATCGCCTCGAGGAAAGCGATATCGCTGGGCGGGACGAGCTCGACGAGCATGTCGCAGATTTCGTCGGCGGGCAGGTCGAAGGCCGCGTTCGGCAGGCCGTAGCTTTCAACCGTCTCGCGCCCGCCGATCCTGAGGAAATGGCGCAGCAGGTCAGGGCTGGCGAGCGCGCCAAGGAACATTTCCTCATGATTGCCGAGGAGCAGGCGCACGTCACGCCGTTCCGACCATTGGCGCGCCAGCCGGATGACGCCGGCACTGTCCGGACCGCGATCGATCAGGTCGCCCAGCAGGATCACTGTCACCTCGGCGGGCGAACGGGCGTGATTGTCCGCTTCGATGGCGTTGATCATCTTCCGGAACAGATCGAGCCGTCCATGCACGTCCCCGATTGCATACACCCGCTGCCCGTCCGGGACGCAAAGCTGCGAAGGCTGCACGGGACTGCCGCGCCTGAAAAGATCACGAAAGCCTTGCAACATGAAGATAGGGACCGCTCTGGTTCAAAACATCATCCTACCGGGTTTGCACCGGCTTCTCAACTCAAAGCATCGCCGTGCCCCCGATGCGGAAGCTTTGACGATCGCGTTTCTGGAGGTTTCCGCGGGTGGTCAACGGCTCTGCCAGTGCCGCTGTGCGCTAGTACGACGCGCACAAAGGATGATGATCAGAGGCAGGAGCGGGCTGCAATGTGGCATGTCTGATTTTCCTGCACAGGCAATGATGCCGATGGTCGCCCGGATCACCCGCCATGAGTGTCTCGCTGCCGGTCAATGCCGGCCTGCTTTTGATCTTCGGGCAACAAGAGACTATTGTCGGGACCATGACCAAATTCCTGCACACCATGATCCGCGTTGCCGATCCGCAAGCGACCATCGCTTTTTTTGAATTGTTCGACGTCAAGGAGGTGCGCCGTTTCGACAATGAAGCGGGGCGATTTACCCTGATCTTCCTTGCCGCGCCGGGGCAGGAGGGCATCGCCGAAGTTGAACTGACGTACAATTGGCCGGCAAGCGATGGCGCTGCTGCCGAGGAATATGACGGCGGCCGCAACTTTGGCCATATCGCCTTCCAGGTAAAGGACATCTATGCTGCCTGCGAGTCGCTGCAGGCAGCCGGCCATCCCATTCTTCGCCCGCCGCGCGACGGGCGCATGGCGTTCGTGCGCACACCGGACGGCATTTCCATCGAACTGCTGCAGGACGGGCAACTCGCACCACAGGAGCCATGGGCAAGCATGCCGAATACCGGCAACTGGTAGGCTGGCAGCTGGTAGACCGGATGTAGGCAGATCGGCAGCTCGTAATCACGCACTGGATCAGGCACAGATCCGCGTTACAGCGCTGCCTTCCTGCAAGTGGCCAGCACGATTGTATCAAACCGCACTGGCGGTGCCTGACAGGCTGGTGTCGCGATTGGATGCCAGCCGCAGGATGGTATAGCCAAGCACTGCGGATATCAGCGACCCTATCAGCACGCCGATCTTGGCCTCCTCGATCAGGATCGGATAACGGGGGAACGCCAGCGCGGCAATGAACAGGCTCATGGTAAAGCCGATGCCGCACAGCACGGCTGTCCCCCACAATTGTATCCAGCTTGCCCCTTGCGGTCTTTTCACGATGCCAAGCCGATCGGCAATGGCAACCGCGCTGAAGATCCCGATCTGCTTGCCGAATATCAGTCCCGCTGCAATCCCCAGCGGCAATGGAGCAATGACGCCGGCAAGACCGATGCCGGCGAGAGCCACCCCGGCATTGGCAAAGCCGAACAGCGGCACCACCAGATAAGCGTTCCAGGGCAGCAGAGTGTGTTCGAACCGCAGCAGCAGACTGTCACCCTTGTAATCCAGACGCATCGGAATGGTGAATGCAGCCAGCACGCCAGCAATTGTCGCATGCACCCCGGAATTGAGCACGCAGAACCACAATATCACTGAGAAGATGGCATACGCCCACCAGCGGTCGACCCGAAACCGGTTGAAGGCAATCATCACGCCAAGCACGAGCATGGAAGCAACAAGCCAGCCCAGTTTCAGATTGGCGGTGTAGAAAAGGGCGATGATCGCGACTGCGCCAATGTCATCGACAATGGCAACGGTAAGCAAAAAGATGCGCAGCGACGATGGCACGCGATTGCCCAACAGCCCCAGCACGCCCATGGCAAAGGCGATATCGGTCGCGGCAGGAATGGCCCAGCCGTCGCTGAGATTGGTTGCGCCCTCTCCTGCGATGACAAGCAGGAACACTGCGGCGGGCGCTGCCATGCCGGCAATTGCGGCAATGATCGGCAAGCGCCTGGCTTCGGGGTCGGCAAGCGAGCCATCGGCGACTTCGCGCTTGATCTCCAACCCGACAACGAAGAAGAAAATCACCATCAGCGCGTCGTTTATCCACATGTGCAGATTGTCGAGCTTGGCGATTGGTGTCCACAGCAATGTGTTGTGAAACAAAGCGTGATATTCGTAAGCCAGAGGTGAGTTTGCGACAATCATCGCCAATACGGCAACACCGATCAGCAGGATGCCTGACGCCGCTTCGTTGTCGAAGAACTTTTTCAGGGTCTGGTTAAGCACCGCGGCGGACTCCCTTACCACGCGGCTTCTCCCGCTGGCAGCATAGATCCACCTTCATGAGCAGCGCGGCAGGCAGCAAAGCGCCCTGCCGCAAAGTCACAGGCGCCAGGGCGGCAGGGTTCGTATACGATCATGGCGCACCCCTTCTGCGAATTCTGCATGAGTTGCAAGATGTGCACAATCTCCATATGACACAGTCAAGGCGATTGATGGGGCGATCGTCGTGGGAGTTTCAGGGGATGGGATTTGCTGATGGGGGGGCATCCGCCCTGTTTGCGGCACTCGATCTGATTCGGGTGGAGCTGCTGCTGTTTGCTGGCTTCTGGTTTGTCATCGGTGCAATTGACGAACTCGCGCTCGACGCAGCGTGGCTTGTGTTGCGTTTGACCGGTAAGGCGCAGACCCCGCGCCTGTTCGAGCCATTGTCTCCGCAATTGGCAGCGCCGATCGCATTGTTCGTGCCGACCTGGCGGGAGGCGCGGGTAATTGGTCCGATGGTGCGCCATACCCTTGCTGCATGGCCGCATGCGCAATTGCGCGTATATGTCGGCGTCTACCGCAATGACCCCGAGACAGCGCGGGCCGTTCGCCTGGCAGCAGCAGGAGACACCCGCGTTCGCCTGGTCGTGAATGGGCGCAATGGCCCCACGACGAAGGGTGATTGCCTGAACGCGATCTTCCGCGCGATGCGCAGGGATGAGGAAGCAGAACGCTTCCGCTTCCGTGCTGTCATTCTGCAGGATGCAGAGGACATGGTCCATCCGCAAGGGCTCAGCCTCATCGATCGTGGGTTGGATACCGCAGATTTCGTGCAATTGCCTGTCCGGCCCGAGCCGCAGGCACGCAGCACCTGGATCGCGGGCCATTACACCGACGAGTTTACAGAAGCGCATGCCCGCGAAATGGTGGTGCGGGACAGGTTGCAGGCAGGCATTCCGGCGGCAGGTGTCGGGTGCGCCTTTGACCGTAATGCGCTCGACCGGCTGGTGCTGGCCCGCGATGGTCAGGCGGGGGGCGAGCCGTTCACTCCCGATGCCATGACAGAGGATTACGAACTTGGCATGACGATTGGCCGGGCGAATCGCAACGGCCCCGGGCGTGGCGGAAGGTTCCTGCGCGTGCGGGCCGCCGACGGATCGCTGATTGCTACCCGGTCGCCATTTCCCCACCGGCTCGATGCAGCGGTACGGCAGAAGGCGCGCTGGTTGCAGGGCATTGCCTTTGACGGGTGGGACAGGCTGGGGTGGAGCATGCACCCGGCCGAACTCTGGATGCGCATGCGTGACAGGCGCGGCCCGCTGGTCGCAGTGGTGCTTGCGGTTGCCTATATGGTGCTGCTGTTGTCCCTGGTGCTGGCAGTGGCACAATGGGCAGGCTGGCACCAGCAGGCCCCGTTGCCGCCCGTGATTGTCTGGATGCTGGTTATCACGACAATCGCGTTTGTGTGGCGCGCTCTGGTCCGCTTTGCGATGGTGTCGCACGAATATGGCGTGCTGGAGGGTGTTACAGCGGTGCTGCGTATTCCGCTGGCGAATATCATCGCCATAATCGCGGCCCGTCGGGCGCTATTCCGGTACATCGGAACGCTGTTCGGTAAACCTGCGCAGTGGGAGAAGACTGAACACGACTACCACCCAAGCGAGGTCAAGCCATGAGCAAAGCACGCATGCGCGGCGCGCCGGTGGCCGCTCTTGCCGGAGTGCTCGGCGTGTGGGTCGTGACGCGGATCGTCGCGCCGGGTGCCGGGCCGTTCGATGCGCAAAGCAGTCTTGCGTTAGAAGGAATGCGGGGCGGGATGCAGACTGGCATTGCGCAAGGCGATGCTGCTGATGCAACCGGCGCCGAGGTGATCAGGCTGGGCTTGCGGCAGCTTGGGGACAGTTTATCTGGAATGCGTGATGTGGTGGCCGGCGATGACGCGCCTGCCTGGCTCAGGCACTCAGCGCCGACGCGGCCTGTGAATGCGCGCCTCGCGAGCGTCACGGCGGGTTCGGATCGTCGCAGCCGGTCGAGAGCCGGTCAGGCGCCGAATACTGTAGTCACGCGTGCAACAACGGACTTTGCCGCACTTTCAGCGTCGAGCGAAAGCCCCGCTCAGCCGGCAGGTTCAGGCTCAGGCGCAATGCGTCCGGTGCCGCTCTATGCCTCTGCGGTCGATCCACGCCAGCAGGCAAGCTCGCGCTGGACCGGCGATGGATGGGTGCTGGTGCGTGGCAGCGGCGCCGATGCAGCAGCCATCGGCGCCGCTGCTTATGGTGGCAGTCAGGCAGGCGCTATCATCCGCTATGATCTGGCGCAGCAGAGCCGCTACCGACCCCGCATCTATGCGCGGCTCACCAGTGAGCTTGATGGATCGTCGCAAGCCGAAATTGCTGGCGGCGCCAGTATCAGACCGTTCGTATCCTTGCCGCTCGAACTGCTCGGAGAAGTGCGGGTCGGCCGCTTTTCGGGCGACACCAAGGTGCGCCCTGCTGTGATTGCGGTGGCCAATCCTGCGCCGATCCGCTTGCCCTATGGCTTTACTGCCGAAAGCTATGCGCAGGCTGGCTACGTTGGCGGCAGTTTCAGCACTGCCTTTGCAGATGGCCAGTTGCGCGCGATCCGGGACATGGTCCGTTTGAACGACAGGATTTCCGTCACCGCGGGCGCAGGCATGTGGGGGGGCGTTCAAAAAGGTGCCGGGCGGATCGATGTGGGGCCGACCGTTTCGGCTGTCGCGCCAGTCGGCAAAGGCGTCTACGCGCGCGCCAGCCTTGATTATCGCCAGCGTGTCGCAGGTGACGCGCAGCCCGGGTCGGGGCCGGTGTTCACGGTCGCAGCAGGTTTCTGACTACTGGCATCTGCACCATATCAGACCTAACTGTTGCAGACACCGCAGAGGCAATCGTGCATAGCGGGCCGGACCGCGGCTGAGCGGGAAATCACTGGCGTGCGGCGATGGACGTTTATCTTCCGATTGCAAATCTAGCGGTCAACGGGCTGGTCATTGTCCTGCTCGGTGCCTTGACGGGACTGCTGTCGGGATTGTTTGGAGTCGGTGGCGGGTTCCTGACCACGCCACTCCTCATCTTCTACGGCGTTCCGCCAACCGTTGCGGCTGCTTCTGCTGCAAGCCAGGTTACCGGGGCCAGTGTATCAGGTGCCTTTGCTCACGCCCGGCGCGGCGGCATCGATTATCAGATCGGCGGCGTGATGGTGGTCGGCGGGGTGGTCGGTACCGGCATTGGCGCGGTCCTGTTCAATCTGCTTTCGGCGCTCGGTCAGATCGATGTCGCCATCAACATCCTCTATGTCGTCGTCTTGGGCAGCGTGGGCATCATTATGGCGCGGGAGGCGGTGCCGCAGGTATTCTCGGGCCGACTGGCAAGGTTTGGCAAGCCGCCGAGCAAGCGGCGCCATCATCCGCTGGTTGCAAGCCTGCCGCTGCGATGGAGGTTCTATCGCTCCGGACTTTACATTTCGCCGCTGGCACCCTTGCTGCTGGGCGTGGCCGTCGGCGTGCTGACCATGTTGATGGGCATCGGTGGCGGGTTCCTGCTGGTGCCGGCGATGCTCTTCATCCTCGGGATGAGTGCACAGGTCGTGGTCGGTACATCATTGTTCCAGATTCTGTTCGTCACCATGGCCACGACGATGATGCATGCGCTGACCACGCGGGCGGTCGACGTCGTACTGGCAGCGCTGCTGCTCGTCGGGTCGGTGTCGGGTGCGCAGGTCGGTACGCGATTTGCGTCCAACGCACGTCCCGAAGTGCTTCGGCTCGTCCTGGCAGGGCTGGTTCTGGCAGTAGCGGCCCGCATGGCGGTCGGACTGACCTTTCGACCGGACGAGATATTCACCGTGGTGCCGCTATGATCGTGCCGGGTCGCATATTGCTGCGCTTTCTCACCGGACTGTCGATCCTCAGCGTGGCGGCCGCTGCGCGCGAACCGATCCTGGTGCCAGAAATCTCGCAGCATGAGGTGGTCGTGCGGCAGGGTTTTACAGGAGCGGATCTGCTGCTTTACGGAGCTATTCTGGAGCCGGATGGCACGCGGGTTGGTACCGGAAGGGCGTATGACATCGTCGTCGTGCTGAAAGGGCCGCTGGAAGCGATCACCCTTCGTGAAAAGCGCAAGAAGCTGGGCATGTGGGTTAATGCCGAAAGCACCAGCTTTCGCTCCGCACCTGCCTTTTACGCGCTGGCATCCTCCCGTCCGGTTTCGCAGATTGTAGATGCCAAGACGGCCGCGATTTACGAGCTCGGCCTGGAATGGCTGCAATTGTCACCGATTGGTGCCATCGATCCGCAGCAGCAGGATCAGTTCGCCACCGGACTTGTGGAAAAACGTGTGGCGTCCGGGCTTTACCGGCAGGACGAGAGCGCCGTCACGATCAGTGAAGGCGTGTTGTATCAGGCACGGATTGCGCTGCCGTCGAGTGTAACGACCGGCAATTACACCGCCGAAACCTTTGCTATCGACGATGGCCGTGTTGTCGCTTCTGCCACGAGCGAGGTGGAAGTCGTGAAGCGCGGGTTTGAACGGGCCGTCGAACTGTTCTCGATCCAGCAGGCGTTCTGGTACGGCTTGGCAGCGGTTGCGCTGTCGGTTTTCATGGGCTGGAGTGCTGGCCGTCTGTTTGCCTCCAGATAGCGCAGACAGGACGCACCTGGGTTAGGCCATTCTTAACCATCCGTGGGTCAAATGGGCTGATGATCAAAGCGACGCTGCTGCGGCTCTCCACGCTGGTGTGGAAACAGGGTTGCCGCAAGTGTGACAAGGATTGAAGCGGCGATGGCGGACAGGATTGCGCAAGGTGTGGCAGAGGCGCCAGTTCCAGGTCTGGCGATCGACGTGGCAGCGCAGGATTTCTACGCGAGCGATAACCCTGCAGGCGGCGCAGGTGTGTGCGAGCACGGCGCAGCGATCGGAGCGGTTCGAGATGTGGCGGGCTCTTCTGCCCAGGTGTCGCTGGTCCTGCACCGCTTAAGGGCATGTGCTGCAAGCGAGGATCAGTCGGTGCAGCTTGCAGGGCTCGTTGGCAGCCAGGTAAAGGTGCAGGTCGGCAACATGTGGCTGCTTGCTTCGGTGCGCACGCAACGCAGCGCTGATGCGTGCGACACCATCATGGCAGAGATAGATTTTCTGGGCGAAGGAATGGATGAGCAGGGTGATGGCCGCATCAGTAGCTTTCGTCGTGGCATCAGCCGTTATCCGGCGCCCGGAGCCAAGGTCTTTGCCGCTTCAACCGCCGACCTGGAGCAGGTGTATGCCAGCGATGGTCGTGCCACCATATCGATCGGCAGGGTCTATCCGACTGGCAGCATCCGGGCAAGCCTCTATGTTGATGCGCTGCTCGGCAAACATTTCGCTCTCCTGGGTTCTACAGGAACCGGGAAATCGACCAGTGCTGCACTGATCCTGCATCGGATCTGCGACATGGCGCCTGATGGTCATATCGTGATGATTGACCCGCACGGTGAATATTCCGCGGCTTTTGCCGGTAACGGTGAACTGCTCGATGTGACCAACCTGCGGATGCCTTACTGGCTCATGAATTTCGAAGAGCATTGCGAAATGTTGCTCACCAGCGATGGGGCGGACCGGCAGGCAGACATGGACATTCTGGCCAGATGCCTGTTGGAAGCGCGCTCAAGGAACCGGCTTGCGGAGCAGATGGACAAGCTGACCGTGGATTCGCCCATTCCCTACCTTCTTTCGGATCTCTCGAAAGCAATTGTGGCGCAGATGGGGAAGTTGGACAAGGCGACGAACACTGCCCCGTACATGCGCGTCAAAGGCAAGCTCGATGAGCTGAAATCCGATCCACGCTACCAGTTCATGTTTTCCGGGATGCTGGTGGCAGACAGCATGGCCGCGTTCCTGCAGCGGATGTTTCGCATGCCTGGCGATGGCCGGCCCATTTCCATCATCGATGTTTCGGGCGTGCCGTCCGAAACGACCAGGACTGTCGTTGCCATATTATCCCGGCTTGTCTTCGATTTTGCGGTCTGGGGCAGGGACGAACGCACCCGCCCTATTCTTCTGGTCTGCGAGGAGGCGCATCGTTACATTCCGGGCAATGACAGCGAGCACGGTTCGGCCGTAGCCAACATTCTGTCCCGCATTGCCAAGGAGGGGCGCAAATATGGTATTTCGCTGGGCCTCATCACGCAGCGCCCCTCCGACCTTGCCGAAGGTGTGCTGTCGCAATGCGGAACCATCCTGTCGATGCGGCTGAACAATGAGCGTGATCAAAACTTCGTGAAAGCCGCCATGCCGGAAGGAGCGCGCGGTTTGCTCGCGTCGGTGCCCGCGTTGCGCAACCGGGAATGCATCGTCTGCGGCGAAGGAAGCGCAATCCCCATGCGGCTTACCTTCGACAATCTTGAAGAGGATCGGCGTCCGGCGTCCGCTGATCCCAGCTTTGCTGAATTGTGGAACGAAACTGGCGGGGAAGCCGATGCAGTGGAGCGCATCGTGCAGCGGTGGAGGGCGCAAAGCCGCTGATGTGATCAGGTACCGCGTGTGTCTCCGAAGAGATGGATGTGCTGGCGGTCGCTCAATCTTATGCCATGTTGCTGGCAGAACGGTGCCAGCCACTGCATGCGCTGGAGCAGTGTGGAACTGTCGGTACCCTCCGGCATCAGAAACAGGCGATCCGACGCAATCGAATAGTCACGTTGCAAGGCCAGAGCGGCCTCTGCATCCTGTAGGTCAGCCACAACGAATTTGAAGAAGGCACGCGGATCATCGGCATAGGTGCGCAGCCGTTCCGGGTTCAGCGCGAGGCCCGGCGCATTGCCGCTGTGCGAAAGCTTGGGGCTGACATTGAACTGGTCGATCAGCGGATCGAGCATGGCTGGTGCTGCAATCGTGCCGTTGGTTTCAACCTCAAGATGGAAGTTCGGACGATCCCGCCGCAGCAGGACCAGCAACCGGGCAACAGCGGGTGCTTGCAACAGCGGTTCGCCTCCCGTCAGCACAAGCCTGTCCGAGCCAAGCGCCAGAATACGTGCCGCTGCATCCTCTTCGTGCATCTGCATCTGGTTGCCGGCGCGCTCGTAAACAACGCCATCGCGATGTGGCCGTTCATCGCCGGCAAAGTGCCAGGTATAGGCCGTGTCGCACCACACGCAGGCAAGATTGCAGCGGGACAGGCGGATAAACACGCTGGGCCGACCAACTGACGGGCCTTCCCCCTGGAGTGACGCAAAGATCTCGGGCTCGCCCGGCCTGATCGTGGCAAGCGTCAGCATGGTGTCAGCCCAGCCGCGCCAACGCTTGTGTCAGACGCTCTGCCTCCGCAAGATGATGCGCGTGATCCGCCCGCGCCTTGTCCACCGCCTCCGGCCGGGCCTTTTCAACAAAGGACGGGTTGTCCAGCCGTTTGGCAAGAGCGGCGGCTTCCTTCTCGCTTGTGGCATGCGCTTTTTGAAGCCGTGCCCGTTCCGCTGCGATGTCGATCACCCCTTCCAAGGGAATGACCAGCACGTCCTCTCCTGCAATGACCTGCATCGCAGCCCCTGCGGGCGCAGAGCGGAATTCGACATTTGAAAGACGTGCGACACGTTCGACCGCACCGGCATCTTGTGCCAGAATACGTGCCGCAACGGGCGAGGGATGCTCCAGAAAAGCGGTCAGCATTGCGCCGGGCGGGAGGCCAAGGTCATTCTTTGCCCCGCGCAACCCGGTAGTCAGCGCGATGAGCCAATCAACCTCGTTCTTTGCATCCGCGGCCACTGCTGCCTGCGGCTCAGGCCAGTGTGCCACGATCAGATCCGCCTCACGCGCACCCTGTGCATGCCAGAGTTCTTCGGTGATGAAGGGCATGAACGGGTGCAGCATGACAAGGATCTGGTCCAGCACCCAGCCTGCGACATCACGCGTCTCGGCATCGATCCTGCCGCCAGACGCAGGCTTGATCAGCTCCAGATACCAGTCGCAGAACCGGTCCCATGCAAAATGGTAAATGGCATTGGCAGCGGCATCGAAGCGCAGATCGGCAAGGGCGCGGTCAAGCTGCGCAAGCGTTTCGACCACCTCACCAATGATCCAGCGATTGACGGCCGATTGCGCAGTGGGTGCGGTCAGGGTCTGCGATGCGCCGATGCCGTTCGTTTGGCAGAAACGGGTCGCATTCCACAGCTTGGTGGCGAAATTGCGATAGCCTTCGACGCGGCGCTCGTCCATCTTCACGTCGCGACCCTGGCTTTCCATCGCGGCCATGAAGAAGCGCAGCGCGTCCGCGCCGAACCTGTCGATCAGGACGAGCGGATCGACGACATTGCCTTTCGACTTCGACATCTTCTGCCCGTCGGCGGCGCGGACCAGCCCGTGGAGATAGAGCCGCTTCCACGGGTTCTGCCCGGTCAGCTTCCTGCCCATCATCGCCATGCGCGCATCCCAGAAGAACAGGATGTCGAAGCCGGAAATCAGCAGATCGTTGGGATAATGCTTGTCGTAAAGCGGCGCATCCTCATCGGGCCAGCCAAGCGTGGCGAAGGGCCAGAGCGCGGAGGAAAACCAGGTGTCGAGGACGTCGGGATCTTGACGCAAATAAATCGTTTTATTGTCGCTTCGCTGACTAGGCTCGTCAGCAAACGCGATTTCGTATTCGGCGGGATAATAGGTCCGCGCCAAACTCAATATTTCCGTTTTCGTTGCTCCGACAAGCGGCTGGTCATCCATTCTCGTTCGCTTTGTGGCAACAAGTTCCCCCTGCGGTGCTGCGGCTTGAATGATGTCGCCAACCTGCAAATGTCCTTGACCATCAAGACGCGGCCCATACCAGACCGGCACCTGATGCCCCCACCACAGCTGGCGGGATATGCACCAGGGCTGGATATTCTCCATCCAGTTGAAGAATGTTTTCTCCCAGCTTTTCGGAATGATCTCGATGGCGCCGCTCTTCACCGCTTCGATGGCGGGCGCGGCAAGCTTCTTTGCATCGACATACCATTGGTCGGTCAGCCACGGTTCGATCACCACGCCGCCACGGTCGCCGAACGGCGTAGCGATGGTGCGTTCCTCCACGCCTGCCAGCAGGCCCAACTCGTCCATCATCGCAACCACACGGCGGCGCGCATCGAACCGATCCAGCCCGATCAGCTCGTCCGGTATTCGGCCGTCCAGCGTCTGACAGACCCGCGCTTCCTCATTCAGCATGTTCAACATGTCGGCAGGTTCGATGCCCGCCCGCTTGCCCACCTCGAAATCGTTGAAATCATGCCCGGGCGTGATCTTGACCGCGCCAGAACCCAGTTCCGGATCGGCATGTTGATCGGGCACAATCGGAATGCGCCGTCCGGTAATCGGCAGCACGACCTCTTTGCCAATCACGCTTGTATATCGCGGATCGTCAGGATGCACGGCCACCGCCATGTCGGCAAGCATGGTTTCAGGGCGCGTCGTGGCAATCTCGATGAAATCGCCCCCGTCGTCCAGCGTCACTCCATCGGCCAGCGGATAGCGGAACGTCCAGAAATGCCCGGCAACGTCCCGCGTCTCGACTTCAAGGTCGGAAATGGCGGTTTTCAGCGCCGGATCCCAGTTGACCAGCCGCTTGTCCCGGTAGATCAGACCTTCATTGTACAGGTCGACGAACACCTTGGTCACCGCCTTGCTGAAGTGCGGGTCCATGGTGAACTGCTCCCGGCTCCAGTCCATGGAACAGCCCAGCCGCCGCAACTGCCCGGTGATGGTGCCGCCGCTTTCGGCTTTCCATTCCCACACGCGTTCCGCGAATTCCTTGGGCGTCATGTCGGTGCGTTTTTCGCCCCGTTCGGCCATCTGGCGTTCCACGACCATCTGCGTCGCGATGCCGGCATGATCGGTGCCGACCACCCACAACGCATCCTTCCCGCGCAGCCGTTCGTAGCGGATGATGATATCCTGCAACGTATTGTCGAGCGCATGGCCGATGTGGAGCGAACCCGTCACATTGGGCGGCGGATTGACGATGGTGAAGGGCTGCGCATCGGGACGGTCGGGACGGAACCGGCCGTTCGCCTCCCAATGCGCGTACCAGCGCGCCTCGATTGCGGCGGGGTCGAAGGTTTTGGAAAGCATGGCTTGTGCTTGGCCAATGGAGGGCGGGGAACTGTCGCTGGTCATGCCTGCGCTTTGCCAGCGTGCACCCGATGCGGCAAGACCGCGCATGATCCCGCAGCAGCGTTTCTGCTGGTTGCGGTATCTGGTGCTGTGACCTGTGCAGTGAAATGCTTGTGACGGGCAGGTTTTTACCGCATGACGCGCAGAATGCGTGAATGGGCCGATTTCAACACCACCGATGCCGCTGACGGCAAGGTGCTCGCCGTCAGCGGTCCGCTGACGGTCGCATCGGTCGGGCCACTGGACTATCGCCTGCGCGAACTGGAATACGACCCTGTCCGGATCGACCTTTCGGGCGTGACCGACGTCGATACCGTCGGCGCCTGGACAGTATGGCGCGCATCGAAGGAAAGGTCGGCGGAGATCACCGGTGCCAGTGAGCAGGCGCAACGGCTTTTTGCCGCGGTAGAGCAGGCGCACAGCGGCGCACCGATCCGCCCGGTACGTGCTGCTTTTGCGCAACGGGTGCCCGCAGCGGTCGGCGGTCTGGTCAGCAGATGGGGAGCCGGCGCGTTGGGCGTGGTCGCCTTTCTCGGCGATGTGGTCACGTCGGCAGGCTCGCTCATTCGCCATCCCCGCCGTTTTTCAACCACGGCGCTGGTACGGCAGGTGGAGCTGGTCGGCGTGTCTTCGCTCGGCATCATCGGCTTGATGAGCTTTCTCATTGGCATCGTCATTGCACAGCAGGGCGCGGTGCAATTGCAGCAGTTCGGTGCGGAGATCTACACCATCAACCTGACTGGCCGGCTTGCCTTGCGCGAACTGGGCGTGCTGATGACTGCGATCATGGTGGCGGGCCGTTCAGGCAGTGCCTTTGCCGCGCAGATCGGCACCATGAAGCTGACAGAAGAAGTGGATGCGATGCGCACGATCGGCGTGTCGCCCATGGAGCGGCTGATCATGCCGCGTATTCTTGCGTCTGTGCTGATGATGCCGCTGCTCGGTTTCTATGCGTCCGTTCTGGCAATCATCGGCGGCGCGTTCATTGCCAATTTTGCGCTCGATATTCCGTTTTTGACGTTTCTGTTGCGGGTGCGCGAAGTGGTGCCGATCACCGACCTTTATGTCGGCCTGGTCAAAGGCCCGGTGTTCGGGCTGATCGTTGCGGTTGCAGGGTGCTATCAGGGAATGCAGGTTTCCGGCAATGCGGAGGAAGTGGGCAAGCGCACGACCAAGGCGGTGGTGCAGGCCATCTTCATGGTTATCGTGCTTGACGCCTTTTTTGCCGTGTTCTTCACCAAGCTGGGCTGGGGCTGAACCATGACAAGTGTCCGGGCAAGGAAGCTGATGAAGCGCGCGGTGCGCGAAGCGCAGCCGGTCCCGCCGCTCTTCAAGGGCGAGTTTCCCATCATTGTCGAGGGGCTGGTCAATCGCTTCGGTCCGCAGGTCGTGCATGACGGCCTTGACCTCCAGGTGCGCCGCGGGGAGATCCTCGGCGTGGTCGGCGGCTCGGGCAGCGGCAAGTCGGTGCTGATGCGTTCCATCATCGGTTTGCAGAACCCGGCTGCGGGCAGCATCGAGGTGCTGGGTCATTCGATGACGGGCGCTGCCGACGATCAGGGAGATATCCGCGCGCGCTGGGGCGTGCTGTTTCAAGGCGGTGCGCTGTTCTCGACGCTCACCGTGGCTGAAAACGTGGAGGTTCCGCTCCAGCAGTTCTTCCCCGAACTGTCCGATGATCTGCGGCACGAGATCGCCCGCTTCAAGGTAAGGCTGTCCGGTCTGCCGGAGGAGGCGACCAGCAAATATCCGTCTGAACTTTCAGGCGGCATGCGCAAGCGGGCAGGCCTTGCCCGCGCGCTCGCGCTCGATCCTGAACTGCTGTTTCTTGATGAACCGACAGCAGGGCTCGACCCCATCGGCGCTGCGGCCTTTGACGAGCTGACCCGGTCGCTCACCGATACGCTTGGTCTGACGGTGTTCCTGATCACCCACGATCTTGATACGCTTTATGCGATCTGCGACCGCATCGCGGTGATTGCCGAAAAGCGGGTGATTGCAGTGGGCACCATCGCGGAGTTGCTTCAGACCGAACATCCCTGGATACAGGATTATTTCAACGGTCCGCGTGGACGTGCAGCCAAGGCAACCGACGCCCATTTGGCTGCCAGTGCCAGTGCCAGTGCCAGTGCCAGTGCCAGTGCCAGTGCCGGTCCCGGTGCAGCCGGGCAGGCTGCCGACGCAGGTGGCGCTAGCGGGTGGAGCCAGGCCAATGCAGGCGATCGCAGCGGGGCCATGGACAAGACCGGGCACAAGGGGGCATAGGGCCATCAATGGAAACACGCGCAAATCATCTGTGGGTTGGCGTAGTCACGCTGCTGCTGCTCGCTGCTCTTGCCGCGTTCGTGGTCTGGCTTGCCCGGCTGAACGAAGGCGAGATCCAGAAATACGACATCTTCTTCAAGCAATCGGTCAGCGGTCTCGCCCGTGGCTCCGAAGTGGCCTATTCCGGAGTGCCCGTGGGGCAGGTGACCGAGATCCGCCTGTGGGACAAGGATCCTGAGTTTGTCCGCGTGCGCATTGCAGTGACAGACGACGTTCCGGTCCTGCAGGGAACCACCGCGACCGTGCAGGGCAGCTTTACCGGCGTTTCCACCATTCAGATGGAAGGCGCGGTGCGCGGCGCTCCGCCGATTGTTGCCCTTGGACCTGAAGGGGTGCCGGTCATCCCCACCAAGCTGGGCGGTCTTGGCGAGCTATTGTCCAACGCACCATTGCTCCTCGAGCGGCTTTCCACGCTGACGCAACGGCTCACCCTGGTGCTTTCGGATGAAAATCAGCAGGCGTTGACCGGCATCCTGTCCAATTCAGAGCGGTTGAGTGGCAATCTTGCTGACGCGAGCCCGATGCTGAACGACACGATGGCGCAGTTGCAGACAACCCTGCAGCAGGCGAACCGAACCCTGGCGGAGTTCGAGCAGGTGGCGGCATCGACTGACCAGCTGATCAATGCGGAGGGCAATTCGCTTGCCGATGAAGTGCGCACCACGTTGGGTACGGCACAGGAAGCCATGGTTGAACTGAAGGCGACACTTGGCGATGTGCGCCCGGTGGCACGGCAGGTAACGCAAAGCACCCTGCCAGAAGCCGAAGCCGCGATCCGTGACCTGCGTGCAACGACCACCTCGCTGCGCAACATCACCAATACGCTGCAAGACGAAGGCGCTACCGGCCTGTTGAGCGGCCAGAAGGTTCCTGTATACGAGCCGAGGAAATGATGATGGTGGAACGTACCGGGCCCATGCGCCAGATCGCCAGACCTTTTGCCGTCCAGGCGGGTCGTGCCGTTGCGCTGGTTGCCGCCACCAGCCTGCTGGCAAGCTGTCTCAGCATCGGATCAGGAGAAGATCCGCCTGCGCAACTCATCACGCTGACCGCGCAGGCAACGGCAATGCCCGGGCTCGGCAGCACAGCTTCCGTCGATCAGGCAATTGCCGTGGTTGAACCGCAGGTGGAAGACAGGTTGAACCTCAAGCGCGTGCCGGTCAGCATCGATGCGACCAGCGTTGCTTATCTCGACGAAGCCTTTCTTGTCGACACGCCGGCGCGGCTGATGCAGCACCTGTTGGCCGAAACGCTGCGGGCGCGGACCGGCCGGCTGGTGCTGGAAAATGCCGAGCCGGGCGTAGAGGCGCAAACCCGCCTCTACAGCCGCTTGATCGAAATGGGTTATAACGTCCCGGACAGCAGCGTCACGGTCACTCTCGATGCGATACGCACGCTGCCCGATGGACAGATCGCGTCACGTCGTTTTTCCAGTTCAGTGCCGGGTATTGCCCCAGATGCGACTGGCGTGGCCGTGGCCTTGAACCAGGCTGCAAACGTGGTCGCGATAGAAGTGGCGGATTGGCTCGGCTCCTGAACAAAGTCGGGAGCCGCGCATCGGGCGGCGTCATGCAGTGGCACAGCAGCATCGGGGGGCTCTTACCGTAGGAACACAGAGCCGCTGACGCTGCATGATCTATTTGTCGTGACGAGCCAGCTTCCCGTGACGCGCCAAGGCGGCAAATCGACTGGCCGTGGCAAAAGCGTCCTTGCGGATGGTGCGATCCTTCAACGCGTCTGTGTCCCAGCCCCAGTGCAGGGCCTGCCAATCCTCTTCCAGATTGGCCGCATTCCACAATTGCTCCACGTCCGCTTCCGGTTCGAGTGCCGCAAGCGCAATGATGAGCGAGCCGGCAAGTCCGGCCATCATCTGCACCGCCACAAGCGTGAATGGATCCATGGCGACAAGATGCGCACGCAGTCTGGCTAGGGTATCGGCAGGCTGCGGGTGGTGAATGATCCCGCTGATCCGGGCAAATCGGACAGCCTGCCGCGTTTCGGCGGCCTGCAGCAGCGGCTCCCACACTTCGTCCTGACGGAGCCGCAGGGGTTCGCCCGGCTCTGCCCTGTAACAAAGCGTATCGGTCTGGGCAAATTGCAGCAGCTTGGCGACCGTATCATCTACATTGTTGGTAACATCGTCGATGGCAAGATCCGCCAGATCGCGAAAGGGGAAGCTGCGCACATCGATCTCGGACCCCTGCTGGCGCCATTCTTCAGCCATGCTGTCCGCCAGCGCCTGTGTACCGAGCAGCTGCGGTGCGCCGCCCACGGTCTGCACTGGCCTCTGGTCGAGCTCGATGCGCCACCCCTGCGCTGCTTCGCATACCGTGACACTGCTGTAAAAGCGCTTCATCAAGGATTGCTCCGCCAGCGGCGTGCAAGCAGCTGTGGTGCGATGAAGGCGCCGAGCAGGCCGGTCAGCAGCAAGATCGCAGCGAACCACACAGGCACACTGGCAGGCCATGGCGCCCGACTGCGCAATACCAGGAGTGCGTAGACGGTCAACGAGACACCGGCGATCCGTACCATCTGGATCGCAAGGAAGCGTGATGCCGCGGGATCGCTCATGCAGCCCTCAGCAACTTGCTAAGGTCTGCCGCATCGCGCGCCACGCCTGCCGCCCCGGCGACAAGGAGTTCTGCTGGCCGGTGATAGCCCCACGCCACGCCGATGCCGCGAATGCCCGCTGCACCTGCCATGGCCATGTCAAAGGACGTGTCGCCGATCATGACCGCTGTATCGGATTTCATCCCGGTCTGCTGTAGAATGCTGATAATCATTGACGGGTGCGGCTTGGAAGGGTGGTCATCGGCGGTCTGCAGGCTGATGAACAGGTCCGCGATGTCGTTCTTTGCAAGGCAATGCGCCAGCCCGCGCGCAGATTTGCCGGTGGCCACAGCCAGCGTCCACCCATCGCCATGCAGGCGGTTCAGCAGTGCGTGAATGCCGTCGAACAAAGGCTCGGATACCAGCCCGGCTGCACGCTGTGCCCTGAACGCTTCCCGATACAGCCCTGCCAGCGTCTGATGTTCCTGCGCGCTGCTGTCGGGCAGCAGCGCTGCCATGGCTTGCGGCAGGGAGAGGCCGACGATACGGCGGATGCGTTCCTGCGGCGGGGGCGCACGACCTGCAGCACCAAAAGCATGCTCCATCGCGGCACAGACATTGGCCTGCCCGTCCACCAGGGTTCCATCGCAGTCGAATATCGCCAGCTGTGTCATCTGAGTCGCGGGCCCTGATCCGGCCGACGGCCCGGATCCCTGCCGGGTTTGCGGCTCGCCGAAGGGGACGGCCGTTTACCGGGAGCAGCTTTGCCACCTGCCGGACGCCCACCAGGACGCTGGCGGCCCTGTGCAGCGGGCCCTGATTTGCCGCTGGCCGGTTTGCCGGGTGCGGCTTCGGTGCCGTCCTTGCCCCGGCGACTGCCATGCCGCTCTCCGCGACGTTCGCCCCGACGCTCCTTGCGCACCTGCTTGGCGTGACGGCGGGCAAACTGCTTGCGATCCTCCCGTGTGGGTTCGGGAATGTCATGGGGTGTGGCATCGCTCAGACCCGGATCAAAGCCCAATTGCTCCATGCTTGCCGAAAAATGCTCCGGCAGCGGCGCAACGATGTCGAGCGGCGTGCCATCGGGGTGCTCGATGACCAGTCTGCGGGCATGAAGGTGCATCTTGCGGCTGATCGATCCGGTCAGGAACCCGTCGGGGCCGCCGTATTTGCCATCGCCAACGATAGGGTGACCAATGGCGGCAAGATGCACACGCAACTGGTGAGTGCGACCGGTCAATGGCTCCAGCTCCACCCAGGCCGCACGGTTGCCGGCACGTTCGATCACCCGATAGCGGGTGCGTGCCGCCTGCCCCTTTTCATCCGGCATCATCTTTTCACCGCCGGTGCCAGGCTGCTTGCCAATTGCCAGGTCGATCAGTCCGGCCGGGACCTTGGGCACGCCCACTACCAACGCCCAGTAGATCTTGCGCGCGGAGCGGCCGGCAAAGCTTCTGGAAAAAAACGCCGCGCTGCCCGGGGTCGCCGCGATGAGCAGAACTCCCGAAGTGTCTTTATCAAGCCGGTGCACCAGACGTGGCCGCGGTGCCTTGTCGCCTGATCCGACATAAGCGTCCAGCATGCCATCGACATGGCTGTGGGTCCCTGTTCCGCCTTGCGTTGCAAGCCCTGGTGGCTTGTTCAGCACGATTGCCGCGCGGTCGCGGTGGAGGAGCATCGCATCTGCCTGTTCCAGTTCCGCAGGCGAGAGCTGCCTGCGTTCGCGGGCGCCGGCAGGTGCGTCGCCGACGGGTGGCACGCGGATCTGCTGACCAGCGTTTACCCTGTCGTCCAGCTTGGCGCGTGCGCCATCCACCCGAACCTGTCCTGTACGCACCCAGCGCGACACGGTGGCAAAGCCGACCTGCGGCATGTGCCGCTTGAACCAGCGGTCGAGCCGCACGCCTGCATCGTCGCTGCCCACGGTGAACTTGCGCACGTCTGCACTGGTGCCGCCGTGACCGGCAGGTTGCCAGACGGCTTGAGCCGGCTGTGCGGGATCTGGGGCAGGATCGGCGTCGGCCTTGGATCCGGCATTGGGGTCGTGGTTCATCCTGTTCCTCGCATGACGTAAAGACCCGTCAGCAGCCCAGCCACGCCGCCGCCAAGCGACAGCGCTGCATAGCCAAGCGCAGCACCGATCGCGCCGCGCTGCCACATCACCACCAGATCAAGGCTGAATGACGAAAATGTCGTAAAGCCGCCCAGCAGCCCCATGCCGACGAGAAGCCGCCAGGCCTGTGCTTCTGTTCCGGATGCTGATCCACCATTTGCTTGCCAGCCGACCAGCACGCCCATCAGCAGGCTGCCAACGATATTGACGAAGGCCGTCGCGATGGGGAAAGCCTCTGCGGGGATTGCAAAGCGGTGGGCGACCAGCCGTCCGACTGCATAACGCAGCACTGCGCCTGCTCCACCTCCTGTGGCGACAAGCAGCGGGGCGACAAGAGAAGAAGGCTGGTTCATGGCGGCCGAACTGCCTTAGCCGTGTTGTCTCGATTGGCAAAGAGTACGTGGTGCGCTTGCTGGTGTGGCCGTAACAGCATGGCAAGGCGAAATGACGCTGGCTATTTGCCCTGCCACTCTATCTTGTGTTATACATCAAGGCTTGGCGCTTGCCTTCGCCCTAGCCGGGTGGTAGCGGCGGCGCCGTTCCGGCTGCTTTCTTCAGCCAGATGGATTCGGCCGGTTGCTTGTTTTTTTTGCAGGTGCGCGAGCAGTTGGTTCGCCGCCAGATATTTCATACATGAGGGTAGTTTCAGCTTATGCAAATCATGGTTCGCGATAATAATGTAGATCAGGCCCTGCGCGCTTTGAAGAAGAAATTGCAGCGTGAGGGTGTCTATCGCGAAATGAAGCTGCGCCGCCATTATGAAAAGCCAAGCGAGAAGCGCGCCCGCGAAAAGGCTGCAGCCGTTCGTCGCGCGCGGAAGATGGATCGCAAGCGCGCAGAGCGTGACGGCGTTCGTTAAGACCTGCCTGGCAAGGTCTTGCATTTGCGGCTGCCATCGCTTCGGGTAAACGGCGCGTTGTCATGAAGTGCCGCTATCAGGCGCATGATCTGCTGCGGGTCTGACCAAGGCTGTTGGCGGGCATTGCGCCTGACCGGCGTCTGGTGCAATTGATACTGCGTGTGATAGCGGGGTTCACCCAGGCGGCGGGACCCAGACGGCGGGACAAGGATTAGGATCGTTATGACCGAAGTGACTCGGGTTCCGCTGCAGCCGGTTGGCAAAGGCATATTGACCAAGCTTTGGCTGGGTATTGCAATTGCGATATTGCTGGCGGCAGGTGCCGCATGGGCTGCACGCCATGAAGGTGTCACTGTCGAGACGCTGGTCGTCGGAGAGGGTCCTTCACCCACGACACAGGATGTGGTGCTGGTCAATTATGAAGGACGCCTTCCTGATGGCACTGTGTTCGACAGCGGTGAGCAGGCCGCTTTCCCGCTTGGCGGCGGCGTCATTCCCGGTTTTGCAGAGGCGTTGACGCGGATGCAGGCCGGTGGCCGTTATGAAGTCTTCATTCCAGCCGAGCAAGGCTATGGGGCAGAAGGGGCAGGACCGATCCCTCCCGATAGCGATCTTCTGTTCACGGTAGAACTGCTCGAATTCCGGAGCGAGGACGAGATCAGGGCCTTGCAGGAACAGCTTCGGGCGCTCGGCCTTGGTGGGCCGAGTGCTGGCAGCATTCCCGGCGCTGGTGTTCCTGTCGTGCCGCAGCCGGTGGTGCCAGCGCAATAGTCGTGTGACATTCCGCAACTGTGCGGCGAATGGGTCGCAAGTTCTAATGATCGCTTGCCAGCAAGAGGCGCTTGGCAAGCGTTAGCAGGGTGGCTATCGGGCGGCATGTCTGTTGATAAAGCCATGGTCGCAAAGGTTGCCAGCCTCGCCCGCATCGCGATGTCCGATGCCGAGGTCGAAGCTCTGGTTCCTGAACTGAACAATATCCTAGGATGGGTCGAGCAATTGCAGGAGGTGAACGTGGAAGGGGTTGCACCCACCACGTCTGTCATCCCTAATGCGCTGCGCCTTCGCGACGATGTCGTCGATGCCGATCCGCTGACCGGCGGTGGAGTGCGCGATGCGGTGCTCGCCAATGCTCCTGCGCCTCAGCACGGCTTTTTCGGTGTACCCAAGGTGATCGAGTAATGGCTGACCATGAACTTGCGCGACTGGGTGTGGCGCAGATCCGCAATGGCGTCGCCGCTGGCGATTTCACCGCGGTTGAGGTGGCAGAATCGTTCAACGCCAGCGTCGCCGCTGGATCAGCCCTCAACGCCTTTATCGTGACTACGCCTGAACATGCGCTCGACGCAGCCCGGCGCACGGACGAACAGCGTGCAAAGGGCGGCAAGCTGGGCAGCATGGCCGGTGTGCCTATCGGCATGAAGGACCTCTTCGCAACGAAGGACGTGCAGACCACTGCCGCGACCCGCATCCTGGAAGGGTTCTTGCCGCCCTATGAAAGCACCGTATCCGCCCGGCTGTGGGAAGCGGGAGCCGGCATGCTCGGCAAGCTCAACCTTGACCAGTTCGCGATGGGGTCATCGAACGAGACAAGCTGTTTTGGCAAGGTAATCAATCCATGGCGTGACACCGCCGCGCCTGACGTGGATCTCGCCCCCGGCGGGTCATCCGGCGGATCCAGCGCTGCGGTGGCAGCCGGACTCTGCCCGGCAGCCACGGGCACCGATACAGGCGGATCCATTCGCCAGCCCGCGGCTTTTACTGGCATCACCGGAATAAAACCTACCTATGGTCGCTGCTCGCGCTGGGGCGTTGTCGCGTTTGCCTCCAGCCTGGATCAGGCCGGACCGATGGCCCGCGATACCCGCGACTGCGCCATCATGCTGGGAGCGATGGCGGGTTTTGATCCCAAGGATACGACCAGCCTCGATTTGCCGGTGCCCGATTGGGAAGCGGGCCTCACTACCGACTTGCAGGGTAAGCGCATCGGTGTGCCCCGCGAATATCGCATGGATGGCATGGATGCTGACGTCGCCAAAAGCTGGGACGACGGTATTGCGTGGCTGAGGGATGCAGGCGCACAGATCGTCGACATTTCCCTGCCGCACACGAAATATGCGCTGCCCGCCTATTACATCATCGCGCCTGCGGAAGCATCGTCGAACCTCGCCCGGTATGACGGCGTGCGTTACGGTTTGCGCGAACTGCCTGACGGCGCCGGTCTGCAGGACATGTACGCCGCCACCCGCGCGGCCGGGTTTGGCGATGAGGTCAAACGGCGCATCATGATCGGCACCTATGTGCTGAGTGCCGGGTTTTACGACGCCTATTATACGCGCGCACAAAAGGTGCGGACGTTGATTGCGCGCGATTTCGAGCAAGCCTGGGCGCAATGCGATGTGATCCTCACGCCAACCTGTCCATCGGCGGCATTTGCGTTGGGCGACAAGGTGTCAGACCCGCTGGCAATGTATCTGAACGACGTGTTTGCCGTCCCGGCCAGCCTTGCCGGCCTGCCTGCCATGTCCGTGCCAGCGGGTCTAAATCGTCACGGCTTGCCCCTCGGCCTGCAGATCATCGGCAAGCCACTGGATGAGCAAGGTGTGCTGAATGCAGGGCTGGCGATCGAGGAACGGGCGGCGTTCACGGCGCGTCCGAACAATTGGTGGACAGCATGAACAGCTATCGCATCAGCGGCGCGACCGGCGACTGGGAAGTAGTCATCGGGCTTGAGGTTCATGCGCAGATCAGGACGGCGGCCAAGCTGTTCTCCAGCGCAGCAACGGAATTTGGCGCAGAGCCCAACACGCAAGTCAGCCTTGTCGATGCCGCAATGCCCGGCATGCTGCCTGTCCCCAATCGGGAATGTATCTGGCAGGCGGTACGCACCGGCATGGCGATCGACGCGCAGATCAACGCCTGGAGCCGGTTCGATCGCAAGAACTATTTCTATGCCGATCTGCCGCAGGGTTACCAGATCAGCCAGCTGTTTCATCCCTTGGTGGGAGCGGGGCATCTGGACATCGTTCTTGACGAAAAGGACCCTGAAAACAGCACGCGACGCATTGGCGTCGAGCGCATCCATGTGGAGCAGGACGCCGGCAAGCTGATGCACGATCAGCACCCGACCATGTCTTATGTCGATCTGAACCGGTCAGGCGTTGCATTGATGGAGATTGTCTCCATGCCCGACATGCGTTCGCCCGCAGAAGCAGGGGCCTATGTGCGCAAGCTTCGCACCATCCTGCGCTATGTCGGATCGTGCGACGGCAACATGGAGGAAGGATCGATGCGGGCTGACGTCAATGTCAGTGTCCGCAAGGCTGGCGAGCCGTTCGGCACCCGCACGGAAACCAAGAACGTCAATTCTGTTCGCTTCGTCATGCAGACGATCGAGCATGAGGCAAACCGGCAGGTTGCGCTAATCGAGGATGGCGGCACCGTTGTGCAGGAAACCCGCCTGTTCGATCCTGACAGTGGAACGACGCGGTCCATGCGCTCCAAGGAAGATGCGCAGGACTACCGCTATTTTCCTGATCCTGACCTTCTGCCGCTCGAGCTTGACGAAGCGTTTCTGGCCGATGCGCGCGCCAGTCTGCCCGAATTGCCCGATGCCAAGCGCCGCCGTTACGAGCAGGAGCTTGGCGTGCCGCCTTACAATGCGGCGGTGCTGACGGCGGAGGTGGAAATCGCCATCTGGTTTGAACAATTGCTGCAACAAACTGCCGACCAACAGGCAAAGCCGCAGGCAGAGGTCGCCAGGCAGGCCTCGAACTGGTTGATGTCCGAACTGTTCGGCGCCCTGAACAGGATCGGCCGCAGCCTTGGCGACAGCCCGGTATCACCTGCCAGTGCAGCGCAATTGCTCGCGCTGGTCGGCGACGGCACGATTTCGGGCTCGATTGCCAAGCAGGTGCTGGAGCGGATGCTGGAGACGGGCGACAGTGCAGGCACCATCGTGGAACGCGAGGGGCTGCGGCAGGAGAGCGATACCGGCGCGATCGAAGCGGCCGCCGATGCGGTGATTGCCGAAAACCAGGACAAGGTCGAAGCCTATCGCGGCGGCAAGGACCGGTTGTTCGGGTTCTTCGTCGGTCAGACGATGAAGGCGATGCAGGGCAAGGCCAACCCGCAGGTAGTCAACGATGTTCTGAAGCAGAAGCTGGACTGAACCTGTCGCGCGTTGGCTTGCACAGCGGGCGGGACGGAAAATCGAAAGGGTGTCGCAGCACGATCTGCGGCACCCTTTCTTGCATGGCTCCCCTATGGCTGTGCGGTTGTTGACGATGCCGGGGCATCCTGCACTTCCACCTCAAGGCCTAGCGCGTCGAGTTGCGGCGCAACCACATCGGCATCGCCAACCACGACGAACACGAGATCGTCACCCCGCAACTCTGCCTGCGCCTCCCGGTCGAGTTGCTGCCGGTCAAGGCTCCGGTAACGATCCGCCAGCGTTTCATAATAATCGTCCGGACGCCCGAACCGCACGATATTGGCAAGCCCGCCGAGCACATCGCCCTGCGTCTCGAACGATCCGGGAAGTTCGCGCACATTGCTGTTGACGAGCGCCGTCAACTCATCGTCGCTTACTCCCTCACCGGTTGTAAAGCTGGCAAGATCCTTGCGCAGTTCGGCAAGTGAAGCGCCTGTCTGGTCCGCCTGTACCGGGGCATAGATCATGAACGATGCGCGGTCCTGCGGTTGCTGCACCATGCTGCGCACGCCATAGGACCAGCCCTTGGTTTCGCGCAGGTTCATGTTGATGCGGGACAGGAAGTTGCCGCCGAATACATAATTGGCACTGCCCAGCGGCACCAGATCATCGGTGCCTTTGCGATCGAGTACCCGGCCAGCCC
Organism: Croceicoccus esteveae; assembly: GCF_031846435.1. Classification (NCBI taxonomy): domain Bacteria; kingdom Pseudomonadati; phylum Pseudomonadota; class Alphaproteobacteria; order Sphingomonadales; family Erythrobacteraceae; genus Croceicoccus; species Croceicoccus esteveae. Next base: position 101,413 of record NZ_JAVRHS010000001.1, read on the forward strand.
AGATAACCGACTGTGGCGAATCGGGTCGATCGATAAGCACGATGCGTGAGCGCGGGACAGGCACGCCGCCAGCAAAATCCTTCTGCGGAGCGGGTGTTGCAGGCGCCTGCCAGCTGCCGAAGCTTTGCTCGAGCAAGGGAGTGAGCTGCGCAAGCGTGGTATCCCCCACAACAAGGATCCGCGCCAGATCGGGGCGCAGCCATCGGTCATGGAAGCGGGCAAGGTCGTCGCGTGAGACCGTCTCTACCGCTGCGCGTTCACCCAGTCCCGACGGCGGAATGCCATAGGGGTGCCCGGGCCCGTAGATGAGGGGAAAGATCGCACGCTGTGCAAGCCCCTCCGGCGAGGTCAACTCGCTCTCGATGCGGTTGAGCTGCTGCGCGCGCACCCGCTCCAGATCACGCGCGGCAAGCGCCGGACGGCGGATGTAATCGGCCAGAAGCTCGAGCGACGGGGCAAGATTGGGGACAAGCGCGTCAAGCTGCAGCGCGGTTTCATCAAGCGTGGCAAAGGCCGAGATGTTGGCGCCAAGCCGCTCCTGCGCCATCGCCAGCGCATTTGCGTCAAAGCTGGTGGTGCCCTGATCCATCAGCTGGAGGAGCAGGGACTGTGTGCCCAGCGCGTCGCGCGGATCGGCCGCGTAGCCCGCATCGAAGCTCACCCGAACTGCCACTGTCGGTATGTCAGTTCGGCGGGCGAAATACACTTTAATGCCGTTCGACAGGGTGGCGCGCTGGATCTCGGGAAAATCGAGCGGCTGAAGCGTCCCGATCTCCGGCAGGCTCGAGCGGTCCGCGTCATTGACAGCGGTGCGCGACATGTTGGCCGTGCCGGGTTCTGCAAACCAGGCAGGGCCGGGCAGGCCTGCATCAGAGCTGGTCACGTAGCCACCACGTTGCTCACCTCCTTCGGTGCGATCCCCCGGCTCGACCGTCAGCGCAAAGACCGGTCGGCTAAGCCATTTCTGTGCCACCTCCTGCACCTCACCTGTGGTGAGCGCAGAGGCACGGCGCAGGTCCTGCTGGTAAGCATCGGGGTTGCCCTGATAGAGCAGCCCTTGTGCAAGGGTAGGCGCCTTGCCGGCAAAACCGCCCAGATTGCCAAGGCCCCGGATCTCGCTTGCGACATAGCGGGTTCTGGCGCGCAGCAGTTCGTCTTCGGTGGGGCCCTGCGCGATGATCTGCGCAATCTCGCGGTCAAGTGCACGGCCGACAACCGCCGGATCAACGCCGGGTTTCACATCGGCAAAGACGGTGAACTGACCGCCCTGCGCAAATGTGCTGGCGCTGGCAGCCACGCGCACTGCAATTTCCTCCTCGCGAACGAGCGCGTTATCAAGCCGCGAGCTGCTCAACCCGCCAAGCACGGAAGCTGTGAGCGCCAGCGGCAGAAAGTCGGGATTGTCGAGCCCTGGCGTTGCCCACATCCGGTAAATGCGTGTGGTCGCGACCCGATCGTAAATGGTCTTTGCCACCGGCGCCGGCAAGGTCGGCACCGGCACCGCGACAGGCGCAACCTGCGGCCCTGCGGGAATAGCGCCGAACCACGCGGTTACCTTCTGCAGCGCAGTCGCGGTGTCAATATCGCCAGCCAGCACGAGTATGGCATTGTTCGGACCGTAATGATCGCGAAACCAGTTTTTCACATCATCGAGCGTCGCCGAGGACAGGTCCTCCATCGAGCCGATCGTGGAGTGATGATAGGGATGACCGGCAGGATAGAGTGTTTCCAGAGCTTCATATTCGACCAGCCCGAACGGCTGGTTGTCGCCCTGCCGCTTCTCGTTCTGCACCACGCCAATCTGGTTATCGAGCTTTTCCTGCGTTACTGCGCCGAGCAGATGACCCATGCGGTCGCTTTCCAGCATCAGCGCCCGGTCGAGCGCGCCCGTCGGCACGGTCTGGAAATAATTGGTGCGGTCAAACCAGGTGGTGCCGTTGAAATCGGTCGCGCCTGCATCCTGCAACGGCGCGAAGAAATCGCCCGGCGCATTTTCCGACCCGTTGAACATCAGGTGCTCGAACAGATGGGCAAAGCCTGTCTTGCCTTCCGGCTCGTTCTTGGAGCCGACCGCATACCACATCGACACCGCCACCAGTGGAGCAGAGCGGTCTTCATGAACCAATACAGTCAATCCATTATCAAGGACAAATCTTTCATGGGGAATGTCGACCCGCGCGAGCAATTGCGAAAGCGGCGCAGGTTCCGCCAATGCGATCTGCCCCGCAGTCACCTGCTTGGCAGGCCCGGTGAGCGTCGTCCCGGGCGCAGCTTGCGCCGTCTTTGCGATTGCCGGGCCGGGCAGCGCGCTCATGGCGAGCGCCGACACTGCGGCCAGAAGAAAAGATCGTGAAAGCATCTGCATCCTCATTATATGAACGAAGCGTCGTCAAGCCCGCCATGGCCCGGTTTCAAGCGCCTTGGTAGCATTGCAACTGGCGCTGCGCAGCCGGGATATACAGGCACAGGCTTGCAGCAGCAATCCGAGCGCGATCTGATGCAGTGCGGGCTTTGACATCGGGCGCGCTACGCTCTATATCGCACGCAGACCGCATGCTTCGAGCAACGCGGCCCTTGCGCGGGGGCCGGACAGGATGGAAGCGGCGGCATTCCAGATGAGCGCGGCAGATCTGGCGATGGCACCTTGTTTCAGGTGCGTTCGGTCCGTGACCGGTTCCATCGTTTGATCCTGATGCCGCAACTTCGATCTGGCGATCATTCACGTGCGGAAACATTTCTCCGGCTGCGACCACCATATCGCATGACCGGCTCCACTCGAAGCGACAAAGGCACGATCCTTCATGGCGACTCAGGCTGACCATCCGGCAACAGGCGCGCTGCGCCCGACCGCGAAAAAGCGCATCCGCAAGATTTTCGGCGACATCCATGAAGCAGTGGAAATGCCCAACCTCATCGAAGTGCAACGCGAAAGTTACGAGCAGTTCCTGCGGTCGGATCCTGCAATAGGCTATGTGTCGGGTCTGGAAAAGACGCTTCGCTCCGTCTTCCCGATCCGCGATTTTGCCGGCACGGCCGAGCTCGATTTCGTGCATTACGAGCTGGAGCCGCCCAAGTACGACGTGACCGAATGCCGCCAGCGCGGCATCACCTATGCAGCGCCGATGAAGGTGACATTGCGCCTGATCGTGTTCGAAGTGGACCCCGATACCGAAGCGCGCAGCGTGCTCGATATCAAGGAGCAGGACGTGTACATGGGAGACATGCCGCTCATGACGCATAACGGCACTTTTTTCATCAACGGCACCGAACGCGTCATCGTGTCGCAGATGCACCGTTCGCCGGGCGTCCTGTTCGACCACGACCGGGGCAAGACGCATTCTTCGGGCAAATATCTGTTTGCCGCGCGGGTTATCCCCTATCGCGGCTCATGGCTTGATTTCGAGTTTGATGCCAAGGACATCGTCAATGTCCGCATCGATCGCAAACGCAAGCTGCCGGTCACATCGCTGCTTTTTGCGCTCGGCATGGACAGCGAGGCGATTCTCCACCATTTTTATGCCACGTCTGTCTGGGAACGGGCTTTGGACAGCTCCGGTACAAGCGGCGGCTGGAAGATCGGCTATGTGCCTGAAGGCTGGCGTGGGCAGAAGCCTGCGTTCGATATCGTCGATGCGGCATCGGGAGAGGTGGTGTTTCCCGCCGGGCAGAAGATCAGTCCGCGTGCTGCCACCAAGGCGGTCAAGGATGGCCTTGAAAATCTGCTCATTCCGACAGAGGAAATCTTCGGGCGCTATGCCGCTCGCGATCTCATCGATGAGAGCACAGGCCGCATCTATATCGAGGCGGGCGACGAGGTGTCGCCCGAGAACCTCGAATTGCTTGATGCGGCCGGTATCCAACAGCTGGAACTGCTGGACATCGACCATGTGAACACAGGCGCCTGGATGCGCAATACGCTGCAGGTGGACAAGGCGGAAAACCGCGACATGGGGCTGGAGGCGATCTACAAGGTCATGCGCCCCGGCGAGCCACCAACCAAGGAAACCGCAGAAGCACTGTTTGAAGGTCTGTTCTTCGATCCTGAGCGTTACGATCTGTCGGCTGTTGGCCGGGTCAAGCTGAACATGCGGCTTGGTCTTGATGCCGAGGACACGATCACGACCTTGCGGATCGAGGATATTCTTGCCGTGGTCAAGGAGCTGGTCGATCTGAAGGATGGCAAGGGCGACGTTGACGATATCGACAACCTTGCCAACCGGCGGGTGCGCTCGGTGGGCGAGCTGCTGGAAAACCAGTACCGCGTGGGCCTGCTGCGCATGGAGCGGGCGGTGCGTGAGCGCATGTCGTCGGTCGATGTATCGACGGTGATGCCAAACGACCTCATCAACGCCAAACCCGCAGTTGCCGCGGTGCGCGAGTTTTTCGGCTCGTCGCAGCTGTCGCAGTTCATGGATCAGACCAACCCCCTGTCCGAAGTGACGCACAAGCGGCGCGTATCGGCATTGGGTCCTGGCGGTCTGACGCGGGAACGCGCCGGGTTCGAGGTGCGCGACGTGCACCCCACCCACTACGGTCGGATCTGCCCTATCGAAACGCCTGAAGGTCCGAACATCGGCCTGATCAATTCGCTGTCCACTTTTGCGCGGGTGAACAAATACGGTTTCATCGAGACGCCATATCGCAAGATCGTCGATGGCAAGGTGACCGGCGAGGTCGAATATCTTTCTGCCATGGAAGAACAGAAGAACACCGTTGCTCAGGCATCGGCGGAACTGAGCGCGGAAGGCACTTTCGTCGAAGATCTGGTTTCTGCCCGGCAGAATGGCGAATTCGTCATGAGCCCGTCGCAGCAGGTCACCTTGATGGACGTGTCGCCCAAGCAGCTTGTCTCTGTTGCCGCGTCGCTGATCCCGTTTCTGGAAAATGATGACGCCAACCGGGCGCTGATGGGCTCCAACATGCAGCGCCAGGCGGTGCCGCTGGTCAGGGCCGAGGCACCTTTTGTCGGCACCGGCATGGAAGAAACCGTGGCGCGCGATTCCGGCGCTGCCATCGCGGCCAAGCGCGGCGGTATTGTCGATCAGGTTGACGCCACCCGCATCGTGGTGCGCGCACAAGGTGACGTCGAGGCCGGTCAGTCTGGTGTCGACATCTACAGCCTGCAGAAGTTTCAGCGTTCGAACCAGGATACCTGCATTAACCAGCGTCCGCTGGTGAAGGTGGGCGAAGTGGTGCGGACTGGCGACATAATTGCAGACGGCCCGTCGACCGATCTTGGCGAGCTGGCGCTGGGCCGCAACAGCCTGGTCGCCTTCATGCCGTGGAATGGTTACAATTACGAGGATTCAATCCTCATCTCCGAACGCATCGTGAAGGATGACGTGTTCACCTCGATCCATATCGAGGAATTCGAGGTGATGGCGCGCGACACCAAGCTGGGGCCAGAGGACATCACCCGCGACATTCCAAATGTCGGCGAGGAAGCGCTGCGCAGTCTTGACGAAGCAGGCATCGTCTACATCGGCGCAGAGGTGCACCCGGGCGATATTTTGGTCGGCAAGATCACGCCCAAGGGCGAAAGCCCGATGACGCCGGAAGAAAAGCTGCTGCGTGCGATCTTTGGCGAGAAGGCAAGCGACGTGCGTGATACATCGCTGAAGCTGCCACCCGGCGTGTCGGGCACCGTGGTCGAGGTGCGCGTGTTCAATCGCCACGGTATCGAGATCGACGATCGCACCCGCGCCATTCAGAACGAGGAGATCGAACGGCTTGCCAAGGACCGCGAGGACGAGCGGGCTATTCTTAACCGGGCTACCTACAATCAGCTGCGCGACATGCTGCTTGGCCAGACCGCTTCGGCGGCGCCCAAGGGGGTGAAGAAGGGGCAGGAGATCAGCGAAGATCTGCTCGCCGAGGTGGAGCGGCACGACTGGTTCAAGTTCGCCGTCGCCGACGATGGGCGGCAGTCGCAGCTGGAAGCGATCAAGGCGCAATACGACGCTAGCGTGAAGGCAATCAACGCCAAGTTCGACGATCGCAAGGAAAAGCTGGAGCGAGGCGATGAGCTCGCTCCCGGCGTGCTGAAGATGGTCAAGGTGTTCGTCGCGGTGAAGCGCAAGCTGCAACCGGGCGACAAGATGGCGGGCCGTCACGGCAACAAGGGCGTGATCTCGCGCATTCTGCCGGTGGAGGACATGCCGTTCCTTGAAGACGGCACGGCGGTGGATATCGTGCTTAATCCGCTTGGCGTGCCAAGCCGGATGAACGTCGGACAGATCTTCGAGACGCACCTCGGCATGGCGGCACGTGGGCTTGGGCAGCAAGTAACAGCCGCGCTGGATGCCTGGCGCGAAGCCAACCCCGATCCCGAAGCGGCAGCGCCTCCGACAGCGGTGGTCGACAAGCTCAAGGACATCTACGGCGATCAGTATCATGAGGAAATCGACAGCCGATCAACTGATGAAATCGTCGAGCTTGCAGCCAATCTGAAGAACGGCGTGCCGATGGGCACTCCGGTTTTCGACGGCGCCCGCGAAGGCGACGTGACCGCAATGCTGGAAAAGGCAGGGCTGCCCGGATCGGGTCAGGTCACGCTTTTCGATGGCCGCAGTGGTGATGCTTTCGATCGACAGGTAACCGTCGGCTATATCTACATGCTCAAGCTGCATCACCTTGTCGATGACAAGATCCATGCGCGATCGATCGGCCCTTACAGCCTCGTCACGCAGCAACCGCTGGGCGGCAAGGCCCAGTTCGGCGGGCAGCGCTTCGGCGAAATGGAAGTCTGGGCGCTGCAGGCGTATGGTGCAGCTTATACCCTGCAGGAAATGCTGACGGTGAAGTCCGATGATGTCGTCGGCCGGACCAAGGTCTATGAGGCGATCGTCAAGGGTGACGACACCTTCGAGGCTGGCATTCCAGAGAGCTTCAATGTGCTGGTCAAGGAAATGCGGTCGCTGGGCCTCAACGTCGAACTCTCCTCACTGGAAGACGGTGACGACGAGGACGGTCTGTCGATCGCGGCGGAATGATGCATCGAGGTGGCGCAATTGTGCGCCACCCCGGTTGCCGCCTGATTTTCTCCCTTAAGGGAACTGAAGAATGAACGAACTGACAAAATTCGCCAATCCGGTCGCCAAGACCGAGACTTTCGATCAGATCCGCATCGGGCTTGCTTCGCCTGAACGCATCCGGTCCTGGTCGTTCGGCGAAATCAAGAAGCCCGAGACGATCAATTACCGCACGTTCAAGCCTGAACGCGATGGCCTGTTCTGCGCCCGTATCTTTGGTCCGGTGAAGGACTACGAATGCCTGTGCGGCAAGTACAAGCGCATGAAATACAAGGGCGTTGTCTGCGAAAAATGCGGCGTCGAGGTCACCGTCACAAAGGTTCGTCGCGAGCGCATGGGCCACATCGAGCTCGCCGCGCCGGTTGCGCATATCTGGTTCCTGAAATCACTGCCATCGCGCATCGGCCTGCTGCTGGACATGCAGCTGAAGCAGCTGGAACGCGTGCTGTATTTCGAAAGCTATATCGTTACCGAACCCGGCCTCACGCCGCTTGAAAAGTTCCAGTTGCTGACCGAGGATGAACTCCTCGACGCGCAGGATGAATATGGCGAGGATGCGTTCACCGCTGACATTGGCGCCGCCGCGGTCAAGACCATGCTCATGGAACTGGACCTGGTCCAGGAACGGCAGGACCTGCTGGATGAGCTGGCCGTCACCAAGTCCGAACTGAAGCCCAAGAAGATCATCAAGCGGCTGAAGGTCGTCGAAAGCTTCATTGATTCAGGCAATCGCCCCGAGTGGATGATCCTGGAAGTCGTGCCGGTCATCCCGCCTGAACTGCGTCCACTGGTGCCGCTGGATGGTGGCCGTTTTGCGACGTCGGACCTCAACGATCTTTATCGCCGGGTCATCAACCGCAACAACCGTTTGAAGCGGCTGATCGAGCTGCGCGCGCCCGACATCATCGTGCGTAATGAAAAGCGCATGTTGCAGGAAGCGGTCGACGCATTGTTCGACAATGGTCGTCGTGGCCGGGTCATCACCGGCGCCAACAAGCGGCCGCTGAAGTCGCTCAGCGACATGCTCAAGGGCAAGCAGGGCCGCTTTCGACAGAACCTGCTGGGCAAGCGCGTCGATTATTCCGGCCGTTCGGTTATCGTGACCGGCCCGGAACTGAAGCTGCACCAATGCGGTCTGCCCAAGAAGATGGCTTTGGAACTGTTCAAGCCGTTCATCTACGCCCGGCTCGACGCCAAGGGCCTGTCGATGACGTTGAAGCAGGCGAAGAAATGGGTGGAAAAAGAACGCAAGGAAGTCTGGGACATCCTTGACGAGGTCATCCGCGAACATCCCGTGCTGCTGAACCGGGCGCCCACGCTGCACCGGCTCGGCATCCAGGCGTTCGAGCCCGTGTTGATCGAAGGCAAGGCGATCCAGCTGCACCCGCTGGTCTGCTCCGCGTTCAACGCCGATTTCGATGGCGACCAGATGGCAGTTCACGTGCCGTTGAGCCTTGAAGCGCAGCTTGAAGCCCGCGTGCTGATGATGAGCACGAACAACATTCTGTCGCCGGCGAATGGCAAGCCGATCATCGTGCCGTCGCAGGACATGGTGCTGGGCCTCTATTACCTGTCCATGGATCGCGAAGGCGAGCCGGGCGAGGGACGGATGCTGTCCGATATGGCCGAGGTGCATCAGGCGTTGGAGGTCGGTTCGGTCACGCTCCACTCCAGGATCACCAGCCGGGTTCCGCAGACGGACGAGAAGGGCAAGACCTACATGAAGCGGGTGGAAACGACCGCCGGCCGCATGTTGATCGGTGAGTGCCTGCCCGCCAACCACAAGGTGCCGTTCGAAGTCATCAACCGCCTTCTTACCAAGAAGGAAATCGGCGATGTTATCGATCAGGTCTATCGCCACACCGGGCAGAAGGACACGGTGCTGTTTGCCGACGCCATCATGTCGCTCGGCTTCCGCCACGCGTTCAAGGCCGGTATCTCGTTCGGCAAGGACGACATGATCATCCCTGAAACCAAGGATGCGATGATCGACAGCACCAAGGCGCAGGTGGCTGAATACGAACAGCAATATCAGGATGGCCTGATCACCTGGCAGGAAAAATACAACAAGGCGATCGATGCCTGGTCCCAGTGCGGCGACAAGGTCGCGGGCGAGATGATGGACCGCATCAAGGCGACGCCAAAGGACGAGAACGGCCGCGAGGCGCAGATCAACTCGATCTACATGATGGCGCATTCCGGTGCGCGTGGTTCGCCGGCGCAGATGAAGCAGCTGGCCGGCATGCGTGGTTTGATGGCCAAGCCGTCGGGTGAGATCATCGAGACGCCGATCATCTCCAACTTCAAGGAAGGGTTGACCGTTCTTGAATATTTCAACTCCACGCATGGTGCCCGCAAGGGTCTTGCCGATACGGCGTTGAAGACGGCGAACTCGGGCTATCTTACCCGCAGGCTGGTCGATGTGTCGCAGGATTGTGTCATCGTGGAGGAAGATTGCGGCACGCAAAAGGCGCTGGAGATGCGTGCGATCGTGCAAGGCGGTTCGACCATCGCCTCGCTTGGCGAGCGTATCCTTGGCCGCACACTGGCAGACGATCTCGTCAATGCGAAGACCAACGAAGTCATCGTGAAGGCGGGAACCCTGCTTGACGAACCTATGGTGCAGGCGATCGAGGAAGCCGAAGTTCAGGTGGCCAAGATCCGCTCACCTCTGGTCTGCGAGGCGCAGCAGGGCGTATGCGGTACCTGCTATGGTCGTGATCTTGCACGCGGTACCCCGGTGAACATCGGTGAAGCGGTCGGTGTGATTGCCGCACAATCGATCGGCGAGCCGGGCACGCAGCTGACGATGCGGACGTTCCACATCGGCGGTGCGGCGCAGCTCAACGAAACCTCGCACCTCGAGGCGGTGTCGGCAGGCAAGGTGCACTATCGTGACATGCCGACTATCACTGACAAGCGCGGTCGCCGGTTGAGCCTCGCGCGCAGCGGCGAGATCATCGTGATCGATGCCGAGGGGCGCGAGCGCGAGATGCACAGGGTGCCTTATGGCACCGTGCTGATGCACGAGGATGGCGGCGAGGTGAAGCAGGGCGACCGGCTTGCCGAGTGGGATCCATTCTCCTTGCCGATCATCACGGAAAGTTCGGGTATCGTGCGGTATCAGGATCTTGCCGATGGCAAGACGATGGCCGAACAGATCGACGACGCCACGGGTATCGCCCAGCGGGTCGTGACCGAATACCGTGCCGCAGGTCGATCCAAGAAGGAGGATCTGCGCCCGCGTCTGACGCTACTCAACGAGGCAGGCGATGAAACAGAGGCTGCGCGCTACATGCTGGCGCCCGGCACGTCGCTGTCGGTCGAAGACGGGCAGGAAGTGTCGGCAGGTGACATCCTGGCGCGTGCCAGCCGGGAAGCGGCCAAGACGCGCGATATTACCGGGGGTCTGCCGCGAGTTGCCGAACTGTTCGAGGCGCGCAAGCCCAAGGACAATTCGATCATCGCCAAGATCGCCGGTCGGATCGAGTTCGTCCGCGACTACAAGGCCAAGCGCAAGATCGCGATCGTCCCGGAAGAGGGTGATCCGGTTGAATATCTCATCCCCAAGACGCGGGTGATCGACGTGCAGGAAGGCGATTTCGTCAAGAAGGGCGACAATCTCATTTCCGGTTCGCCCGATCCGCACGACATTCTGGAAGTGCTCGGCATCGAGCCATTGGCGGAATATCTCGTCAATGAAATTCAGGAAGTCTATCGTCTGCAGGGCGTGAAGATCAACGACAAGCACATCGAGGTGATCGTGCGCCAGATGCTGCAGAAGGTGGAAATCACTAATGGCGGCGACACCACGCTGCTACCCGGCGAGCAGCTCGATTATGAAGAGATGCTCGAATACAATGCGAAGCTGACCAAGAATCAGGCTCCTGCCGAAGGCAAGCCCGTTTTGCTTGGCATAACCAAGGCCTCGCTTCAGACCCGGTCGTTCATTTCGGCGGCATCGTTTCAGGAAACCACCCGCGTGCTGACGCAGGCGGCGGTCGAAGGAAAGCGCGATTCGCTGATCGGGTTGAAGGAGAACGTGATCGTCGGCCGCCTCATTCCGGCGGGCACGGGCGCGGGCATGAACCGCTTGCGGGTTGCGGCAAGCAGCCGCGATGCAGCGCTACGGGCGCAGCAACGCAAGCTGCAGGAGGCCCTGATTGCGGCCGAAACGGCAGCACAGGAACGCGAGGCTGAACTGGCGCAGGGTCCGGAAGCTGCCATCGGCGACGATCCGCTCGCTACGGTCGAGGGCGAAACGCATGGCACCGACGCCGATGCGGGCGATTATCTGAACCCGGAAGCGGCCGATCACGACGGCACAGTGCCTGAAGCAGATATCGAGGCGAAGAAGGAAGAAGAGCAATAAGTCTTCTCACCGCCTCGAACTAACGCAAAGACCCCTGCAGGTGCGATCCTGCAGGGGTTTTTCATATCAATCACAGCTTGCGATTGCCGGTGCCGATACAAAGATAGGTTGTATGGAAAAATACACGCAAGACGATATTCCGGGCGACCAGCCGGCGACGATGATCGACCTTGAAGGCCGCACACCCATCATCGGGGTAATTTACGAATGCGCGAAGCATTTCGCTCTTTATAAAGAACATGCGCGGCAGAACGCCCGCATCTTGCTGACCAAGCCCGTGCATCGTGATGGTCGCGCCACCCGCACATGGATTCTTGAACCTGAAGAGATCGCGCGACTGGCCGATCGACTGCTTGGGGACGAGACCGGCTGATCCTGCCGCAGTCCTATCGACTGCGCTGCTTGTCATCCCTCTCGTATGATCGTCAAAGAGCCGCTACCGCAGCATCCATGACCACAATCACCCGCTTCGCACCTTCGCCCACCGGCCGCCTGCATGTCGGGAATATACGCACCGCGTTGCACAATTTGCTGCTGGCGCGCCGCAGCGGTGGCACATTCCTGCTGCGGGTTGACGATACCGATGGTGAACGATCCGAGGAACGATTTGTCGACGCCATCCGGACCGACCTTGCCTGGCTGGGGCTGCAGCCCGACGGAGAGGTGCGCCAGTCACTCCGTCTTGACCTCTATGACGCAGCGTTTCAGCGGCTGGTCGAGGCAGGACGCGTCTACCGGGCGTATGAAACCGCACAGGAACTTGAGCTCAAACGCAAGGTGTTGCTGGGTCGCGGCCTGCCGCCAACTTACGACCGTTCTGCGCTTGCGCTGACACAACGGGACCACGCCGCCTTTGCGGAACAGGGCGTGGCGCCGCATTGGCGTTTTCATCTCGATCATGCCGAAGCGATCACTTGGGATGACGGCATCCGCGGGCCGCAGGCTTTCGACGCCGACAGTCTGTCCGATCCGGTGATCCGACGCGCCGACGGATCGTGGCTGTACATGTTGCCCAGCGTAGTCGACGATATCGAACTTGCTGTGACCGATGTGCTGCGGGGCGAGGATCACGTGACCAACACTGCTGTTCAGGTGCAGATGTTCACCGCGCTGGGCGCCGCACCACCGCGTTTCGCACATGAGGCGCTGCTTACCGGCAGCGAAGGCAAGCTGTCGAAAAGGCTCGGCTCGCTTGGCGTCGATGCGTTGCGTGAACAGGGGCTGGAACCTGCCGCGGTGCTATCAGTGCTTGCCCGGATCGGCACGTCGCAGCCCGTGGTGGCACAAACCGACATCGGTGCCATGGCAGCTTCGTTCGATCTTGCCAGCTTTGGCCGTGCGCCTGCTCGTTTCGATGAGACGGAACTGTTGCGAATGAACGCTCAGCTTGTTCACGCGATGCCATTTGGCGAGGTCCAGGAACGCCTGCCCGCAGAACTGGACGAAGAGGCCTGGCTGGCAATCCGCCCTAATCTGCGAACTGTTGCCGAAGCAGCCGATTGGTCGCTGGTCATTACCGGCCCTGTGACAGTGACAGCTTTTGCAGACGAACTGTCGGAGCAGGACCGGGCGTATCTGGACAAGGCTGCCGAAACGCTCGCCGGCCTTGTTTGGAGCAAGGATGTCTGGACGCGGCTTACAGACGAGATGAAGGCGCAGACGGACCGCAAGGGCAAGGGGCTATTCCTGCCGTTGCGCCTTGCGCTGACGGGTATGACGCACGGGCCGGACATGGGTGCACTGCTGCCGTTGATTGGCCAGAGCCAAGCAGTGGAGCGGCTGCGCGCGGCCTCCCGCTGATCAGGCGCCAGCGCGCTTCAATGCCCATCTGCGACTGTGGCTGGCGCTTGGGTTTGGGTTTCAGAGTTTTTCCATTCGGCTTCTCCTGCAGCGTCGAGCAGTTGCTGGCGCAATTTCTCAATTCTGTCGGGTAAAGTGATCTTGCCTCCCAGAAGGTCGGTCACATAGAAAGTATCGGCCGCACGTTCGCCGTAATGGGTAATGTGTGCCGAATTGATCAGCAGATTGGCTTGCGACATCACACTGGCCAGATGGTAAAGCAGGGCCGGACGGTCACGGGCATTCACCTCGATGACGGTGAAGCGGTTTGATGCATCATTGTCAAAAGTGATGCGGGGCTGCACATCAAAGGCGGCTGATCTGGCGTGCGACAAAGGACGTGCGGCAAGCTGCGGGGCCAGACGCAGCCGATCTGCCAGCGAATCGCTGATGGCCCGGGTCAGCCGGTCGATCTGGTCCTGTTCCGTCATCGGCCGGCCAAGCGGGTCCTGCACCAGGAAATTGTCCACCGCCAGCCCGTCGCGATTGGTGTAGATGCGTGCATCGATGATATCGCCGCCAGCAAGATGGATGCCGCCCGCTATGCGCGAAAACAAGCCCGGATGGTCAGGAGTCACCACCATTACCAATGTTCCACCACGATCGGGTGAATAGCGGCAAACCACAGAAAGTGGCGTTTGCCCGGTATCAGCGATCTGCCGCAGATTGTGTGCGATCACATCCTCGCTTTCGGCAATCCAGTACGCCGCGGTCATCGTAGCGCCGACCGTTCGGACCAATTCGCTGTCGCGATCCAGCAGCCTGCCCACCGCTGCCTTCCTTCCCTTGATCACCTGGTTGCGCCCCTTGGCCATGTAGCCAAGACGCAATTGCTCCTCCGCAGCAGTAAACAGGTCGCTGAGCAGCTGTCCTTTCCAGCTGTTCCAGACGCCGGGACCGACCGCGCCAATGTCCACCACGGTAAGGACAAGAAGTTGCCGCAAACGTTCCAGCGACTGCACTTCGGCGACAAAATCGCTTATCGTCTTGGGGTCGGACAAGTCACGTTTGAACGCGGTGGAGCTCATCAGGAGGTGGCGCCGCACCAGCCATGATGCCAGTTCCGTTTCCTCTTCATCAAGGCCGAGCCGCGGCCCGACCGTCGCGGCGATCTCCGCTCCCAGCACCGAGTGATCGCCGCCGCGTCCCTTGGCAATATCATGGAGTAAAACGGCCACGAACAGCACGCGGCGATGACGCAGCCGGGGCATGATCCTGGTCGAAAGCGGATGCACCTCGGCCAGATCGCCATGCTCGATGCTGGCAAGCCGGCCAATGGCCCGAATGGTATGCTCATCCACGGTGTAATGATGATACATGTCGAACTGCATCTGTGCCACGACACGGCCGAACTCGGGCATGATGCGGCCCAGCACCCCCGCTTCGTTCATCCGGCGCAAGGCAGCCTCGGGATTGTCACGGCTGGACAGAAGGTCGAGAAACAGGGCGTTGGCTCGCTGGTCCCGCCGCAGCTTGCCGGTGATCAGCCCGGCATCGCGACCGGCAATGCGCAGACTGTCGGGGTGGATATCCACTCCTTCACGATTGGCGACGGCGAATATCTCGATCAGCCTTACAGGGTCCTGCCTGAAGAAATCCTCGGATGGAACGGTAATGCGGCCATCGGCGATGACAAAACCGGAAACAATCCGCCTGCGCGTGGTGATGCGCGAAACCAGCCTTGCGGTCCGTGATCTTGTAAACTGTTCTTCAAGCTGCGCGAGGAATACCCCTGTCAGGCTGCCGACCCGTTTTGCCTGAAGGAAGTAATATTGCATGAATCGTTCGACGGCGCTTTTTCCCGGTCGATCGGCAAAGTTCATACGTGCGGCAATTTCCGGCTGCACATCGAACGTGAGACGGTCTTCTGCGCGGTCGGTCATGGTATGAAGATGGCAGCGCACCGCCCAGAAGAAATCTTCTGCGCGCCTGAACGAGCGATATTCGCTGCGGGTCAGCAGGCCGGCCTCGACCAGATCAGCGGAATGTCGCACCTTGTGAACGTATTTCCCGATCCAGTACAAGGTGTGAAGGTCGCGTAGTCCGCCCTTTCCCTCCTTGACGTTCGGCTCCACCACGTACCGGCTGTCGCCCATCCGACGGTGGCGCTGCTCGCGCTCTTCCAGCTTCTGTTCAACAAAAGCGCGCTCAGAGCCGCTGACCACTTCTTTCCAGAATCGCTTTTGGGCATGGTCGAACAGTTCCCTGCTGCCCCAGACGAAGCGCCCTTCAAGAAGAGCGGTGCGGATGGTAAGATCCTGTCTGGCAAGCGCGATCATCTCATCGAGTGACCGGCTGGAATGGCCAATCTTGAGACCAAGGTCCCACAGATAGTAAAGCATTGCCTCGACAAGCGGCGCGGCCTGTACGCTGCGCTGTTCCGCGGTGAGAAAAGCAAGATCGACATCGGACCGCGGCGCCATTTCCCCGCGCCCGTATCCACCCACTGCCATGATCGCCAACTGCTCGGGGCCTGCGTCTTTCGCCTCTGGATCAAGACGCATTGTCAGATGATCATAGATAATCCGGATCAACTGGTCCACGAGAAACGCTTGTGCAGCAGCGCTCTTGTGGCCGGCAGACGGCTCCGCTTCCAGCCGCCGCCCGATTTCCTGCCGCCCCTCTCGAAGTGCCTTGCGCAGCACCTCGACGCCAGCCTGCCTGTGCTCTGCCCCTGGGTCCTGCCCAGGTGCCGAACCGTCCTGCATCATTGCGCGATCAAGATCGGCTGCGACTCGGCGGCGATCAATGATGCCACGCTGATCGGGGATCTTGTCGTGTAGCAAGGCCGCTCCTTCTCATTGCGGCAAACGTCGCGCTGCCACCCTTGTAATATGGGGTTCAGCAGCACGATGAGCAACGTGGATCATTCGCGTGGCGCCGCCTCTGATGCTTGTGCCCGAGATCGACCGCTTGATTGTCAATTGGCGTTCCTCCCTATCATCGGCGTGCGGCCTGTGCCAGAAGCGCCGCGTGCTGCATCGGATCAAGTCCGATCGAGGGGAGAAGTCTTTGTCTTTGATGACTATCTTGGCCGTTGCTGGCGACACGGCGCCGCTTTATTGGGCGGATCTCGGCCTCAAAC
The DNA here is from genome assembly GCF_031846435.1 of Croceicoccus esteveae. Lineage (NCBI taxonomy): Bacteria > Pseudomonadati > Pseudomonadota > Alphaproteobacteria > Sphingomonadales > Erythrobacteraceae > Croceicoccus > Croceicoccus esteveae. The sequence continues at coordinate 117,740 of NZ_JAVRHS010000001.1, forward strand.
CAAGCATTGACCTCGGCTTTTTCCAGTTGCGATGGTATTCGCTTGCCTATCTTGCGGGCATTGTTCTTGGTTACTGGCATCTGACCCGGATGCTCAAGGCGCCCGGCGCCCCGATGGCGCAGCGTCATGCAGAAGATCTGTTCTTCTGGTGCACGCTTGGCATAATCCTTGGCGGCCGCATCGGTTATGCAACCTTTTACGAACCTGACCTGTGGACCAGCACCGATCTGTTCAAGCTTTGGGAAGGCGGGATGAGCTTCCATGGCGGCGTCATCGGTGTGCTGCTGGCGATCGCCTGGGTCAGCAGGCGTGGCGGCCTCGCGTTCCTGCGCGTGTGCGACTACATTTCTGTCAATGTGGCGTTCGGCATGATGTTCGGGCGGCTAGCCAATTTCGTCAACGGCGAACTGTGGGGGCGCACCGCCGAAGTGCCCTGGGCGATGGTATTCCCGCGTGCCGGGCCGCTGCCGCGCCATCCAAGCCAGCTTTACGAAGCAGGCCTGGAAGGATTGCTGATGATCATCGTCATGCTCTCGCTGTTCTGGCTGACGCGGGCGCGCTGGCGGCCCGGTCTGTTGGTGGGCACGTTCACCGCCGGCATTGCGCTGGCTCGCTTCCTGGTCGAGTTCTTCCGTCAGCCCGACCCACAGCTGACTGAATTTGCCATGCGGACCGGGTTGTCCATGGGGCAATGGCTGACGATCCCGTTGATCCTGGCGGGCGTGTTCCTGATCTGGCGCGCCTTGCAAAGGCCTGCGCTCGGCCAAGCATCGGCACGGGCATCGGCGCAGGAGCCGGCGCGGTCCGCGTGAGCGCAAGGGAGGGCACCCTCGCCGATTTGCTGCGTCGGCTGATCCGGACCTCCGGACCAATTTCCGTCGCTCAGTACATGGCGCACGCCAATGCGCATTACTATGCCACCCGCGATCCGCTGGGCAGGGCCGGTGACTTCATTACCGCACCCGAAATCAGCCAGCTGTTTGGTGAAATGCTTGGTGGGTGGGTTGCGGATCTGGTGCTTCGGACCGCAGGCGCAACTGCCATCCCGCGCTTTGCTTATGTGGAGCTGGGGCCGGGGCGCGGGACACTGGCCCGCGACGCGCTCCGCGTCATCCGCACTGCGCATCTTGCTCCCGAAGTCCATTTTATCGAGGGATCGCCGCAATTACGTAAATTGCAGACACAAGCCGTGCCGGACGCAATCTTCCACGACAGCACAGCCACGCTGCCTGACAATCTGCCACTGCTGATCATTGCCAATGAATTTTTCGATGCGCTTGCCGTCCGGCAACTGGTCCGCACACAGGACGGATGGCGCGAACGCATGGTCGCTCTGGAAGAAGAGCGGTTCATTCCTGTCGAGGGCGAGCAGCCGATGGACGCAGCATTGGCGTCAGTCCAGACCGACGCGCCGGTCGGCACCATTATCGAAACCGTGCCTGCCGCTGCTGCGATCATGCAGGATGTTGCCATGGCAATCGCGCGGCAAGGCGGCGCAATGCTGACCGTGGATTATGGCTACGTGCAGACGCGCATCGGTTCCACGCTTCAGGCAGTACGCAATCATCGCATGGTTGATCCCTTCTTCGATCCAGGCAACGCCGATCTTACCGCCCATGTCGATTTTGCCAGTCTTGCCAATGTCGCGCAGGATGCTGGCTGTGTGCTCTACGGAACGGTCCAACAGGGCGTGTTTCTCAACCGGCTCGGGATCAAGGAACGTGCACATGCCCTTGCGGCTGCGAACCCGGGGCAGGCCAAGAGCGTGTTTTCGGGGCTCGAACGGCTTGTCGATGCAAGGGATCGACAGGGCATGGGGCGCTTGTTCAAGGTGCTCGGTTTTGGTTCACCGCAATGGCCTCCAGGTGCGGGGTTCTCGCCAGAGGAAAATGCAGGCGGCACCTTTGCGTAAAAACCTTGTTGGAAAATCCTGTCCTCAAGTCTATGACGCGCCACAGCAAGGTTTGGAAAATTGGCGGTGCGCCGATCCGGCCGTGTTCTGTATGAGGTTCCATAGCGGATCCTCTGCACATTTCGTTTCATTCGGTTCGGCCAGTTTCGCCGGACGGTTAGCGCAAGGCACGGCGAGGCATGACAGACGCGATTGTTGAACATCCCGAAGCGGTCCAGGACGACACGCAAACGGGCGTGCGACGTCGTGATTTCATCGAGATTGCAGCCGTCAGCTTTGCCGGTATCGGTGGCATCGCGGTTCTGTTCCCGTTGATCAGTCAGATGGCGCCTTCCGCAGACGTTCTTGCCGAATCGACGACAGAGCTCGACATCTCCGCTATCCAGCCAGGCCAGTCGGTCAAGGCAGTGTTCCGCAAGCAGCCGGTCTTTGTCCGCAATCTGCTCCCGGCCGAGATTGCCGAAGCCGCGGCAGTGGATGTATCCTCGCTGCGTGATCCGCAGACGCTTGCCGAACGCACCAAGGAGGGCAAGGAAAACTGGCTTATCACCATGGGCGTTTGCACCCATCTGGGCTGCGTTCCGCTCGGCGCAGGCGAGGGTGAGAACAAAGGCGAGTTTGGCGGGTATTTCTGTCCCTGCCATGGCTCCCACTATGATACTGCGGCGCGTATCCGCAAAGGCCCTGCACCGACAAACCTGCTGGTGCCGGAATATGAATTCACCTCCGACACCACCGTTCAGATTGGCTGAAAGTAACAGATCATGAGCTTTCCGTGGGCACAGCAGTATCAACCCAAGAGTGGCTTTACACGCTGGATCGATGAAAAACTGCCGCTTCCAAGGCTGGTCTACAATGCTGTCGGTGCCGGATATCCGGTGCCACGCAACCTCAACTATTTCTGGAACTTTGGCGTTCTCGCCGGCTTCTGCCTGGTGCTTCAGATCATTACCGGTGTTGTCTTGGCGATGCACTATGCGCCCAACGCGCTGGTGGCGTTCGACTCGGTTGAACACATCATGCGGGACGTGAACTGGGGCTGGATGCTGCGCTACGCTCATGCCAATGGCGCATCGTTCTTCTTTGTCGTCATCTACATTCACATCTTTCGCGGGCTGTTCTTCAGTTCCTACAAAGCGCCGCGCGAAATGATCTGGCTGCTGGGTGTCGTGATCTTTCTTCTGATGATGGCAACGGCGTTCATGGGCTATGTGCTGCCCTGGGGGCAGATGTCGTTCTGGGGCGCCAAGGTAATTACCGGCCTGTTCAGCGCCATTCCGTTGGTGGGTGAACCGCTGCAGATCTGGTTGCTGGGTGGTTTTGCGCCTGACAATGCGGCGCTCAACCGGTTCTTCTCGCTGCACTTCATGATGCCGTTCATTATCGCAGGTGTGGTCATTCTCCACATCTGGGCGCTGCACATCCCTGGATCTTCGAACCCGACGGGTGTCGAAATCAAGGACGAAAGCGATACTATTCCTTTCCACCCGTATTATACGGCGAAGGACGGCTTCGGCCTGGCAGTATTCCTGGTGCTTTACACATCCTTTGTGTTCTTCCTGCCCAATTATCTTGGCCATCCTGACAATTACATCCCAGCCAACCCGCTCTCCACACCTGCGCATATTGTGCCCGAATGGTACTTCTGGCCATTTTACGCGATCTTGCGCGCCTTCACGCAGGATTTCCTGTTCCTGCCTGCCAAACTGATGGGTGTGATCGCGATGTTTGCGGCAATTCTGGTCTGGTTCTTCCTTCCCTGGCTGGACAAGTCACCAGTGCGTTCAGGTCTTTATCGCCCGCTGTTCCGCAAGTTCTTCTGGTTCGGTCTCATTCCGACCATGGGAGTGCTGTTCTACTGCGGTGGCGCGCCGGCTGAAGAGCCATACGTCATGCTCAGCCAGATTGCGGCGTTGTACTACTTCGCCCATTTCCTCATCGTCCTTCCGATCGTATCAATCATCGAGAAGCCCAAACCGCTCCCCCACTCAATCACTGACGCTGTCCTGAACCACAGGACGGGTGCCGATGATGCGGTTCCGCTGTCGACGACCGGTGAACGGCCGACCGATAGCCGCCCGGGTCCTGATGATGCGGGCCTCTACCGCCCAGCCGGCGCTTGAGCCGCAAGAGACAAAAGAAAGACGCGTTCAATGGCTCGCTTCATCGCAATCCTCGTCGGCCTGTTTTTCGGCGTGATCCTCCTCTGGTCGTTTGGTGTGGGGCTCTACACCTGGGCCACCGAGGAACATGAAACGACCGCGGAGCATGTGTTCTATGAACACCCGCGCGATGCCAAGCTGCCCAGCGCCGGGGTGTTCGGAACCTTTGACGTTCAGCAATTGCAACGTGGATACAAGGTCTACAAGGAAGTCTGCGCGGCCTGCCATGCGCTTCGGCATGTGGCGTTTCGCGATCTTGCGCAGCTTGGCTATTCCGAAGCGCAGGTCAAGGCCGAGGCCGCGACCTGGCAGGTGCCGGGTGTTGACCCGAACACGGGTGAGGCAGCTTCGCGTCCGGGCTTGGCAACCGATTACTTTCCATCCCCCTATCCCAACGACATTGCCGCGCGTGCGGCGAATAACAACGCGGTCCCGCCTGATCTTTCGCTGATTACCAAGGCTCGACATGACGGTTCCAATTATGTCTATTCGCTGATTACCGGATATCAGGATCAGCCTGCTGCTCTGCTGGCGCAATTCCCCGATGCGAAGACGCCCAACGGTTTGCATTACAACCCGTATTTCCCGAATCTGAACATTGCCATGGCCCCGCCACTCACGAGTGACGGACAGGTGACCTTCGATGATGGCAGCAGTTCCACGGTGGCCAGCATGTCACGCGACGTGGCTGCTTTCCTGACTTGGGCTGCCGAACCGACGCTTGCCAAACGCCATCAGGCTGGCTGGCCAGTGGTCCTGTTCCTCATCATCGCATCCATTCTTGCCTATCTGGCGTATCAGAACGTCTGGCGTAACCAGAAGCATTGATCAAAACGTCCCGGCAAAGCAGGCTCAGGCTGGGGTAATCGCCCTGCCTGAGCCGGAATGCTGGCGGGACCGGAACGGCGACATTTCTGGAACTTATCAGGCGCAGACGCGTACCTTTCCGGTATGAAAAAAGTGACAATGCAGCTCCGGGCCGGCGCAGATGACGACGCCGTGCTGGCGGACCAGTTTGAACAATTCGTCCGGGACCAGTCCTTTCCCTGTGTTGGCGCAAAGTCGGCATTGGCGCGTGGTAACCTCAAGATGATGGTAGCCAATTCGCTGCTTAGCGGGTGGGACGATCTTCGCATCCACGATGCCCTGCTGGAATGGGCGTGGGATTACACGAAGGATCTTGAGCAGGTGGAGGCGCCAGAATTCCGTTCATTGGCGGTCATTTTTCGCGATACAGATCCCATGTCGGAAGAGAGTTTCGAGGAAGCTTTGTGGCAGCGGATCCAGTCGCTAAGTGACAAGGATGCCTGGCGTGGGCAAGGGCATGACACGTCGGTGAGCGCCGATCCCGACGACCCGCATTTTTCACTAAGCTTTGGCGGCCAAGCATTTTTTGTGGTCGGGCTTCACCCCCACGCCAGTCGCCCTGCTCGCCGTTTCCATCACCCGGTGCTCGTCTTTAACCTGCACGACCAATTCGAGCTACTGCGTGAGCGAGGCAAATATGAGACGATGCGCGACACCATCCTGAAGCGCGATATCGCATTGGCAGGCGATGTGAACCCGATGCTTTCCCGGCATGGGGAAACCAGTGAGGCGCGGCAATATTCCGGGCGGATCGTCGACGAGGACTGGCGATGCCCCTTTCAGGACCCCAGATCATCGTCGAGGCAAAACGGCGATGCTTCGGCAGGCGCAGCTTCGAAATGACAGACGCAGGCAAGGCGGGTGAGCCGACACGCATTGCTCCGCGCAGCGGCGCCGCATTCAAGCTTCATGACGGGCAGCTTCTTACGGTTATCGATCCCGAAGGACAGCAGGTCTCCGATCTGCTTGCCTATAACGCTCATGACGTTCGAGAGGTTCTGTCTTCAGGTCGCACGCTTGACTATGCCGAGACCATTCGGCTGACCACGGGGCACAGCCTTTACTCCAATCGATCAAGAGTCATGTTCGAGATTGTGCATGACACGGTTGGGCTGCACGATTTCCTGCTGACGCCCTGTAGCGTAGCGACTTTCGAGCACTTCTATCCAGACAAACCGGTCCACCGCGGCTGCTTTGGCAATCTGGCAGAAGCACTCGCGCCCTATGGTATCAGCGAGGATGACATTCCCATCGCGTTCAATTGCTTCATGAACGTTTCAGTCGACGGCAACACCGGCGGCCTGCGCGTATTGCCGCCGGTCAGCAAGGCAGGAGACTGCCTGAAACTGCGCGCAAGGATGGATCTAATTGTGGGACTGACGGCCTGTTCGGCCTATGACAGCAATGGCGGGAGCTTCCGGCCAATCGACTATTGCATCAGCGACGGCTGATCTTCCGGGGATTGCGAGCAGACACAATCTGCTTCATCGGCAGCAGTCATGACAGTGATCTCTTTCAGCAACAGGCAACGTCGTGCGCTTTTCGGCGCCGCCGGGGTGGTCCTGAGCGGCGCAGCGCTGCCCGCTTGTTCACAGACGGCGGAGCCGCTGCGGACAGATGTCGTGCGCGAGGAGCCGACGCAGAACCGACCGATCGTGGTGACAGGAGAGGGGCTGGAGCCGACGCCGGGGGAGCCTGCCTACGGCGCCGTGGAGATTGATCGCGATGCTCTCCTGCGCGCGGCATCGGGACGGATCGAGGATGTCCTGCAAGGCGTAGCCGGTTTTCAGCAGTTCCGCCGTTCCGACAGCCGGGCTGCCAATCCGTCGGCCCAGGGCGCAGCTTTGCGCGGGCTGGGCGGCAATGCAAGCAGTCGCAGTCTGGTGCTTGTCGATGGCATACCGCAGGCCAATCCGTTCTTTGGCTACATACCTTATGCTGCTCTGCCGCCTGAAAGGCTGGCGCGGATCGTGGTGACAAGAGGCGGCGGTTCAGGCGCGTTCGGTGCTGGCGCAGTGGCCGGTACGATCGCGATGGAGAGTGCGGGCGCAGCGATGCTCGACCTGGTAAACGGCAGCGCTTTTGTGAACGAGCGTGGCGGAACCGAAGCCTCGATCAGCATGGCGCCCGAGCTGGGCAGTGGCTTTGCTGTGGTGTCGGGTCGCTGGGACCGCGGGCCTGGGTTTTTCACAACACCTGTGGCGCAACGCGTGCCAGCGAGCGCCAAGGCGGCATATGGCAGCTGGTCACTGGCCGTTCGCGGGGTCGCTCCTGTTAACGAAGCAGCCGAGTTGCAGGTCCGTGCCGCAGCTTTCGATGATCGACGTACGCTGCGCTTCGATGGGGCGGACAGCACTTCTTCCGGTCAGGATCTCAGCCTCAGGCTCACCGGCGGGTCCAATTGGCAGTTCGATGCCCTGGGGTATGTACAGCTGCGAGACTTTTCCAATGTCGTGATCAGCTCGACCCGCTTTGTGAAAGTCCTGGATCAGCGTGCGACGCCGGCGTTGGGGCTGGGCGGCAAGCTGGAACTGCGCCCTCCAACCGGTACGGCGCACACTTTGCGATTTGGAGCGGATCTGCGAATTGCGGACGGTGAACTGCGGGAGGAGGCTTACAGCGCGTTTACACAACAGCTGACTGCGATGCGCCGGGCTGGTGGCCGCAACACCGACGCCGGCTTTTATGTGCAGGACGATTGGCGGATAGGAGATGTCGTACTCACCGGCAGCGCGAGGCTGGACCACTTCGTAATCGCCGATGGGTTCTTTCGGGAACAGGACGGTTCCGGGATGACAACGATCGCTGATCGGTTTGCCAGCCGCAGCGGCTGGGAAGAATCGCTGCGAGGCGGTGTGCTTTACAATGTTTCCTCGCGCATCTCGTTGCGCGGAGCAGTATATTCCGGGTTGCGACTGCCGACCTTGAATGAACTTTATCGCCCTTACGTTGTGTTTCCCGTCGTCACGCAGGCGAACGCCGCTTTGGAAAACGAGCGCCTGTTCGGCTACGAGACCGGGCTGGATTACCGCACCGGCAGGGCAGCGATTTCGCTGACAGCCTTTGACAATCGCTTGAAGAACGCCATTTCGAACGTGACCATTGGCGACAACCTGCGCCGTCGCCGCAACATCGAAGCCATTTCATCACGCGGGGTGGAGTTGGACGGCAACGTACGATGGACACATGGCTTTGCCTCTTTGTCCGCTGCTTATCTGGACGCGCAGAATGAAGCGTCCGGCGACGCGGCCGATCTGAACGGTTTGCGTCCTGCGCAAGTGCCGAAGTTCGCGGTCAGCGCCACCGCCGGCATCACGCCTCATGCAGGCGTGGACCTGTCTGTGACTGTGCGGCACGAAGGGCGACGCTACGAAGACGATATCAACAGCAATGAACTGGCGGCCGCTACGACTCTCGACGCCTTCGCAAGCTTCGCCGTTACCGATCAGACCCGGCTGCTGATACGCGGTGAAAATTTGCTCGACGAAGAGATTATCACGCGCAATCAACAAGGTTCGATTGACCTTGGCACACCGCGCACGCTCTGGATTGGTGTTCGCACCACATTTGATCGGTAGTATGCACAGCCGGAGATGTGCCCCGAATGTTTTTACGCATAAAAACGAAGCAGCGATATTGACGTGACCCCTGCTATGATGGCAAGCGACATGACACGACCATGGGCGGGTATAGCTTAGTGGTAAAGCTCCAGCCTTCCAAGCTGGCTATGCGGGTTCGATTCCCGCTACCCGCTCCACTTTCCTGAGAAAGCCGCAGAAAACCGCTTGTGAACCTGGCGGTCCCGCGCGTGTGTAAATCACGAGCAAATCTTGGTGCAACAGTCCACCGTGAAACGATCAGCTCAAGAAGGTCCAGCACGTGTTTTCGTCACTCGGCCGCCTGTTGTAACTTTTTCGCAAAAAAACAGAGCAAGAGGCCCGGCGTCTCTCCGTTTGCAATCCAATCAGGGTTCCGCTCACACCAAGACAGCAGATCTCTAGGCAAGGCATTGAACCAGGCGTCCCATGCCTCGGTACTGTCGTCAATCAGCTCCTGGTGACGGCGGCAAGGCGTCATAGACCAGCCGGAAACCCACATTGCTCGCGCCCAGATTGGTATCTCGTCCCTGGCGGGCAGCCGGCCTGTAGCGCTGACAGTAATTGGGAGCGCACAGATAGCTGCCGCGCTTCATCGTGCGTGAGACAAGGCCGGGGTTCATGGGGTCATACGCTGCATCCCGCGCTGGCCCCCGCGGGTTGTTCGGGTCGGCTGGGTCATGGCCAGGGCTGTAGAAATCTGCTGTCACCTCCCAGACATTTCCGACCATGTCGTAGAGCCCGTCGGCGCCCTCAGTAAAGGGATAGCCGAGTGGGGCGTCTGCCGGGTGGTCGCCGGCTGCCGATCCAAGATCGACACCGACATCAAAGGTCTCGTTAATGAAAAAGAACGCAGGCGGGGTTGCTGGCAGGCGGTCGGTGCCAACGGCGTCTCCGTTGACCAGCAGCGACAATGTACCGTCCTTGGCATAACTACCGCGATGATATTCAAAATCTACCTGCAAGAGATTACGGTCGGGTGCGAGCGGCTCTTTGCCGACCAGCGCTATCGTTTTCAGATCGAACAGCCTGTATGTGAACACCGGAGTGCGATTGTCGTCCAGATACAGCGACCAGCCTGCCGAACTGCCGCCATTTGTTGCAACCACTCCTTTTGACCCAGGCTGTGTATCCACCATCGCCAGCAGCGACCAGGAGCCGTTCGTCATTCTTGGCAGTGCCGATTCAGGAACGGCGGTGGTGCCGGGGTAGTAGGTTTGACGGGTGCGTTCCTGGTGCAGCTTGGGAAGCCCGGATCCGCCGGTAACCTGGCCCGACAGGGGCAAGATCTGGTTGTTAGCCGCAACGGACATGAACAGCGCTTTCATTTCCGCCAGCTTCTGTGGAAATTCAGCAGCCAGGTTCTCGGCTTGTGAGAAATCCTCCGCAAGATTGTAAAGCTCCCATCTGTCTTCCGCAATCGGCTGCGTGTCGAGCACCACTGCCGGTCCCCAAGGTGCACGCTAGTGGAACGCGGACGGCATCCAGCCTTTGTGGTAGATGGCGCGGTGCCCGAATACCTCGAAATACTGCCTGTCGTGACGTTCGGGGCACCGGGATCACCAAAGCTGTAGACAAGGCTGGTGCCGTCCATCGGACGTGTGCTCCACACCATCGACTGTGCTGGTTGGAGCAATGCCTGCCGCTTCGAGCAGAGTGGGGGGCGATATCGATGACGTGACTTAACTGCGTCCTCAGCCCACCTTGTGCCTCGATGTCGCGCGGCCAGGTCACGACCAGGGGATTGCGCGTTCCGCCAAGATGCGAAGCCACAGTTTTGCCCATTCGAATGGTGAGTTGGTCCCCCATGCCCACGCCGCATTGACATGCGCGTAAGCGTCGGGCTCGTTGATCGTGTCGATCCGCGCAACCTTGGGCGCGTCGTCGACAGCCGTTGCTGATCGGATGCCAGCGTTTCCCACGCCGGCATTTGCAGCGGAGCATGGATCGCGCCGGTAGCGAAATACAGGAAGCACGGCTTGTCCGGCGTGAGCGACTGCTGCTCACGCATCCAACGAATTGCCTGCGTGGCAAGATCCTCGGTAAGATGACAGGAACTACCTGGCGGCCGGATTACAGGAGAAGTTCCTTCGAACGGCGGTGCTTCGAACTGGTCGGTTTCCCACCGATGAAGCCGTAGAACTTTTCGAACGCTTCATAAGTCGGTCAGCGATTAAACGGCCCGCTTTGCGAGGTTTGCCAATATGCGATCTGATGCCGTTTGCCGAACGCTGCGGTGCTGTATCCGTTGTTCTTCAGGATCTTGGCAACAGAAGCGGTCTGCGGGTTGTGTATCCCTGTGTTGCCTGGGCGCGCATCGCTGGAATTGGCCACCGCGCCAATACCGGTGGCGTGGGGATTGTGCCCGGTCAGCAAAGATGCGCGCGTCGGTGAACAGATCGCAGTTGTTTGAAGCCCACTGTATTTCAGCCTCTTCCTGGCCACCGCATCGAGCGCGGGCGTATTGGCCGCGCCCCGAAAAGTGGACCCAGCGCCAAAGCCGACGTCATCAAGCAGCACCAACACTACATTTGGTGTCCCTTCGGGTGCTGGTTGGGCCAGCACCCGAAGGTGACGCGCTCTGTTGTGCTGAGGCTGATCGGGCCGGCAGCAGGAAACAGGCGATCAGAATGGCAATGAAACCCATCTGCAAATCGGGTGTTCTTCATCATTCTGTTTCCCCGCTGACGTGCCGGCCCGTTCATCAATCAGAAACTGACACCGGCCGTTATCCCATAGGTGCGCGGCCGACCGTGAAGAAACGATCCATAGCCAAGCGCGCCAAAATCAATAGCGCGGGATTCATATTCCTTGTCGAACAGGTTCTGCCCCCAGACCTGCACGAAGCCGCGCGCACCACGTGCCAGCGGGATATCGCCCAGGCGGATCTGTGCATTGACCAGGGTATAAGCGTCGCTTTCCAGGTCGCGGGTAAACGGAGAGGTGAGCGGCACGGTGAAGAAAACATGGTCCCCTTCATATGTGGCACCGACCCGGCCCAGCAGGAACATGTCATCGCCAAAGTTGTGCCGGTACTGCACGGCCGCATTGATCGTCGTGTCGGGCGTGTTCGTTTTGGCGAGCACCTGATCCGATATGTCGATAACTTCGCCACTGGGCAGCCGCAGCGGGAACTCCTTGTATTCACGATGGACGTAACCGGCCGATCCTGAAAATACCAGATTGTCGATCGGCTCCAGGAAAAAGTCCGCCTCGACTCCGATATATTCAGTCGAGCCGGCATTCACGACTGTTTGCCCGAACCCGCCACCAGTAGGGTTGGAAACGGGCTGGTTGACCTGCTGATCCGAATATTCGGCGTAGAAACCGGCAAGGTTCACACGTGCGCGACGGTCCCAGAACTCGGTTTTCAGACCCGCTTCATAGGACCACAGTATTTCAGGTTCGAATGCGGGTTGCTGCGTACGGACGTTGAAGCCACCAGAACGGTAGCCGCGCGCTGCCTTGGCATAGGCGTTGATGCCGTCTGAAACCCGATAGTCGACCGTGACATGGCCGGTCGGCTCGCTGAACGACGCCTTGTCGATGTTGACGAACGGCGTCTGCTGATTGATGGTTTTCCTGTCGCGGGTGTAGCGCAACCCGATCGTGAGCCCGAGGTTCTCTTCCGCTCCGAAGCGATACTGCCCCTGTCCATAAACTGCATAGGATTCCGCCGTCGTGCGGTAATCAAGCTGCGAGGGGATGGTCAGGATCCGGTAACGCGTTTCTTCCGGCAGGGCGTCCGCCAGAGCCGCGCCAATGTTGGGAATGTTCCGCAACGTCTGGTCAACGTCGATCACGAAGCCTGCCTGTTGGGGATTTGATTCCCGGCTGTCTTCGTAGAAGTAGAATGCGCCGACCACCCAGTTGAACCGGCCACTGGTATCAGAAACAAGTTCCAGTTCCTGGCTGATCTGGTTCTGCTTGCGGTTATTGTTGGTCTCGAACAGCGAGGTGGTGACAAGCGGCACGTCTGCTGCGGACACGAAAGGCGCGTTGGCAGCACCCACCAGCGGAGCGATCAGTTCGGCAGGCAGGCCATTGAACAGGCTTGCCTGGCTGAAGCCTGGTCCGGTGATCGGTCCGAACCCATCGAAATCATTCTTGGGAATATCGCTGCGCCAGCTGCGCCAGCCGGTGGTGCTGCGCACGACCACGCCGCCAAAATCGTTCTCGAGCTTGAGCACATGACCGTAAAGCTGGGAATCGCTGGGCAATGCATCGTCCAGACACAATGCGTCTTTCCTCTTGAACTCAATATCGAGATCACAGCCTGCAACCGTGGACGAGTTTGCAAGAAAGCCCCTGATCCTTTCGCTGGCAACCACGGTCTGGGCCGCAGGCGCCAAGCCTTCGAAGTCAGCATAGTCGAACGAGTAGTAAACCGATCCGGTCGTGCCCAGATCCGCTTCCAAAGCGGCGCGGATGCTGTCGACATTGTTGAAGCCCGGATCCTTGTTGTCACCCGGGGTCAGCAGATTGTCGACATAGCCGTCGTTCTGACGGTGCAGGTAGGTAACCGAAACGCGCAGATTATCGTCGATCAGATTGCCGCTGTTGACGCGCAGGAGCGCCTCACGCGAATCCTGATTGCCGTAGCCTGCTTCTGCATCGACCCCGAAATCGTTGGTCGGGCGACGCAACCGAAAGCTGATGGCACCACCGGTCGAATTGCGGCCGAACAGCGTGCCTTGCGGACCGCGCAGGACTTCGACCGCCTCGATGTCGTGTGCCGGGACGGCAGTTGCGGCGCTACGAGCAAGATAAACACCATCCAGATAGACCGCAACGCCCTGATCGAGTGTTAATTGTTCATCCGAACCCGACGCGATGCCGCGGATGGCGACGATCGTCGAGGTAGGAATAGTCGTTCCTTCGGAGACGGTGACGTTGGGAGCCAGCGCACTCAGATCCTTCACGTCGGAAAAGCCTGTAAGCTCAAGCTGCTCCTGGCCGATTACTGAAATGGCGACCGGTACGTCCTGCAGATTCTCGCTCCGCTTGTTGGCGGTCACGAGGATGACGTTGCCGCCTGCAGCCGGTTCTGCGATTGCGTCCTGCTCTGCCTCAGCGAAATCCGGTTCCGTCATTTGCGCCTGCGCATAGGCAGGTGCCGCAAACGGCAGCGTACAGCTTGCGCAAAGAAGAAGGCGGGTAATCGATCGCGTGTTCTTCAGCATATTCATTTCCTTGATGCCTGCCTATACAGGTTTGTCATTGCTTTGCATTGATCGTCGCCGCCTTGCCAATTGTGGGCACAGGCGGATTGCTTGTCATTGATGCCGATCTGTTCACCCGCGCCGACGGGCGCAAGCGGCCAGATCACGTGCTTCAGCGGCGCGGTGTGGGCACCACATCCACGCGCGAAATCCCGGCGGTGAAACGGCCACCTCCAGGTCCGGTAATCACCGGCGTATCAGCGTCGAACCCGATGTCGAATGTATCTGTCTGTTCCGGAAGCTTCGACAGGGTCCGTCTGATCCTGCCTTGGCCGATCTGTTTGCCATCGGCGATAATGGACAGTTCGCCTCCGCCATTGGCGCCGCCGTCATAGGTGAACCTGTATTCCAGCACAGCCTCGCCTGATGGCAGAGGCTGGTCTGCCTGCACCGTGAACTGGTCGCCCGGCAATTGACTGGCGGCCATGGTCGCGGCCGGAACGCCATCGACCATGTGGAAGCTCCATCCGCCAAACCTGCTGCCCAATGCAGCTATCGTGCCTTGCGCCGGCTGCTGCGGCAGGTCCAGCGTGGCAGTCAGGCTGAACGAACGGTTGAGCATCGGCGCTGCTCTTACCGCGGGAATGGATATGCCAGCGCCCCAATATGTGTAGCGATCCCGAACGGGGCGCTGTGCCGCTGCTGCTGCGAACCGGGTCATGTCCAGCCTCGCGTCGAGCGGGTACACCAGATTTGCCTGCGCCTCCCGGTCAAACAGGGCCTGCATTTCGCGTAGCCGCTCGGGCTGCTGCTGCGCCAGGTTTCTGCTCTGGGCGAAATCCTGACGCAGATCGTAAAGTTCCCAGGCGAACTTCGTCGCGTCGGGCTGCGTTACTTTTGCGCTGCTCCATGGGGAAAGGCCAGGGACAGTGTTCGCCCACCATCCGTTGTGGTAGATTGCGCGATTGCCCAGCATCTCAAAATACTGGGTGGTATGCCGTTCGGGAGCATCCGGATCGGCAAAGCTGTAGGCAAGGCTGATACCGTCAATCGGTTGCTGCGTGACGCCATCTACCGCGCTGGGTGCTGCGATACCTGCCGCCTCAAGGATCGTGGGCATGATATCGGTCACATGGGTGAATTGCTGACGCAAGCCGCGCTGCGGAATGCGGGCAGGCCAGGAGACCACCATCCCGTTGCGCATGCCGCCAAGATGGGAGGCGTGGCGTTTTACCAGCGGGAACGGCGCGCTGGTTGCCCACGCCCAGCCATTGGCGTAATTGCCGGCAGTCAGCGGACCGCCAAACGCGTCGAGCTGTTCCAGCAATTCGCGCTCGCCTTCCTCCATGCCATTGGCAAAGCGCGCCATGGGGTTGGTGCCGCCCAGCGGACCCGCTTCGGCAGCGGCGCCATTGTCGCCTTCTATGAACATGACGAGCGTATTGTCGAACTCTCCCATGCGTTCGAGTTCATCAAGGACGCGGCCGATCTGCGCATCCTGGTAGGAAAGCATGGCGGCATAGACTTCCATCATCCGCGCAGTGATTTTCCGGCTTGCGGGGTCCAGATCGTCCCAGGCGGCGATTTCCTCTGGCCGCGTGGTCGGCGTCGTGTCGGCCGGGATGAGGCCGACGGCGATCTGGCGCTTCACCGTGGCACCGCGAACCGCGTCCCACCCCTCATCGAACTGCCCGCTGAACCGCGCTATCCACTCTGCGGGAGCCTGTAATGGGGCATGGGCCGAACCGGTCGAATAATAGAGGAAGAACGGCTTGTCCGGGTCTGCGGCCTGCTGCGCGTGGATCCAGCGGATCGCTTCATCGGCAAGCGCCTTGTCGAGGACCCCATCCTCGATCGTCGGGACAGACTGCGTGCCGCGATACAGCGCCGGCGTAAACTGGTTCGTTTCCGCGCCCATGAACCCGAAAAAGTGATCAAAACCGAGCCCGGTTGGCCACAGGTCAAAAGGACCAGCAGGCGAGACTTCGTCTTCCGGCGCATTGTGATGCTTGCCAAGCATGGCAGTGTTATAGCCTGAATAGCGCAGGATCTGCGCCACGGTCGCAGCGCTTCTGGGTATCCGGGAGATATAGCCGGGGTAGCCAGTGGTCAGATTGGCGACGGTGCCATTGCCGACGGCATGATGATTGCGGCCCGTCAGCAAGGCTGCACGGGTTGGTGAGCACATGGCGGTCGTGTGAAAGCGGTTGTACAGCAATCCACGCGTCGCAAGCCGGTCAAGATTGGGAGTGGGAACAGGCCCGCCAAAAGTGCTTGCCGCCCCGAATCCCACATCATCGGTAAGCACAAGCAGGATGTTGGGCGCTCCGGAAGGAGCACGAACCGGGCTGGAGAATGCTGGCGTCGCATCCTGTTGGGCAACGGCGATCTTGCCATCAAACGGTTGATCGGGTCGCGGCAGAGCAGGGCCTGTCGGTTCGATTGCGCCAAGCAGGAACACTGCCGCCGGTATCACCAGCGCTGCTTTCAACACAGCACCATGCGTAACATCGATAGCCTTCACGCCAGGTCCCTGATTTGATCTATCTTGTAGTGGTGCGTTGCTAACATATTTCTTCGTTATTTCGCAATGCTGCCGCGATTGCACCGATGGAAAACGGTTTTTAGCCGCTGGCAGTGTGGCTTCTGCGCCACTGCGTTGGGATGCGTTGCAGAATGACAATCGCCCATGGTGTCGAGTGCGCTGACACGAGCGCCCGTTTGCGCGAGCGCTCATCTTCCGCTGATTTACCCGCCGACAGATGCTAAGAGCGACCGGTCATACGTTATTGCGTGGATGAAGCCTGAAGAGGACTGGCATTGCGTCGCGCAGACCGGCGGCAAGGTAGATTGGTAACGCACTGACCGGACAGCTTGCAAACTGCCGCGAAAACCTTGTCGGCATGGATGAAAACGTCGTTGGTCCACCACTCCCTTGGCTCCGGCCTCACGATATCAGGCGCCGGCTTCGCTTAACCGATACCGACCGGCCATTTGCCCGTCATTGCCAAAGCCATCCCGCGCACAGTTTTTGCGCCAACATGTGTGTTCAGCCCAAACCAACGCTCAATCTGACCGGAAAATCATCTGCGTCGCTCAAGATCCGGGTCGATTATGCGGCCGCTTTGCATGGCCTGAGAATGATGTTCAGCTGCCAGCCTGCTCGCTGCAAAGCTGCGGCCAAAGCTTGCGCAAAGCGATCTTGTCAATTTTTCCAACGGGATTGCGGGGGAGGGGTTCGTCAATGAAGCGGATCGCAGTCGGGATCTTGTATTTGGCAAGCTCCTGGCCGACGGCGCTGCTGATCTGCTCTGCCGACACCGGTTCGTCGGTGCGCACGATCGCCACCAGCGCTTCTCCCATGCGTTCATCAGGCACGCCGAACGTCGCGCATTCGGCCACCCCTGCCATGTGGCCGATTACCCGCTCCACCTCGGCGCAGAAAATGTTTTCGCCGCCCGAAATGACCATGTCCTTCTTGCGGTCGACAATGAAGACGTATCCTTCATCATCGATGATGCCGATGTCGCCGGTGCGCAACCAGCCATCCCCACCAATGCACTTTGCGGTTTCCTCCGGGTTTTCCCAGTAGCCCTGCATGACCACCGGACCGTGTACCACAAGCTCCCCCGGCTCTCCTGGAGGCAGGACATTGCCTTCAGCGTCTTCGACCCGCATATCCACGATCGCCAGCACGCGCCCTGCCGAGGAACGCTTGCGAATGAAGTCAGCACCGACCGCCATGGAAACGCTGCCGGAGGTTTCCGTCATGCCGTAGCCGGTCCCCAGAATCGCCTGTGGGCACGCTTCGCGAAGTTCATCGAGGATATTGACCGGCAACGCCTGCCCGCCCGAAGCGATGTTGCGAAGACTGCTTAGATCGGCGCCGGTTTCAGCTGCTGCATGCAATACGTCCCAGAACATCGTTGGAACACCGGAAAACAGGGTTACCTGCTCGCGCTCGATGAGCTGTGCTGCCTCCTGGCCATCCCAGCGCGGCATCAGCACCACTTTGGATCCTGCCACAAGCGGGCTCAGGAACGCTGCGCCAAGTCCGGAAATGTGGAACAGGGGTGATACCAGCAAGGATCCTTGCTGCGGCACCATTGCCAGCAATTCGTCGATGGTCATGTTGTACTGCTGCGCCATGCCGTGCAGCACCATCAGCCCTGACAATTGCACGCTCATCAGGCCCTGCACCACATTTGCGTGCGACAGGACCGCGCCTTTGACCTTGCCTGTCGTGCCCGATGTAAACAGGATGGTGCACGGATCGTTAGCACCGGCACTTGGCTGCTCGGCCGGCGCCGCGCCTGTTTCGGGGAAATCCTGCGCCTTGAGGATCGCGCCCTTGTAACCGCTCTCCTTGAGCAGCTGTGCCCGACGCTCATCGGCGAGCACCAGCGTGGGGGTCACGCTTTCAATCGCCTCGCGCAGTTCGGCAGGAGCACCGCGACTGTTCACCAGTGCAGCGATGCCGCCCGCCCGGATCACCGCGACAAACGCGATCAGCCACTCGGCCCGGTTGCTCATGCAAATCGCCACGCGATTCCCGTTCTGCATTCCCATCCGGGCAACCAGGGCATCGCGCAGCGTGAACAGCTCGGCAAAGCTTATGCGGCGATCACCCTCGACGATGAAAGTCTTGTCGCCATGCCGCCGCGCGGTTTCGATGAACGCGTTGAGGTTGGGTGCAGCATTGACGAACCTGCGCATGCCATCCTGCACCCCGATGGCAAAGGGGGTGCCAGGAGCTGTCAAAGTGTTGAAAATCGGGTCGGACTTGCTCATGCCAGATAATCCCCTGTTCGTTCGAATTCATGCATCAGCCAGGGCTGTCCATCAAGAAGGGTTCAGATGCCTGCGCCTTGCCTTTGATGACGCCCTGCACAGCACCTGGAAGGCCGCGAGCCTCTCGTCCGCAGGTCCGGCCCGGAGGCTTTTCAGTAGACTGCCACGTTCAGTAGACTGCCGCCGGGTTTGGCTGATTTGGGCTGCCCAGCATGTCCCGGTAGGATGGTCGTTCCTTGCCTCTGTCGGTGATACCAAGCTGGCTCGCGATTTCCGCTGCGATCAAGGTTTGACCGGACAACTCCGCACCTTCGGCCCGGGTGGCCAGAGCGTAGATTACATGGCCGGTGAACTCGGGGTTTTCTGCCGTGTCGATGAAGCTTTGATACTGCTCCGGGTTGATCTTCTGCGCGATCTGCGAGCGTTCGGTCACAAGCGGACCCATCCAGATCGAGACGGTTCGTACGCCCGTGTCGCGCAGATCATGCTCCATATCATGCGCAAATTTGTCCAGACCTGCCTTTTGCGCACCATAGGCAGCACCGTGCATGTAGCAGCTTGCCCCGAACGAAGAGCCAAAGGCGATCATGCCGGAACCCTGTGGCACCATCATCCTGGCTGCATGCCAGCTGGCGACATAGGCCGAGCGCAGACCCACATCGAGGATATCGGCGGCGCCCAGATCCTTTTCCCAGAACGGCTTCTTCTCGATCAGCTGGTGATGGATCGCAGCGGCATTGTTGACCAGAATATCGAGCCGGCCCTGCTCATCTGCAATCTGCTCGAACAACCGGGCAACCTGCTCGTCATCGGCATGATCGCACACGACAGGCACACCCTTGCCGCCGGCATCGGTTACCGCCTGTGCTGTCTGGGCAACTGTGCCCGGCAGAACAGATCCGTCCCAACCCTTGGCGCTGCCGGGTTTCGTGGTGCGGCCGGTTACATAAACCGTCATGCCTTTTTCACCCAGCCCACGAGCAATGCCTGCTCCGGCGCCGCGACTTGCACCTGTTACCAGCGCGATCCTTGCATCAGCCAATCTCTGCTCCTCTAAACCGTTTCTGCTTTCCCGTCACGAAATGTCGCTGAAGCGGGACGTTGTTCGCGGCGGCCACAGTTCATCATGATAGGCGGGGGCAAAAGCTCTTGTCCATGCCTATCGCATGTTCGGCTGCACCATATAGTTCAGGCAGGATCAAGTCCGTAACGCGGCGGAACCGGTGTTCTGCGCCCTGCCATCTCCCGGATGAAGCCGCTGCCCCATGCAAGGTGCATGATTGCGGCAGCTGCCCCCGCGCCCAGTGCCCAGCCGCCTCCTGCCCGTGCGCCGACAACAAAGCCACCTGCAAGACATGCCCCGATCCACAGCGCGGCAGGCACTGCAAAGATCCAGTGAACAAGCGCGAGCGGTACTGCCGCGACCGCCAGCGGCACCGCCACCGGCAGCAACTGGCGCAACCGTGGCATTTCACCATGCCGGCGCAGATTGCGGGCGCGGCCGATACCGTAGTTCAGATATTGCCGCCATAACGCCTGCGGCGTCCGACGCGGGAAATAGCAGATCGCCGCAGCAGGCTCCAGCCAGATGCGTCCGCCGGCCCTGGCCTGCCGATGGTCGAGTTCTGCATCCTCGTTGCAAGGCATCGCTTCGCAATATCCGCCCAGCTTGCGGAACATGGCAAGATCGATCAGCGCATGATGGCCATGATCGACAAAGCGGCCGCGATCCACATGCCGATGCGGCGATCCGCCGGTGCCAAGGATGCTGTTTTGTGCCGCCGCGACTGCGCATTGAAATCCGGCCCGTGCGTGCGTCAGCATCGGCACGACCACTGCAGTTGCATCATGCCGTGCCGCGGACGCGACCAGAATGCCGGCATAATCGTCA
Source organism: Croceicoccus esteveae (assembly GCF_031846435.1). Taxonomy (NCBI): domain Bacteria; kingdom Pseudomonadati; phylum Pseudomonadota; class Alphaproteobacteria; order Sphingomonadales; family Erythrobacteraceae; genus Croceicoccus; species Croceicoccus esteveae. The sequence goes on from NZ_JAVRHS010000001.1 coordinate 138,121, forward strand.
GGGTAGATGCAATGCGCATCGATCCTCAAGAACCAGGCAAAGCCGGTACCGTAGCGTGCCACCGCGCGGTTGATCCCTGCACTCTGGATACGGTCTGCATTGTCGAGCAGAGCAAGTCGCGGATTGTCAGCCATGCGCGCGCTCACAATGGCGCGGCTGCCATCGTCACTGCCCCCGTCGGCCACCACCAGCAGGCCGATGGCCGGATCGGCCAGCATCTGGTCGATCAGCGGACCCAGATGATCCGCTTCGTTGAGGCAGGGGATAACAGCAAGGATGTTCATTTGACCAGACTTTCAATGTCCTGCGCAAGCTGCCTGCAGTCTGCTTCATCGGCGATCAGCGCCTCGCGCGGCACTGCGGCAGCCTTTTGCAGCAAGTCTGCAAGTTCCGCATCAGGCATCTGCAGCAGCCGGTCGATCAATTGTTCCGGTGTGTCCACCAGCAGGCCAGCGTCATGATGTTGCAACCATCTGCCTACCTCTATGCGCGCCAGGGCGATGGGCACGGTGCCAAATGCCAGCGCTTCGTACATTCGGTTCGGCAGCAGCCAGCTGCTGTTCAAGCCCTCTTCAAACCAGTCGATTGTCCACGCAAAATGACACTGAGCGTAAAGGGCAGGAAGCTCGTCATAAGTGTAAGGGCCGGCATAATGCATGTGCGGTGTCGCCGCGATCCTCTGGGCCAGGTCCGGCAATTCGGCAGGCGAAGGTTTGCCGCTGACCAGAACCTCGATCCGGCCATCGGCACGGGTGACGAGATCCTGAAGGAACGAAAGTGTCTGTTTGCAGCGTAACATGCCGAACCAGCCGATCCGTAGCGGGTGCGGCGGCAATCGGGAATGGTCGGGACGGGGCGGAACTGCGCTGCCTGTGACCAGCAGCTTGTTTTCAACCAGCAGGCTTCGCGCTTGCAGCGGCCGGTTTTCGAAATGTTCCCGCAAAAAAGCAGGCGATGAGGTAATCAGCAGATTGACCCGCGGCAGCAGCATTGCCTCTGTCCAGCGCACGAGTTTTGCCATTCGCCCCGTTCCTGTGAGCGAGCGGTGGATGTCGAGGCACTCATAAACCAGTGGCCGCTTGCCAACGATTGCACGTGCGATCGCCAATTGTTCAAGGTTGCGCGCAATCAACACATCGGCATCGGCAAAAAAAGCGGACAATCGCCGCGAAAACAGCGCGTTATGCACGGTGGCCGCCGCACGTTGCACGAAAGCCGCATCGGCGGACGAGCCAAGCAGCAGCGGGTGATAGGCTGCAATGGCGGCGCGAAGCTGCGCATCGCGGCAAAATCCGGCCAGCCGCACCTGCGCGCCGCCTGCAGTCAGCATTCGGCAGCGGCGCTCCACCGCAGGATCGTTGAGATTGTGCACGAGATAGGCAATTTTCATCCACTATTGCCCTTTGCCGATTGCCGCCCGTTCTATAAGCCCCTTGCCGGGAGAATGGCGCAGGCGCAATGCCTTGCGCCATGCAGCGGCACAGTCTTGCCAAAAGATCGGAATGCCTGCTCCTGCACAGGCTTGCGCCAGATAGATCGGGAGTGCTTTGACGACAGCCATGCATCACGACGGCTTTATCACTACCATCATCGCCGCGTATAACGCAGCGGATACGATCGGCAGGGCGGTAAAAAGCGCGCTTTCTCAAGCAGAGGTCGCGCAGGTGATCGTCGTGGACGATGCGTCACAGGACCAGACCTGTGCGATTGCAGTTCAGGCTGCGGCTGGTGATGAACGATTTTTGTTGCTGCGTCAGCTGGTAAACGGCGGCCCGGCGGCCGCCCGCAATGTCGCCATCGCGGCCAGCACGGCACCTCTTATCGCCATTCTGGATGCAGACGACTGCTTCTTGCCGAACCGTTTTGCCGGAATTGGCTGCGATGATCCTTGGGACATCTGGGCAGACAATATTCTGTTCGTGACTGAGTTGGGCGACACCCGCGGATCGGCTGGGGAACACCATGTCCACGACAGCGAGAAGCGCCATTGCTTCCTCGACTTTGAGCGGTTTGTTGCCGGCAATATTTCAAGGCGCAACCATGCGCGTGGCGAGCTCGGCTTTCTCAAACCGGTGCTGCGGCGTGAGATGATCGAGCGCTTGTCATTGCGCTACAAAGACAATTGCCGTCTGGGCGAGGATTTCCTGTTTCTTGCCGAGGCCCTTGGACGCGGTGCCATCTTCCACTTGGCGGAAGGCTGTGGCTATGCTGCGCTGCGCCGAACGAATTCGCTCAGCAGTCAGCATGCCGCGCATGATCTGCGTAATCTGCTCGACCGTGAACGGGCGTTGATGCGCCGGCTGACGCTCGCCCCGGCGCAACGCCGGATCATGCGGCGGCACATTGCGCTGACCGCGGGGAAGCTTGCTCACCGCGAAGTGCTGGATATCAAGCGCGAACAAGGTCTGGCTGCGGGGCTGTTATCACTCCTGCGAAGACCCACGGCGGTTCGCGACATCCTGCTTGACAGGTTTGTTCCGGCAAGCGGTGACATGGAATGGACAGGGCTGCTGATCGATGGACCCGCATTTGCCCGATTGTGCGGGAGCGGGTCTGCAGCTTAGGCGAGGGCCGTGGCAGAACTGGAGGTATTGTCCGCCGGTCGTGGGCTGGCCACAATGCTGCGGATCTCCGACAGATCAGTGGCAGCCTGCTGCAGATTGCCAGCATCGAACTGCCGCATGGATGAACGTACCAGCATGCCGGCTCCATGGTAAATGGTAAGCAGGGCATGGGCGAGCGCATGGTTGCGATCGACGCCAAGGCGCAGGGCGTCGATTGAATTGATGGCGGTGAGCAGCGAGCGGTCACGCAGATCGGGACTGGCGCGATCATGCGCGAATATCGCGCGGCGGATTGCGCCGATCGCCTCGTCAAAGCAGATGGCGGTGAGGTCGGCTGCGGCGGCGCCCATGATGAAGGCGTCCAGCTCCACGCGGCGGTAGGCCTGGGCCGGGCTCAGCCGCATCAGCATGTCAGTCACGGCCTGCGTTCCAGCTGTCGATCTGGCTCTGGAGGAATGACAGCGTAGACTGCGACTGGGAAACGCGCCGATCGGCCCAGCTGAAATTCTTTACCATCTGTTCACGCAGCCGACCCTGTTCCTCGGCAATGTTCGACAGCTGTTCGTCGATCCTGGCTCGCTGGCTGGTGTAGCGTGTAATGGAACCGCCGATCGAGCCGGGGTTGGTCGTTGCACCGGCCGAGCGGGAAAGGCTGTCTACGGTGGCGAAAACCCCGTAGAGCCCTGTCGTAAACATCGCGGCGGTAGCCTGCGGGTGGTCGTTCAACGTCTTGTCGAGCCGGGCCTGGTCGAGCCGGAAGGTTCCATCGCGGTTTATCGATAGGCCCAGATCACCAAGCGTGCGCGGGTCGCCGGGCGCTGCACCAGGCATCACGATCTGACTGGCAAGTCCTGTCAATTGCCGCTTGAGCGCGCGGGCTCCTGCATCATTGCCCAACTCTCCGCCCAACGGATTTGCAGTCTGCTGCAATTGACCGGCGACATCGTTGAGCACTGCGATCAGGTCCTGCATGACCTTGCCGATCTGCGCGTCTTTCTGACCAAAACCAATTCTGGTCGGCGCACCGATGTTGGTCGCTGCCAGCGTAAGCGTCAGCCCGCCCGGCAGATCGCGTATGACATTGCCAGAGCTGGTCATCTCCAGCCCGTCGAACAGGAACTGCGCGTCTGTCGCAGACTGCATCAGTTCGCCGCCATCGGTTGCCGGGTCCCAGGCCAGATAATTGATGTTGCCGGGTGCAGGCGCGACAGGGGAGCCGGAAGCCTCGACGCGAAAACCGTTCATTTCGCCATCTGTGCCTTTGATGACGAGCTGGGTTCCCTCGGCGGTATTTGCGACATAGGCAGTGACGCCGCTGCGCGTCGCGTTGATTGAGCGCGCGACATCCTCCAGAGTGTCATCGGGTCCAACATCGATGCCGATGGGTGATTGGCTGCTGTCGGAATTGAAGCTGCCGCCGGCCGTGCTGCCAAAGCGGATGGTCAGCGTGCCTTCGCCGACCAGTTCCAGTGCTGATGAATACGGGGCCGTGGCCAGGGTCTGCGCGGTGGCAAGCTTTCGCACTTCAAGCGAATAGGTGCCGCTTGCAGTGCCACCGGCAGCGACGCTCGCCGATGCCACTGCACCATTGCCCACCGTCGCCTGCGGAGCAAGGTCGCCGCTGCGGATACGGTCACCAAGCGCACTGGAAAGCTGGAAAAGCTGGCTTTTAAGGGTGGCTGCGGCCGACACCTTCAGCTCCAGCGCCTCTGCCTTGCGTTCCAGTTGCGCAATGCGGGCAGCAAACCTGTTGGCGGCAAGATCGCCGGCAAGCTTGGTCATGTCGACCCCGCTGCCGCCGCCCAGCAGCCCGACTATGGATGAGGTAGCATCGTTCATGATAACAAGCACGGCCAGCAGCCGCTGCGGTTAAGGGCCGGGGGAAGCATTTTGCCCGACAACATCGTTCAGCGTGTCGTCGTCAGCCGCTGCGACCCCGGCCGGCCGGGGTAAGGCGGCCTTCGGCGTCGTACAGCACGGATTGCGGCACTTGCACAATCGGGCGCCGGATCGGCTCGCCACGCGTGAGGGAATAGACAAACGCAAGGATTGCCGCGACCGCGACATAAAGCTCTTCACGGATAACCTGGTTTTCCCGGGTAGTGAAATAAAGTGATCGTGCCAGCACCGGATATTCCAGCACCGGCACCCGCGCCTCTGCGGCGATGTCCCGCATGGCTAGTGCCTTGTCGCCCCGTCCCCGGGCCAGCACGATCGGCGCGCCTGCCCGTTCCGGATCGTACGCCAGCGCGACGGCAAAATGCGTCGGGTTGGTGAGGACAAATTGTGCCTCCTGCATCGCCTTGGCCACGCCGCCTCTTGCCAGTTGCCGCTGCCGGTTGCGGATCGCTGCACGTTTTTCAGGCGATCCTTCGCTTTCCTTGGTTTCGTCGCGAACCTGCTGCTCAGTCATTTTGAGGCGTCCGGTGCGGCGGATCCATTGAATCGGGAAATCGATGCAGGCAATGACGGCAAGGCCGACCGACAGCAGGATGAGAAGTGACGTGATGCTGTTCCACGCCACGGTCAGCTGTGCCGACAGATCTCCCCGGCCGAGCGCAAGCACCGAGGACAGATTATCTTGCGCCCAGAACCACACGATTGCGCCCAGCAGCCCCAGCTTGAGCACGCTTTTGCCAAGTTCGATCCAACCGGTCGGGCCGAACATCCGCTTCAGCCCGGACAGTGGATTGATGCGCGATGCCTTGGGCGCCATATTGGTCGCAAGGAACCGTCCATCGCCGATGGCAAGCTGCGAGATGACGGTTACCACCATGATGACTGCTCCCAAGGCAAGCACCGGAGGCAGGACAGCGATAAGTACCTCGAGCAGCATGGTGCCCGGGGAGAAGTTTTCGATGTCCTGCCTGCCAAAGGAGAACCCTGCGCGTGCGGTTGCTTCCAGTCCCTCCATCAGCCAGGACCCTGCGTAGCGCAGCCAGATGGCTCCCATCATTACCGCAGCGGCTGTGCCCAGTTCCTTGGAGCGCAGCACGTCGCCCTTGCGTGTGGCGTCGCGTTTGCGCTTTTCCGTGGGGGCAAAACTTTTCTCACCGGCGTCATCACTCATGGCTGCATGACTTCAGTGCAGGGCCGAAGGCAAGGGACAGTGTGAGCAGCCTCATGGCATCAGCATCGCTTCTGTTTGCGCAATCCCGTTCAGCGACAGCACGATGAACTGATCGGTGAGCAAAGGCATGGCGGAAATAAGCGCGGCAATTCCGGCCAGCACTCCTGCGGGCAACCCGAGTGAGAACAGGTTGAGCGATGGTGCCGAACGGGACAGAACGCCGGTCGCCATCTGCACCAGCAGCAGGACCAGCGTGACAGGCAAGGCAATCGTTACCGCCGTGATCAGCATCTGCCCGGCAAAACCGGCGACCAGATACGCCCGGTCGGCACCAAACCATTGCGCGCCGGGCGGAAATACCCGGTAGCTCTCGATCAGCAGCCGCAGCCACAGGAGATGCCCGCCCAGCGAGAGGAACACGAGCGTGATAACTACGGTGAAATACTGACCTAGCGCACCCGATTGCCCGCCTGTGTTGGGGTCTACTGCAGTCGCAATGGCCATGCCCATGGCGCCGGAGATCTGCTCTGCGGCCAAAACTGGTGCAGCAAAGGTAAGCTGCAGGATGAAGCCAAAGGCAAAGCCCATTACCGCCTCGCTCAGCAGGGAAAGCAAAGTGGGAAATGACAGCAGATCCTGAGGCAGGGCGATGGGCGTATGTACCAGCACGAAAACACTGATGGCTCCTGCCATCGCGATGCGCACCTGCACTGGCACGCTGCCTGCGCCGAACAGGGGCGCGGCAAGCAAAGCCGCGCCTATCCGCACCATGACGAAAATCAGGCGCCACAGTTCGGCCTCCATGATGCCAAAGCCGAAGTTGGGAAGGGCCATTGCGCTACAGCCGCGAGATATTGGCAATTTGAGTGAAGATGTCCTTGGCAAAATCGCCGACCAAACCCATCATCGATGCGCCCAGCAAGACCAGCACAAGTGCAATCATCGCCAGTTTCGGGACAAAGGTCAGCGTCTGCTCATTCACAGAGGTTGCCGCCTGGATTACGCCGATGATCAAGCCAACGCCAAGTGCAGCCAGCAGGATCGGCGCCGCGATCAGGGCCGTTACCCAAAGCATGCGGTCGGTAAGCGCCAGCAGGGCAGAGCTTTCATCCATTGTCGAAATGCCTTCTTGATGCAGTCAGGTGAAGCTCAGCGCGAGTGAACCCATCAGCAAGGCCCAGCCATCGACCAGCACGAACAGCAGCAGCTTGAACGGGAGCGACACGATCGTGGGTGAAAGCATCATCATGCCAAGGCTCATCAGGACACTGGCCACGACAAGGTCGATGACCAGGAAGGGCAGGAACAGCATGAAGCCGATCTGAAATGCGGTTTTCAGTTCGCTGGTCACGAACGCGGGCAGCAGAACGGAAAACGGCACGTCAGCGGGGCTGGCAAACTTGCCGGCATTGGCCATGTCGGCAAACATGCCTAGATCCGCTTTGCGCGTCTGCCGGATCATGAAGGCGTGGAATTGGTCACCCGCAGCACCGATCGCCTGCTGAGCCTCGATCGTTCCGGCAGCGTAAGGTTCGATCGCGGCGGTATTCACGGCTGACAAGGTGGGCGCCATGATGAAGAGCGACAGGAACAGTGAAAGTCCGATCAGCACCTGGTTGGGAGGCGATTGCTGCAACCCCAAAGCCTGACGCAGGATCGAGAGAACGATGATGATCCTGGTGAAGCTCGTCATCATGAGAACCAGCGCCGGCAGGATCGTCAGCAGGCCCATGATGAGCAGCAGTTGCAGCGATAGCGACAGCGGTGCTTCCTCGCCTGCCGCGCTGCCTGCACCAAGGGCCCGATCGAGCGCGCCGGTGATCGCATCCTGCGCAGAGGCGGTTTGCGGCACCGCCAGCAACAAAATTACTGCCAGCAAGCGGCCGTAGGTTTTTAGCGCACTATGCATGGCGATCCACCTGTTCAAGCGATGCACGTGTCTGCGGTGCGTCCGCTTCGGCAAGGCGCGTAAGGCCATGGCGCGTACTGCCGACGAGGATCTCGCGTCCGCGAAATTCAATCACCGCCAGCCGCACGCCGGGAGCCAGCATGGTGGTTTCCACCAGCCGGGCGGTCTTCTGGCGATTGCCGGTGTTGAGCCGTCCTTGAACCCGCCGGGTCAGCCAGACGCTGCCCCAGATAAGCACACCCAGCAATGGCAGCAGGATCAGCAGCTTGAGGAGATACCATCCCATCAGGCGGCATCCTGCGCGCGCTCTTCCTGACCTTCATGGGGTCCGCGCGGCTCATGGTCATCTTCGTCAGCCAGTTCCACTATGCGGAGGGAAAACCGCTTGCCTTCATTGATGATTTCGCCCTTGGCGACTGCGCGTCCGTTAACATATACATCGAGCAGCTCGTCTGTGAGCCGGTCGAGCGGGACAATGCTGTCCTCGCCCAGTGCAAGCACCTCCTTGAGCTTCATGGATGTACGTCCAAGCTCTACCGAGAGGCAGACATCGACATTGCGCAAAAGGTCAAGGCCGCGGCGGTTTTCGGCAATCTTCGTCATGATGTAATCCTTGGCAAAAAAGTCGGACAAGAGCCGGGTGATCAGGGGATGCGCGTGATCTGCACGGCGACCCGATCATCCAGGGTGCCGATCGTGCCACAAGCAATTTGCGTGCCATTCACTGTCAGCGGCACCGCGCGCGATACGCAAAGCGGGATGACGTCGCCGACCGCGAGCCGCGATACGCGTGCCAGCGGCAGTTTCACCTCAGCAAGCACAGCGACCACCGGCAGTGGCACATTGGCAAACGGCTTCAGCGACGGCGTTCGCGCACTTTTGGCAGAGGGCGCCGGCGCACGGAGCGTATTGCCGAACAGCACTGGCAGGTCGGGAACGCCGATAGCGACAACGATATGCCAGGCATCCTGTCCATCCTCTTCAACAGAAACAACGAGGCGCGCGCATTCGGTAACGCCAGAAAATGGTTTGAGCCTGCGGATTGCTTCCGCGCGGCGGCGAACCACCGGGTCGTGGCCCTCGCCAAGTGCATGGCGCATGGCCAGGCAAAGCGCTTTTTCCAGTCGATTGAGCGTGAGATCGGCCGAGAGCGGGAACTGATCGGGCAGTGGATCCGGCGCTTCTCCGTTGCCGCCAAAGGTACGATCGGTCAGTGCCAGCGCTGCCTTGCCTCCGATGGAGGTGAGCACCACCGGTCCACCGTCGAACAGCCCCACGAGGCAATTGGCCGCCAGAGGTTCAATTCCATCGGTAAGGTCAGCCACCGCGATGATTTCAGCTGCAGAACATGTAAGCCGCAGATGATCACGACCAAGCAGTTCACATAAGGGTTGCCGCAGGTGGCGCGCCATCATCGTGCCCGCTTCGGCACAGGCGACCAGATCGTCCTCCATGCTGTGCTGGCTGCCCACCAGCGCTGCACAATGCCGCGCCAGCGCTCGTTCGGCTACAAAGGCATGATCGCTTTTCACTGGATCAAGAACCCGCGGAAATATACATTTTCCACCCCGCCAAACCCTTCGGTGCGCACCAGCACCTGATTAATGGCAGCGGTGAGGCGTTCCTGCAGGCGGCCCTTGCCCTCTACCGAATAGGCATCCTCCTCGGTGGTGTTCGCAAGCTCTGCAATGATTGCGGACCGGGCGGCGAGTTCATGCTTGTCCAGCCACATCAGAACCCTGCCATCGCGTTGGGTCGATGCAGCAAGGCTCACCTGGATGAGCGCCGCAGAATCTCTCAGATTGGCCGTGAATGGTTCTTCGAAACTGTAGTAGCTGGTGCGATATTTGCTGCCGCCTTCGCCCTCGACCCACTCAACCTCCTGTTTTGTGGGGACGGGGTAAGGGTCGACAGCGCCTTTGCGGACAAGCAGCGGGCCGGATATCTCGGCGCCTTCCTTGCTGCCAACGTAGCCCATCCTGACAGCGCCAAACGCCGACCCGGCGCCAATCGCCAGCAGCGCGATGCCGCCGATCAGCAGCTTTTTCCTGCCGCCCTTTGCTGCTGTGTCCTTTGTCGGCTGGTCAGCCATGCGTGTGTCTCCTGTTGCTTGAACTGATCAAATATAGATGCCGCGCTTTGCAGCGCCTGCCGGGCTGTCGCGCGTTAGGGGTTGAGTATCGACGCTCAGACTTTCTTCGCTCGCCAGATTTTCAGAGCGCTTGGGTAGCCCGTCCTGATCACCATGAGGTGCAGTTTGCTTACCCGCTGGCGGATGACCCTGACCGTTTTCGCCATGCGAAAGCCCGTCAAACTGCTGCCGCCCTGCGCCAGGTCCGCTGTTCTGATTGCTGCTGCTCTGGTTGGCGGCATTGTCTTGCCGGGCGAGTTCGGCGCCTAAGCGTTCTGCAAGGCTGCGCTCTGCAATGGCTGCATGGACGGCGGGGACAAAGTTCACATCAGCGCTGGCAAGCGTCACGTTCAATGCCTGTGCAGTTGAACCTGCCTCCAGCCGGATCGAAACCGGGCCAAAGTCCTGGTGCTGAACATTCAGACGCACGGTACCCGGTTGTCCGGAGGCGCGTGCCTGAGTCAGCCTGTCAAGCAATGCCCCAAACTCCTGCGGGCCATCAAGATTTGTGGCGGGCCGGCCGGATATCGGCAGAGGCGCAGAAGCGTCCGAGCGCGTGTCTCGCATCAAGACTTCGCCTGCTGCATCCAGGACAGCGGGCTTTAACTGTGCTTTGTCATCTAACGCCCGGGCCGCGAGTGCAACATAAGACGGCTCCTTCAAGAGACCAGCAGCCGACGCGGTATCACGCAGCACCGGCGGACTGTCCGCTCCGTCGTTGAAATCGCCGCTGACCAGCGTGCCTGTCGCTTGTGCTGCCATTCTGAGATCCGGTTGCAGTGCCGGCGTGCCAGTCGCCGCATCAGTTTTCGGCAGCGCTCCACCCTCCGATGGGGCTGTGACAAAGGGAGCTGGAAAGCCAACCTGCGTAGCTGCTGCACCATCTGGATTCTTGCCGTGTAACGCGCTTGGCTCACCAGGCTGAACGCTCGTGATCAGCGGTTGCTGCATGCCGATCCGAGCCTGATTGGTGCCATCTGCCAAGGATTGCGGCGGGATCAATGCAGGCGGCAAGGCTGCGTCGCTGTCGACACCGGCTGCGCCTGATTGTGGAGCTGCTTCGTGCCCAAATGACGAAAACGATAACACCGGCGTCATTGTCACAGCCGGATCTGCAACAGCAGGAGTGGCCGCCGTTTGCCTGTCTTCCGGCAACAAATTGCCGCCCGTTTCTGCCGCCTCGCCATCCTCCACAGCATCCGCCTGCACGCTATCTTTGCCGGCAGGAGTTTGCACGATGGAGGCAACTGCGGCGGACACCAATGCCTTGAACTCTGCGCGTGCGCCTGCATCACTTGCATGCACCGGAGTCTGTGCGGATCGTGCGTTCACTGGCGCAAGCATTCTGACTTCCGTCGTGCCGCTGGTCCTGGTTCCGGCAGTCTGGTGGTTGGTGATCAAGCTGCTGTCCTTTTCAGTGACGCGGCAGGATGAGTGTCAGCTGCCCCGTGTTCTTCTCCTGCTATTCAAGGATCGTGCCAAATCAGCCGATAACGGCACATCCTGCTCATTTTTTTCGTATGCTGCTGCACGGACTGCTGCTCCGGTTTGCTCTGCTGCCTTGTCCAACCGCCGGGTCGCCTGGACCAGTTCGTCATTGCGGCGGTCCGCGTGCTGACGTGCCATGGCGCTTTCGCCCGCAGCCTTCTGCGAGAGCTGATCCAGTCCTGCGCGGAACAGTCGCAGCCGCTGCAGCGCTGCTCCCTCGACGGCGTTCGATGGCGCGGTGTAGTCGCTTGCAAGGTCAGCACTGCGGCGGGCGAGGGCATGGAGACGCGCGTAGGTTGATTGCGCCTCCGCTGCCATGCGGCCGGCATTGATCCGTTCGGCGGTACGCAGACGTTCCAGACGGCGCAAACGTGCCAGTCGGTTGTCTTCAGCGGGCACTGGCAGGAGCAGGCGAGGCTTCAAGAAGGTGATCGAGGGCAGCAATACTGCCGGCAAGCGAACAGGCGGCATCATGATCTTGCATCAGGAATGATCGCATCGGGTCTTGCATGGCCAAAGCACGGTCGATCCTGAGGTCCACGCCTTCGCGATATGCGCCCATCAGCACCAGATCACGATTTGCCTCGTAGTCCGCCACCATTGCCCGAAAGTCGCGTGCGTGCGCCAGATGTTCAGGCGATGCGACATCACTCATCACTCTGCTGAGCGAAGCGGGAACGTCGATAGCGGGATATTGCCCACGCTGCGCCAGATCGCGCGACAGTACGATATGCCCATCCAGAATGGCCCGTGCAGTGTCTACGACCGGATCATCGTGATTGTCACCGTCGGCAAGGACGGTGAACAGACCGGTGATTGCTCCGCCTGACTGCCGCGCATTGCCAGCTCGTTCCACGAGCCGCGTGATCGCCGCAAGAGCAGATGGCGGATAGCCGCGCGCCGCGCCAGGCTCTCCGAGCAGCAGGCCGATTTCGCGTGCAGCATGGGCAACCCGGGTCAAGCTGTCCATGATGAGCGTGACCTGCTGACCCCTACTGCGGAAGTATTCTGCTAACGCCATCGCCGCCTGCGCCCCGCGCAGCCGCAGGTTTGATGCATGATCGGCAGGAACCGCGATGATTGCGGTGCGTGCCCGCCGATCCTGTTGCATGTGCCGCCTGACAAAATCGGAAACTTCGCGCGCGCGTTCTCCAATCAATGCGACGATGATGATGTCGGATTGTGCGTGATTGACAATCATGTCGAGCAGGACCGACTTTCCCACACCGGAGCCTGCCACGATGCCCATGCGCTGTCCAACACCCAGAGTGGCAAGAGCGTTGATGGACCGTACGCCGCAATCGAAAGGTTCGACTACCGAAGCACGGTCAAGCGCGCCTTCGCGCTTACCGCCCAAGGGCCAGAACGCCTGCGCCCTGATGGCAGGGCCGCCATCGATAGGCTGCCCGGTGCCATCGACGGCACGGCCAAGGAATGCTTCGCCTACCGGCACCATCCCGGGCACCCCTTCTGCCTGCACCCGTGCCCCGGGTTGCAACAGCACGGAGTCGCCCAGCAACATCATCAAGCTGTGACCATCGCGAAAGCCGACCGTTTCGGCAGCAACGCTAGAACTAGTCTGCGATGTGTCGCTTTGTGGTGTGGCGATGCGGCAAACGGTACCCACGGGTATGGGCAGGCCGGACACTTCGACCATGCCGCCGTCGCAGGCGCGTACCAGACCGAACCGCGTCGCGCCGCTTGCAATGTTCACCTGTTGCAGCGATTCAAGTTCCGCGAGCATGCGCGTCAACATGGCGTTACAGGCCGATCGCTGCACGAAGCCGGCGGTCCCACTCCTGTGGCCCGCACGACAGCCCCCCATCTGCATTCTCAGCCAGCAGATTGCCACGTTCCATGGTGGGATCGCCAAGAATGGTGTGTTCGGCGGTAAAGTCGGGAGACAGGCTGGCTATGTCCTCGGGATGCAGGCGCAGAACTGTCGGTTGGCCTGCTGTGGCAAGCAGGCGCGCAGCGGCGTCGCAACGTTGCATGATCTCGTTACCGTCTGTGGCGATTTTTCCCATGACGGAACTGCACAGGATGGCCACTGTTTCGCGTAGCCGCTGACTCAGATCGCCAATCATGGTTTCGTCCAGGCGCTCGAACGACAATGCAAGGCTGGCGTGATGATGCCGGACTGACTTGGCCTCTGCGATGGCGTCGCTGCGACCACGCTCAACTCCGGCTGCATAGGCTTTCGCAACTGCATCATCCAAGGCACATGGCTCTGCCTGAGGTTTACAGGCAGGCTCATTCTGACGCCGGTCATGATGATAACGATGGTCGGGCGCAAAGCTGCTATCTGCGACCATCCGATCGAATTGCGGAATATCGACCATATACCCTGGCAGGAAAACGCCGTCAGACATAATCGCCGTCACCAGATCCAAAGACAATCTCGCCTTGTTCAGCCAAAGTGCGGGCATGCTGGATCATGCGCTGCTGCGCAGCTTCGACATCAGCCTTCTTTATTCGTCCACGCAATTCCATTTCGTCTCTGACGCCATCTGCCGCGCGGGTCGACATGGCGGCGAAGAAGGCGCCGTGTTCGTCCTCGCCGATACCTTTCAAAGCGTCGACCAAGACTTCGTTTTCAACCTCGCGCAAGAGCCGGCCCATGGCCTGGGCATCGAGGGCGAGGATCTGCTCGAACTTAAACATTTCGGCCTCGATCGCATCGGCAAGAAGACGATCTTTCCTGGAGATGGCAGGCATTACCACCTGCTCCACCGAACGCGCGGCCTTGTTGATGATCTCTGCTGCTTCACGAATCCCGCCCATCGTCAGTGCGGCCTGTCCGAAGCGTTCCGCAAGCCGTCTTTCAAGAAGCTCCGACAGCATTGCCACCGCGTGTCCTGATACAGGACCCAAGCGCGCAATCCGCTCCACTACGCCTGCCTGTTTGTCGGCCGGCAGGTTCGCCAGCATCTGCGCCGCCGGTTCAGGATCAAGCATCAGCAACAAGACGGCTATAGCCTGCGGATGTTCATCAACCAGCAAGGGAGCCAGCGTTTGTGGCGCAAGCCAGCGGGCAATTTCGATGGTGCGGCTTTGTGCCTGCGGAGCGATCCGCTGCATCATGTTTTGCGCTTTTACCTCGCCCACCGCCCGTGTCATGACTCTGGTCAGATGCGCGTGCCGCTCGGTACTCGGAAGGTCCGGGTTTTCGGCATGCCGGATAAAGCCGTGAATTGCAGACGACATGCTGGTCACATCGACATCGCCCAAGGCGCACATCCGGTTTCCGAGCCGTTCAAGTTCTTCTGGCTGAAGGCGTGACAGGATTGACGCTGCATCCTGGTCGTTGAGCAGCATGATGATGATCGCCGCCTGGTCAGCGTCGTCGTGTGCCGGCATGGAGGCGATCATGCAGTGTCTCCAGCAGACGGTTGCGGCGCTGCCAGCATCCGGCGCAGGGCGGCCACTGCCCTGTCAGGTTGCTGCGCGGCGAGTTGTTGAGCAAGAGCAACCTGTTCACGAAGGACGATTGCATTTTCACTGTCAGTGGCGGGAATCGGCAGCATAGCTCCTGACGACGGGCTGACCAGAGCGCCTGCGTCAGCCTCGATGGTTCCAGCTGGTGCGGCAGCGTCCGCAGCGTTTTTGTGGGGCGAAGCGTTTGCGATCTTATCATCCTTGTGCCTGAGGGCGCCGATCAACGGACGTACGCCGAAGATCAGCGCCAGAACTACGGCGATCAGTGCCACTGCATTGCGCAGGATGGTTGCAAACCAGGGCGTCTCGTAAAACGGAGGCTCCTCCATGGCAGCGGCATCGAAGGAGCCGACAATTACCGTCACCTCGTCGCCCCGCGCAGGCTGAGCGCCTACGGCAGAAGATACCAGCGCCTCGATCTGTTTGCCATTTGCCGGCGCGATCTTGGCAAGCGCATCCTTGCTCAGTGCAACGGCAACCGAAACACGCTTTACTCCGCCTGGACCTGTGCTGGAAACGGCGACTTCGCGACCCAGTTCGTAATTGCGCCGAGCACTGCTTTCGCCGCTGGTCTGATCGTTTGCGGCGGGTTGCGTGCCTTGCGGGGCTCCCGCCTCGAGGCCGGTCGGTGGAGGCGGTGTGTTGCTGAGCACGCCGGGCACACCTGCGGCGGCGCCCGCGCCTGCCTGCTGCGACTGCGTCTCGCTCTCGCTGCGCAGCGCGCCTTCCTTGTCGTAGCTTTCACGCGCCGAAGTGACCTCGGCCATGTCGAGTTCCACCTGCACCTCGCTGGTGAAATTGCCATCGCCCAGCATCGGAATCAGCAATTGTGCGATCTGCGCCCGCAATTTTTCTTCAAATTGACGCTGCACCTCCAGGCGGGAATCACCTGATCCGATGCTCGCGGACAACAAACGCCCGTGCTGATCGACTACCCGCACAGCACCGGGCTGCATCCCCGGGACCGATCCGGCAACAAGATTGACGATTGCGGTGACCTGATCGTCGGAGAGGCTGCGGCCGCGCGCCATTCGCACCATCACCGACGCGCCAGGGGCAATGTCCTCGCGCACGAAAACGGAGCGTTCAGGCTGCGCCAGATGGACGCGTACTGCTTCCACCCCATCGATTTCGCCGATGGTCAGCATCAGTTCGCGTTCGCGAATGTTGCGCAGCCGTTCTCCCTCCAGCGTCCGGCTGGATCCGATAGGAATGGCGTCGAGCATCTGGGCGCCGGTTTCGGGCAAGGAAAGCGCGCCATCGCTCGCCACCAGCATTCGCGCCCGGTAAAGATCGTCCTCGGCCACGGACATTGAGCCTGTGGCGTTGTCGATCTTGTAATCAATGCCGCCCGTTTCCAGCGCTGCGACCACGGCGGCGCGTTCTGTATCGGCAAGGTTGCCATACAGCACGCGTTGCGGTCCGGTCGACATCGCCATGTACAGCACTGCAGCCAAAGTGACCGCGCCCAGACCAGCGATGGCGGGCATGCTGCGCCTGACAGCGGGTTGCGAGAAAAACGCCGACCAGCGGTCCCGGGCCGACCCCGCCATCGGATCCGTAAGCGGACCCAGGAAGGACAGTCGGGAACCGGAAGCACTTGTGTTTCCAGAGCCGGGCGGCACGAGCGCCAGCGCATTTTCAGCCACGGATCAGACACCCATCCGCATGATGTCCTGGTAGGCGGACAACAGCTTGTTTCTGACCTGCATCGTCGCTTCAAAGGCGATGCCGGACTCCTGCCGAGCAAGCATCACTTGCGCCAGATCCGTTACCTCGCCACGCTCATAGGCCGCGGTGATTGCGGAAGAGCGGTTTTGCGATGCGTTCACCGCATTGACTGCATCCTTGAGGCTGCTGGCAAAGCCGGTTGTCGTGCCTGCCGGGTTGACGTTGCCGCTTGGCACTGTCGCAGACAGGTCGCGCAGCGATTTCAGGGCGTCCGAACGGTCGATGATCTGCTGCCGAAGGGCGATCACCTGCTGAAGCCCCGCGCCTGTGCTTGCACCTATCGGGCTCATCTGCCTGCTCCTGCGACGCTAAGGCCTGCATCACGCATGCTTGCCAGGCGGTAACGCAAGGTACGTTCCGATATGCCAAGCTGGCGTGCGGTCGCCATCCGACTGCCATCGTTCGCATCGAGCGCATCGCTGATGGCGCGTGCTTCGGACGACCGTTTGATGCTGGACAGCTTTGCTCCGCCAATGCTCGGGTGTGAAATGTCTTCGGGCGCTTCAGCTTGCAGGGGGCGGGCCATTGGCCGTGCAGACATGTCAAAGCAGATGTGTTCCGGCAAAATGACAGGTGCATCGCCAGCGAGCAGCATGGCGCGCCGCATCACGTTTTCCAACTCGCGGACATTGCCCGGCCAGTTGTGTGACTGCAATTTGCGGAGTGCTTCGGCATCGATCCAAGGAACGTTGCTGGTGGAACTGGCATGACGCATCACCATGGCAAACGCCAGCGGAGCGACGTCCGTCACTCTCTCGCGCAAGGCAGGCAGGCTGAGCGGAAAGACGTTCAGACGATAGAACAGATCCTCTCTGAAACGGCCCTCGGCGATTTCGGTCGGCAGGTCACGGTTGGCACATGCGATGATACGCACATCAACACGGACCGGGCGCGTTGCACCAAGCGGCAGTATTTCTCCCTCCTGCAGGGCACGCAAAAGCTTGGCCTGTAAAGCAAGCGGCATCTCGGCAATTTCATCAAGGAGCAGCGTGCCCTTGTCGGCGGCGCGAAACAGCCCCTCTGCTGCATTGGCAGCGCCAGTGAACGCGCCTTTCTGGTGACCGAACAGCAGCGCTTCGAGCATGGCCTCTGGCATGGCGGCGCAGTTGACCGCGACAAACGGGCCATTGCTGCGTTCGCTGTGATCATGAATGAACCGTGACAGCACTTCCTTGCCGGTGCCGGTCGGCCCGTCGATCAGCACCGGTATGCCCGCCTTGGCAACCCGTTCTGCCAAGGCCAGCAAGGCAAGGCTGCCAGGGTCGGCGCTTACAAAAGCACCCGGCGCCGCAGCGCAGGCGACGCCTGCAGCAAACGCCGCCTCGCTTTCGGCGTGATCATAATGGATGGTAGCACCCCGGCAGCCAGTCACGCGCACCGACGGCGTTTCAGCACGGGCAAACACAACCAGCCGGTCATTGCTGCGGCGGGAAGGCAGCTCTTCATTCACGTCACACAGGGCAACAGTGCCGCTGCCCGGCGTTGCTTCTACGACAGTGGCGACCCGCCGGATCAGCGGCGCGTGAATTTTTTCTGCTTGTTTGCAAAGACGCGCGACCAGCATTTTGTGATTCCCCGTTAACCTTGTCTCACCAGCGCTTTTGCGCCCTGACGGACAAGGAAGGAGAAATTTAACCCTACGTGTAATTACCTAGGTGAAATGCTGCTCAACGGCCACCCCACCGAAATTTTGTCCTTAAATGCCGGAACATCGGGCCGATCTTTCCCCTGACAGCACCGGCAATGTTTGCCCGCTGTATTTGTAACACAAGGGAGCAAATCAACATGGCCGTTATCAATTCCAACATCAGCGCGCTCAAGGCTTCGAACGCCTCCAATGCCGCCGACAAGATGCTCAGCACCGCAATGGAACGCCTGTCGACCGGCAAGCGCGTCAACAGCGCCAAGGACGATGCGGCAGGCCTGGCCATTGCCACGTCGATGACGGCGCAGGTGCGTGGCATGAACCAGGGCATCCGCAACGCCAATGACGGTATTGCATTGGCGCAGACTGCGGAAGGCGCGCTCGACGAAGTAAATAACATGCTGCAGCGGGTTCGCGAACTGGCAGTGCAGGGCGGCTCCGGCACCTACTCCGCCACGGATCGTGCAGCGATGCAGACTGAAGTCGACCAGTTGACCGCACAGATCGACAGCGTCATCACCAACACCAAGTTCAATGGCACCGCGCTGTTTGACGCATCTACAGCAACAATCACGGTTCAGGCCGGTGCAAACGCAACTGACACTGTTGATATGACCATGGCTGACCTGACCGGTCTGGCAGCCAGCGGTGGTGCGGCTGCGTCCTACGACGTGTCCACGGATGCCGCTACGGCGCGCGGGACGATCACGGCCATCGATACCGAACTTACCAATCTGTCGACGAACCGTGCCACGCTTGGTGCCTCGCAGAACCGGCTTGAATCGGCCGTGAATGCCCTGACCAGCAATTCGACCAATCTTTCGGATGCAAAATCGCGGATCATGGACACCGATTATTCGGCGGAGACGACTGCACTCGCCAAGGCGCAGATCCTGAGCCAGGCGTCGACGGCGATGCTGGCGCAGGCCAATCAGAGCCAGCAGAACGTGATGTCGCTGCTGCGTTAATCGCGTGACCTCTCCCACCGGGCCGGTGAAAACCGGCTCGGGCGCCCGGCGAACCGCCCCATCGGTTCGCCGGGTTTTTCCATGAAAAAGACGGCTTCTGCGGCTCTTGATAAGCCTGCTCATGTGCATGTTCGACGGATGAAGTTCGGCACTCTGAAGAGAAAGAGGGCTGAAGCCGTGTTGGCAAGATGACCTTTGGTCCCGATCAACGCTGGCAAGTAGCCCGGTAATCGGGGCAGTGCCGCAACAGCAAAGCTTCAAAAAGCCGGCGGCTATTCTGCTGGGTCAGAGCAGTACAACACTGCACTTATTCGTTACCCGGATGAAGCCAGCTGAGTTCTCGCGTCTGCGGCATTTCGAGGACGAAGTTTACCGGCGGATGCAAAACCGGCAAAGAGCCGGCGCGGTCGTTCCTCACTTGCGGCGATCGTAGACCCGCAGCATCACCGCCGGCGGTTCTAGCCGCAACGCAGATTGGTTGGTTGGGAAAGCGTTGGACCCGTTGTGCCGCCATTGCCCGGGAAGTACGAGGGATCCCTGGCAATGGCTCACCCGATGCACACAGGGGCGCTTCAGGCTTTTCGCAGCGAGATTGCAGCAGAACTGCGAGAACCGATCCGCGAGAAGCCGGGTTACTTCAACAGCAGGATTGAAATGCGGCGGTTGCGCGGATCGGCAGGATTGTCGCGGATCAGCAATTCGCGATCGGCTACACCCTCGATGCGGACAAAACGGCGTTCGGCAATGCCATCGCGCAGCAGTTCCTGGCGGGTTGCTTCCGCACGGCCCGATGACAGCGACCAGTTGTTGATCCTCAATCCGGGCTTCCATGGCAAGCTGTCGGTATGGCCTCGTACGATGAGCTTGGCGGGATCATCCACGATGGTGGTAGCGATTACCTTCATCAGTTCACGCGCTGACGGCGTCAGTACCGTGGTTCCCAGCGCAAACATGGAAAAATCGGCGTCGTCCACCAGATCAATACGGATGCCCTGTGGTGTTTCCATGACACGCACTTGCCGCACCAGCGGCCGCAGGCGCTTGTTGGCCTGCAGACGTTCTTCGATCCTGCGGCGCATGGCCGTGACTTCTTCTTGACGTGCAGCCGTTGCCGCATCGGGTCCACCGGTCGCATCACGTGGTATGGTCAGCGATCGCGAGCCGGTCTGGCCCGCAGCGTGGGGGTAGCTGTTGGCATCCGTTATCGAGCTGCCGCCAAGCAGGCCGTTGGATCCGGCGGTCTGCTCGCGCATCTTTACGAGTGTTGGAGTAAAGTATTCGGAAAGTCCCCGCTTCTGCCTTTCCGTGGTGGCACCCAACAGCCACAGCAACAGGAAGAACGCCATCATTGCCGTGACGAAATCGGCGTAGGCAACCTTCCAGGCTCCGCCATGATGGCCGGCGGCCTGTACGATGACTTTCTTGACGATGATGGGGCGAACTGGCTGGGGTTCCTGCTCCGGTTTTTCGGGCGGGAGCGGCAACAGGGCAACGCTGGCCATTTCAGCCTGCCTTCAGCGTGTCGAGCAAGTCCGTCAGAGCAGGGCGCATGGATCCGGGCAGACCGGAGCGGGCGGACTCGACTGCCAAGGCATGTGGCCAGCCATGGAGACTGGCGATCATGACCTGCTTGACCGAATGGAAGATCTGCTGGTCATATGCGTTGATCTGCTTCAACCGTCCGGCAAGCGGCCCCACGATTCCATAGGCCAACAACACGCCGAGAAATGTCCCCACCAGCGCAGAGCCGATCATTCCGCCAAGGATTTCGGGCGGCTGATCAATTGACCCCATCGTTTTCACGACGCCAAGGACGGCGGCGACGATACCCAGCGCGGGGAGTGCATCCGCCAGGTTCTGCAGCGCATGCGCAGGTTCGTTCATGTCATGGAAATGCGTGCGAATGGCGTTATCCATGACTTCTTCGACAGCATGCGTCTCCAGCGTACCGGACGACACGACATTAAGCATCAGCGTATCGCAGATCAGGTTCTTCAGTGCCTTGTCACCAAGGAGGCGGGGGTATTCGACAAAGATCGCCGATTGTTCGGGGTTTTCCACATGCGCTTCTAAGGCAACAGGACCTTCCATCTTCAACATGCGCATCAGTCGGCCGGTGAGCGCAATGACATCGACATGATCTTTCTTGCTGTAACTCGGGCCTTTGAACACCTTTACGAGACCGCTTCCCAATGCCTTGAGTTCATGCATGGAATTACCGGCCACCAGCGCGCCAATGGCAGCCCCGCCGATGATCAGCATCTCATGTGGTACGGCATGCATGACAGGCCCCAACGCGCCGCCTGTCAGCGCAAAGCCGCCAAAAACCATGACCATGAGGATGACAATGCCAAGAGCTGGAAGCATGTTGAATAATCCCGTTTGGGCTTAGGAACGCGTAACTTTTGGAGACAGCCAGGGAACAATTAGCGGATGATGTTGAACAGACTGGTTTCACCTACGCGGGCGAACCCGATCTGGCTGGCTTCAAGAACAACCAGCAGCGCCTTTAGCCTGACGACTGCGGCGGCGGGATCGACCCCGCCGGTTTCAGCAGCTTCGGAAGCGCGGCTTTCGCTCGTGATCACCTGTCGGGCCTCCACGGTTTCGATCCAGGCAAGCCGCGTTCCTGTCAGCGTCTGCGCACGGGTCAGCGATTCCATGCCTTCGTCAAATCCGGCCAGTGCTGCACGGGCAATGTCACCGCCCGCGCCGCCCTGCAATGCGTCACCAAGTATCTTTACGTGAACAAAGATGTCAGTGGCTACGCCGGCGTGTTCAAACTCGGCGAACTGTGGGCCAGTAATGCCGCGAGCAACGGATTGTCCGTCACCAAGCGCCAGAGTTTCATTTTGCGGTGTGCCAGCATAGCTTGCGTTACCGGCACCATCCAGAATGTAGGCCGGCCCTGTAGCAGTGCCGCCGAACAACGCATTGCCGCTGCTGTCCGTGGCGTTTGCAGTGGCAACCATACTGCTGACCATGGAAAGCAGTTCCCTGCCGATAATTTCGCGCTGCTCCGGCGCCAGTGGATCGTTTGCTGCCCAGGTGGCAAGCTCACGGGCGCGAGTAAAATCATCGGCCAGGTTCTGCAATGCCGAAGCAGCAAGCGACAGATCGCTGGATGCTCGTCGAGCATTGGCTGCGTCGATCTGCGCCAGACGATCAGCGCGATCCAGGGTACGCAATCGTGATGCCGCCACTGGATCGTCGGAAGAACGTGCGAGGCGCTCTCCTGTCACAAGCTGAGTTTGCAAAGCCTCCGTGCTGCGACGCAGATCGGTCATTTCCCGAAGGGAGCGCGTGTAGAACGCCGCTGTACCAATTCCGGTGCTGATCATGATTATCGTATCTCCAGCAGGGTGTCGAATATGTCGACCGCCACCTGAATGACCCGGCCAGACGCTTGAAAAGCCTGTTCGAACCGGACCAGATTGGCAGCTTCGGTATCAAGATCGACACCAGTCTGCGCGGTGAGGGCGCTTTGTGCTCCATCTGCAAGGGTACGCAGCGCCTCACGCGTAATCGTCCGCCCTGCTATATTGCTGGACAGGTCCAGCAGCAGTCCGTCCATCAGGCTGGCCGGACCACTGCCTGGCGGGGTTGTGCTGGCAAGGGCACTTCGCAGCGCTTCAAGGTTGACGATGCTGCGGCTGTTGCTGCCACTTCCGGCAGGAGCGGTGGCAAGCTGCGCACCATCGGTCAGTGCCAGCGCAATATCCCGGGCGCCAGTGCCCGAGAACAGCGCCGGACCGGGGATCCCCGCCGGCGTCAAGCCGTTAGCTTGCGCATCGTTGGTCACGAACACGAGCGAGGCAGCCGCATCGTCCAGCTTGCTGCGCAGGTCCACCATGCGGGCAAGCGCGCGCTCCTCTCCTGCCAGCGCGCCTGATTGGATGGATGTAGCGCCCCCTGCAACAAGGAAAGACAAGGTCCCATCTGGCGCGATTGCCATGCTGAGCGGTTCTGTCTCGCGCCCTGTAACGATTACCGGACCGGCGCTGTCGCCGATCCGCACCGTGGCGCGGCCCAATGGGTCATGTGCAACCACGATGCCTGCAATTTCGGACATCTGCGACAGCAATGCGTCGCGTTGGTCGAACAGGGCCGCTTGCATGGTCGTGCCGGTGGTCGTGCGGGACAAGGCAAGATTGGTGCGGGCCATTTCGCCGGCGAGGTTGTTGAAGGTGCTGACCCGTTCGGATGCACTGGTTTGCAGATATTGCCGGGTGCCGTCCATGGACTGCACTGCTGGACCAAAACTTTGTGCAAGTGTGCGTGCCTGTTCCACAACCGCCGTTCTCAGCGATGGGCTGAGCGGATCGGACGCAAGCTGCGCGAGGCTCGCTTCAAATCTCGCCATGGCGGGGTAGATGCCTGCCTGTTCGATCGCATCCTGAACGGCGAGCAGGCCCCCTATCTCCGCGTCGGAGCGCGTGAGAGCAGCGGCGGTCCGCCTGACTTCTGCCTGGAGGTAGTGAGAATCGGCCCGTACGATCCGGTCGATGCGAACGCCGCCAAGGGCGGTGCTGCTGTTTAGGTTGATGCCCCCGGTGGACACCACTTCGGCCAGAGCGGTGGTGCGCCGCACGTAGGATTGGTTGTCCGCATTGGCAATGTTCTGCGCTGTCATCTCAAGCGAGGATCGCGCTGCGCTGGCTCCGCTCTTGCCGACCAGGATGAGATTTGTGGGCATCAGCGTGTCTCCGTTCGTGCAGCCAGTTGCGCTTCTATTGCCTGGGCAAGGCCGAACGCGCCGGTCTGCGATGCGAGATCGGCAACATGTTCATCGCGCATGGCTTCGAACTGCTCCAGGCCAGGGCCACCGAACAAACCTCCATCATCGTGCCTGCCCGCGCGGGCGGAGGCGAGCATCTGGCGTACGAAGATCGCCTCGAAAGCCTGTGCGGCCTTGCGCAATTGCGTCTGCTCCATCTCGGCGGGCGCCACCTGAGAGGCGAGAGGGAAGATCGGGCTGATCACAGGATCACCATTTCAGCTTGCAAGGCCCCTGCTTGCTTCAAGGCGTCGAGGATGACGACGAGGTCCGAAGCGCCCACGCCCAGGGTGTTGAGCGCATCAACAACCTCTGAAAGCGAGGCACCGCCAGCCATGAGATTAATCCGGTCGCCATATTCCTCCGCCGATAATGTGCTCGACGGCTCGAGGGCAGTCTGCCCGTTGGCAAACGGGGCCGGCTGCACGATCAGCGGGTCTTCCTCGATCCGGACGACCAGACGTCCGTGACTGATGGCTGCTGGCGAGAGCCGAACGGCCTGGTTGATGACCACCGTGCCCGTGCGGCTGTTCACGATCACCCGTGCGGCGGTCTGGGCCGGTTGCACTTCGATCATTTCAAGTTCAGCCATCATCATCGACCGGGCATCAGCGCCATAAGGCATCGCAATCGCAAGGGTCACGCCGTCGATGATCGAAGCGGAGCCTGTGAAGCGGCGGTTTATCGCATCGCGCAAACGGCGAGCGGTAAGAAAATCGGCGTTGTGAAGATTAAACCGCAAGGTCCCTTCACTGGCGAAACCGGTAGCAACATTGCGTTCCACCGTCGCGCCGTCGGCAATCCGACCAACAGTTGGCACGTTTACCGTCAGCTTGGAGCCGTCATTTCCCGATACG
Organism: Croceicoccus esteveae; assembly: GCF_031846435.1. Lineage (NCBI taxonomy): Bacteria > Pseudomonadati > Pseudomonadota > Alphaproteobacteria > Sphingomonadales > Erythrobacteraceae > Croceicoccus > Croceicoccus esteveae. Next base: position 162,699 of record NZ_JAVRHS010000001.1, read on the forward strand.
TCGAGGCCACCGACGGCAAGACTGCCTTGCGCCATTGCATAGATCTGCCCGTCCGCTCCATAAAGGGGAGACAACACCAGAGCACCGCCGCGCAGGCTCTTTGCCTTGCCGATCGTCGAAACGGTGATGTCGATACGCTGTCCAGGCTTGGCGAAGGCTGGCAGTTCGGCGGTGATGATGACGGCCGCTGCGTTTTTCAACCCTGGCTCCACGCCGGGCGGCAGGGGCAGGCCAAGACGTCCCGATACTCCTCTCATCGCCTGGGTCAGATACTCAAGGTTATTGTCCCCTGTTCCGGGCAGACCGACGACAACGCCGTAGCCGGTCAGCTGGTTGGCACGCACCCCCTGAAATGCTCCCAGATCGCGCAACCGTTCGGCCATGGCGGGAGCAGGCATCAGAGTCACACAGGCAAGAATGGCAAGGCACAAGGTGCGCAACATGAGCATCTTCTTTCAAAATGGGCTGACGAGACCGAAGAAACGCGAAAGCCACCCGGGCCGGCTTGCCTGCTGTATCGCTCCCTCGCCGGCGTAGACGATGTGTGCGTCCGCAACCGATGTGGAGAGTATGCGATTGTCGAAATCGATGTCAGCCAGCCGTATGATGCCGGAAAACTGTACCCATTCGCTCCCTTGGCTCAGGACCATCTGCCGCTCTCCTGTAACCAGCGCCGTGCCGTTTGGTCTTACTTCCGCGATTGTCACTGCGATTGCCCCGGTGAGGGTGGATTGCTGACCTGCATTGCCTCTACCTCTGAACGACCCTTCTGCTGCTGCTTTAAGGGCTTCGGGGTTAAGGAAGTCTAGCGGACCTGAAGTTGGCGGTGAGATTGACACACTGCCCTGCCTGTCTGTGCGGGCAGTTGCGCTTTTGCTGGTGTCGATGGTTTCGACAAGGATCACGGTCAACACATCGCCCACTTGTCGAGCGCGCAGGCCTGAATACAGGCCAGCGTAGCCGTTGGCGGGCTGGAAGATCGCTCCATCCTGCGGAGCATAGGCCGGCGGTGGTGGAGGAAGGGCAGGGCGAAAGCCCGGCTGCGGACCGGTGGCTGTGCAAGACGCTACCGTCATCGCCGCTGCCGCCAGCCAAAGGTGCCGCGCGCCGGCCATCACAGTGTCTGGTTCGCGTTGCGGAGCATCTCGTCCACTGCGCTCACCATCTTGGAATTGATTTCATAGGCCCGCTGTGCCTCAATCATTTCAACCAGCTCCTCCACGACATTCACGTTCGACGCCTCCAGCATGCCCTGCCGGATGTTGCCGCGCCCATTTTCGCCGGCAACACCTTGTTCGGCGTCACCGCTGGCGCCTGTCGCGCGCAGGAAGTTGTCACCCATGGCTTGCAGTCCGGCGGGGTTGGTAAAGCTTGTGACCGTCAATTGTCCGATCTCCACCGGATCTGCTTCACCGGCCAGCACCGCAGATACCGAACCATCGGGTGCAACAGTGATTGATTGCGCGCCTTCGGGTACCTGGATTGCGGGCTGAACGGCAAAGCCCTGCGCGGTGACCAGCTGGCCTTCAGCCGACAATGTGAAATTGCCCGCACGGGTATAGGCGGTGGTGCCGTCGGGCATTTCGACCTCGAAATAGCCGTTTCCGTCCAGCGCCAGATCGAAGACGTTTCCCGTAGTGTTAAGCGTTCCCTGCGTCTCGATCCGGCTCGTACCCTGAACGGCCACACCGGTGCCAAGATTTAGACCGATTGCGTAGGCCGTTTCATTGGTCGATCGCTGACCTGCGACCCGCGCGTCCTGATAGGCAAGCGTGGCGAAATTGGCCCGGTCGCGTTTGAACCCGGTGGTGCCGATGTTGGCAAGATTGTTGGCAATGACGCGCATGCGGGCGTCTTGTGCTTCAAGCCCGGTGCGGGCGACATGCAGTGCAGAAACAGGCATGATGAACTCCTTCGACGTAATTGGTTGCGATCAGCGCAGCGACATGAGGCGGGCGCTGGCCTGATCCAGTTCCCCCGCTGTGGTGAACAGTTTCGCACGGCGATCGAAACTGCGTTGTGCTTCGATCATGTCCACCAGCACCTGTGCGCTGTCGACGTTCGATTGTTCGAGCATTCCGGTGGTCAGCTGCGCTGTCGGATCGGCAGGCAGGACGCCACCGCCAACGACGCGCAGAAAACCGTCGAGATCTTTTTCGATACGGCTACCGGCTGCACTGGCCAGTTTGATGCGGCCAATTTCCTGCGCCGGAGCCTGGGGCTCCGCCGGGTCGCTGGACATGATCGCACCATCACTGGCAATGGTAATGCTGCGGTTGGGCGGCACCGTGATGGGACCGGCCATTCCCATGACGGGCAGTCTGTCTCCATTTTCCAGTACGCCGCCGGCTCCGACTGTGAGGTCACCGCGGCGCGAATAAACCTCGCTTCCGTCGGTGGCCTGCAGCGCGAGAAGCGCTTCGCCGGAAAGGGCGATGTCGAGCGGCTGCCCGGTACTGACGATCTTGCCGCCGGCCATGTCCGCCCCGCGTACAGATCCCTGTGACTGGGCGCGTGTCTCCAGCGCGGGACCTTTCAGCGTGAGGGTTTGCACGGCAAAGGTTTCGGCTCGAAAGCCGGGCGTTTGCGCATTGGCGAGATTGGAAGCGATGGTGCGTTGCCGCACCATTGCCGCATCCATTCCAGTCAGCGCGGTATAGATCATCCGATCCACGTCAGGATCTCAGATTGATGATGGTTTGCGAAAGCTGGGTAGCGGTGTCGATTGCCTTGGCGTTGGCCTGAAAATTGCGTTGCGCCGTGATCAGGCTGACCATCTCTTCGGCAAGATCGACGTTCGAGCGTTCAAGTGCACCGGACAAGAGCCCGCCATACCGGCCCACTCCCGGCGCACCGAGCGTGGCGGCGCCCGAAATGCCGGTTGATTCCCATTTTTGCGAGCCAAGCTGGCGCAGACCAGTTGGCGCGACAAAGCTTGCCAAAGCAACGCGGCCGACAATTTCGATCGATCCGTCAGCGTAGGTCGCCGAGATGCGTCCATCCTTGCCAATGGCAACTCCGGCCATTTCCTCTCCTGCGCCGTTAAGTGGCGGGATCAGCGCGTCGATGGTGGTGCCTGGGCTGGTAATGACACCCGCAGCATCAGTGGCAAACATCTGCAGCCGATTGTTGGAGCCATCGTTCAGGAAACCAGCGCCATCGAGCATGAGATTGCCGTTGCGTGTGTAGCTGGTGTTTCCGCTTTCCGCATTCCGCATGGCAAAGAAGCCATCGCCGTTGATGGCAAGGTCGGTTGCGATGCTGGTCTGCTCTATGGCGCCGAGGCCAAAGTTCTGTGTGATGGATGTGACGGTCGCGCCGATCCCTTTTACGAGACGTGGGTCGGTCATACTGCCGCCTGCCACCAGATCGGCAAATTGCGTATCGCTTTTCTTGAAGCCGTTGGTCTCTGCATTCGCGATATTGTGCGCAATGGTGCCAAGATCGGTCTGGGCGTTTTTCAGCCCACTGAGCGAGGTGTAAAAGGACATGGCTTAATCTCCGTGGTTCAAGATGGTTTTCGATCCGGCCTGACTGGCAGCGAGGGCATCGAGACGAGCTGTTATGTCGGCGAGCCGGTCGTTCGTTTCCGCGACTCCGGCGAGGCTGGAAAACTGTGCCATCTGCGCAAGCATGTCCTTGTTATCCATGGGTTCAAGTGGATCCTGCTGTTGCAGCTGCGTCATCATCAGGCGCAGGAAATCCTTCTGGCCCAATGTCGAAGATGCAGCATTTGACGCTGTTTGCGCGGTCCGGTCATTGCGGGCCGCAATGGTCTGAGTTGCAGAAGTTACAGTCATTTCATCCTCATGGTTTCGAGCATCAATTGCTTGGCGGTGTTCATTGCCTCGACAAGGTTCTGGTATTGCCGGCTGCTTTCCATGATCTCGACCATCTCGGCCGTTTCATCGACGCTGCTATCCCACACATCGCCGTTCTCATCTGCGAGCGGGTGAGCAGGATCATGACGCCGGACGGGCGCAGCATCGGAGCGGTACACCCCATCGACCCGCACCGTGGAAAGGCCGCTTGCTCGATCCAGCTGTTCGGAAAAGACGGGCCGCAAGGGGCGATAGGCTTCCGCTTCTGTTCCTGCGACCGCTCCGGCATTTGCAAGGTTGGATGCAGCCGCGTTCATGCGCACGAGCTGGGCCGACATGCCGCGTTGCGCTACGGCGAACAGCGAAAGACTGTCTTGCGCCATGATCATTCACCTTTCAGCGCGCGGGTGATGCTGTTGACGCGTCCTTCGACAAACGACAGCGTGGCCGAATAGGCGACGGCGTTTTGTGCAAACGCCATCTGTTCATTGGCAAGTTCCACCGTATTGCCGTCGAGCGAGGGCATGACCGGAATGCGGAACCGGGTGGCACCTGCGACCGCGCTGCTCGCATCGGCGCCGCTTGAACGTGCAGCAAGTGCAGCGGCAAAGTCGACGTCACGCGCCTTGTAACCGGGCGTAGCTGCATTGGCGATATTGGCAGTCAGCATGCCGAGCCGCTGGGATCGCAATTCCAGCGCTGCGCCGTGGATGCCGAACAGGGTTTCTGACATAGAAAAATCTTCCGTGATGATTGCGGGCCGATCCGCGTCAACGATCAGTAAGCAAGAGCCGTGCCAGTTCGGCAGAGGCATCACGATAGAGAGTCCTGTCACGGTGTCCGGCAAATGCGCGCCGCTGGCGGCAAAATTCTGCCGCTGCTGAAAAATGACTGCCACCTGCCGTTCTGAAGCGGCAAGAGGGAGGCGCCGGGCGAATGGATGTAGCAGCGTTGATCAACCCGGCGGCCGCGCTGGTCGTGGCGGGAGGGACATTTCTCGCAACAATGCTGCGCAGCGGACGAGGTGAGATCCGCGCGGTAGCGAGTGCGCTGTGGGCGCTTTGCCGGCCCGGCCTGTGCTATGATGGAACGCGCGCGCAGATTGCGCATGCCGTATCCGATCTGCGCCGTTACGGCATCTATCGTGCGTCGTCCGGAATCTTCGACGATGCAGAAATGGGTGACGCAATGGGCGCGCTGATCCGCAGGCGCTCCGTGTCTGCGCTGGCCGACGTGCATGCCCGACACAAGGATCTGCGCGATGCGCGCAGTGCAAAGGCAGTACATTTTCTGGAGCAGGCTGGCGATCTTGCGCCGATCTTCGGGCTTGCCGGAACGCTCCTGTCGCTGTCGCAGCTTGCCGGGGACGGGGTTGCCCCCGCTGCGTTGATGAGCTCGGTGGCAATGGCGGTGGTAACCACGCTGTACGGTTTGCTGCTAGCACATCTTGTCATCATGCCGATTGCGGGGCTGCTGGAACGGCGAAGCTGGATGGAGGAGGAAAAAAGGGAGCGGCTGATTGCCTGGGTGGCAGAACAACTGGCTGATGAGTGCCCGCCTGTGCAGACTGTGCCACCAGAAGCGGCAACACGCCGGCCCGTGGACAAGGTGGTTGCATGACAGCGACAAAAATGAACCCGGCAGGGTCAGCCGGACTGGTTGCGCTCCAGCGCTCACATCGCCTTACTTCAGTGCGGGCGGGCAAGCCGCTGGCTTGGCAGGTCATTCTGGCGGATCTGGCGCTCATCCTCTTCATCCTGACCAGTGCCGCCCTCGCCATCGATGCAGACAACGCTGAGAGGGGTCTTGCAAAGGTGGAGCAAACCTTCTCGCACGCACAGAGCAATGCGACCGCGATCTGGCGCGATGACGGCGCTTCGGGGGCGCTTACCCGCTGGTTGCAGGATCGCAATCCGGACAATCGCGAGATGCTGACCCTTGTAGTGCGGTATCCTCGTGCGGGACTGGCAGCAGCTATCAGCCGCGCAGCTGTTTTGGCAGAGGAAGCCGAGCAATACGGCATCGACATGAAGATATCGCTCGAACCCGGCTCGCCGTCCGGCATTGTTGCCGTCACCAGTTTCGAACGCCCGCAAGAGGGGCGAACTGCAAACAGCGATTGAATGGCACAGTTCATGCATCGCTCACGCTCCAGAACCGGGCTGCACATGGGCAGGCCATCGGCAAGCGGAGCGCAAATGACCTACAGCATTGCAACATACGCCATCTTCTGTTCGCTTGTGCTGGCTTCAGCGGGCAGCAGCATCGCTCAGGCGCAAACCCGACCCTATGCCGATCTTGTCGAAGTCGATGCTGCCGTAGCGCAGTTTACCGGCGCAGGCATCGGGCATGCCGGAGGGGCGCGGCAGCAGGTCGACCGGCGGCTGAGGTTGAAGCCGTGCAGCACACAGCTTGTCCTTGCCTGGCATGGCTCGTCACGCGATACCGTCAAGGTGGAATGCGGCGACAGTCAAGGCTGGCGCATTTTTGTCGCAATCACGCCAGACGAGGCGGCAAGTGCCGCCACCACCAAGCTGATTGGTCGTGGAGACAGGGTTACTGTTGCCGTCCATGGCCGCGGCTTTACCGTTACCCAAACGGGGGAGGCCATGGACGCCGGCGCCAAGGGTGACTGGATCCGTGTGCGTGCCACGGGCGCAAAAGAGCCGGTGCGGGCTATGGTGGAGCAACCGGGCCTAGCCATCATTCCGGCAGGCTGATTTTCAAGCTTAACAATTTTCGCTGCCAGTCGTCCTGAAATACAAAGGTAAATGTTCTGCGAGGAGTAATGTGATGGGACGTGTGGATATAACAGGCATAGCCGGTGCTACCCCGATCCGTGCCATCGACCGGCGTGATGGCACTGCGATCAGCGTTCCGGACAGCAAATCAACCGCTGCTGTGACCCGTGCCGACCCCGGACTCAGGGTGGAAACGACTGCCGGACTTCTGTCTGCCCAAGCACCAGTCAACGCGGAGCGGGTTCAGCAGATCCGCGACGCGTTGCGCGAAGGCACCTACCCGCTTGTTCCTGCCAAAATTGCCGATGCGATGATCGCCGCCCGTCTGATGCTGGGCAATGCAGAGTGACACCAGGAGCTGAGCATTTGACAGGCAACGCCTCGCTCTGCGATCGGTTGCGGCAGATGATTGCCGTTCTCCACGACGAGCGGCAAGCGCTTGCCGCTCTTGATCTTGAAGGTCTGGTCGCTGCGACCCAATCGAAGCAGGATCTGTGCACTAGGCTTGACGAGCTGGGTGCCGCCAGCAATCAGCTGGACGCGGAGTGCGTTGGCCTGGTTCAATCCGCCCGTCAGATCAACGAGGTCAATCGGCGGATACGCAATATTCTTGCCGCCAATGTCGCGGCACGGTTGGAAGTCATGACAGGTGCTGCCGGATTATATCGGCCGCGTACCGATTATGCCCGACTGCCAGCCCTCGCCGGGTGACTTGCAATGATTACCCGTAGATTTTCCATGTAAAGGAAGCGGACTGACCGGAAGCCGTCGTACGAAAAAGCGATTTGGCACGGTCCTTGCTTCATGCCTCCCGTAGCAAAACGGGATCTTCACTTGAGCAATTCGCTTTCCCCTGATGGACAGGCGCGACCCACGCCGGCGCAGCCATCGCACATCAGCTCACGCGGGCTGTCCTCGCTTGATCGCAGTCGGGTGGCCATCGCCAATGCCGCGCAACGCACCGGGGTAGACTTCAACTACCTGCTGGCACAGGCGAAGCTGGAATCAAGCCTTGATCCTGCCGCACGGGCGCGCAGTTCAAGCGCGGCAGGGCTGTATCAATTCATCGACACCACGTGGCTTGCAACACTGGACCGCCATGGCGCTGCGCTCGGCCTTGGTCATGCAGCGGCGGCTGTGGAGCACCGCGACGGACGTCATGTCATATCCGATCCTGTCCTGCGGAACGAGATCATGGCGTTGCGGCACGATCCGCAAGCCTCCGCTTTGCTGGCAGGGGCATTGGCCAACGACAATCGAGCTGCGCTTTCGCCCGTTCTGGGCAGGGAGCCGGACGCGGCAGAACTTTATCTGGCGCATTTTCTCGGGGCTGGTGGGGCGACCCGCTTTCTCACTGCCATGTCGCAGGATCCGACCCAGTCCGCAGTGTCGCTGCTGCCAGCGCCGGCTGCTGCCAACCGGGGGATTTTCTTCCATCCAGCTGGCAATGGCCGATCCTTGGGTGAAGTCATGGCCCTGCTGCGCGACAAGATGAGCACGGCAATGGAAAGCGATCAAATACCGGCAGGATCGTTGCAGACTGCGCCATTGCGCTTTGCCGCAGCGGCAGCGGAGCATGCCGGCTATGGGCCGGGCACGCAGGCCTTGGGCTATTCCATACAGAACCATGGTCTTTCGCCGGCAGCGCAGCCGACCGGCGCTGCTCCTGCAAGACCGCTCACCATGGCCGAAACGCTTCACCGCCAGTTTGCGCTCGGCGGCGCAGGGCAGGGCGGACCGCGCCATGTGCGTACCGCATACGCTAAATTGCAGGCATTCGGCATATGAACGTGCCTCAGCCAACGCCTGACAAAAGCGCGGTGTCGCCCCTGGCTGGCCTGTCACCGGCCGCGCTGGCGTTGCCGGTCGGCATTCTGGCGCTGATTGTCCTGATGGTGCTGCCAATTCCGGTGGTGATGCTTGATCTGTTCTTCGTGCTCAACATAGCCTTGTCGGTGGCGATATTGATGGCAGCGATGAACGCGCGTCGGCCGCTTGATTTTTCCTCGTTTCCATCTGTCCTCCTGTTTGCAACGCTTCTGCGTCTTGCGCTCAATGTGGCGTCAACGCGGATCGTGCTGGTGAAAGGCCATGAGGGCAGCGGAGCGGCCGGGCAGGTCATCGAAAGCTTCGGGCAGTTTCTTGTCGCCGGCAACTTTGCTGTCGGGCTGTTTGTTTTCGTTATCCTGCTTATCATCAACATGGTGGTGATTACCAAGGGTGCAGGGCGTGTCTCCGAGGTCAGCGCCCGGTTTACGCTCGACGCTCTGCCGGGCAAGCAGATGGCCATCGACAGCGACATCGCTGCCGGACTGATGACAGCAGAAGAAGCCAAGGCAAAACGGGCCGAGGTCGCTACCGAAGCTGATTTTTATGGCGCGATGGATGGCGCTTCCAAGTTCGTGAAAGGCGACGCAATCGCCGCCCTGCTGATCCTTGGCGTAAACATCATTGCAGGGTTCTGCCTTGGCATGATCAGCCATGGACTGAGTGCAGGTGAGGCGGCGCAGACATACATCACACTGGCCGTGGGCGATGCGCTGGTGGCGCAGGTGCCTGCTTTGCTGCTTTCCATAGCCGCTGCCGTCATCGTCACGCGGGTCGCCGACAAAAGCGATCTGGCCGGGCACATTGGGGGTCAGTTCGCCGATCCACGCAGCTGGATGCCCGTGGCCGTGGTGCTTGGCGCACTCGGCATGATCCCCGCCATGCCGCAAAGCATATTCCTGCCTGCTGCTGCCCTTGCGTTGTGGGTGACGCTTGCGCTGCGCAAACGTGCCCTGCGCCCTGCCGAAGTGTCCGAACCGGCACAAGCACCATCCCCGCACGCGATCGCCATCCAGGACGTCAGTGACCAGACGCTGGTTACTATCGAGCTTGGCTATGGCCTGGTGCATCTCGTCGACGCCAACCGAGGCGCGGCGCTGGTCGCGCGCATCACCGGCGTGCGCAAGCAGCTGTCGCAGGCATTTGGCTTCATTGTCTCGCAGTTTCGCGTTCGGGACTCTGCCGAGCTTGATGCTGCGGCCTACCGTGTGCTGCTTGGCGGAGTAGAACAGGGACGCGGGACAATACGGGCAGACCGTGTCCTGGCAATAGACGTGGGCGACGTACGCGATGGCCATCTCCTCGAGGGGGAGGCGACCCGCGACCCCAGCTTTGACTGCCCTGCCTTGTGGATAGATGCAGGCGAGCGCGACCTTGCCATTGCCGAAGGTTTCCTGACCGTGGATCCTGCAACCGTTATTGCAACCCATCTCAATCAATTGCTGCTGCGCCGTCCCGAAACGCTGCTCGGCACCGAGGAGGTCCGTGAGTTGCTCGACGCTGTCAAGGAGCGGTCGCCGGGCCTGATTGATGCAATTCACCCCGACCCGCTTTCGCTGGCGGCGATGACCCGCCTGCTTCGGGCTCTGCTTGCCGACGGGATCAGCCTGGCGCATCCCCTGCCGATCTTCTCGAGCATCGTGCTGGCTCTGCAGCATACGCAGCAGTTCGAAGCGCTGGTTGACTGCATCAGGATTGATCTGGGCGGCTGGCTTGTGGACCAGGTGTGTCCGGCAGGCAATCGGCTGCCGGTTGTAACGCTTGATGCGCAGCTGGAAAGTTCCATCCTGCAGGGTTTGCGCGATCCGGCAACAGGACAGCCCCTCATCGAGCCTGATCTTGCAGCACGCATCGCCGACAGCGTGAGTGCCATTGCAGCAGGATTGGGGGAAGGACGTCCGCTGGCGATGATCGTGCAGCCGCCCGCTCGACGGGTAATTGCTGCGTTGTTGCGGCAACGCGGCTCCGACTGCTTGGTGCTCTCCCTTCCTGAACTGCCGGCGACGCAGCCGATCGAAGTTATTTCGGTAATCGGCGGCGCCAGCGGCGGCGGCGCATCGACGATGCTGGCCACGCCCGAACCCTCTACGGAGCTTGCTGCATGAAGCACAACCATTCCGCTTTTCTTGCTGTTGCCGGTTACAACTGCCGGGACAAGGCAGAAGATCGTATCCGCCGCTTCCTGCCGATGGTCCACAAGGCGGCGTGGCACATCCATGGCGGCGGTCGTGACGGGCTCGAGGTCGAGGATCTGGTGCAGGCTGGACTGGTCGTGCTGACGGAATGTGCAAGGCGGCATACCGGCGATACGGAAGACGGGTTTGCCGCCTATGCCAAGATCCGCGTGCGTGGCGCGATGTTCGATCTTGTGCGCAGGACGTTGCCTGGATCACGCAATGGTCGCCGGCGGCATCGGCTGCAGCAGGATGCGCGAGATCAGCTGCGACAGGAACTGGGGCGCGAGCCGGTCCAGACCGAAGTTGCCGAACGGCTCTGCATCGATGTCTCGGTGCTCGCGGATCAGCACAGCCAGCCTGTACACATCACGTCGCTCGACGATGGCTACGACGATCATGCGCCCGGTTTTGCCGATGACGCGCCGGATGCGTTCACACTGCTCAGCCAGGATCAGGACGGGCAGCTATTGACCCGGGCAATCTCCACCCTGGCGGAGCGGCAGCAGCTTGTCCTGCAGCTTTACTTCATCGAGGAGATGAACCTTGCCGAGATTGCCGCCATACTGGAAGTGAGCGTGCCGCGCGTACACCAGATCAAGGCATCTGCGCTGAACGTCCTGAAGAAAATTCTGGAGCCATAAGCCGCGTCATTGCGGCTGGCGTTGATCCGGGCCGTGGCTGCAGGCAATGCCATCGCGCAGGATCCCGTTCGCTGTCCTGGCTATTTTCTCGATTGGCGCCTCATCGTCCCAGATTGCATATCGCAGGCCCAGAAAGACATTCATTCCCATGATCGCCCAGGCATGGTCTTCATCAAGCCCCGCACGCAGTTCACCTGTTTCCATTCCGGCGCGCAGCCGCTGAAGGATGCGGGCAGCGGTGCTTTCGTAATGTTCACGGTAGCTGGCGGGATCGACAAATTCTGCCTCATCGATAATCCGGTAGATCTCCTTTTGCTCGCGCGAGAAAGCAAGAAAGCCCGCGAGTGCGGCTTCCTCCACTGCCAGCGCGCCGGTAACCCTTGCAACACTGTTGGCGCTGCGTGAGCGCACCTGGGCGCTAAGGTCGCTGACCAGCGCCTTGAAAATAGCGTTCTTGGAATCGAAGTACGTGTAAAAACTGCCAAGCGCGATGCCTGCGCGGCGCGTGATATCGCTGATGGATGCATCATGGAAACCGCGCTCGCCGAATTCCGCTGCCGCAGCATCGAGAAGTTTGCGCAAGGTCCTGCGCCCGCGCTCCGTGCGAGGCTCACGAGGGGTGCTGTCCCTAGGAGAGGATGAGGAAACTGCCATGCAATCTGCCGCTAATCTCGCAAGGGAGCTGTGGCAAACTTAAATGTTGAAAACCGGTTCACCTTTCACTAACCCCGAACAGGGATAATATGGTTTGCGGGGGAGTTGATGATGAAAAAGATGATCGTGCTGGCAACAGGCATGAGCGGACTGGTAGTCCTCGCGGGTGGAGCTGCCAATCCGGTCATGGCGCAGGAAATTGCCGCCGACGCCAACAGCGCGGATGCTGCCCAGGAATTTCAGGATGAGGGTGCGATCATCGTGACTGCTCGGCGGCGCGAGGAGCGGCTGGTCGACGTGCCGATTGCGGTCACTGCTTACAGCGGGGAACAATTGCTGCAACGCGGAGCGACCGATGTCACCGATATCGCGCAAACCACACCCAACACGACGCTCGAGGCGTCACGTGGCACCAATTCCACTCTCACTGCCTTCATTCGCGGCGTGGGCCAGCAGGATCCTGTCTCGGGGTTTGAGCAGGGTGTCGGCATCTATCTCGACGATGTCTATCTCAACCGTCCACAGGCAGCGGTGCTGGATATTTACGAAGTTGAGCGGATCGAGGTGCTCCGCGGTCCTCAGGGTACGCTTTATGGCCGCAATACCATTGGTGGTGCAGTCAAATACGTGACCCGTCAGCTGCCGCAGGAATTCTCCCTGAAGGCGCGGGCGGCATACGGCAGCTATAATCAGATCGACGGCATCGTCACTGCGTCGGCACCTTTGAACGACATCGTGCGGGTGGGCGGTTCGGTGGCACGATTGACGCGCGACGGGTTTGGGGAGAACCTGACCACCGGTCTTGATAATTACGACAAGGATATCTGGGCGGGACGCGCAAGTGTAGAGCTTGGCGGATATGGCGAGCCGGTGCTGATCCGGCTGACAGGCGATTACACCAAGGACAAGAGCAATCCACGCGGCGGCCATCGCCTGGTCGTCGGGCAGCTTTCCAATGCGCCTGTGCTCAGCGACGTTTATGACACGCGCGGCGGATTGATCGATCCTGCGCAGGAAGTCGAAGCCTATGGGCTGTCGATGAACGTCAGTGCCGACCTTGGCGCAGGATTGACGCTGCGCTCGATCAGCGCGTGGCGCCAGGATGACAGCGCTTCTCCCATTGATTTCGACGCATTGCCTGCGGTCGATGTCGATGTGCCTGCGTTTTACCGCAACGAGCAGCTGAGTCAGGAAGTGCAGCTGCTTTATGACGACGGCGGCGCGCTGCAGGGCTTGATTGGGTTTTACTATCTCGATGCAAAGGCCGATACACAGTTCGACGTTCGCCTGTTTACAACCCTTGCCGGGCTGACCGGCTTTACAGAAGCGAATGTGGACACCGAAACCTACGCTGTATTTGGCGACTTCACGTTCGATCTTACCGAGCAATTCAGCCTGTCGGTTGGCGGGCGTTATACCTGGGACGAGCGGACCGGCAGCATCTTGCGCCAGAATTACCTGGGCGGCGGCTCACCCGTGTTTGGCGGAGCCGGCGTTCCATTCGGAAGTCCGCTGACCAATTTCAATGGCAAGGAAGATTACAGGAAATTCACGCCGCGGGCATCCTTGAGCTTCCAGCCAACGATCGATCACAATCTGTATGCAAGCTATTCCAAGGGTTTCAAGGGCGGCGGTTTCGATCCGCGCGGTGTCGGAGTAAATGCGCCCGATCTCGATGGCAATAGCCTCCTGTCCGACGCGGAAATCTCCGACTTTCTGAGCTTCGATCCTGAAACGGTGGAAAGCTACGAGATCGGCTACAAGGGCAATTTGCTCAACGGTGATCTGTATGTCGCACTGGCCGCGTTCCGCATGGATTATACAGACGTGCAGATTCCAGGCTCCGTCGCCTGCGTCGCAAATGGCATCCCGACGTTCTGCGGTGTTGTCTCTAATGCGGGCAAGGCCCGGTTCCAGGGAGTTGAGGTCGAAGCCAATGCCCGTTTGGCCCGCGATCTGCTGACAGGTGGTGACCGGATGAACCTGGCGCTGTCGGGGGGCTACATCGATGCCAAATACAAGGAGTACATCACCAATATCGCAGGTCTGGGACCAACGGACGTAGCCGATTTCAGGCAAGTGCAGAACACGCCTGAATTTACCGGCAGCGCGACATTGTCCTACTCCACCGATCTTGGTGACGGGGAGTTGGCAGTGTCGGGCACAGGATCGTACCGGTCGAAAACCTATCAGTTCGAGATTCCCAACCCGTTCTTCGACCAGGACGGCTATGCCCTGTTCGATGCCAACATCGTCTATACCGCGCCAGGTGACCGGTTCAGCATCGGCCTTCATGGCAAGAACCTCCTGGACAAGCGTTACAAGACTTCGGGTTACACTTTTGTCGCTGCCGATCCGATCACCGGCGATCTTGCGCTTAATAACGGACAGGTCATTCCGACGCTTGGCAAGGAAGGCACATTGACAGCCTTCTACGGCAATCCGCGGCAGGTGTTCGTATCGGCCACGGTCAATTTCTGAGCCGCAGCGGGCTCTGCAGGAGACGTGCTGTGCGTGAATGGATCCCCGTCCGCTACAAAAGCGCAGATGACCGGCTCCAACTGTTCGCCCGCGATTATCCGGCCGACGGCCCGACGCTGCTGCTGATGCACGGGCTGACACGCAACAGTGCGGATTTCGAGCCGCTCATCAGCCATCTGGATGAGAGGTTCCGCCTGATTGTGCCGGATCAGCGAGGGCGGGGGCTGTCTGATCCCGATCCCGATCCTGCCAACTACCGGCTCGATGTTTATGCATCGGACATGTTCGCGCTGATGGGAAAGCTCGATATCGGCAGGGCTGGCTTGATCGGAACATCCATGGGCGGATTGATGGCCATGATGATGGGCACCACGGCACCGGCGATGGTGTCGTGCATCGTGCTCAACGATATCGGCCCGCAGGTGGAGCAGGAGGGGCTTGATCGCATCCGTGGCTATGTCGGGCCTGTCGGTACCTTTGGTTCCTGGGGGGAGGCTGCACAGGCCTGTGCCGAGATCAACGGCGACGCATTCCCTTCATGGGGGGATGCAGACTGGCTCGCGTTCGCACATCGCACATGCACGAGAACTGCGTCAGGACAGATCCGCTTTGCCTATGACCCTGCAATTGCCGGACAGGAGCAGGAGAGTGACGGCGGTGACGATGAGCACGGCGCTGGGCTTGTGCCTGCCGATCTGTGGCCGCTGTGGGATGCGCTGGACCCGCTGCCCATCCTGGCACTGCGGGGCGCGTTGAGTGATCTGTTGTCAGCACAGACGGTCGCCACAATGGCGCAGCGGCATTCCGGACCGTTCCGAGCAGTCGAGATCGCGGGTGTCGGCCATGCACCCATGCTGGATGAAGCGGCGGCACGGGCTGCCATCGGGTCCTTCCTGCAAAGGCATGCCGGATGAGCGCTGCCGCGCCTGCTTCGCTCGGACCCGCGCCACAGGTGGCAGGCCGTCGCGGCGTCGTGCTGGCAATGCTGTTGCTGGTTTATATTTTCAATTTTCTTGATCGGCAGATCCTGTCGATCCTCGCAGCGCCGGTTCAGGCCGAACTTGGCCTCGATGATGCACAGATGGGGCTGCTGGGCGGCGTCTCCTTCGCCATTCTCTATTCCACGCTGGCGGTGCCGCTTGCATGGCTTGCCGATCGAACCAGCCGAAGCTGGGTCATAACCGTCAGCCTTGTGGTGTGGAGCGGCTTTACCGCCCTGTGCGGTCTGGCCGGTTCCTTCTGGCAGATATTCCTTGCGCGGCTTGGCGTTGGTGTTGGCGAGGCCGGTGGGGTGGCGCCTTCCTATGCCATCATCGGTGACTACTTTCCTTCCGGGCAGCGGGCATTCGCATTGTCCATCTATTCGCTGGGTATTCCGGTCGGCTCTGCCGCCGGCGTGCTGGCAGGCGGCTACATCGCCGCGATGCTGGACTGGCGGCTGGCGTTTTTCGCGGTCGGGATCTGCGGCATAGTGATTGCTCCGTTCTTCAAGCTTCTGGTGAAGGACTTGCCCAGGCCTGCTGCTGTCACACAGGAGACAAATGGGCGCAGTTTGCGCCAGGTGGCAGGAACGCTGGCGCACAAGCCTTCGTTCTGGTTGCTGTCGCTTGGAGCAGCCAGCGGGTCGATGCTCGGGTATGGGATCGCCTTCTGGTTGCCCAGCCTGCTGCAGCGAAGCTTCGACCTGTCGCTGGTCGAGACGTCCCAGTTCTTTGGTGCGGTACTGTTGCTTGGCGGGGTTGCGGGGGTTCTGGCCGGCGGATGGCTCGGTGACAGGCTGGGCACGCGCGATCGGGCCTGGTATGGCTGGTTGCCGGCGATTGCCTATGTGACAGGCGTGCCGCTGTTCGCGCTTGGCATTGCCAGCGACAATGTTGGTTTCGCGTTTGCCATGTTCCTGCTGCCACAGGCGCTTGCCTATATCTGGCTCGGGCCTGTGCTCACTGCAGTGCAACATCTGGTTCCTCCGCCGGAACGGGCGACTGCATCGGCGCTGTTCCTGCTCATCAACAATCTGCTCGGGTTGGGCGGTGGCATCTATGCGCTTGGCGCCCTGTCCACTTTGTTAACTCCGGTGTACGCAGATGAGGCGCTGCGGTACTCCATGTTGTATTCGCTGACGCTTTACCTGCTGGCAGGCACCTTGATGGCACTGGCCGGCAGATATTTGCGAAAGGAGTGGGTCGCAGAAGCCTGAAACTAGCGACCGGGCCATCTTGCGGCGGCGCAGGCAGCGTAGATCCTTTCCATCCTGTTCAAGCTGCCGGTTGCCAAGCGCGTCTGCTGCGGTCAGGAACAGATGCCATCATCTGGATCACGGGACAGCGCAATTGAACTACATGCAGACTTTGCAGGAACAGACGCAATCCATGCTGCGCGCGGCAATTGCCACCTTGCCCAGCCTTGCAATAGCCATCGTCGTGTTGATCATCACCTGGTTGATCGCGCGCTCTGCCATTCGCATCGTTGACTGGATCACGGGCAGCACCACCTTGCGGCCGAGCCTGCGCAAGCTCATCGAAACCCTGGTGAAGCTGGGCATATGGATTGCCGGGGTCATGATCGCAGCAACCATTATCCTGCCTGGGCTCAACCCTGCCAATCTGATCGCAGGGCTTGGCATTGGCGCGCTTGCGATCGGCTTTGCATTTCAGGATGTGTTTGAGAACTTCCTTGCCGGCGTGCTGATCATGTTGCGTGAAAAGATGCGTATGGGCGATCTCATCGAAGTGGAGGGGGTGATCGGCAAGGTTGAGAACATCACCTTGCGCGAAACGCATATCCGTCAGCTCTCGAACGAGCTGACGATCATGCCCAACGCCATGCTGTTCAAGAACCCGGTGCGGATCCTGACCGACGATGTGGTTCGGCGCGACGAGATCGTCGTAGGGGTTTCCTACGATACCGACCTTGACCATGCCGCAAGCATAATAGCAGCGGCAGTCAGATCCATTGACGATGTCACTCAGGATCGGGCGATCGATGTCTTTGCGCAGGAGTTCAATTCAAGTTCGGTGGATTTCCTTGTTCGCTGGTGGACCGCATCACCGGCACGGGACATGCGTGCGACACGCGACAGCATCGTGCGTGCGATCAAGCGGGCGTTGGACGATGCCCAGATCGAAATTCCTTTCCCTTACGTGACGAACACCTTCAAGGAGCCGCTTGTGCTGAAACGACGTGAGGCCGATCGCCCAGAATAATCCGTTCAGCGGGATTGTGTCATGCGTCCATTATATGTTCAGCGCATTTGGGAGCGTCATCTTACAACTCAGCGAATGGGATACAGGGCAGGTTTTCCAGGCAGGCCGACAATCTGCGCACGCCGCTTGGGCACAAGCGCGTTCCCTGTTGCCCGCAGATCAAGATGCGAATGACTGATGCACAATCCCTCGCCCTGAGGTTCTGGAGTGACCATGCCCCCGGCTCTGATCTGTCAATCCTCGAACCCTTTGGCGACAGGCGCGAGGCTTGCCGCCATGGTAATGCACGCTTGATTGCAGCGCTGCGATCAGTTCCGCTCGCATCCTAACGGTGAATTGAAGCCGTAATGCGCGTTACATGCTCCTGACGCTTTGAAGACATGTCCCGCGCCGTCCTTGCCAAGGCGCTTTGCCATGCGCAGATGCCGTCTCGTTGGTAGCGACACTCTTCCTGCACGAATAGCTGATCGACCGAGGTGGTGCGTGCCTGTTCCTGCCCGATAGGCACATGCTTGCTATTGCGCCGGGCTCGCGCCATTGAGCTGAAGATGAATCCTGCATCTGTACCGCTCCAGCACGTGGCCGCCCAATCGAAGGCCTGGCCGTTCGAAGAGGCCCGCCGGGTGTTGAAGCGTTTTCCCGATGGCAAGCGGGATGCCGACGGGGAACTGGTCCCTGTGCTCTTCGAAACAGGATACGGCCCAAGCGGTCTGCCGCATATCGGAACTTTTCAGGAGGTATTGCGCACGACGCTGGTGCGGCGTGCGTATGAAACGCTGACGGACGGGCATCCCACACGTCTGGTGGCTTTCTCGGATGACATGGACGGGCTGCGCAAAGTGCCTGACAATGTCCCCGATCCGTCCGGTCTTGAAGCTTGGCTTGGCAGACCGCTAAGCCGCATTCCGGATCCGTTCGGCACCCACGCGAGCTTTGCCGCGCACAACAACGCCATGCTGTGTTCGTTTCTCGACCGTTTCGGCTTCGATTACGAGTTTGTCGCGGCATCCAGCGCTTATGACAGCGGCCAGTTCGACGATGCGCTGAAGAACGTGCTGCGTAATTTCGATGCCATCATGGATATCATGATCCCGACCCTGCGCGCAGAACGCGCTGCCACCTATTCGCCAGTCCTGCCGATCAGCCCGTCAAGCGGTGCGGTGCTGCAAGTGCCGGTCGAGGTTCTCGATGCCGAGACAGGCATGATCCGCTTTGCAGACGAAGGGCAGACAGTCGAGCAGTGCATCCTCGGCGGACAGGCCAAGCTGCAATGGAAGGTCGATTGGGCGATGCGCTGGGTAACGCTTGGCGTCGATTACGAAATGTACGGGAAAGACCTCACCGACAGCGGCACCCAGTCCGGCAAGATTGCCAGGGTCCTCGGCGGTCGCAAGCCCGAAGGGCTCATTTACGAGTTGTTTCTCGACGCGAAGGGCGAAAAGATCTCGAAGTCCAGGGGGAACGGGCTCACCATCGATGAATGGCTTGCCTATGGCAGTGAGGAGAGCTTGGGCTTCTACATCTATCGTGAGCCCAAGCGCGCGAAACAGCTGCACATGGGGGTTATTCCCCGCGCGGTGGACGAATATTGGCAATTCCGGGAAAAGCTTGGCGAGCAGACGCCGGACCAGCAAGTTGGCAACCCCGTATGGCATCTCCTGCGGGCAAATCTGCGAGGTGATGTTGCAGACACGCCCGGTGCCGGCGATGCCTTGCCTGTCACTTACGGCCTGTTGCTGAATCTGGTCAGTGTATTGGGCGTGCAGGCCGACGCGGATCAGATGTGGTCTTATCTGCGCAACTACCACCCGGGCGCAGATCCGCAGCAACACCCCGAACTGGAGATCCTTATTGATCGTGCGCTTGCCTACAATCGTGCGTTTCTGCTGCCCCAGATCAGCCGCCGCCCGCCCGAGGCGCAAGAGGCCGTAGCACTGCAGGCCCTGTCCGCAGCATTGCGGAAGATGGATGAAGATGTAACGGCCGAAACGCTGCAAACCGCAGTTTATGAAATCGGCAAGCGGCCAGAGCTCGGATTTGACAACCTGCGCGACTGGTTCCGGATGCTTTACGAAGTGCTGCTCGGAAGCTCGGAAGGCCCGCGCATGGGCAGTTTCATAGCGCTTTACGGCGTGCAGAACACCTTACGCCTTATCGACAATGCCTTGACACAGGCGGCATCAACCGACTGAGCATCAGTACCATTTGCGGCTGCGGTACCACCGGGTGACGACATATTTCACGCCGGCATTGACGGGAGTTCCGGCATGCAGCGTCGCTGCATTGGGACTGCCGTCATCAAGGGCATTGTTCCAAGCGACCAGGGTGCCGGTCTGCGGCGGAATGGAAATGTTCGCGCGCGGGAAATGCGTAGCGCCACCATCCTCGACCTCGTTGAGGTAAACCATCAGCGTCCAGGCCCGCTGTCCGCCGGCCGCGACTTCACCCTGCCAATAATCCTCATTGACATCAAACCAGTCATGATGCGCCTTGAACTCCTGTCCCGGTTCGTAGCGTTGACCCTGCAGCGTTTCGCCAAACGAGCCATCGACTCCGAGCAGATCGTCCATCCGCCGGTGCAGCATCCTGATGAACGGGTCGTCGGTGTTCATGTCGCCCGAGTAGCTGGTGCGTGCCGCGCGTCCAAAATCGACATTGAAGACAGGTGAGGGACGCGCCACCTTATCGATAAATGTGCGCAGCCGATCGCATTCCTCTATTGAGAAGAACTCGGCGATGCCGAACAGCTGCAGTTCCTCGTTCACGAGCTGCTGGACACTGGCGTCTCCACGCAGGCGCGTGAGCACATGCCGGTTCATGGCGGCAATCTCTTGCTGATTTTCCATGTCAATGCGCGAAAGCCGGGCCATGTGCTGCTCTATCAGGACAGAAGATCGCTACGCAATGCGCTGCTCTGCGCAGGGTGGTCAACCCCGCGCGATAGTTTGTGTGATGAACTACGGCCGCGATATTATCTTCGCGGCCGTAGCGTTTGCGCTTTTACCAGAAGAAGTCATTCACAACATCCACCACCCGGCCATTGTATGCATTGACCAGCAGCACGTCGTCGTAATAGCGGATCCACCGGTATGCACCAGACACCGGCGGCAACCGGTAACGCCACGGATCGTTCAGTGCATAGCGGGGATGCAGAAAGGATGAGCCGATGGTGATGCCGATAAACGGCCGCCGGTAGCGGTAATCGCGATGAGGCGGGTAATAGCGCCCGGGGCGATAAATATGCCTGTTTTGCTGCCGGTAGCGCTGCCAGTCATAGCGTCGGTCCTGACGCCAACGATTTGTAGTGCCATACCGATGATCATTGTTGCGGTAGTTGTTTCCCCACTGGGAGCGCGGCTCGCGCCTGTCCTGCCAGTCACGCTGGTTCTGCCAGTCACGCCGGTCCTGCCGATCGCCCCGGTTTTGCCAAGCCGGCCTGTCCTGCCATTCCTGGCGAGTTTGCGTGCGTTGATCGCGGCGCTGCTGCCTGTAATCGGATCGTTCCTGCCGAAGCTCGCGTGCCGGCCGATCGCGCGGCGCGATGACCGTCGTTCCGGAAGGGCTTGATGTCCGCTGATTGAGTTGCTGTGGGCGATCCTGCCGCCAGTTGCGCACTGGCACACTATCCTGCATCACCTGGCGCTGCGGGCGGCGGGCACTTTCGCGTTGTGATGACGGGCGAGCATCGATACGCTCGGGCAAAGCCGTTCCTGCCGGTGAGCGTCCCACGCTCGCCCGGTGACTTGGCGTGTCGTAAGACTGCGCGATCGCCGGCGTGAAGATGAGAACACTGCCCAAAGTGGCCAGCATTGCTATTGTTCTGTATCTCGTGTCCGGCATTTCGATGCTCTCCACCCGTTGCATATCGCAAGACACGATTTGCATGCAATGATGGTATAAACGGGCATCGCTGTCGAGCACCTGAACCGCATCGTCAGCCAGGGTCAAGGCTGACGATGCGGCAGGGCACGCAGATCGTCAGTCGCGCGTCAGTTTCTTGTAGGCAAGCCGGGTCGGACGGTCGGCTGCGTCACCAAGCCGCCGGCGCTTGTCCTCTTCATAGCTTTCGAAATTGCCTTCGAACCACTCGACATGGCTGTCGCCTTCAAATGCCAGGATATGCGTCGCCAGCCGGTCAAGGAAGAAGCGGTCATGGCTGATGACCACGGCACAACCGGCAAAGTTCTCGATCGCGTCCTCAAGCGCGCCCAATGTCTCGACATCGAGATCGTTGGTCGGCTCGTCGAGCAGCAGGACATTGCCACCTTCCTTCAGCATCTTGGCCATATGCACGCGGTTGCGTTCACCGCCCGACAGCTTGCCGACGTTCTTCTGCTGGTCCGCGCCTTTGAAATTGAACGCACCGACATAGGCGCGGGTTGAGGTGTCGTGCCCGTTCACTTGCATGTAATCGTGACCGCCCGAGATTTCCTCCCACACATTATGCGAAGGATCGAGTTGGTCGCGGCTCTGGTCAACGAAGCCCAGATGAACGGTGTCGCCGATATCCACCGCGCCGTCATCGGGCGTTTCCTTGCCGGTCAGGATCTTGAACAAAGTGGATTTGCCCGCGCCGTTCGGCCCGATCACGCCCACGATGCCGCCCGGTGGCAGGGTGAAGGACAGATCCTCGAACAACAGCTTGTCACCGTATGATTTGGTCAGACTTTTGGCTTCGATCACCTTGCCGCCCAGCCGTTCGGGTACCTGGATGACGATCTGCGCCTTGCCGGGTTTACGGTTGGCCTGCGCGTCCTGAAGTTGCTCGAACTTGCGGATGCGGGCCTTGGACTTGGTCTGGCGCGCCTTGGGGCTTTGCCGGATCCAGTCCAGTTCTTCCTTCAGGGCCTTTTGCCGGCCGCTTTCCTCACGCTCTTCCTGTCCCAGCCGCTTGGCCTTTTTCTCCAGATAGGTGGAGTAATTGCCTTCGTACGGGAAGTACTTGCCCCGGTCGAGTTCGAGGATCCATTCCACCACATTATCAAGGAAATAGCGATCGTGCGTGATCATCAGCACGGCGCCTGCATATTCCTTCAGATGGTTTTCCAGCCACTCGACACTTTCGGCATCGAGGTGGTTGGTAGGCTCGTCGAGCAGCAGGATAGATGGTTTCTGGATCAGCAGCCGGGTGAGCGCCACACGCCGCTTTTCACCGCCCGACAGGCTGTCCACCGACCAGTCGCCAGGCGGGCAACGCAAGGCCTCCATTGCGATTTCAAGCTGGTTGTCGAGCGTCCAGCCGTCCACCGCATCGATCTTTTCCTGCAACGTGCCCATTTCTTCCATTAGCGCGTCGAAATCCGCGTCTTCGGGCGGATCGGCCATGATGTTTGAAATCTCGTTGAACCGATCGACCAGATCGGCGGTTTCGCGCGCACCGTCCTTCACGTTTTCCAGCACAGTCTTGGACGCATCAAGCTCCGGCTCCTGCGCCAGATAGCCAACCGTGATGTATTCGCCCGGCCAGGCTTCGCCGGTGTAGTCGGTGTCGATACCGGCCATGATCTTCATCAGCGTCGATTTGCCGACGCCGTTTGGCCCGACGATGCCGATCTTGGCGCCCTGATAGAATTGCAGGTTGATATCGGACAGCACCGGCTTTTGGGCGCCGGGAAAACTCTTGGTCATGTTCTTCATGACATATGCGTATTGGGCGGCCATGCGTCGTCCTCGCCTTGTCGGTCGTGATCAGTAAGGGGAAATGGGTTTCGCGCCAAATAGGGCGCAAATGCGGCAAGGGCAAGGTCGCGCTGCAGAAGGTCACGCTTGGCAAGGGGCGCCTGGCGCGATAGCAGCGACGACATGAAAGCTGTTTTTCTGCCGCTCCTTGTGAGCATTGCCGCCGCGAGCGCTCCTGCTGTGGCGCAATCGGCCGCCGCGCCTGCCATGTCACCTCAAGCCAGCCACGACATTGCGATGTTGCGTGACAGGGCGTTGGCGCAGGATGAAATCGCCTGGAACTTTGTCGAGGGGATTACCACCGAGGTGGGACCACGGCAGGCAGGAACCGAAGCAGAGGCGCGCGGGCGCGACTGGGCAGTGGCCTGGCTGCGTGCGCGAGGTTTTGCCAACGTCCGCATCGAACCATATATGATGCCGACCTGGATCAGGGGTGCTGAAACCGCCGAGGTGGTTACGCCTTATGCTCAGCCGCTTGTGCTCACTGCGCTGGGCAACAGCGGCGCCACTCCACCAGAAGGATTGACTGCGCCGGTTGCGGTGTTTGCCGATATCGCCGCCTTGCAAGCCGCGGCTGACGGCAGCCTTGCTGGCAAGATTGCCTACATCGGGCATGCAATGGAGCCTTCGCAGGACGGATCAAGCTACGGTTTTGCCGGTCCGGCACGCTGGGTTGGACCTTCGCTTGCGGCGAGCAAGGGTGCAAAGGCGGTGCTGGTGAAGTCAATCGGTACGGACAATCACCGGCTGGCACATACGGGTAATACCGGTTTCGCCGATGGGCAGGCGGCTATTCCCGCCGCAGCATTGTCGGTGCCCGACGCAGAAAACCTCGAGCGCATGGCTGCGCGGGGGCGCGATATAGAGGTCCGCATGGTGCTGACCCCGACCTTTGCAGGGCAGATGCCGTCGGGCAATGTCATAGCCGAAATCGTGGGCCGCGACCCTGATGCTCCCATGGTGCTGCTGGCCTGCCATCTCGATAGCTGGGATCTGGGCACTGGCGCCATTGACGATGCTTCAGGCTGCGGGATTGTCGCGGCAGCGGCTTTGCATACGGCACGCCACCAGCAGCCATTGCGCACCATCCGTGTCCTGTTCGCGGGTGCAGAGGAAGTCGGCGTGTGGGGCGGCAAGGCTTATGCCGCTGCGCATGGCGCAGTTCCGCACGCAGTAGCGTTGGAAAGTGATTTCGGCGCCGACAGGATCTGGCAGGTCAATACCGCGAGAATGGAACCAGCAGTTGCCGCACAGCTGGCTGCGATGCTGGCGCCACTGGGCATCGCTCCTGGAAATGGTACCGCCGGAGGCGGCGCGGATATTGCCGCGCTCATCGAAGGGACAAAAACTGCCGTCGTCGATCTCATGCAGGACGGAACACGTTATTTCGACGTGCACCACACGGCCAATGACACGCTGGACAAGATCGACCCTGTGCAGCTTCGCCAGAACGTAGCAGCGTGGACAGCAGCAACGGCGCTGCTTGCCAACACGCCTGCTCCGCTTGTGGTCAAATGATCAACGCTTCTGCTGCGCAGCCTTAACTGCGGGAGAAAACTCCGCAGGCAATGCGGGGGCCAGCGTTGCCGCTAGGATCGGTCCGCATATCGTCCGGGTCACGATGCACGATGAATGCGGCACCGTCCTGGTCCAGCAGTTGCGCAAATGAGCCTTCCGGTGTCGTGGCATCGATGGAGCCTGAACCATCAGTTCCGATCACCAGATTGGGAAGATCGCCTGCATGTGCGCCAGGCATGTCGTCCATGGTGCCATGCTGCTGATTGGTAGGATTCCAATGATCCCCGGCAGTCGTGAAATCAGGCGCGTCGCATCGGCCGGTCTGGTGAATGTGTGCTCCGTGGGTGCCGGCCGGCATCCCGTAGGCGCTGAGCTGCACATGAAGGTCGTCGCCCATTTTCATCGCCATGACCTTGCCTACCTCGGTGCCATCGGCAGTGCGTAGGGTCGCGGTTGCGACATCGTCGCCCGCCGCCATGCTGTGCATGCCGTCATTGGTCGTGGCACATCCGGTGAGCAGCGCGGCTGCGCCAGCGATTGCAACTAGGTGCTTCATGAAATCCATCCTCGTCAGCTGCGATATGAAGGATAAATGCGCGGCATGGCATCTGTGTTCCTACCCGTGCTGGTCGAGCTTCGCGTTTCGTGGTGCAACTTTTCGGCGTTCAGCCATTCAGAGCAAAAGTAACGGGGACCAGCACCCAGGCCTCGACCGGCTTGTCGCCTTGACGTGCGGCAAGAAAGCGCCATTTGCGCACAGTGTCGAGTGCTGCTTTGTCAAGCCTGTCAAAGCCACTTGATGTTTCCACTTCCAGCCGGGCGGCACGGCCTTGCGGGGTCACCAGGACCCGGAGCAGCACAACCCCTTCTTCTCGCGCCTTGCGTGAAAGATAGGGATAGCGCGGCCCCGCATTACCAAGCTGCGCGGCGGCAAAATCGGGAGCGCTGACGGGAACCGGAGTCACTGGAACAGGTGCGGAGGCTTGGGGCGCTGCAACAGCCCTGTCGCTGCCGACAGCGTTCGTAGAGGGAGAGGCCATGCGCGGGGCCAGCGCCGGGCCCGGTTGTGGCGCCACTACGTTCCGAGGAGGCGCAGCGACATGTGTCACGACGGGTGCTGCCGGAGGAGGGGCTGCTTTTGCGGGCTCAGGTGGCGGAGGCGCTGGTGCTGGCGAGGGCGTTGGCGGCAAAGTGATGTCGAATGCGGCCAGCGGTGCCGGCAGATTGTCTGGCGATCCGGCCACCGTCATCCCCAGAAGACCGGCAATTGCAGCGGCATGGATCGCCGCTACCAGCACAAGCGAACGTAAACCCGCACCCGATGCTTTATAGCCGGACGATTGGTGGCCACGTGGGCGATCATCGGGTTTCGCCGGGCGAATGGCTTGCGGTGCAGGAGCATGGGCCTGCACGGATTCGAGGTTTTGTGAACAAGCACTGCCTGCTCCCGGCGCGACGGGAGCCCGCCAGTCACCCGGCGCACCGTCCTCGCCCGCTGCTCCTTGCTCCATGAGCGCGGGTGCGCAAGCGTGTTTCGCCTGCTGCCTGAACGACCGCAAATGCAGTGATTGGCCGGGAAGTTTGAGCTTGAGAAACATGCCGTTCGCCTAGCTGCTACAAGGCGTTGTCACTTCGACAACGCCTTGCCTGATGGTCGCTTCACGTCAGTATCGCGCGATCAAGGACACCAGCGCCTGCCGTCCGTCGGACGGAATGCCAAAATGCGGATTCCGCAGTTTCTTGATGTATCGTTCGTCGCCGATGTTCTGCACATTTACCCTGATGCCGAGGCTGTCGGTGAGTTCGTAGGAAGCATTGGCGTCAAAGCGCCAGTAGCCATCCGCGGAAATGAGATTGGCGGGGTCGGCATAGCGCTTCGACGCATGGTAGACACCGCCGCCCACCTCAAAGCGCGGGCTTACCTGCCACGATCCGGTCACGGCGAGATTGTTGCGGGGCGTATTGGGCAGGCTGTTGCCATCATTGTCCGACCCGTCGCGCAATTCGCTGTCAACGAAGGTGTAGCCGGCAAAGATCGACACCGGCCCCGCGCGGCCGCTTGCGCCCAGCTCGAAACCGCGCAGACGGGCCTTGTCGGCGACGGGCACTGCTCCTGTGATCGGGTCATCGTCGATGATGTTGTCACGGTCGACCTGGAACGCGGCAGCCGACAGCAGGAGCGCACCGTTAAAGATCTGCGCCTTGCCGCCTACTTCCCAGTTTTCCGTGGTCTGCGGTTCGTAGAAAGCATTGGATCCGTTGATGTTGACCGATCCTTCGCCAATCGTCGTGCCCGGGGGAGTCTTGGCATTGGCGTAGGAGAAATAGAGGCTGGCCAGTTCCGAGGGCTTGAACACGACGCCGCCCTGATAGCTCAGAAAATCAGAGTTCGCTTCCACGTCATACGCAACGCCCCTGCTTGTTCCCTTCGCATCGGTGTCGAAGGCGGTGTAGCGAATTCCCGCATTCACCAGCAGTTGGGGCAGCACAGTGATGGTGTCGAAGGCATAGATGCTGACGTCGCTGGCGCTGGCACGCTGGCGCGCACCGGGCGCGATCGATCCGGTCCACGGATCGCTTGGATCAGGGTCGGCAAGGCTGGTGCAGTTGTTGTCTTCGAACGACGCTTCGGGGCAGGTCCGGTTGCCGGTGTCCACCGCATAGGGGCGGTTCACTGCATCGGCGACGCCAAATTCCACACCAAGGGAGAGGCTGTGCGCGATGGAGCCGGTGTCGAGCACGCCGGCAAGATTGAGGTTATTGGCGAATGAATCGCTGGTGGAGTTGCGACTCTTCACCGCCCGCCAGACGACGCTGTTCGCCACATTTCCTGCGCTGTCATCAGGATTGGTGACGATGTAGTTGTTTCTCGCCCGTGAATAGCGCGCCACATCGGACAGTACCCAGCCATTGCCAAGCACGTGTTCAAAGCTGAAGGTCGCGCTGTCGACTTTCGTTTTCTGGAAGTCACGCGCCAGGAGACCGTAGAAATTGTCGTAATCGACATCCGCAGGAACGCGCTCGCCACCTGGCAATTGCTCGCGTGAGGTGAGCGGAATGCCGTAATCGGGAATGCCGTCGGTTTCATAGTGATAGTAGCCGAGTGTTGCCGTCGTCGGGGAGCCAAGACCCCAAGTCAGCGAGGGCGCGACGCCCCAGCGTTCGTTCTGCACCGCATCGCGTCCCGGCGTGTCCGCATCGTGGTACACTGCGGCAAGCCGAACCGCCAGCCGGTCGGCAAGCTGCGCGTTGCCATCCACGGAAAGCCGTAGCAAATCGTCTGTGCCGGCAGTTGCCGTCGCGGTGCCGAAGTTGCCTTCGCGCGCCTGTTTGGTAACAATGTTGATTGCGCCCGCCGCCGCGCCGCGTCCGCCAAAAGCGCTGCTCGGCCCCTTGAACACCTCGATCCGTTCGATTGCGAAAATCTCGCGGGCCTGGCTGCCGATGTCGCGTACGCCATCGATGAAGACGTCGCCGGTTGCGTCCACACCGCGAATGAGCGGGATGTCCGCGTTGGCAGTGCCGCCTTCACCTGCCCCCAAGGTGATGCCGGGCACGGTGCGCAAGGCATCTTCAAAGGAAAACGAGGCGGTATCTTCCAGCACCTTTTCAGTCACGACGTTGACGATCCGCGGCGTATCCACGACGGGCGCGGTGATCTTGGGTGAGGCAAGCTCCTCGGCCAGATAGCCGTCCTGCACGGCGGCATCGGTCACGGTAACGCCCTCCAGCCGGGTTGCTGCGGGGCGGGGCTCACCTTCCAGCCGCGCCGGCGTTGCCTGCGCTGCAATTGCTGGCGAGACATGGGCGCTGGCTACAAAGCCGATGCAGCCCAGCGCGAGATAGCTCAAGCCTGAGCGCCTGGATCGCGATCCTGTTGGGTTGTTTGACGCAACATCCATCTTCATTTCTGACACGCAGGCAGTTCCTTCATCGTAAGTCTTCAGCAGCGCTATCAATAATGATTCTCAACCTGTCAACAATAATGCGAACCAGTTTCATTAACTCAGGAGGATGGTTTTCAATCAGGCGTCTGCCCAGCGACGCATCAGATTATGGTACAGGTTGGTAAGCTCCAGCACCGCTGCATCTTCCGCCCCACGATCCTGCGTCAGCAAGCGGATAGCGCGGTCGAGCCGGTAGAGCTGCTCACGTTCCCCGTTGTCTCGCACCATGCTTTGCAGCCAGAAGAAACAGGCAGTGCGCGTTCCGTTGCTTACAGGATCGACCCGGTGCAGGCTCGATGCCGGGTAGAGCACCAGATCGCCAGCGGCCAGCTTGACCCGGTGCTCTCCGAACATGTCCTGCACGACCAGTTCGCCGCCGTCGTAAGCTTCGGGCGGTTCCAGAAACAGGGTGGCGGAAAGATCGCTGCGGATCCGGAAATCCGTGCCGGGCAGAGTACGGATGCTGTTGTCGACGTGATTGCCGAAAGCCTGACCACCGGCGTAACGGTTGAACAGCGGCGGAAACACTTTGAGCGGGAGAGCGGATGCGATGAACTCCGGGGTCTGTCCAAGCGCATCGAGAACGATGCGCCCGGCCTCATGCGCCTGCTCGCACCCTTGCCGAAGCTGGATGTTGCGCTTCGTTTGGCGGGATTGGTGCCCCGATGTCTCGTTCCCGTCTACCCATGGACCCTTGTCGATGATCCTGCGGACCTCGTTTACGCCCGCTGCATCGAGCACTCCTGTGATCTTCACCATCATGGCGTTGCGTTCCTGTTGCTGTTCAGTTCAGCCATTGCTGCCAGGCTGGCGAGAGCAGGACCTTGTTCGAGGTGACGATCCGTGCCGGAATGCCGCAGCGCGTGGCGAAATCCATGCCGCGCCGGGCACCCATTACCATGATTGCGGTCGCCAGAGCGTCAGCCTGCATGCACCCCGGGTGCAGCACACTGACTGCTATCATCCCATCATCGACCGGGCAGCCCGTTGCCGGATCGAGCGTGTGCGACCAGGAAGATGCCCCGCGGCTTTGCCGGCGCAGGTAATTGCCGGTCGTAGCGACCGCCCATCCGGAAAGTCCGATGCGCGCTGCGGCGGCAGCCGAGCCTGGTGGTACTTCTAAATCGACCCACCATGGCAGACCGTCGGAGCGCTGGCCGATCCCCTTGGCCTCGCCGCCGATCTCGCAGAATGCATCACGCACTCCGATCTCCTGCAGCAGGGCAAGAACATGATCGACGGCAAATCCCTTGGCGATGCCCGACAGGTCCAGCATCACTCCGCCAGTCTGCATGATTGCGCCTTGTTGCACATGCGCCGCCCACCCGTACTCAGACATCGCTGTAACCGGCGGGGCGGAGGCGGGGGCGAAGGCGGGGTCATGCGCGGGCAGCGGTGTTGGGCCAAAGCCCCAGAACGCTGCCTGACGACCCAGCGCGGGATTGAAAGCGCCATCGCTCGCCTCGCCGATTGCCAGCGCGCATTGCAGCACCGTAACAAATTGCGGGCCGATCGCGAGGCGGGTGCCCTGCGCGGCGGCGTTGAAGAGGCTGAGCTGCGAGGCAGGTTCCCATTGGCTCATCTGCGCAATGATACTGGCAAGCGCGGTGTGCAGCCGATCCTCCACATGGTCGGCGTTGACCCCAGGAACCAAGGCGGCGCACAGCGACCAGCACGTGCCCATTGTCTCGCCCGAAAGCCGCAACTCATTGCGCAACGGCATCGGTGGCGCAGGCCCGCTCTGCTGCCCGGGCGCAAGCAGCAGGTCGAGTGGGCGTTCAGTTTCGCCGCCGGGTGGGCAGGCAATCAAAGCGGCAGGAATTCCAGAACCGCAGTATAGGACATCCGGCGCGGCGATCCGCTCTGACTGACACCTTCATGCGCGGTTTCCATATAGAACAGTCCTGGTTGCGGCGCAGTAAGCGTCAGCATCCCGTCAGCGTCGGTGGTGAGTTCCTCTACACCGGCATTGTCGCGGTAGCGCGTTCCGCCTTGTACAAATTCGACCTTCAAGCCCGGCGCGGGCTGTCCGTCAACGATCATGCGCATCTGTGCCGGCTCGCCTGCGACCAGATCATTGGGGTGCGTGACGGGAATCATCTCGATCCCGCTGCCAGTCAAGGCAAGCGCGCGCGCGTCGGGCAATCCCAGCGTGACAAAGGTTTCGGTTCGGCTGCTTGTCTCACCAAGCACCACATTGGTTGCGTCGGCAGGGATCGAAGTAGCGATATCCGCCTGTGTTCCGCGCCAGCGGTGCTGTTCGCCTGCGTGCTGATAAGTGCCGGCCCAACCGTCGCTGGCGAGTGCGATGCGGTAAGTGCCCTGCTGCTTCAGAGGTACGTCGAAGACGCTGCGATACGCTCCGGTGCCGATGACGGTCGGCTCGACCGTGTCGCCCGCAGGACCAGTAATGACAAGGGTGTCGAGCGGGAGAGGCCGGTGTTCGAACACGAACAGGCCGTTTGATGCTGCAGCATCGACGCTGACCATGCCATCCTCCCCGGCGAGCACCGTTGCGGAGGGAAGGAGCCAGCGCCGATGGGCTTCTGCTGATTGCGGCATCAGTGTGGCAAGCCCTGCACCGGCAATGGCAGCAACAAGGCAGGAGCGAACGAACAGATGATGTGTAAACGGCATGGTCAAACTTCCTGTCAGGGTCTGGTGATGAGGCGCACGGTGCCAAGCTCCGTCGTGCCGCGGGCCGAGGCAGTAGCGGCGCGTCTGGGTGGCCATTGGAAAGGAATGGTGACCAGTTCGCGGCCGCCGACTTCGCGCGCAGCTTCGACCTGCAGCCGGTAATTTCCGGGTGCAAGCGCGCTCAGCGGCTTCGAACCTGAGGCGTGGCGGACGCGGTATTGCCCGGGAGCCCTGGTCGGTCCGCTGATTCCGTCGGCGGGCATGGTCATTGCGCGGCCAGCCCGGCGCCACCAGGTACGCAGGTCCGGCAACCATTTGCGACCGTCCTCTCCCTTTGCATCGGTATCGTACCAGACGTTCAGGGTCGCTGCGGTCTTTCCGCTTTCTGTCTCCACCCACATGGCCACATACGGACGATGATACTCCGCAATCCGGAGCCGCGGGATTTCCAGCGCTACTTCCAGTTCCTCTGCATGGGCAGGAACGGCCAGCATTCCAGCAGCGGCAAGGGCCAGTATCTTTTTCATGAGCAAGCTTTCGCCTATCGGTGAACGGTAAGGAGGAGAACCAGTGCAGGGACAATAAGGCCGCCCGCGACAATCGGCCAGGTCGCCGGGCGTTTGCGGGCGTGCACCTGAAGAAGGAGGAGCCCGGTCAGGCAGAACACGATGCAGGCAGCGGCAAAAATGTCGATGAACCATGTCCAGGCAGCGCCGGCGTCCCGGCCCTTGTGCAAATCATTGAAGTAGGCAATCCAGCCCCTGTCGGTCTTCTCATGCACGACCGCGCCTGTCGCAAGGTCGATGGACAGCCATGCATCCAGCCCCGGCGCGGGCAATTCGAAATAGACTTCATCCCCGCTCCACTCCGCGTCGGCGCGGGTCACGTTCACCGCCAGTTCCTGTCGCAACCATTGAGTGACGGGTTGACCCAGTGTGGGCGTGGTGTTGCCAGCTTCAGTATCAGGTTCGCGCAGCAAGACCAGCATCTCTGCGGGCAGTTGCGCTTCACGGGTAATGGTGGAAGGCTGCGCCTCGATATCCGCGGCGTGGTTGAGGGTGATCCCGGTGATTGCGAACAAAATCATACCGACAAGGCACATGCCGCTACTGATCCAGTGCCAGTTATGGAACTGCTTGACCCAGAAAGCGGAGAAGCCTGGCCGCCGTCGCTCGCGGACAGCGCCTTCAAACGATTTTTGCGAGGGATTGGCGGTCACGGCAAGGTCCGGCTTGTTCTGGTCTGCCGCCGCCTGAACTTATTGCAAGTGCTCGTCAATAGCAAAAGCTGCTCGCGCACCGTGCTGTTCTCGTCGGCACCCGGTTTCCGGCGATGTGCGGGCTTCAGTGCCATACGAGGTCGGATCACGCAGCGACAAGCGAGGTTGCTGGGGAGGGGGTGACAGCCGCTTGTGCAATCGCTAGGGGCATCGTTTCCCGGAAACGCGCGAATCAAAGCGAAAGCGAGTGCAGATAATGAACCTTAACGATCTTAGAGACAACGACGGCGCCCGCAAATCACGTATGCGGGTCGGCAGAGGCATCGGTTCTGGCAAGGGCAAGACTGCCGGCCGCGGCCAAAAAGGTCAGAAGAGCCGGTCCGGCGTCGCGGTAAAAGGCTTCGAAGGCGGTCAGATGCCGCTGCACATGCGGTTGCCGAAACGCGGGTTCAACAATCCGTTCGGCAAGGATTACGCAGAAGTGAACCTCGGCATGATCCAGAAGTTCATCGACGCTGGCAAGCTTGATGCAAGCGGCACGATTGATCACGCTGCTTTGAAAGCAGCAGGTCTGGCGCGCGGCGGCAAGCACGGTGTGCGCCTGCTCGGCAAGGGTGCACTGACGTCCAAGGTCTCGTTCAAGGTTGCAGGCGCATCCAAAGGTGCGCGCGAGGCTGTTGAAAAGCTCGGCGGGTCGCTTGAGGTTGCAACGGCAAAGCGGGCAGACGTGCCGGCCTGAACAAAATGCATCCGGAGCGGAATGCGACATTCCGGTCCGGATCGTTCCCAGCCTGTCTTGTTGACAGGACAGTCGCATGACGGGTGACCGGCCACGCCGCGCCCCAGCAGGGCATCTGATCGATCATGGCATCACGCGCCGATAATCTTGCAAGCAATCTGAGCCTGGCGAATTTCTCCAAGGCTACCGAGCTCAAGAACCGCATCTGGTTCACCATCGGCGCCTTGGTGGTGTTCCGGTTCCTCAGCTTCGTGCCGCTGCCTGGCGTCAATCCGCTGATCCTGCAGGATCTGTATGCACAGACGCGCGGCGGCGTGCTTGACCTGTTCAACACTTTTTCGGGCGGCAGCCTCGAGCGGATGAGCCTCATCGCGCTTGGCGTGATGCCTTACATTACCGCCTCCATCGTCATCCAGCTTGGCGCATCGCTGCATCCCGCGCTTGCGGCCTTGAAGAAAGAAGGCGAGAGCGGGCGCAAGAAGCTCAATCAGTACACCCGTTACGGCACCGTTGGATTGACGGCGGTGCAGGGCTATTTCCTTGCTGTTGGTCTGGAAAGCTATGCCGCTGCCAGCGGGTTGCAGGCGGTCGTGGACCCTGGCCTGCTGTTCCGGATCGGCGCAGTTATCAGTCTGGTAGGCGGGACCATGTTCCTCCTCTGGCTCGGTGAGCAGATCACCTCACGCGGGATCGGCAATGGCGTGTCGCTCATCATCATGGCCGGCATCGTCGCGCAGTTTCCCACGATAACGGCACAATTGTTCGAAGGCGGACGTTCAGGATCTATTTCGCCGTTTCTCATCATCGCGCTGATCCTGGTGATTGTCGGGCTTATCCTCTTCATCTGTTTTGTGGAGCGCGCCAGTCGGCGGCTGCTCGTGCAATATCCCAAGCGGGCGGGGCAACGAGGCATGATGCAGGCGGACCGAAGCCATCTTCCGCTCAAGCTTAATACGGCGGGAGTTATTCCCCCCATTTTTGCAAGTTCGCTCCTGCTGCTGCCACTGACCATAACGCAATTTGCGGGCAATTCGGTCACTCCGGATAGTGCGACGGGTGGTGTTCTGGTGACGCTCAACCAGTATCTCCAGCATGGCGCACCGCTTTACATGCTGCTTTACGCCGCCGGTATCATCTTCTTCTGCTTCTTCTACACTGCGGTTGTATTCAATCCTGAAGAAACAGCAGACAATCTGAAGAAGAACGGCGGGTTCATTCCGGGCATCCGTCCGGGGCGCAACACGGCCAATTATCTCGATTACGTGCTGACCCGGATCACTGTCATTGGCGCAATGTATCTGACGCTGGTCTGCGTATTGCCTGAATATGTGATTGCGCAGACAGGATTGCCGTTCTTTCTTGGTGGCACCAGCCTGCTCATCGTGGTCAACGTCACGGTTGACACCATCGCACAGATACAAAGCCATCTTCTTGCCCATCAATACGGCGATCTGATCAAGAAGGCGAAGCTCAAGGGCAGGGGGCGACCACGTTGAACAGTCAGGATCAGGGCGCCAGGCAGGCGGCAGGCTTGAACATCATTCTTCTTGGACCTCCCGGTGCAGGCAAGGGAACCCAGTCGCAGCGGCTCGAGGCTCGGCATGGCATGCGCCAATTGTCGACAGGCGACATGCTGCGCGGCGCCGTCAAGGCGCAGACACCTGTGGGAATGCAGGCCAAGACGGTCATGGAAGCAGGCGGGCTGGTATCCGACGATATCGTCTCTGCGCTGATCTCGGCGGAACTGCTCGCCATCGGCAACGATGCAGGAGTGATCTTCGATGGTTATCCCCGCACGGCGGAGCAGGCCCGCGCCTTGGACGACATCCTGGCCGAGCACGGGCGCAGGCTTCACCATGTCGTCGAGCTTGAAGTCGATGAAGACGCGCTGGTGGAGCGGATCACCGGACGCTATTCCTGCGCTGCGTGTGGCAAGGGGTATCATGAGACATTCGAACGGCCTTCCGTGGCCGGTGTTTGCGATGTGTGTGGGGCCAGGCAGTTCAAGCGCCGACCTGATGATACAGAGGCGACAGTCCGCACCCGCATGGCCGAGTACCGGGCCAAGACAGCGCCGATCCTGCCGATTTACGAGCAGCGTGGCATCGTGAGCCGCATTGACGGAATGGCTGACATCGATGAAGTCACACGACAGATTGAAGCGCTGCTGTCCTGAACAGGTGACAGGGTCGGACCCCTGCGTGATAGGGCCTCAGTGCAAGTTTGTCCTTGCTGCAGACGGGCAAAGCTGACGCAGGTCACTTTCCGCGATCGTCAGTCGCCAATTGACAAATGCTTCGAATCTTTCTATGCGCACCGCTTGCCATGACAGAAACCGGCCCGAATTGCGCAGTCTGGCGCTTCGTCCAGCACGCATGAAGAACGGAATTTGCCAGGCTTCATCGCTATGAGATAGGCGCAACCGGCGTTCCTGCGGCAAGGAAATCACCTGAAGCTGGATAACGTCGTTCCGCGTCTGTGGAGCAGGAGAAAAAATTGGCTCGTATCGCCGGGGTGAACATCCCCACTAACAAGCGCGTCATTGTGGCGCTTACCTATATCCATGGCATTGGTCCCAAGACCGCCGAGGACATCGCTGACCGGATCGGAATCGATCATGCGCGGCGGGTTCAGGATCTCACCGATCAGGAGATTGTGCAGATCCGCGAGGCGATTGACGGGGATTACACCGTCGAAGGCGATCTGCGCCGCGAGACTGCCATGAACATCAAGCGCTTGATGGACTTGGCCTGCTACCGCGGGCTGCGTCATCGCAAGGGGCTGCCGGTTCGCGGTCAGCGCACGCATACCAATGCGCGCACCCGCAAAGGCAAGGCAAAGCCGATTGCCGGCAAGAAGAAGTAAGCGCCACCTGGCAGCTTTCTTTTCCCACCTTACGACAGGAATATCATCATGGCACGCGAACCCCAGCGCATAAAGCGGCGCGAGCGCAAGAACATCTCCAGCGGCGTGGCGCATGTCAACGCCAGCTTCAACAACACCATGATCACCATCACCGACGCGCAGGGCAATGCGATCAGCTGGTCCTCGGCTGGCATGATGGGCTTCAAGGGCAGCCGCAAATCGACGCCTTATGCAGCGCAGGTCGCAGCCGATGACGCCGGCAAGAAGGCGGCAGAGCATGGCGTGCGCACACTCGAGGTCGAGGTAAAAGGTCCTGGTTCGGGCCGAGAAAGTGCGCTGCGTGCATTGCAGGCGGTGGGCTTCACCATTACCTCCATTCGCGATGTGACGGCGATCCCGCACAATGGCGTGCGCCCGTCCAAGCGGCGCCGCGTCTGATTGCCGCACGAAGAGGTACTGGCCGGATCGTCCGCTTCCTCTTCGGCTCGAATGCAGAGCGGGCGTCATGTGCATGACGTCCGCCATCATTATTCAACCCTAGGGGAAGTCCATGTCCGTCAACAACAAGAACTGGCAGGAACTGAAGAAGCCCAACAGCCTGGAAGTCAAGAGCGGTGGCGATGCCAAGCGGCGCGCCACTTTCGTCGCCGAACCGCTGGAGCGCGGTTTCGGGCTGACGCTTGGCAATGCGCTGCGTCGGGTGCTGTTGTCCTCCCTGCAGGGAGCGGCGATCACGTCGATCAAGATTGACAATGTGCTCCACGAGTTTTCGTCGCTTGCAGGCGTGCGCGAGGACGTCACCGACATTGTTCTCAACATAAAGCAAATTGCGCTCAAGATGGAAGGTGAAGGCGCAAAGCGGCTGAACCTTTCCGCCACAGGTCCGGCGCAGGTCACCGCTGGGGACATTGCGGTAAGCGGCGACATCGAGGTGCTGAACAAGAGCCTGGTGCTCTGCCATCTCGACGAGGGCGCGACACTGAACATGGAACTGACGGCAGAGGCAGGCAAGGGGTACGTTCCTGCCGTGCAGAACCGTCCTGCGGATGCGCCGATCGGGCTGATCCCGGTCGATGCGCTGTTCTCGCCCGTGCGGCAGGTCTCTTACAAGGTGGAGAACGCGCGCGTCGGCCAGGAGCTCGATTATGATCGGCTGAACCTCACCATCGAGACCGATGGCACTGTGACGCCGGACGATGCCGTTGCCTATGCCGCGCGCATCCTCCAGGATCAGCTCTCGCTGTTCGTGCACTTCGAGGAAGGCATTCCGCAGGCGGTGCAGCAGTCCTCGGGTGTGTCGGCACAGCCCGAGGAGTCGGATGCAAACCAGCTCAATCGCTACCTGCTCAAGAAGGTGGACGAGCTGGAGCTTTCGGTGCGCTCTGCCAATTGCCTCAAGAACGACAACATCATCTATATCGGCGATCTGGTTCAGAAGACCGAGGCCGAGATGTTGCGCACGCCGAATTTTGGCCGCAAGTCGCTCAACGAGATCAAGGAAGTGCTGTCGAGCATGGGATTGCGGCTCGGCATGGACATTCCTGGCTGGCCGCCGGAAAACATCGAGGACATGGCCAAGAAGCTGGAGCAGGAACTGCTCGGCTGATGATTTACGGGCTGCGCTGCTTGTGCAGCCCGGATCGGTTTGCGGCTGACCGTTAACAGCCGGTACCGGGGTACCAGCGACGGCGATCTTGCCGGCTATACGGCCCCTTTACGAACGAAGGGTAAATACAATGCGTCACAGACATTCCGGCCGCAAGCTCCAGCGCAAGAGCGGTCATCGTACCGCCCTCCTGCGCAATATGGCCGCAGCGCTTATCAAGCATGAGCAGATCAAGACGACCACGCCCAAGGCACGCGAACTGCGCCCCTATGTCGAAAAGCTGATCACGCTTGCAAAGCGTGGCGGCCTGTCCAATCGCCGACTGGCGCAATCGCGCCTGCTCGATGATGCACAACTGGTAAAGCTGTTCACCGTGTTGGCCGAACGTTATGCGACACGTGAAGGCGGCTATACGCGGATCATCAAGGCGGGCTTCCGTGCTTCCGATGCGGCGCCCATGGCGATCATTGAACTGGTCGACCGCGATGTTGCGGCGCGCGGGCAGGATTCAGGGCGCGTCGAAAGCGAAGAAGAGCTCGAAGCGGCCTGAAGCAGGGTGTTGGTAACAGGAAGGCGCCATGGCTTTGTTCATGGCGCCTTCTTTTGTCTGAGGCAGGGTCGTTGCATATGCAACCTTGCAAAGCGCCGGCACTTTGGGCAGATCCCGCGCAGAAAACTTGCTGGTTTGTAAGGAACATGATCATGGCCAAACGTGCCGCCGGGCTGCTTGCCGCTGCTTCAATTCTTTCGCTTGCAGCTGTGCCTGCACAAGCGGACCACCACCAACCCGGGGAGCAGCGTCAGATGACCGGCTTTGATCGGCAATCCTATCCGCAAACCCGCCGGGACAATGTCGTGGAGGAGCAGTTCGGAGAGCGCATCGCCGATCCCTATCGCTGGCTCGAGGCGGATGTCCGCAATGACGCGAAAGTTGCTGACTGGGTGAAACGCCAAAGCAGCTTTGCCGACACATATCTGAAAACCTTGCCGGAGAGGGCATTCTTCGAACAGGCATTATCCGAACTGCTGGATTACGAGCGGTTTGGCACGCCTGTAAAAGCTGGCGATCGTTTGCTGTTCGAGCACAACGACGGGCTGCAGAACCAGAACGTCCTGAAGATAGTCGATGCTGATGTGGCAACCATCGATGGCCTTGGACGCACGCTCATCGACCCCAATCAGTGGTCTGACGATGGCACCACTGCGCTCGCCGGATGGAAAGCGTCGCCGGATGGCGGGATTGTTGCCTATCAGGTGCAGAAAGGCGGGAGCGATTGGCGTACCTTGCGGTTCGTCAGCACGGCCGACGGGCAGGTCCTTGAAGACAAACTGGACTGGGCCAAGTTTACCGGGATCTCCTGGGTCGGAAATGACGCGGTGCTCTATTCCCGTTTCCCGGAACCGGCCGCAGGCCAGGACTTCCAGGCGCTGAACTACAATCAGGCAGTGTTCTACCACAAGCTTGGCACGCCCCAATCGTCTGACCGGCAGGTTTATGCAACACCAGATGCACAGAAGCTCGGGCATGGTGCGTCGGTGACAAGTGACGGCCGCTGGGTTGTCATCAACAGCAATGAAGGCACTGATCCTGCAAGCATTGTCACACTGCTGCCGATTGGGCGCGGGAGCTGGACGCCGATCACGTTGGTTGCCGAACAGGCCGACCAGTGGGATCTTGTCGACGGCATCGGAGATCGGCTGTGGTTCGTCACCAGCAAAAACGCGCCGCTCAAGAAAATCGTGCTGGTCGATCTGTCGGGTGATGCGCCCGTGATTACGGATGTTGTGCCGCAAGCGCAGGAAAATCTCGAAAGCGCCGCTATCGTCGGGGACCGGATCGTCACGAGCTACTTGCAGGATGCCGCCTCGCGATTGCGTCTGTTCTCGCTGGATGGTGAGCCGCAAGGCATGGTGCAACTCGGCGGGTTTGGCACAGCTGGCGGCATCAGCGGAGAACCCGGCGATGAGGATGCGTGGATTTCATATTCCTCTTTCACTCAGCCCCAGACCGTTCTGAAGCTCGACACGAACAGCGGGCGGGTACAGGATTTCGCCGCGGTGGCAGCAAGCTTCGATCCGGATGATTTTGCAACGGAGCAGGTATTTTATTCGTCGAAAGACGGAACCCGGGTTCCGATGTTCATCGTAAAGCGCAAGGATGTCACCGGGCCGGCGCCCACGCTTCTTTACGGCTATGGTGGGTTCAATATTTCACTGACACCATCTTACAGTGCAAGTCGGATGGCCTGGCTTCGCGGCGGTGGCGTTTATGCACTCGCCAATTTGCGTGGCGGCGGCGAATATGGTGCCGAATGGCACGATGCCGGTCGTGGCGCGAACAAGCAGAACGTGTTTGACGACTTCATTGCTGCTGGCGAATGGCTGAAAAGCAATGGCATCACCGGCGAAAACCAGCTGGCAATCGACGGGCGGTCCAACGGCGGACTGCTGATGGGAGCCGTGACCAACCAGCGTCCTGATCTGTTCGATGCAGTGCATGCGGCAGTAGGCGTGATGGACATGTTGCGGTTCGACCGCTGGACTGCCGGCCGGTACTGGGTCGATGATTACGGATACCCGGACAGGGAAGCGGATTGGCGCGTATTGCGCGGCTATTCGCCTTATCACAACATCCGCTCCGGACTGGAATATCCCGCGGTGCTGACGACCACTGCGGATACTGACGATCGGGTGGTGCCCGGACACAGTTTCAAATATGCTGCTGCCCTGCAACACGCTGACATCGGTGAAAAGCCGCATCTTATCCGTATTGAAACCAACGCCGGCCATGGCAGCGGCAAGCCTGTGTCAAAGATCATCGAGGAGTTCTCCGATATTCTGGGCTTTCTGGCGCATTGGACGGATTTTTCCCCTGCGGCGCCGCAGTAATGGTCGGCAGCAGGCTGGCTTGACTGTCTGGCCGCGTGCGCGTACATGGGCGCGGCAAGTGGCCGGATCCGTCCGGCCTGCGCATTCAGAGCTGAACATTGGCGGTGAGTCGATTGGCGGGATGGATCATGAAGATGACCATCTGCCCGGTTATCCGGCAAAGTAACCATTGCCCTCGGCAGGGTGGAGTGTTTCGGCTCACTGACTGTATGGTACAGATGCCACGCGTGCTGCGTGTTACTGACGATATGGAATGTGACCTTCGCTTCTGATCCTGGCTTTGTGGCACATCGTCCTTGTGCGATGTGACGCTGCGATGCGGCTTTGGCGCCTGTGTGGTCAAGAAGATGTGCTGATTTGGTAGATGACCTGTCCGCATGAGAGTTTTCCCGGAGCCCGGCTCCGGAAGTCAGGAGCAAATTTGATGCCGACAATCAATCAGCTGGTGCGCATGGGTCGCGTTCCGCAGAAGGCGAATTCGAAGGTGCCGGCGATGGAACAGAACCCGCAGAAGCGGGGTGTTTGCACGCGCGTCTATACCACCACTCCAAAAAAGCCGAACTCGGCATTGCGCAAGGTGGCCAAGGTGCGCCTTACCAACGGCCGCGAGGTGATCTCCTACATACCTGGCGAAGGCCATAATCTGCAGGAGCACTCCGTGGTGCTGATCCGTGGCGGACGCGTGCGCGACCTGCCGGGTGTGCGGTACCATGTGCTTCGTGGCGTGCTCGACACGCAGGGTGTCAAGGATCGCAAGCAGAGCCGGTCCAAATACGGGGCAAAGCGTCCCAAGTGATGGCGTGGGGTCCGCGCCAGATGCGGCTCCTTGATGCAGATACACATTGTGGATGATCGTCACGCGGCGTCTTGCCCTGATCATCTGCTACCCCTGGAGGTAAGAACATGTCACGTCGTCGTCGTCCCGAAAAGCGGATCATCCTGCCCGACCCCAAGTTCGGGGATCAGATCCTTTCCAAGTTCATGAACAACCTCATGCTTGATGGGAAGAAGTCCACTGCCGAGCGGATCGTCTATGGTGCGTTGCAGACGGTGGAAACCCGCGCCAAGGCGGATCCGGTGCAGCTGTTCCATGATGCGCTCAACAACATCATGCCGCAGATCGAGGTGCGCAGCCGCCGCGTCGGCGGCGCGACCTACCAGGTTCCGGTTGAAGTCCGTCCGGAGCGGGCGCAGGCGCTGGCGATCCGCTGGCTGATCACTGCCGCGCGCAATCGACCCGAAACCACCATGGCGGCGCGTCTGTCGGGTGAACTGATGGACGCTTCGAACAATCGCGGCAACGCTGTCAAGAAGCGCGAAGACACACATCGCATGGCAGACGCGAACCGCGCGTTCAGCCACTACCGCTGGTAAGCTGACGATGGGGGCGGTGCAATCTTGTGCTGCCTCACCATCCTTGGCTGAATTTTCAGGCAAGCGGCCTGAGTCGGTCGGGCTCCCGCTTTTGCTAATTTGAGGAATTTCCATGGCTCGCGAATATCCGCTGGAACGCTATCGCAACATTGGCATCATGGCGCATATCGACGCCGGGAAAACCACGACAACCGAACGCATTCTGTTCTATACCGGCAAATCCTACAAGATCGGCGAAACGCACGATGGCGCCGCCACGATGGACTGGATGGAGCAGGAGCAGGAGCGTGGCATCACGATCACCTCTGCGGCGACCACCACGTTCTGGGCTGCCGAAGACGGCAAGGGCCCCAAGCATCGGATCAATATCATCGACACGCCGGGCCACGTTGATTTCACGATCGAGGTGGAGCGCAGTCTGCGCGTGCTCGACGGTGCTGTCGCTGTGTTCGACGGTGTGGCGGGCGTGGAGCCGCAGTCTGAAACCGTCTGGCGGCAGGCTGACAAGTACAAGGTTCCGCGGATGTGCTTTGTCAACAAGCTCGATCGCACCGGTGCCAATTTCTATTATTGCGTTGATTCCATCGTCGAGCGGCTCGGCGCTGTCCCGCTGGTTCTTTATCTTCCGATTGGCGTCGAAGCCGATCTCAAGGGCCTGGTCGACCTTGTAAACAACCGTGCGATCGTCTGGGAAGATGAAAACCTTGGTGCGAATTTCCACTATACCGACATCCCGGCCGACATGGCTGACAAGGCGGCAGAATACCGCGAAAAGTTGATCGAGCTTGCCGTTGATCAGGATGATGCGGTGATGGAAAGCTACCTTGAAGGGGAGATCCCCGATGTCGCAACCATAAAGCGGCTCATCCGCAAGGGCACGCTGGCGCAGGCGTTCGTGCCTGTGGTCTGCGGCTCCGCTTTCAAGAACAAGGGTGTACAGCCGCTGCTTGACGCCGTGGTGGATTATCTGCCCAGCCCGGTTGACGTGCCGGCGATCAAGGGTGTGCTGCCGGACAGCGACAAGGAAGAAACGCGCCCGTCCAGCGACGATGCGCCGTTTTCTGCACTGGCGTTCAAGATCATGAACGATCCTTTTGTGGGTTCCCTGACGTTCACACGCATCTATTCCGGCCAACTCGCCAAGGGATCGGTGCTCAATTCAGTTAAGGACAAGAAGGAAAAGATCGGCCGCATGCTGCTGATGCATTCCAACAATCGGGAAGACATCGATGAGGCCTTCGCCGGTGACATCGTTGCAATCGCTGGTCTGAAGGAAACCACGACGGGCGATACGTTGTGCGCGGCATCGGCGCCTATCATCCTGG
The DNA here is from genome assembly GCF_031846435.1 of Croceicoccus esteveae. Lineage (NCBI taxonomy): Bacteria > Pseudomonadati > Pseudomonadota > Alphaproteobacteria > Sphingomonadales > Erythrobacteraceae > Croceicoccus > Croceicoccus esteveae. The sequence goes on from NZ_JAVRHS010000001.1 coordinate 206,042, forward strand.
AACGCATGGAGTTCCCCGAGCCGGTCATCGAACTGTCCGTGGAACCCAAGACCAAGGCCGATCAGGAGAAGATGGGCGTTGCGCTCAACCGGCTTGCTGCCGAGGATCCGTCATTCCGGGTCACCACCGATCATGAATCGGGTCAGACGATCATCAAGGGCATGGGCGAGCTTCACCTCGACATCCTGGTTGACCGCATGAAGCGCGAATTCAAGGTTGAGGCGAATGTCGGTGCGCCGCAGGTTGCCTATCGTGAATCGCTGGCTAAGGCGGTCGATGTTGATTACACGCACAAGAAGCAGTCGGGCGGTTCGGGTCAGTTCGGACGCGTGAAAGTTTCCGTCACTCCGGGTGAGCGCGGACAGGGCGTGATCTTTGATGACGACATCAAGGGCGGAAATATCCCACGCGAGTATATTCCGTCGGTCGAGAAGGGTTTCCGCGAGCAGGCGGCAAGCGGCTATCTGGTCGGGTTTCCTATTATCGACTTCACCATCAAGCTCGTTGATGGCGCATATCATGATGTCGACTCCTCGACGATTGCCTTTGAAATTGCCGGACGTGGTGCAATGCGTGAAGTCGCGCAGAAGGCTGGCATCAAACTGCTTGAGCCGATCATGCGCGTCGAGGTCATTACGCCTGACGATTATCTCGGCGACGTGATTGGCGACCTCAACTCCCGTCGTGGGCAGATCCAGGGCACGGACACGCGTGGTATTGCGCAATCGGTCGATGCATTCGTGCCGCTCGCCAATATGTTCGGCTATGTAAACGAACTGCGGTCTTTCACCCAGGGAAGGGCGCAATACTCAATGCAATTCTCGCATTACGACGAGGTGCCGGCAAATGTCGCGGCGGAGGTCAAGGAGAAGCTTGCCTAACCGGCAAGATCGGTATAGTGGCGGCGCCAGATTTGCCGGCGCCAGATTGGTCGGCGCCCGTTTCCCCGGCGCTGGCCGCCCGCAGCCAATAACACAATTCTGAACAGAAGGTTTTGAACATGGCGAAAGCTAAATTTGAGCGGAACAAGCCGCACTGCAACATCGGCACTATTGGTCACGTTGACCATGGCAAGACGACCCTGACCGCCGCAATCACCAAGGTGCTTGCCGAATCAGGCACCGGCGAAGCGGTCAGCTTTGCAAACATCGACAAGGCTCCCGAAGAGCGTGAGCGTGGCATCACCATTTCGACATCGCACGTGGAGTACGAAACCGAAGCGCGCCATTATGCGCACGTCGATTGCCCGGGCCACGCTGATTATGTGAAGAACATGATCACTGGCGCTGCGCAGATGGATGGCGCCATTCTGGTGGTGAACGCTGCTGATGGTCCTATGCCGCAGACCCGCGAGCACATCCTGCTTGCCCGTCAGGTCGGCGTGCCCGCTCTCGTGGTGTTCATGAACAAGGTTGACCAGGTCGACGATGATGAGCTGCTTGAATTGGTGGAGCTCGAGATCCGCGAACTGCTGTCGAGCTACGACTATCCAGGCGATGACATCCCCGTCGTCGCAGGATCGGCGCTTGCCGCCCTTGAAGGTCGTGACGACAACATCGGCAAGGAAAAGATCCTCGAGCTGATGAAGGCGGTTGACGACTATATTCCGCAGCCCGCTCGCCCGGTCGACCGTCCGTTCCTGATGCCGGTGGAAGACGTGTTCTCAATCTCCGGTCGTGGTACCGTCGTGACCGGCCGTGTTGAAACCGGCGTCGTGAAGGTTGGCGAGGAAGTCGAGATCGTTGGCTTGAAGGACACCAAGAAAACGACGGTCACCGGTGTGGAGATGTTCCGCAAGCTGCTCGACCAGGGCGAAGCGGGTGATAACATCGGTGCGCTGGTTCGCGGCGTCGCACGTGAGGACGTGGAACGGGGCCAGGTGCTCTGCAAGCCCGGTTCCATCACGCCTCACACCGATTTCGATGCGGAGGTGTATGTTCTGTCGAAGGAAGAGGGTGGCCGTCACACGCCGTTCTTTGCCAACTACAGGCCGCAGTTCTACTTCCGCACGACGGATGTGACCGGCGAAGTGGTTCTGCCCGAAGGCACCGAGATGGTCATGCCCGGCGATAATGTGACGCTCTCGGTCAAGCTGATTGCACCGATCGCGATGGACGATGGTCTGCGCTTCGCCATCCGCGAAGGTGGTCGCACCGTCGGTTCAGGGGTTGTCAGCAAGATCACGAAGTAATATAGGCGCTCCATCGGCCGGGTCCCTGAGATTCGGCCGATGGAATTTTCAGGAATGCCGCCCCTCGGCATGCCGGCTTCGGCAGCAGACAAGGGGCGGTTTCTTTTTGGCGCGGCGGCTGTCGTGTCTGGCTCTTTCGCATCGGTAGTTGGAAATGGAAGCTCAGAATATCCGCATTCGCCTCAAGGCGTTTGATCATCGTGTTCTCGACCAGGCGACTGGTGAGATCGCGGAAACTGCCCGGCGTACCGGCGCACTTCTGCGGGGCCCCATTCCGCTTCCGACGCGTATTGAAAAGTTCACCGTGAACCGCGGCCCTCACATCGACAAGAAGTCACGTGAGCAGTTCGAAGTTCGCACTTACAAGCGGTTGCTCGATATCGTACAGCCCAACGCGGCGACGGTTGATGCTCTCATGAAGCTCGATCTGGCAGCTGGAGTCAATGTCGAGATCAAGCTTGCTTGATTGACTGTCTCTCCTTCGGGAGGGGAACGGGATACCGCCGGGCGATCGCCCGGGCTGCGTCCCCCGTCTTGTCTTCGCAAGAAGGCGCTTTGGCCCGGGCGGGGCGACGTATGATGAAAGGGCCGAGCACGCCTGCCGGATAGTCTGGTGGGCCTCTGTCGGGAGATTGATCATGCGTAGTGGTGTGATCGCCAAGAAGGTGGGAATGACCCGCCTGTTCCAGGAGGACGGCCGGCATGTTCCGGTAACCGTTCTGGCGCTGGAGAATTGCCAGGTTGTCGCCCAGCGTACGATGGAGCGTGACGGATACGTCGCGGTTCAGCTCGGTGCGGGTGAAGCCAAGCAGAAGAATGTTGCCAAGCCGCAGCGCGAGCACTTTGCCAAGGCACAGGTTTCGCTCAAGATGAAGGTTGCCGAGTTCCGTCTTGATGACGAGAGCGCGTTGCTGCCTGTCGGATCAGCGATTTCTGCCGAGCATTTCGTTGCCGGTCAGATGGTAGACGTCACCGGACACACGCAGGGCAAGGGCTTTGCAGGCGCGATGAAGCGCTGGGGCTTCGGCGGTTTGCGCGCGTCGCACGGTGTGTCGGTATCCCATCGGTCGCATGGATCGACAGGGCAGCGGCAGGATCCTGGTAAGGTTTTCAAGAACAAGAAGATGGCGGGCCACATGGGCGATCGCCAGCGCACACAGCAAAATCTGGAGATCGTGCGCACCGACGCTGCGCGTGGATTGCTGTTCGTGCGCGGGTCGGTTCCTGGTGCTAAGAACGGTTGGTTGATGGTTACGGACGCTGTCAAGCTGCCGCTTCCTGAAGGTGCTCCGTTCCCCGGCGCTCTCCTCCAAGGCAACGATGGACGTGACGAGCAGGGTGGTGCGCCCGCTGGCATGGTCGATAGTGCTGCAGAACACGAGATGAACACTGGTCCGACCGCAGCAGAGGCAGAAGCGCTGCTCGCCCAACAGCAGGCCGGCGTGGATGCTGATCCACAGGCTGAATCGGCTGAAAGCGAAGCAGATCAGATTGGCAAGGAGACCGGAGCGTGAAGGTCAATGTAACATCGCTCGACGGTACGACCGGTGGCGAGGTAGAGCTTGCCGATGCGGTTTTCGGTATCACCCCACGCGCCGATATTCTTCACCGCGTGGTGACCTGGCAGCTTGAAAACCGACGCGGCACTGCGCGGCCGACGCGTGAGCGTTCGGACGTTGCGCGTACCGGCAAGAAATTCGGACGGCAAAAAGGTGGCGGCACGGCACGGCACGGTGATCGCGCTGCCCCAATCTTTATTGGCGGTGGTAAGGCTCACGGTGCGCGCAAGCGTGATTTCAACCCATCTCTGCCTAAGAAGATCAGGTCGCTTGGGCTGAAGATGGCCCTGTCCTCCAAGGCCCAGAATGACGGCGTGATCGTTGTTGACAGCCTTGCTGTGGAAGCTGCGAAGACCAAGGCGCTTCTGGCAGTCCTGTCCGGCATGACGCTGGGCCGCAAGGTTCTGTTTATTGATGGCGATGCTGTTGATACCAACTTCCGGTTGGCGTCTGGCAATCTGATGAACATGGACGTGCTGCCGGCAGTGGGTGCCAACGTCTACGATATACTTAACCATGACACTTTGGTGCTCACCCGCGCCGCAGTCGAAAAGCTGGAGGCGCGGTTCAATGGCTAAGCAGCAGAACATAGATATTCGGCACTATGATGTAATTCTGGCGCCGCATATTACAGAGAAGGCGACGCTGCTTTCGGAGCACAACGCGGTTGTTTTCAAGGTTAGCGGCGAGGCTACAAAGCCGCAGATCAAGGAAGCGGTCGAGGCGCTGTTCTCCGTGAAAGTGACAGGCGTTAACACGCTGGTGCAGAAGGGTAAGACCAAGCGTTGGAAGGGCAAGCCCTACCGCCGTACCGATATGAAGAAGGCCGTGGTGACGCTGGCGCAGGGCCAGTCCATCGACGTGACCAGCGGGATCTGAGGCGCGAACAATGGCACTTAAGAATTACAAGCCAACCAGTCCGGCCCGACGCGGTCTGGTGCTGGTCGACAAGTCAGGCCTGTGGAAAGGCAAGCCGGTCAAGGCGCTGACCGAAGGCAAGCACAAGACCGGCGGCCGCAACAACAAGGGTCATGTGACATCACGCGGCATCGCGGGTGGTCACAAGCAGAAGTATCGTTACGTCGATTTCAAGCGGCGCAAGTGGGACTCGCCGGCGACGGTCGAGCGGCTCGAGTACGATCCCAATCGTACGGCATTCATCGCCCTGGTGAAATATGCGGACGGCGAACAGGCATACATCCTCGCGCCTCAGCGTCTTGCCATTGGCGACACGGTTGTTGCCTCTGAAAAGGCGGATACTAAACCTGGCAATGCCATGCTGCTGTCGACCATGCCGGTTGGCACGATCTGCCATAATCTCGAGATGAAGCCAGGCAAGGGTGGGCAGATCGCCCGCTCGGCAGGCACCTACGCACAGGTCGTCGGCCGCGATAGAGGACTGGTGATTGTGCGGCTTAACTCCGGTGAGCAGCGTTACCTACGCGGCGACTGCATGGGTACTGTCGGTGCGGTGTCAAACCCTGACAACTCGAACCAGACCCTTGCCAAGGCGGGGCGCAAGCGGTGGATGGGACGCCGACCGCTGACCCGCGGCGTGGCAAAGAACCCGGTGGATCACCCGCACGGCGGCGGCGAAGGTCGCACGTCCGGTGGTCGCCATCCCGTTACGCCATGGGGCAAGCCGACCAAGGGCGCCCGTACCCGCAAGAACAAGCAGACGGACAAGATGATCATCCGTTCTCGCCACGCGAAGAAGAAGAGGTAAGCCATGGCCCGTTCTGTCTGGAAAGGCCCGTTTGTCGATCTGCACCTTCTGAAGAAGGCGGAAGCTGCCCAGGATGGTGCCACACGTGGCGCCATCAAGACCTGGTCGCGGCGTTCGACGATTCTGCCGCAGTTCGTCGGTCTGACGTTCAGCGTCTATAATGGTCACAAGTTCATCCCGGTCTCCGTCAACGAAGACATGGTTGGCCACAAGCTCGGCGAATTTGCGCCCACGCGCAGCTTCCCCGGTCATGCCGCTGACAAGAAAGGCAAGCGCTGATGGGTAAGCAATCCGCTCCCCGCCGGGTTGGCGACAATGAGGCTCTGGCGGTGGGAACCACGATCAGGGGTTCCGCGCAGAAGCTCAACCTCGTTGCTGGGCTGATCCGTGGCCGCAAGGCCGAGGAAGCGCTGAACATTCTGGCGTTCTCAAACAAGGCAATGGCGCGCGATGCGCAGAAGGTGCTCGCATCTGCGATCGCAAATGCCGAGAACAACCACAACCTTGATGTGGATGCGCTCGTTGTTGCCGAAGCCAGTGTGGGCAAGGCCATCACCATGAAGCGGTTTCACACCCGTGGCCGCGGCAAGAGCACGCGTATTCTGAAGCCATTCAGCCGCTTGCGCATCGTTGTCCGCGAAGTCGAGGAGGAGGCCTGAACCATGGGTCAGAAGAGCAATCCGATCGGCCTTAGGCTGCAGATCAACCGTACGTGGGACAGCCGCTGGTACGCTGAAGGGCGTGACTACCGGCAGCTGCTCAAGGAAGACATTGAGATCCGCAAGTATATTGTGGACACTCTGCCACAGGCGGCGATCTCGAAAATCGTCATCGAGCGTCCTGCGAAGCTTTGCCGCATTTCCATCTATGCCGCACGTCCTGGCGTGATCATCGGCAAGAAGGGTGCAGATATAGAAAAGCTGCGCACCAAGCTTGCTTCAATGACCAAGAGCGATGTGAAGCTCAACATCGTCGAGATCCGCAAGCCTGAAATCGATGCCAAGCTGGTGGCGCAGGGCGTGGCGGATCAGTTGATCCGGCGGATCGCCTTTCGTCGCGCCATGAAGCGTGCGGTGCAATCTGCGCTGCGTCTGGGTGCAGAAGGCATCAAGATCACGTGTGGCGGCCGGCTCGGTGGCGCGGAAATCGCTCGTGTCGAATGGTATCGTGAAGGGCGGGTTCCGCTTCACACCTTGCGGGCCAATGTTGATTATGCCGAAGCCGAGGCGCTTACAGCGTACGGGATCATTGGTATAAAGTGCTGGATCTTCAAGGGCGAGATCCTTGGCCACGATCCAATGGCGCAGGACCGCCTGATGATGGAAGCCCAGACCTCCGGCGTGCGTCCGGCGCGTTGAGAGCTTGGGAGCTGAGTAGATAACATGCTGCAACCGAAGAAAACCAAGTTCCGCAAAGCCTTTAAAGGCCGTATACATGGCGAGGCAAAGGGTGGCACAACGCTGAACTTCGGCTCTTACGGGCTGAAGGCACTCGAGCCGGAGCGGATCACAGCCCGTCAGATCGAAGCCGCACGTCGTGCGATCACTCGTCACATCAAGCGTCAGGGTCGCCTCTGGATCCGCATTTTTCCCGACCTACCCGTATCGAAAAAGCCTGCGGAAGTCCGCCAGGGTAAAGGCAAGGGATCAATTGAATATTGGGCGGCGCGGGTGAAGCCAGGGCGCATCCTGTTCGAACTCGACGGTGTGACAGGCCCGCTGGCCGCGGAGGCTTTTGAGCGTGCAGCAATGAAACTGCCGATCAAGACGAAGGTGGTGGCACGCCTCGGCGATAGTTCCCATCTTGGTGGCGAATAGGAGGTAGGATCATGGCAAAAATCGAGGATCTTCGTGCAAAGAGCGATGATCAGCTTACGTCCGATCTGGTCGAGCTGAAGCGGGAGGCGTTCAACCTGCGTTTCCAGGCTGCGACAAATCAGATCGAACGTCCGGCAAGGATCAAGGAAGTCCGTCGGGATATCGCCCGTATCAAGACCCTGCAGACGGAGCGCGAGCGTTCTGTTGCGGCAAACGCATAAGGAACGCCTGATGCCTAAACGAATCCTGACAGGCACAGTGGTGTCTGACAAGACCGAGAAGACTGTGGTCGTAAAGGTAGAGCGCAAGGTGAAGCATCCGCTTTACGGCAAGATCATCAGGCGCTCGAAGAAGTATCATGCGCATGACGAGCAGAACGCTTACCGTCCTGGTGAAGTCGTGCGGATCGAAGAGATCCGGCCAATGTCCAAGCTGAAGACATGGCGCGTTATCGATCGGGTGGTTGCGGGCAAGGGTACTGCGATCGAGGCCGATCTCAGCGAAACCGCCTGAGCGGATTTTTCGGAACTGCCGGACATATGTTCCGGCAAGCCTAGCGAGAAGGAATTGGATCCATGATCCAGATGCAGTCCAATTTGGACGTAGCAGACAACAGTGGCGCAAAGCGCGTCCAGTGCATCAAGGTGCTGGGCGGATCGAAGCGGCGGACCGCTGGCGTTGGGGACATCATCGTTGTCTCTGTGAAGGAAGCGCAGCCACGCGCCAAGGTCAAGAAGGGTGATGTTCACCGCGCAGTCATCGTTCGCACGCGCAAGGATGTGCGGCGGGCTGATGGCAGCGTAATCCGGTTTGACGGCAATGCTGCTGTTCTTGTGAACAAAAACGAGGAGCCTTTGGGCACCCGGATCTTCGGCCCTGTTGTGCGTGAACTGCGCGCGCGCGGGTTCATGAAGATCGTTTCGCTTGCGCCGGAGGTTTTGTAATGGCTTCGGCAAAGATCAAGAAGGGCGACAACGTCGTAGTCCTGTCCGGAAAGGACAAGGGAGCCGTTGGAACTGTCCTGCAGGTGATGCCCAAGGACGGCAAGGTGCTGGTAGACGGTGTCAATATTGCCACACGTCATCGCAAGCCAACCCAGGCCAATCCACAGGGCGGCATTGACCGTCGCCCCGCGCCGATGGCGATAGCCAAGATCGCGGTAGCCGACCCGAAAGACGGCAAGCCGACCCGCGTGCGCTTCGAAGAGCGTGACGGCAGCAAGGTGCGGGTTGCTGCAAGATCCGGAGAGACAATCGATGGCTGATTACGTTCCACGCATGCGCGCCATGTACGATTCAGAAATCGTGCCGGCGATGACCGAGAAGTTCGGATACAAGAACCGGCTCGAAGTCCCCCGGCTCCTCAAGGTCACGCTTAACATGGGTGTGGGCGAGGCAAGCCAGGACAAGAAGAAGGTACAAACAGCAGCGGCCGAGATGGAGCTGATCGCTGGGCAAAAGCCGGTGATCTCCAAGGCAAAGAAGTCCATTGCTCAGTTCAAGCTGCGTGAAGGCATGCCGATCGGCTGCAAGGTCACTCTGCGCCGTGAGCGTATGTATGAGTTCGTAGACCGGTTGGTAACGATTGCCATGCCGCGCATCCGTGACTTTCGCGGTCTCAATCCCAAGAGCTTCGATGGCCGCGGCAATTACGCAATGGGTCTCAAAGAGCAGATTATCTTTCCCGAGATCAGTTACGATCAGATCGACCAGGTCCGTGGCATGGATGTTATCGTGACCACGACCGCTAAGACCGATGATGAGGCGCGTGAACTGCTGCGTCTGTTCGGTTTCCCGTTTCCTGTGCCCGAAGGTGAAGAGGCACAGGAAGAGAAAGCAGCGGCATGATCCGCTTGAAGAAGAGAGCTTAAGTCCATGGCGAAACTGAGTTCCATAAACAAGAACGAACGTCGCAAGAAGCTTTCGCTGAAGTATGCGGCGAAATACGCGCGGCTGAAAGCGATTGCCGATGACGAGACAAAGGATGAGTCAGAGCGTTGGATTGCGCGCCTGCAGATGGCAGAAATTCCACGCAACGGTAATCCGACGCGCATCCGCAACCGGTGTACGACGACGGGGCGGCCACGCGGCTATTACCGGAAATTCGGTCTCAACCGGATCGAGTTGCGTGATTTGGCCAACAAGGGCCTGATCCCTGGCATTACAAAGTCGAGCTGGTGAGGATCTAGAAGATGGCAATGACTGATCCCTTGGGTGACATGCTCACCCGCATCCGCAACGGCCAGCAAGCGAAGAAGGATTCCGTCCTGTCGCCGGCATCCAGGCTGCGTGCCAATGTTTTGTCTGTTCTTGAACGTGAGGGTTACATTCGCGGCTACGCCGAGGATGAGAGCGGCAAGCACAAAGCGTTGCGTATTGAGCTGAAATATTTTGAAGGTGAGCCTGCGATCAAGCATCTCGCTCGCGTGTCAAAGCCTGGCCGTCGGGTATATTCCGGCAGCAAGGAATTGCCGAGTGTCCGTGGCGGCCTGGGCATTACGATCGTGTCGACCCCCCGGGGCGTGCTCTCGGATGCCGAGGCGCGCAACGAAAATGTCGGCGGCGAAGTTCTCGCGGAGGTGTTCTGATGAGTCGCATAGGCAAACGGCCGGTGGCCATCCCCGACAATGTCGAGGCGAACATTGCCGGCGATGTCCTGTCGGTGAAGGGACCCAAGGGGACGCTGTCGCTGGGGTTGGCGGACGATGTTCGTTACGAAGTGAAGGACGGCGGAATTTTCGTGCAGCCTGCCAATGACAGCAAGCAGGCGAAAGCCTTCTGGGGCATGCAGCGGACGCTGGTCTCAAATCTGGTGGAGGGGGTGACCCAGGGCTACACCAAGGTTCTTGAGATTACAGGCGTTGGTTATCGTGCACAGGCGCAGGGCAGAAAGCTGAAGTTGCAGCTTGGTTTCAGCCATGATGTCGATCTCGATGTGCCCGAAGGTCTGGAAGTCAAAACACCGGATCAGACAACTGTCGAGATCAGTGGCATCGACAAGCAGGCGGTCGGACAATTTGCCGCAGTGGTGCGCCAGTGGCGCAAGCCGGAGCCTTATAAGGGCAAGGGCATAAAGTATCGCGGCGAGTATATCTTCCGCAAGGAAGGGAAGAAGAAGTAGGATGGCAAAGCTTTCACTATTCGAACGCCGCCGCCAGCGGGTACGGACTGCACTCCGATCTCGTGGATCGGGCCGGCCGCGCCTTTCGGTTCACCGAACTGGCCGGCACATCTACGTGCAAGTCATCGACGACGTACAGGGTCGGACGATTGCGGCGGCTTCCACTCTCGGCCGGGAAACAACCGGAGCCAATGTCGATGCCGCCGCTCAGGTCGGTAGGGATATTGCCGCGGCGGCACGTGACGCCGGCGTGACCAGCGTTGTTTTTGATCGCGGCGGTTTTCTTTTTCATGGCCGCGTCAAGGCGCTGGCTGATGCCGCACGCGAAGGTGGGCTGGAGTTTTGATGATGGCGGATGATACAAGCACACCCAACGCCGGCACCAGCGCTGATGGCGCAGGTGCAAGCCTTGATAATGCTGGCAGCACGCCGGTGTCTACGCCGGCAAGCACCGAAGCGGCAGATAACCAGTCTCCCGCAGCAGGCGATCCGTCGCAGCCGCGTGAGCAGCAGCGGCGCGGACGCGGCAATGATCGCGGCGGCAACGACCGTGGCGGGCGCGGTCGGGGACGTGGTGGCCGTGACGATCGTCGTGGCGGGCGCGCCAATGACGATGGTGAAGAGCTGATCGAGAAGCTAGTGCACATCAACCGTGTCTCCAAAACGGTAAAAGGCGGCAAGCGCTTCGGCTTTGCAGCTTTGGTTGTTGTTGGCGATGGCAAGGGCCGGGCCGGGTTCGGCAAGGGCAAGGCACGTGAGGTTCCAGAAGCGATCAACAAGGCCACTGCGGCGGCCAAGAAGGCAATGGTTCGCGTTCCGCTCAAGGAAGGCCGGACGCTGCATCATGATGGCAAGGGTCGTTTCGGCGCCGGCAAGGTGAATGTGCGCACTGCACCAGCCGGTACCGGGATTATCGCTGGCGGTCCGATGCGTGCCGTGTTCGAAAGTCTGGGTGTTTCTGATGTCGTGACCAAGTCGATAGGATCTTCCAATCCTTACAACATGGTGCGCGCAACATTCCAGGCGTTGATCAGCCAGTCGTCGCCCAAATCAGTGGCGCAGCGGCGTGGCAAGAAGATAGCAGACCTGCTCGGTCGCGGTGGTGCCAATGTCGCCGAAGCCGAAGCCGAAGCTGCGGCGGTGGTGGAGTAAACGACTATGGCTGAACGCAAGACACTGCGGGTTAAGCAGATCGGATCGCCGATCCGCCGCCCCAAGCACCAGCGCCAGACGCTGGTTGGCCTAGGCCTCGGCAAAATGCACCGGGTGGTCGAACTGACCGATACTCCGGAAGTGCGTGGCGCCATTGCCAAATTGCCGCATCTCGTTGCGATCGTCGACTGATTGCGGGATTTTGCCAATGTATGATTGATCGGAATGAGACTTGCAGCGTCTGCTGATTTAGTCATACCGGCATACAAATAGCTGACAGGCGCTCGTGTGATGCGGGCGCCTGTTTTCGTTATGGCGTTGTTGTATGTGACTGCGCCGTATCCTAGCGGAAGGTAAAGAAGCCGGGATATATGCTGCTTTGCTTCCTGACGTATTCGTCTGGTTTGTTCATCTCAGCATCTTCTCTGTGCCGTGCACCAGAGAGGCTCAGGTGGCTGTAACAGACAGTCCGTGACTTGCCTCTTCGCAAGACTCAAGACGCATGCGTTCGGCGCACTCATCCGTAAACATTATAGTTCAGCTAATTGTTTGCGGAGAGTTGGCCAAAACCGCAACTGACCAGCATTGTTTACAACTATGTTCCCGCAAGAGGGGCGTCGGCGCGACGTCAGAAGCAACCTTGCACAACTCGGCGTCTCGTATGAACTTCAACGACGCACCATCGCTTTGTTGGCCTACAAGCCGCGACGAGTGTCGACGCGCTGCTTCGACTGTCAGCGAAGGTCGAGCACACCGGTAACTGTCATCTGGCTCAGCATGAAGCGCGCCGTCAGCGCGCGCCGGCGTTTTGAAGCGCGGTCTCAACCTGCGGCCAGGTTAGCGCATCAATCTTGCTGCCGTTCAGGAGGAAAGTGGGTGTGCCTGTAATATCGTAACGTGCCGCTTCGGCCTCTACCCGGTTGGCGAGTTCTTCTGCTTTTGCTTCGTTCGAGAGGCATGAAACAGCCTGATCGCGAGAGATACCGCGGGCGGTGACAAACTGCGTCATGCCGAGCAGATCGCCCAGCCGGGTAAAACGTTGTTGTGCAGGCAACGCCATTGCCTGCTGCAGAGCAGGATCACCCGCTGTCGTTGCGGCATCGAAGAACTGCGGCAGGTTCGCCCAGATCTCCTTGGCCAGCGGAAGGGTGGTCTCCGGCGTGGAGCAGGTCGCCAGCAGGGTGGCCGGCATGTCGAGCGCGTTCAGAAGGAAGAAACGCAACTCATAGCTTACCCTGCCGCTGTCAACATAGGTGTTCATCAGCGGCTCGAAGCTGTTTTCGACGAAGTCGGCACAATGCGGGCAGCTCATTGCACCAAATTCCAGGAGCTTGACCGGTGCATCAGGATTGCCGACCAGATATCCTCCGTCAGCGGTTTGCGTCACCATCTCGGACCATCTCTGGCCCTGCGGCGCGGGAACGTTGGCAAGCGGCTGCGCGCTCACCTGTCCTGCAGCTGGCGCTTCCACGTCAGATCCGCATGAGGCGAGAACAAGCGCAAGCGGCAGACTGATCGACAGGCGCATGGCAGAAGTAGTGACACTCATCCTCTTTTCGCAATCCTCGTTCTAGATAATGTGCCGCGCCATACGCGATCATCAGGCAATGTGCAAAGTTGCGCAAAACGCTCCGGTTTCCTGACCGGCTCGGTCAGTCGTCAAGCCGTGCTTCCAGTTGCGGTTGCAGAGCCTGCCAACCGTGGGTCGAAGGGAGTAATTCGCCATTGATGGCAAAGCTGGGTGTTCCGGTCACCCCGTCAGCCATGTGGTTGATCGTACGCTCGGCAAGCGTGCGCGCCATCGCCTCGTCGGCAAGGCATTGATCGAGCGCTGCGGCGTCATACCCCCACTGCTGCATCAGATCATACAGACCTGCATCGCGTGCGATCGCCTGCCGCTGGGTTGCTGCACTGCCGGTATCATAGCGTGCGCGCTGGTCCGGCGTAGTCGCGCGGATCTTCCCGACCCAAAGATCCTGAGCCTGCAGCAATCGGGAGTGGTTCATGATGAAGCGTGTCGAAGGGCCGCAATTTGCAAGCATCGCCACGGTAAGGTCGATCGGATCGCGGACAAGGTGGCGGATCTCCACCGAGATCCTGCCTTGACCGGCGAAGTCCTGCTTGAGCACCGAGCCTGCTTCAGCCTCGAACGCTGCGCAGTGCGAGCAGGTATAGCTGACATATTCGACCAGCCTTACCGGCGCGTCTTCCCTGCCAACGAGATGCCCCGGCAGCGGCGCAGCTTCGCCCGCCTGAAAAGAAGTGCGCGCCGCCTCGCTGACGCTGGTATCGGCTGTAGCGATAACAGGCGGCAAAGCGCCTCCGAGCACAACAGCGCAGGCCGCAAAGAAGTGAAAGGTCCTGCTACGCATCATCTTTGTCCCTGTCATTGCTGGCCGCATTGCACATGGATTGCGCAAGGGATTCCAGCACCTTTCGCAGCTCAGGATCCGCAACATCGCGCAGGCAATCGCCCATCTCTGCAGAAATTTTTGCGCCTTGCGATGCTCGGATCCGGTCCGGCTTTGTGTCAGCAACGCTTGCGCGTGGCTGAATGGCTCCCTGGCGCATCTTTATACGAATGATTGCACGATATCCGAAAAAACGGTTCACCCGCTCGATAAGTTCAGGGCAGACGTGCTGCATCATCGGTGCATGCGCCGGCAGCACCACCAGGTTGAGAACGCCATCCGCCTTCTGCCCGGCGGCAAAGCGAATAGATTCAGGCGCGCTGATGCTGGCGTGCCGGTCACCGACAATCTCGGTCCAGCGCGTCACGACGCTGCTTTGAACAAAACCGAACTTACGGAACGCCGTGCGGCCGATATCCGGCATGAGATCGGCAATGCGCTGTGCTGAACCGCCCCGAGCCCTGCCTCTGGTTTCGCCGATTGCCGCAGGCTTGGCAGCACGCCTGGGAGCGGACGGCCCTTTGTGTTCGGGCGGCATGGACGAGTCGCTTTTCATCTGGTTGTGTCCCATGGCATAGGTCGGTCGGTGATGACCAGTTCGATCCGCTTGCCTACAGATGCTGCCTTAAGAAGCGCGGTGCCGAGTGCTTTGTATGATTGGTACAAGGTCAATGCCCGGACGTTGCCATGGCGCGTACCACCGCATAGCCAATCGTTGCCTGATCCTTATCATGTCTGGCTGTCCGAAATCATGCTGCAGCAGACCACGGTCGCAGCTGCAATCCCCTATTTTCAAAGGTTTATTGAGCGATGGTCTGATGTCGGCGCACTTGCTGCGACTGATGAAGCGGATGTCATGGCAGCCTGGGCGGGTCTTGGTTACTACGCCCGGGCGCGAAACCTGGTGCGATGTGCGCGCCTGGTCGCTGCATCAGGTGGCTTGTTTCCCGACAATGAGGAAACCTTGCGCGCCTTACCCGGTATCGGCGCCTATACCGCTGCTGCCATCGCCGCCATTGCGTTCGGACGCCGTGCCGTGGTCGTGGACGCGAATGTGGAACGGGTGGTCGCCCGACTCTTTGCCGTGGCGGAGCCGCTGCCCGGTGCCCGCAGCAGGATCCGCACCCTTGCCGAGAGCATCACGCCAGACATGCGCGCCGGTGATCATGCGCAGGCGATGATGGATCTGGGGTCCATGATTTGCACACCCCGCGCGCCTATGTGTGGGCAATGTCCGTTATCCGGTGAGTGCATGGCGTACAGGTCCGATGTGGCCGGTGACCTGCCACGCAAGCAAGTGAAGCCGCCGAAGCCGCAGCGCTCGGGAACAGCCTTCTGGGTTGAGCGGGATGGACATGTGCTTCTTGTCCGGCGTAGCGGCAGTGGAATACTGGCTGGAATGCGCGGACTGCCGGATGACGGCTGGAGCGCGCGTAGCGACGGGTCGGGTGAACTGCCTGCAACCGGTCCTTGGCAACTACACAAGGAGAGGGTGGCGCATGTGTTTACCCATCTGCGGCTCGACCTGCGCATCGCATCCTATAAAGGCGCAGATCCGTCGCTGGTACACGCACGAATCGACAGTGCGGCGCAGTGGTGGCCATTGGTCAGGATCGACGATGCGGGACTGCCGACGCTGTATGCAAAAGCGGCTCGTCTTGTCATGAACGGCCGCCGAGGAAAGGAAGTGCAAAGCAGATGACTGACATCAAGGTTCTGCGTCTCGACAGGGCAGATCATGTCCGCAACGATCCTTCCTTGTTGGCAGCCGCCGCTTCGGATGGCGCCATTTTCCTGCTGCTCGATGGATTGACGCCTCGGTTCGATGCCGCCGGACGGATTGCGTGGAGCAGGCTTTCCAATGCTCCTGCCGACGCCGAACGGGTGTTCCTGGGAATGGATGGCGGCAGGGGCTGCTTTGCGCTCATCCCCCAAACCAGCGATGGCGCGTCAATGCGATCGGTGCGTGATCTTGCCGGACAATTGGATGCAGGAGATTTCAGCGCCTACAGCATGGCGCGCAGCCTGCTAGACTGGCATGTCCGGCAGCGTTTCTGCTCCCGCTGCGGCTTTACCACGACCGTCGCCAAAGGCGGTTGGCAACGCAATTGCGCCAACAGCAAATGTGCTGCCGTGCATTATCCGCGCACCGACCCAGTGGTGATCATGACCGTCGAATGGGCAGGAGAAGGGGGTGAGCCGCAGTTGCTGCTCGGCCGGCAGGCAGGTTTCCCGCCCGGCATGTATTCCGCGCTGGCAGGATTTGTCGAGCCTGGCGAAACGATCGAAGCTGCGGTGGCGCGCGAAGTGCATGAGGAAGCGGGTCTTGCGGTTCGGGATGTCCGCTACATCAGCAGTCAGTCGTGGCCGTTCCCCTCACAATTGATGATCGGTTGCCATGCCATATGCGACGACGGCGCAATCACGACCAACTCTGACGAACTCGAGGATGCGCGCTGGTTTTCCCGATCGCAGGTGTCAGAGGCGATGCTGGGTAATGGCCCCGGACCTGTCAGCGTGCCGCCAACCTACGCAATCGCTCATTGGCTGATTGCCCGATGGCTGGCGGCAACCGGCACTTGCGCGCCGCAGTGACAATACCGGTCAGCTTTCCCGGTCGGCCTGGATCTTCGCCAGAGTCTTAGGGCCTTTCTTGGCATCCTGCGCCGGCTGGTCGTGCCCAAGGACGCGCTCCACTTCGTTTTCGGCAGCGAAATTGTGCTCTTCAGCACGTTTGCCGACCTTGCGCTCCAGATTGCCACCGGCAGACCCTTGCTGGCTGGGGGTGCTCTGCTCTGCTGCGGCATCGATGATGTCGTTGTCGGGATGGCGTGATTGACGTTCGGGCATAATTATCTCCTTTCCCGTTCAACGGGCGAGATGAGCCTTGCGTTCCATGCAACCTTTTGATCGGTCTCGATACCTGCCGCTTCAAGTAACGTGAGCAGGATTTTTCAGACCAACCCGAGTTTTGACAGCCGCATGTACAGATGACCCGGCATAACCTCTCCTGCTTCCTGTCCCGGCGGCAGATCGGGCGGGGCATCCGCTTCGGCAAGGTAGCGCCATCCTTGATGCGCGCGCTTGGGCCGCCCGGCCACAAGCACCAGTTCAGGAGCGAGCACCACGTCCCAACGGCCATCTTCCCGCTTTTCGAACGCCCGGATGGCAGAGCGCCCGATAATCACATGGTCGATGATCCAGAACAGCGATCCGCCAATCATCTCCTCATGCCGGCGTGGGATGTAGCGGGTGTTGATCCTGAACTCGGCAGAATGCGCGGCGATACGCTTGCGCAGGTCTTCGACGCCTTGTGCGCGAAAAGCGATCTTCGTCATGTTGAGCGGCATGGTCACAAGCTGGGGATTGGAAGCTCTTCTTGCCAGTGGTGAACTGGCTGCTGCACCATCGCAGGTCTTCGCGTCAGCCGGTTATGCCGCTTGCAACGGCCAACCCCAGAAATGCGAAGAACCCCATGGAATCGGTCATCATCGTCACGAACACTGATGAAGCGACCGCGGGATCCTGATCAAGCCTGTCGAAGATTACCGGGACCACCATGCCGATGATCCCGGCAGTGATGATGTTGACCACCACTGCGATGGCAATGACCAGCCCCAGCAAGGGGGTGAAAACAAGCGCGGTGCCGATGCCAACAAGAATGGCGACCGTCACCCCGTTCAGAAGGGCTACCCGCATTTCGCGCCACAACACACGTCTGGTGTTGGACTTGGTTATCTGGTTGGTTGCAAGCGCCCGCACAGTCACGGCCATTGTCTGGGTGCCGGCATTGCCGCCGATGGAAGCAACAATCGGCATCAGAACGGCCAGCGCCACCAGCGTCTTGATCGCATCTTCGAACATTGCGATGATGAAGGAAGCGAGAAGCGCGGTGCCAAGATTGGCAATCAGCCACCGCACGCGCTCGTGGTAGGATTGGCGGATCGGCTGGTTGATGTCGCCTTCGCCTGCACCGGACATCAACAAAGCGTCCTCGCCGGCCTCTTCCGACATGATGTGCACGACGTCATCTGCGGTAATCTGGCCAATGAGCCTGCCAGACCGGTCCACGACCGCAGCGGAAATCAGCGCATATTTCTGAAACCGCAGGCCGACTTCTTCCTGATCCATTTCGGCCGGGATCAAGGTCTGGTCCCGCTTCATGACATCGGCAATGGCGATATTGCGTGGGGTGCGCAGGATCCACGAAAGCTGGCAGGTGCCGATTGGCCGCATCGCCGGATCAACAACGAACACTTCCCAGAAATCAGTCGCAAGTCCGGTGTTTTCGCGCAGGAAATCAATGAGGTCGCCAACCGTGATGTGTTCGGGCACGGCCACGAAATCGCGCTGCATCAAACGGCCCGCCGATTCCTCGGGGAAGGAAAGTGCATTTTCAATGGCTGCGCGGTCGCCTGCCGCCATTCCGGCAAGGACGGCATCGCGGTCGGCGTTGTCCAGATCCTCGATGAGAGCGACGGCATCGTCGGTTTCCAGCTGCCCGGCGATCTGCGCCACAGCGTCGGGTGACAGATCCTCAAGCAGTTCGTCGCGCACATGCTCGTTGAGTTCGGCAATGACTTCGCCGCTCATCAGTTCGGCAATGGCAAGGCCCAGAGCCGGGCGTTCATCCCTGCCGAACAATTCGAACAGATCGGCAATGTCGGCCGGGTGAAGCGGTTCGACCAGATCATGCGCGAGGGTGTCATCGCCCGCTTCCAGCGCGTCACGAACTGCTTCGACAAACTGCGGCCTCAGGCGGTCGTCTTCGTCCAGCCTTGCTTCGCGCTGCTCCTCAAGCAGGGTTCCGGTGGCCAGATTATCGTCATGTGCATCCATTGGGTTCACGCTCTAGAAGGCATGACGGTGAAAGCAACCGCCGAGCACGCCAGCCTTGCTTTGCAAGATACCGGACGGAAGCCGATGATGGCAGGTCGAAGATCGCAGGCCGAAGATCACATGCCGAAGATCGCAGGCCGCAATCTCAGGCGGGGATGACTTTGCGAGTGGATCGCCTATATCGGCAGCGTCGCGGGGCCAGGAGGGTGATCTGACTGGCCCGCAAAGATGTTGGAGATGATATGGCAGACGAAACACTGACACTGACGCTGGATACCGGCAATGGCGAGGGCGGCGATGTCGTCATCAAGCTGCGAGCGGATCTTGCGCCGGATCACGTCGCACGCATCAAGCAGCTCGCAGGCGAAGGGTTTTACGATGGGGTGAAATTCCACCGTGTCATTCCCGGCTTCATGGCGCAGGGCGGATGCCCCAACGGCACCGGCATGGGCGGCTCGGACAAGGCTAACCTCAAGGCCGAGTTCAACGACCATCCGCATGTGCGCGGCACGTGTTCCATGGCAAGAACGCAGGATCCTGACAGCGCCAACAGCCAGTTCTTCATCTGTTTCGATGATGCCCGGTTCCTCGATCGGCAATACACCGTCTGGGGCGAGGTCGAAAGCGGCATGGATCATGTCGATGCGCTGCCCAAAGGAGAGCCGCCGGCCCAACCAGGCAAGATCGTGAAGGCGGTGGTGGGCTGACCCACGCCTGAGGCAGGAGCGCCCGGCTCGCGTCAGCGTGTGCCGGGCAGCTTTTCTACAGCTGGGCAGCCATCAGCCAGTTCATGAACATGCGGACCGGCCGGTTTTCCAGCGCACGCGGGCGGCAGACGAACCAGTAGCTGTACGGGCTCGCAACCTTGATCTGCGGGTAGAGCGGAGACAGGCGGTCATCGCCTGACCGCGCCAGATGATCGGCATGCATGATCGCGATCCCCAGCCCTTGCGCAGCAGCTTCCAGCATGAGTGCTCCGCTGTCGTAATGGTCGACGATCGGTCGGTACTTCGTCGTCAGTCCGACAGATTCGCGCCACGCTTCGAAACTGCCTTCCATGCCGGAATGGACAAAGAAATTCTGCCGGGCAAGCAGATCGGTCTTTGGCTCTGCGCCAAGTTCGTCGGCCAGCGCGCGCGATGTGATCGCATGCACGAAGTTCTGATCGAGCTGCACGCAGTGAAGCGAGGGGTCAGGCTCCATGGAAAGGATGATCGCGGCATCCAGCGTATCGCCCAGCTTGGGCACCGGATTGGCGGAGGAGTCCATGTCGATGTGCAGCGTCGGATGCAGCCGGCGCAATTCCGCCAGACGCGGGACGAGCCGTTGTTCACCAAACAGCGGCATCACCGCCAGTCGCAGACGCAGCAACCGGTTGTCACCCGTCTGCGCCTCGAGCTGTTCGACAAGTTCGTCGAGCACCGGAGCCACTGCATCGAACAGGGCCTGACCATCCTCAGTGAGCTTCATGGCCTGATGCTGGCGCAGGAACAGCTTTTTGGCGATGTGATCCTCAAGCGCTGAAACCCGGCGCGACAGAGCCGAAGGTGACAAGGCGAGCTCGGCCGCCGCAGCCTTGGCAGAGCCCAGTCGCACGATCCGGATGAATGCCTCGAGCGATCGCAGGGGAGGGAGGCGGCGCATCTGTCAACCTGCTCCGGCAGAAACGTGTGGTCCGGCAGGTGCAGGCGGGTGCAGGCGCAGTCGTTCTACATGGCGGTCGTCACCGGCGATTACCTCAAGACGCCAGCCACTGCGGTGTTCGAGAATGGCGCCAACCGCGGGCACTTCTTCAGCGAGAACAAACGCCAACCCACCCAGCG
Source organism: Croceicoccus esteveae (assembly GCF_031846435.1). NCBI lineage: Bacteria > Pseudomonadati > Pseudomonadota > Alphaproteobacteria > Sphingomonadales > Erythrobacteraceae > Croceicoccus > Croceicoccus esteveae. The sequence goes on from NZ_JAVRHS010000001.1 coordinate 226,680, forward strand.
TGTCCACTGCCTCCTCGACTTCGGCAAGAGCAGGGTCAATCCGGCGCGCAACTTCATCAAGCTCGGCCCCGGCATCGGCATCCCACATGCCGCCATCAATCGCGACCAAGCGGTCTACCGGTGCATCGTCATGCTCGTCCTCTATTTCCCCGATGATTTCCTCGACCAGATCCTCGATGGTGATAATCCCGTCAGTGCCGGAATATTCATCCACCACGATGGCAAGATGAACCCTGTGTGCACGCATGTCGGCAAGGACATCGAGCGCGCCGCGAGCCTGCGGCACGTAGACAGGTTGACGCATCAGCACGGTCCAGTCGGACGGCGGCGGCTTGCCTGTCGCCAGAAAGGGAAACACATCCTTGATCAGCATCATGCCGATCACATGATCAAGTGTTCCTGAATACACCGGCAGCCGCGAATGGCCGTGTTCTGCAAACAGCGCAACCAGGTCGGCCCAACTCGCGCCACGTTCGACCGCAATGATGCTGCGCCGCGGGATCGCGACATCATCGGCATCATGTTCGCTGAAATGAAGAAGGTTGCGCAGCATCTGCCGCTCGGTTGACGAAAGATCGCCGTTCTCGACAGGTGCACCGTCGCACTCTTCGCCATCCTCGTGTTCGTCGAGCGCCTCTTCGATCTGCTCGCGCAGGGAACGTTCGGCTTCCGGATCGAAATAGGCGCGGATCCGATGCCAGAGTGCCTTGCGGTCCGGCCGTTCCGTCTCACTCCTGCTCCGGTGATCAGGCTCCGGTCTTCGGTCAGGCTCCGGGTTGCTGGCGTCGCCTGCGTTGCTGTCGTCCGGCATGATGGTGCCTTCTACCTCTTGTGTTCGGCCGCGTCGCGGCAAGTTGGGTCATGGTCGGCATAAGGATCGCTGATGCCGATCGTGGCCAATGCAGCAATCTCGAGTTTTTCCATCGATTCTGCCTCTGATGCGCCGGTTTCGTGATCGTAACCGGCCAGGTGCAGCAGGCCATGCACGAGCAGATGGGTTGCATGTTCTGCAAGCACAACGCCTTTGTCCGCCGCCTCGGCAGAGCAAACGCCAAACGCCATGATGACATCGCCCAGCATCACCGGCTGACCGGGACTTTGCTCTGCTTTCAGGAGTTCTTCGCGGCTGATCATCGGGAAGCTCAGCACATTTGTCGGGCGGTCCTTCGCTCGCCATTGCCGGTTGAGTGCCTGCACCTCGTCATCGTTTGACAACACGACGCTGACCAGCAGTTCGGAGCGGGCAAGCTCCGGCGCGACGCTCGCAGCCGCGCCTGCCGCGTGGGCAGCAAGCGCCTCCCAATCCACATGCTGTCCCCACTCGGGATCGACATCCAGCTCCAGGGTCGGCATATGCATCAGCCCTGCTGCGTCCCTTCGTAAGCATCGACGATCCGCCCGACGAGCGGGTGGCGCACGACATCCGCCGAAGTGAAGCGGATCATGGCGATGCCGCCCACATCCTCCAACCGGTTCACTGCGTCGGCAAGGCCGCTACGCTCATCACCGCCAGGGATATCCACCTGACGCGGGTCCCCGCACACGACCATGCGGCTGTTCTGGCCAAAGCGAGTGAGAAACATCTTCATTTGCGCGGGTGTGGTGTTCTGTGCCTCGTCAAGGATGACAAAAGCATCACTCAACGTCCGCCCGCGCATGAAGGCGATGGGCGCGATCTCTATTTCGCCACTGGCAAGCCGCCTGTCGACCTGTTCAGGCGGCATGCAGTCATACAAGGCATCGTAAAGCGGGCGCAGATAAGGATCGACCTTTTCCTTCATGTCGCCTGGCAGGAAGCCGAGCCGTTCGCCTGCCTCGACTGCGGGGCGTGACAGGATAAGCCGCTGCACACTCCCTGTGATCAGCTGCGCGACGGCCTGTGCCACTGCAAGGTAGGTCTTGCCGGTACCTGCCGGACCAAGCGCGAAGATGATCTCGTTTGAAGCCAGTGCCCGCATGTAATCGATCTGCATGGCAGAACGCGGCGCAATGGTTTTCTTGCGCGTGCGGATCATGATCGGCGGGTGACCGGCATCCCCGCGCACGCCATCGCCGCGCACGATGTCCTTGAGCATGGGTTGTCCGGTCATGGTGATCAATGCTTCCAGTGATCCACGGTCAAGGTCAAATCCGTTGCGCAGCCGTTCATTCATCTGTTGCAGCACATCCCGAGCATGGCTGACCGCATCCTCACTGCCCTCGATCTGCACGCGGTTTCCTCTGGCGGAAATGTGTACGTTCAGCCGGTCTTCGATAAGGACCAGATTGGCATCAAACTGGCCGAACAGGGCCGCCAGTGTCCCGGCATCGGCGAATTCCAGCTCCGTACGGGATCGCATCGGCGTCGGCGGTATTGCACCTGTAGTGTCGACAGTTGGACTGCGCGCCTGCTTTCGGCTCACTCAATTTCCTTGTCTTTTGCCCGCACGGCCATCCCGTTCGAGTCGTGTCGTATCCAAGATAAGAGCGATTGCCGCACTGGCAAGCGGATGCGTCTGTTGCTCGTGCGGCAATCTATTGTTGGTGACTTCCCGTCTTCTCAGCTCGTTTAGCAGGCCGACGGTTCGGTTGCGTCCCCATCGACCCGCCGGGCGGCGAGGCTGTTGGGTCCGGCGGTGTCCAAAGCAACACGAACCAGATCGCCAATTGCCGCATCGCCAGAAAAATATGCCGATTGCAACCAAGGCGTCTTGCCGAGCCATTGACCCGCGCGGCGGCCAGTTCGCTCCACCAGGACATCACACTGACGACCGACCAGCCGTTCATTGAACGCCTGCGATTGTTGCAGCAGTGCTTCCTGCAGCCTTTGCAGACGATCGTCAGCGACCGGAGCGGCAACCTGTCCTTCCATCAGCGCGGCCGGTGTGCCGGGGCGCGGACTGTACCTGAAGCTGTAGGCCGCAGAATAGCCAACCGCCTTCACCATCGCGATGGTCGCCTCGAACTCTGCGTCGGTTTCGCCAGGGAAGCCGACAATGAAGTCACCGGAGATCGCAATATCGGGTTGCGCCTCGCGGAACCGGTCGATGATCGCCAGATAGCTTTCGGCGGTGTGGTTGCGGTTCATGGCGGCCAGGATGCGATTGCTGCCCGATTGAACAGGCAAGTGCAGATACGGCATGAGTTTCGCCACTTCGCCATGTGCGGCAATAAGGCCGGGCTCGACATCATTGGGATGGCTGGTGGTGTAGCGGATGCGGACCAGATCGGGCAGCCTGGCAAGTTCCCGGATCAGTCCAGCGAGGCCAACCCACCGCCCTTTTTGATCCTCGCCGCTCCATGCATTTACATTCTGGCCAAGCAGAGTGATTTCTCGCGCGCCGCCATCCACCAGGCGCATCGCCTCATCGACAAGGTCCCGAAACGGACGGCTGATCTCCGCTCCTCTGGTATAGGGCACCACGCAATAGGTGCAGAACTTGTCGCATCCCTCCTGCACTGTGAGAAATGCCGAAGCAGCCTGCTTCCGGCGGGCAGGAAGAGCGCCAAACTTTGCATTGGCAGGCATGTCGGTGTCGATCACCGGACGCCCTTTGCGTGCCTGTTCGATCATTTCCGGCAGCCGGTGATAGGCTTGCGGTCCCACGACCATCGAAACAGCAGCACTGCGCCGGATGATCTCTTCACCCTCTGCCTGCGCCACACAGCCGGCCACCGCGATCATCGGCGGCTTGGCAGACTTCTTGTGCATACGACCGATGTCGGAATACATCTTTTCCGCTGCTTTTTCGCGGATGTGGCAGGTGTTGAGCACCACCAGATCAGGCTCCTCGCCGTCAGGTGCGGCAACAAGGCCCTGCGCATCCAGCATTTCGGCCATGCGTTCACCGTCATAGACGTTCATCTGGCAGCCGTAGTTCTTGATGCGGAAACTCTGAGGTGCGGTCATGCTCCGGCATCTAGGCGATCGGGCGCCGAAATGGAACCCGCACGCACATCGTGCATCCGTCGCTGCCATCGCGCCAGCACCGCATCTGCAATGGCCTTGCGGCCTTGCAGCTTGTCGGGTTCGAGAGGGGCGAGAAAGTGCACGGCGACCTCGATCGGTTTGGCACGGGCAAGAAGCCTGAGAAAATTGGTCGGACCCGGCTCGCCATTTGTCCAGGCAATGGCTGACGCATCGCTGCCGTAATCAAGCAGCACCGGCTGCACGGCCACTTCGGCAGGCGGAGGATCCATTGCGCACAGCAGCGCGGATTTCAACGGCAGGAAAGCCGTGCCGTCGCCGGTAGTGCCTTCAGGGAACAGGACCAGCGTTTCAGTGGCCCGCATGGCATCGCGGAGCTGCCGGATCTGTTGTGTAACAGAGGACCTCCGGGAGCGCGCGATAAACACAGTGTCGTTCATCTCGCACAGGATCTTGAGTAGCGGATGCGCGGCCAGCCCCTCGTGGGCGACAAATGCCGCCCCGCAAGTGCGGGCCAGAACCGGTATGTCGATCCAGCTCATATGATTGGCAAGGATGATGCGCCGTCCGGTTGCGGGCTGACCCAGCGTGTGAATACGCACGCCTGCGATCCGGGCAATGCCACCCAGAAACAGGCGGGAAATGAATAGGTTGGAAATGGCAAGGCGGCGGGCCAGCACGGTACAAACGATATGCATCGGCAGGCATATCGCCAGCCAGCCGGCCATTGCAGCCAATCGCATGATGATGCGCACCAGGGCCATCAGACCACGTCTATATCAGGCCTGCCGCATCGCGGGCTCTAGTCCCGTTCCAACCTGACGCCGTAAAGCTCCATGCGGTGATCGACCAGTCGGAAGCCCAGTCGCTGGGCGATTTCCTTTTGCAGCGCTTCCAGTTCGGGATCGACAAATTCGACCACCTTGCCGGTTTCCACGTCGATCAGATGATCGTGGTGCGCTTCCGGAGTGGCTTCGTACCGGGCACGGCCATTGCCGAAATCGTGCCGGTCCAGAATGCCTGCCTCTTCGAACAGGCGCACCGTGCGGTAGACCGTCGCGATCGATATGCGCGGATCTATCTCGGCAACACGTTCATGAACTTTTTCCACGTCGGGATGATCGGTGCTGTCCGACAGGACTTTGGCAATCACCCGTCTTTGTTCGGTGATGCGAAGGCCGCGCTCGGCACAGATGGCTTCAATGTCGATGGTGTGGGGCAAGGCTCAACTCTCGTTCGAAGATGTCGCCAAACCAGCATAGTCTACCTGCCGGCCAACGCAACCGGCCAGCGGAACCGGGTAGCGGAACCGGGTAGCGGAACCGGGTAGCGGAACCGGCCAGCGCCACGCACCTGGCATATCGCCGCGGTGCCGTCGTTCACGCACCATGTAATCGCGGTGGCAATGGCCGGGCTGAGGATCAGCCCTTCTTGCCGCTGCCAGGCTTGCGACCAAGGCCGATCTTCTTGGCCAGTTCGCGGCGGCGTTCTGCATAATTTGGTGCCACCATCGGGTAGTCGGAAGCGAGCCCCCACCGCTGACGATAATCATCAGGGGTCATGCCGTAATGCGTCATCAGATGGCGTTTGAGCATCTTCAGCTTCTTGCCATCTTCAAGACAGACAATGTAGTCGGGCTTGACGGACGAGCGGATCGGAACGGCAGGTTCAGGTGGCACTTCCTCTTCCGCGAGTTCGTCGCCAAGACCTGCCAGGGCCGAATACACCTTTGTAATCAAAGCCGGCATCTGATCGACATCGACCGCATTGTTGCTGACATGGGCCGCGACAATATCGGAAGTAAGTGTCACCAGCGTTTCATTGATGCCCATATCGGACGTTTCCATCATGTGCTCCTGCACTGCAATGTGATTAAAAATTAACCGGTTGCAATTCATGCACAATCCGGTCTGTTGTTAGTGCAAATAGGTCCTGTCGGTGACCATACAAGAACATAGCTGCAAAAAGGTAGCTAATGCGCGGTTTTACTCTAGCCCTGGATCAGCAAATCATGTGCGGGACACCCAGTCAATGCTGCGGCATCTCGTCTTGGCCGAAACGCAGAAAGCGGGAGAATGTCACCGCATCGCGCATGATACCGTCGCTGCCTCTGTAATAACCGCTGCGTCCGCCGACAGGAACAAAGCCGAAAGCGCGGTAGAGGCTGGCCGCCGGATTGTCCGCGCGCATCTCGAGGTGCAGGTCTGTTACCCCTGCCTCGCTGGCGGTGCGCAGCAGATGGGCGAGCAGGCGGCCGCCAAAGCCGCGCCGCCGCTGATCCGGCCGGACCGCGATCAGCAGCAGTTCTTCCTCGTCGACCACTCTGCGCGAAAGGCAGAAACCTGCCGCAGGGCGCTGCACGATTTGCGCAATGAAGCCGTCTACATCGATAAGGGCATGTTGCGTGCCGGGCATCGCCAGCGCCGACGAAAGTTGCCGGCGGTTCCAGGCCTCACCGAACAGGGGATCAAAACCGGCCTTCATGATCTCCATCATCTGGCCAACCGCAACTTCGTTCATTCGGATGATCTTCACCTGTGATAGGTCTTGGGCGCCGCTACCTTTGCATCGGGTGGGCGGCCGTAAACGGGACTGACGTCGCCGGTCAACCGTAGAGGGTTCATGCTCATGAAAAGCCGTGCGTCCGGCCATGATGGGGAAGCTATACCAAACCCGCGCCTGCCGATCAGAGCCTCGGCCGCGCTGCCAACGACAAGATGCGCCTGGACTGATGTCGCAGCCTGATCAGGATCCAGTGCGGCGACATCGCCGATCGGTTCACCGGATGACGAGAACTGCTGCACATACCATTGGCCGTGCCCGGCGGTGTTGCAAACCGCGATGCCTTGCATCAGATCCGCCTCGGCAACCCCTGCAATTTCATCGGCCCGGCCCCGCTGGCGAGCCTTGTCAAACGTCATCGCCGCGAGCAGGTCGTGGGTGCGATAGCCGGCAAGTTCCGCCCGCCAGGCGAGAGCCAGCGCCCGCGCTGCTGCAACACCGACGCGAATGCCGGTAAAGCTGCCGGGACCAAGCGCCACCGCAATGCGATCCGCACGACCTTTGGAAGGGAGTGCGGCGATCATTGGCACGAGCCGTTCGGCATGCCCGCGCCCAAGCAGTTCATAGTCTCCGGCAATCAGCCGGTCATCGTCGAACAATGCAACGGAACAGGCTTCTGTCGCACTGTCGATGGCGAGCGTTCTCATCTGCGGCTGCCACGCTGTTCAAGCCGGTCCGGCGATAAAAATGCTCTCACAGGATTGTGTTGAACACATCGAAATCGGGTCTCGGGCTGCGAGCAAAGGTGCTCGACATGTCGCCATAACCCAGCGTGGAAATAAAGTTTGGATGCCAGCGCGGCTGATCGGCCAGGAACTGTGCGCATATCTTGTCGGCGTCGAAGCCGGACATCGGTCCGCAGTCGAGCCCCAACGCCCGCGCTGCCATGATGAAGTACCCGCCCTGCAGCGTCGAATTGCGAAAAGCGCTCTGCGCCCGCGCTTCCTCGTCATCAGCAAACCACGATCGTGCATCATCATGCGGGAACAGCCAGGGCAGCTGCTCATGAAAATCGAGATCCATCGCGATGATGACACTGACCGGTGCGTTCCTGATCTTGTCGGCATTGCCTGCGCTGACACAATCGGCCAGCCGATCACGTGCATCACGCGTCCGGCACCATATCAGCCGCGCGGGAAGCTGGTTTGCAGATGTTGGCCCCATCCGCACCAGATCCCAGATGCGGTGCAGGATTGCCTCGTCCACTGGCCGGTCGAGATAGCCGTTCATGGTCCGCGCCTTGTGGAACAATCGATCAAGCGCCCGCTCGTCAAGCGGCTGGGGCAGATCCGGATCAGTCATGGCCAAAACCTTTATCATCAGATGAAAATGTGGCCCACAAGACAGGCTGAGGTGCTGACACGCCGGCCGGGCGCCAGTGCGAGGGGCCGCTGTCAAGGGCACCAGTCTTCAGGCCCCGGTATTCAGGTCCCAACACTCACGCAGCGCGAACTTCACGCACCTCGGGAACGTAATGCTTCAGCAATCCCTCGATGCCATGCTTGAGCGTTGCTGTCGACGAGGGGCAGCCGGCGCAGGCACCATGCATGGAAAGATAAACCACACCCTCGCTGAACCCCCTGTACACAATGTCCCCGCCGTCAGAAGCGACTGCGGGCCGAACGCGCGTTTCAAGCAGATCCTTGATCTGCAGGACAATGTCGGCATCCTGCGGATCGTCTTCCATGAGCAGCTCGTCGGCAGGAACGGAAATGTCCGACGCTTCCCCACCTGCGAACAGCGGCGTCTGTGAAACGAAATGATCAAGCAGCACCGCAACGACCTGCGGCTTGAGCGCGGACCAGTCGCTTCCCGTTGCCGCCGTTACTGCAACGAAATCGGTGCCGAAAAACACGCCGGTAACATCGCCGAGCGAGAACAGCGCAGTGGCAAGCGGTGACGCCTCTGCCGCTTCCCAGTCGGTAAACTCGCGTGTGCCGGCGGTCATCACCTGCTGTCCTGGCAGGAACTTCAGTGTGGCCGGATTCGGGGTGGTTTCGGTTTCTATGAACATCGGTTTGAAATAAGGCGCGTCGGCTGTTCGTTCAAGCGCTATTGCCGCCGCAAGCGTCTGTGCGCGAAACGCTGGCCGGCTTCTGGCTCCATGATTTTCCGTCGTGCAGCTTCCGTCATGCAGACAGGTGGCTGCAGCTGGCGCTATTCAGTGGCGCTTCATGCGGCTGCTTCGTATAGACATGCGATGATCCATCCTCCTTTCGTTCCGGTCCGCATCGGGCAATTTGGCGCGACTTTGCTGATCGCCCTTGGCTTGCCTGCAATATTTCTGCCGGCCGCCGCTGCGCAGCCCGCTCCTGCTGCCGAAGCAGCGCGTGACTGGCCGCAGGTGGAGCTCGACCGGCCCTGGATCTATCGCGGCAGCGACGTGCCGCCCGATCCTGAATGGCGCTTTGGCGAGCTTGCCAATGGTTTGCGTTATGCGGTGCGTTTCAATGAAGTCCCGCAGGACCAGCTTTCCATCCGGGTGCGGATCGATGCAGGTTCCTTGCATGAACGCGACGACGAGCAAGGCTATGCCCATCTGCTGGAGCATCTGACGTTCCGGCAATCGAAATATCTGGCAGAAGGCGAGACAATCCCGCGCTGGGAACAGCTTGGCGCGACGTTCGGCAGCGACACCAACGCCGAGACCACCCCCACGCAAACGGTTTACAAGCTTGATGTGCCTGACGTGGACAGTGCCAAGATCGCAGAAGTTTTCAGGCTGCTGTCGGGCATGATCACTGCACCAACCCTGTCGCAGGAGGGGGTCCGTGCCGAGGTGCCGATCGTGCTTGCGGAAAAGCGCGAACGGGGCGGCGCTGCACTGCGGGTCGCAGAAGCCACGCGCCAGACGTTTTTTGCCGGACAGAAGCTGGCGGTGCGAGCACCGATCGGTACTGAAGAAACCCTGCAGGCAGCTACCAGGGACAAGGTCCGGGCCTTTCACCAGCGCTGGTATCGTCCGCAAAATACCGTGATCTCCATAGCGGGCGACGTTGACCCTGCTGTGCTTGAACAGATGCTGGAAACCCATTTCGGCGGCTGGAAAGTGCGAGGCAAGCCGGTGCGTGCCCCTGATTTCGGCAAGCCTGCTGCCAGCCCAGATGCACTGATGGCGCAAGGTGCGCTGGCACCTGTGGGCGAGGTACGGATCCTCGTCGAACCGGACCTGCCGCGCAACATCAGCTATGCCGTGCTGCGCCCATGGCAACAGGTTGCCGACACCATCGCCTACAATGAAGCCCTGCTGCTCGACCAGCTGGCCCTGTCGGTGCTCAATCGCCGGCTGGAGGCGCGGGCGCGGGCTGGTGCCGATTACCTCGCAGCCCAGGTGGGGCAGGACGATATCAACCGTTCCGCCGATGTGACCTTTGTTTCCATCACCCCGCTCACTGAAGATTGGCAGGCTGCTCTTGCTGACGTGCGCGCCACCATCGCCGCCGCGCTCGACAATCCGCCGCGCGACGACGAGATCGCGCGTGAACTGGCCGAGTTTGAAAACGCCTTTGCCATCGGCGTCGAAACCAGTGCGGTGCAGCAGGCAACCGATCTGGCCAACAACATTGTCGAGGCGGTCGACATCCGCGAAACGGTCGCGGCTCCCGACACAGTGCTCAATGTGCTGCGCGGCATGAGACCCAAAGTGACACCCGACGCGGTTCTGCGCCATACCCGCGCCCTGTTTGCAGGAACAGTGCTGCGAGCGCTCATGACAGTTCCGCAGGCTTCCCAAGCTGATGCAGCCACCCTGCGCACGGCCATGCTTGCGCCGGTCGATGCCGCCGCCGCCAATGCGGAAGCAAAGCCGCTGCCCTCCTTTGCCGACCTGCCGCCGCTCGGTAAGCCAGGCAAGGTCGTCGAAGCCGGTGCGGCCGGCTTGCTCGGGATCGAGACGCTGACCTTGTCGAACGGTGTGCGAGCGATGTTGTGGGCCAATGATGCCGAAGCAGGGCGGGTCAGCGTGCGGGTGCGCTTTGGCAACGGCTATGGCGCCTTTGATGCCGACAGCGCTGCCTATGCGGATCTTGGCGAAGCGGCGATCATGGGAATGGGGATCGGCGATCTTGGGCAGGATGCGCTCGACCGGCTGGCGACGGGACGCAAGCTGGGCCTGGGGTTCAGGATCGAGGAGAACAGTTTCCTGATGAGCGCAGAGACGCGCGCTGCCGATCTGGAGGATCAGCTTTATCTGTTTGCAGCCAAGCTTGTGCAGCCGCGCTGGGATGAAAACCCGGTTCTACGCGCCCGCGCGGCACTGGGCCTGAGCTATCCCGCCTTTGCGACCAGCCCCCAAGGGGTGATCGAGCGCGATCTGGAATATCTGCTGCGCGGCCGCGATCCGCGCTTCCAGCGCAGCACGACCGCGCAACTCGATGCGCTTACTCCTCAGGGATTGCAGAATGTCTGGGAGCCCATCCTGGCCAGCGGTCCGGTGTCGGTAGAAATCTTCGGTGATTTCGATCGTGCCCAAGCCATGGCGGCGCTGGAACGCACGTTCGGTGCGATGGACAAGCGGAGCAGCACGCCGGCGCTGCCGCAATTGTCCGTGCTGCCGGTGACCGGGGGACCGCCTGTTGTGCTGGCTCATCGTGGCGACGCCAATCAGGCAGCGGCCGTGATCGGCTGGCCGACCGGCGGCGGACGCGAGCAGATCCGCCTGTCACGACAGGTCGAGATCCTGGCGCAGCTGTTCAACAACCGGCTGTTCGATGCAATGCGCGAACGGCTGGGCGCAAGCTATGCACCCGGAGTGCGGGCGCAATGGCCGCTCGACCGCGAAGAGGGTGGAATGATCGTGGCCATGGCGCAATTGCAGCCAAAGGACGTGCCGGCCTTTTACGAAGAGGCAGAGCGGATTGCCGCCGATCTTGCGCAAACCGCACCTGCAGAAATCGAGATCGCTCGGGTCACGGAGCCGCTGCGCCAGCTTGTCAGCCGCTCGGCCAGCGGCAATGGCTTCTGGCTCAACCAGCTTGGCGGCGCGGCCCGCGATCCTGCGCGGTTCGAGCAGGTGCGCTCCATCCTCACCGATTATTCGCGCACCACGCCTGAAATGATGCAGACGCTGGCGCGACGTTTTCTGGGGGATGGCAAGACGTTCAAGCTGAGCGTCCTGCCACAGGGCCAGAGTGGTGCTTCCGACGTCGCCGGGTAAGCGAAAGGCGCTCGAGGCGGACTGGGCCTGCCTCTGAAGCTTGCATCTGTAACCTTTGCAAAGCGGGGATGAACTGGCTAACGCGACAGGCCGTGCAGGGGCGTGCGGTCTGGCAGAAGCTTTAACAGACGACGAGATGCCGGGTCCTTGTGAACAACGGGATCGCAGGTTTCCCGGTTCTGATGACTGGCGACATGATTGAAGCCTGGAGTATTCAAGTGGCAAGCAACTGGGATCCGCAAAGCTGGAAAAAATACGAAGGCCGGCATCTGCCCGTCTACGACGACAGCGCTGCTCTGGCCGAGGTGGAGCATCGCCTGTCCAATTTTCCGCCGCTGGTCTTTGCCGGCGAGGCCCGCGCGCTCAAGGCTGATCTTGCCGAGGTGGCAAGCGGGCGCGGTTTCCTGCTGCAGGGTGGCGATTGCGCGGAAAGCTTCGCCGAATTTCATCCTGACAATATTCGCGACACGTTTCGCGTCATCCTGCAGATGGCGGTGGTGCTGACCTTTGCCAGCAAGCAGAAGGTGGTAAAAGTCGGCCGCATGGCGGGGCAGTTTGCCAAGCCGCGCTCCGCGTCGGTGGAAAACCAGGGCGATCGGGAGCTGCCAAGCTATTTTGGCGACATCATCAACGACATAGCGTTTGACGATGCCGGGCGGCGGCCGGACCCGGAACGCATGGTTCGCGCCTACAGCCAGAATGCTGCAACCCTCAATCTGCTGCGTGCCTTTGCAGGCGGTGGTTATGCCAATCTGCGGCAGGTGCATCAATGGACGCTCGACCATATCGGCAGTTCGCCCTGGGGTGCGCGGTTTACCGAAATGGCAGACCGCATCTCGGAAGCCTTGGACTTCATGGCGGCTTGCGGAGTTGACCCACGCACGGTGCCGCAATTGCAGGGAACCAGCTTCTACACCAGCCATGAGGCCTTATTGCTGCCCTATGAGCAGGCGCTGACCCGGCGCGATTCGCTGACCGGTGATTGGTACGATACTTCGGCGCATATGCTGTGGATCGGCGACCGGACGCGTTTTGCAGGATCGGCGCACGTCGAGTACTTGCGCGGCGTGGATAATCCGATCGGCATGAAGTGCGGCCCATCGCTTGCGCCCGATGCGCTGCTTGATCTGCTCGACACGCTGAACCCTGCGCGCGAAGCCGGCCGCATTACACTGATCAGCCGGTTCGGTTCCGACAAGGTGGAGGAGGGACTCGCCCCGCTCGTGCGTGCGGTCAAACGGGAAGGGCACCCGGTCGTGTGGTCCTGTGATCCGATGCACGGCAATGTCGTGAAATCGCCAAGCGGATTGAAGACGCGTCCCTTCGATCGCATCCTGGCCGAGGTAAAGGGGTTCTTCGCCGTCCACCGGGCAGAAGGCACGCACGCCGGCGGCATCCATGTCGAGATGACGGGGCAGGATGTGACCGAATGCACCGGTGGCGCGGTCGCCATAACGGACGAGGCGCTGGGCGATCGTTATCGCACCCATTGCGATCCGCGCCTCAACGCCGCGCAGTCAATCGAGCTTGCTTTTCTGCTGGCTGAAATGCTGAACCTGGAAAGCGGCACCGCCAAGGCGCAGGCCGCCTGAGCTGCTACCTTGCCGCGATAGCGTACGGGTACGCAGCTGCATGGATGTCCAACGCTGGCACTTCTTGCCTTCATGAGCATTGTACCAGGATATGAACCTGCTTTCCCGTCAGCCGCAGCCTGCCTCGTCCGCCGATGAGCCAGCCGTGGTGCAGCCATTGCCCGATGATCTTGCGCAGCAGTTCCGGCGTACACGCAAGCTCAGTCTGGATTTGGCAAGACACCTTTCGGACGCCGATGCGACCATCCAGTCGATGGAGGATGCCAGCCCTGCCAAATGGCATCTTGCGCATACGACCTGGTTTTTCGAAACCTTCCTACTGCGCGATTTCTGTGACGATCACGCGCTTTATGATCCTGTCTATCCCTTCCTGTTCAATTCCTACTACGAAGCCGAGGGCGAGCGAATTGCCCGTTTTTCGCGTGGCATGCTGTCGCGTCCGCCGCTTGACGATGTGTTGGGCTACCGTCGGTTCGTCGATGCTGCCATGGAAGCACTGCTCGACCGAGCGGATTGTGCAAGGCTGATCGAACTCGGCATTGCCCACGAACAGCAGCATCAGGAATTGCTGCTTACCGACATCAAGCATGCATTGTCGCTCAATCCGCTTGGGCCGGCACTGTTTGAAAGCGACACCTTGAATTGCACGCATGATAGCGACGCTGATGGCGATGCGTCCGGCTGGACTGAACATGCCGGCGGTCTGGTGGACATTGGCCATGCAGGCGATGGCTTTGCGTTCGATTGTGAGACTCCGCGTCACCGCCATTGGCTGGAGCCTTTCGCCATCTTGCGCCGCTTAATCACCAATCGGCAATGGGAAACGTTCATCGCCGCAGGGGGCTATCGTGATCCTGCGCACTGGCTGTCCGATGGTTGGGCGTGGGTATGCAAAAACAGCATTGCTGCGCCTCTGTACTGGCGTGATGACAAAGCGTTCACATTGGCAGGATATCTGCCCCGTGATCCCGATGCGCCCGTCACGCATATCTCCTACTACGAAGCTGATGCCTATGCAGCCTGGGCAGGCGCACGGCTGCCTACTGAAGCGGAGTGGGAAACTGCCGCAGCGGGCGATGACCCATCGTCGGGGCAGCAGCTCGACACCGCCTGCGCTGTCCACCCGGTGCAGTCTGGCGGCATGTTCGGCTCATGCTGGCAGTGGACGCGCTCTGCTTATCTGCCTTACTCGGGATTTAAGCCGGCTGCTGGTGCAGTGGGCGAATACAACGGCAAGTTCATGTCAGGACAACTCGTGCTGAAAGGCGGCAGCTGCGCAACCGTGCGAGGACATCTGCGAGCCAGTTACCGCAATTTTTTCTACCCGCACATGCGCTGGCAGTTTACCGGGCTGCGGCTCGCCAGGGATATCTGAAGGAACGGCAATGGCATTGGAGCAGGCAGTCCGCATTGTCGATGAAGACGCAAGCGGCATCGATCGCGCATTTCGCGACGACGTCCTGAAAGGGTTGTCGCAGGTGCAGAAGGCCGTGCCCGCGCGATGGTTTTACGATGCGCGAGGCTCCCGTCTGTTCGAGGATATCACGCGAACACCGGAATATTACCCGACCCGTGCCGAAACCGAGATCCTGCGCGCTGCGGGAGTGGAGTTTCTGTCGCGGGTAGGCGCCGGCCGGGCAGTGGTCGAGTTTGGCTCCGGCAGTTCAGCCAAGACACCGCTGCTGCTTGAGGCCATAGCACCTGCCGCTTATGTGCCAATAGACATTTCGGGTGATTTCCTGCGCGAATCCGCTGAAAGCCTGGCGCAGGCGTTTCCCGATCTGGCGACGTTTCCGATCGAGGCGGATTTTACCAAGCCGGTCACTTTGCCGGCTGCCGTTGCCGGGATGCCGCGTCTTGGCTTTTTCCCCGGCTCCACCATTGGCAATCTGGTTCCGCGCACTGCGGTCGATCTGCTGCGCCAGATGCGCGACACGCTTGGCAATGACGGGAGCGGACAAGCCTGTGCACAGCTGTTGATCGGCATGGACCGGATCAAGGACCCCGACATCTTGATCGCAGCATATGACGACAAAGGCGGCGTCACGGCCGCCTTCAACCGCAATCTTCTGACCCGCATCAACAATGAACTGGGCGGTGATTTGCCAGTCGACAAATTCGTGCACCGCGCCGTGTGGAACGATGACATCGCGCGGATTGAAATGCACCTGGAGGCAGTTGAACCGTTGCAGTTTTCCATTTGCGAGCAGTCGTTCTTCATGGCCAAGGGCGAAACAATCCACACGGAAAACAGCCACAAATACGATCGGCGCAGCGCGGCAGCTCTCCTGCTGGCCGGCGGCTGGACGCCGATCACCCGCTGGACCGACGGTGATGAACGTTTCATGGTGATCCTGGCCGAAGCAAGCCCGTTGCGCACGGCGCCGTGACGAGGCAACAATCACTGGCTGCACCGCTTGTCAGGGCATTGATGCAGCGTTAGTCGTGCGCTGCGGCGGGCAGATCGACGTCTTGCTGTTGGAATGGGGAGTTGGGCAATGGGCTATCGTGTCGCCGTAATTGGTGCGACCGGCAATGTCGGACGAGAAATGCTGAACATCCTGGCGGAACGCGAGTTCCCTTATGATGAGCTTGCCGCTGTGGCATCGTCGCGATCAGTCGGCACCGAAGTCGAGATCGGAGAAACGGGTCGCACGACCAAGTGCCGCAACCTTGAACATTTTGATTTTGCCGGCTGGGACATTGCCTTGTTTGCCGCAGGATCGGATGCCGCGAAAAACTATGCGCCCAAGGCTGCGGCGGCAGGCTGCATGGTCATCGACAATTCCTCGCTGTATCGCATGGATCCGGATGTTCCGCTTATCGTGCCCGAAGTAAATCCGGAGGCGATTTTAGAGGCCACGAAGCGCAAGATCATCGCCAACCCCAATTGTTCGACAGCGCAGATGGTCGTAGCCTTGAAGCCGCTGCACGACGCAGCGACGATCCGGCGCGTGGTGGTCTCGACCTACCAATCGGTATCGGGTGCAGGCAAGGCAGGCATGGACGAACTGTTCGAGCAGAGCCGCGCGATCTTTGTTGGCGACCAGGTGGCAACCAAAACGTTTACCAAGCAGATTGCATTCAATGTCATTCCCCATATCGACGTATTCCTCGACGACGGATCGACGAAAGAGGAATGGAAGATGGTGGTCGAGACGAAAAAGATCCTCGACCCCAAGATCAAGGTGCAGGCAACCTGCGTACGGGTGCCGGTGTTTGTCGGCCACGCCGAATCCATCAACATCGAGTTCGAGCATGAATTGTCGGCCGAGCAGGCACAGGATATCCTGCGCGAGGCGCCGGGCTGCATGCTGGTGGACAAGCGGGAGGACGGTGGATACGTCACGCCGGTCGAAGCGGCAGGGGACGGTGCGACTTACATCAGCCGCGTCCGCGACGATCCGACGGTGGAAAATGGTCTGGCGCTATGGTGCGTGTCTGACAATCTGCGCAAGGGTGCGGCGCTCAACGCGGTGCAGATCGCCGAACTGCTGGGCCGACGACTGCTGAAAAAGGGGTAACCACCGGCGCGCGTTGTTTGAACTTGCGCAGATTGTCGCGCGTAAAGCCATCAATGTCCAAGGTCGGGCGGCGGCAGATCGCGGGCATTTCCGCGTGGCGGCCTGATAAGGAGCACCAGCGGAGTGGCGAGCAGGCAAATCCAGCCCATGAGCCAGAAATCGTTGATGTAGGCAATCATCGCAGCTTGCCGGTTCACTTCTGCGTCGATCATGCGCAACGCAGCTTCACCAACCTGGCCGTAACGATCGAGTGCGCCGATGTTGAAGATCGGCAGGGTTGCAGCGGTGAGATTGGCACCAACCTCGCTATGACTTATCTGAATGTTACGCGCCAGAAGCGTGGTGACGATGGAGATGCCCAGCGAAGCACCGATCGACCGGGAGAGGTTGAGAATGCTTGACCCATCGGTCCGCAGTTGCGGGCGCAGAGTGGCAAAGGCGACTGTATTGAGCGGGATGAAGATCAACCCCAGCCCGACGCCCTGAACCACTCCGGAACTGACGATGTGGAAACTGTCGACGCCAAGGGACCAGTGCGCCATTTCGAACATGGACGCAGCAGTTACGATGAAGCCGGTGCCGACCAATATGCGCGCATCAAGCCCCTTGCGCACCAGCAGTCCTGCCAATTGCATGGAAAGCAACACGCCGACGCCGCGCGGGGCAAGGACAAAACCGGTCTGCAGGACAGAATAGCCCATGAGGTTCTGCAGCAGCGGGGGAAGCAGTGCCAGTGTCGCAAAGATGCCGACACCGACAATGATCATGATGATCATGGCCACCACCAGATTGCGATCCGCGAACAGCTCCCGGTCGAACATCGGATTGTGGGCCGTGGCAAGGTGGATCACGCCTGCCCATCCGGCGCACAGGACGACGACGGTATAGATCCACACCTCTGGCGAGTCGAACCAGTCGACATGCTGGCCACGGTCGAGCAATAACTGAAGGCTGGCAATGGCAAGGCCGACGAGAAGAAACCCTGTAATGTCAAACCGGGGGCGCCGCGCCGGCCAGTGCGGCAATTGGGTGACAAGCAGGAAGAGAGCCAACGCGCCGAGTGGCACATTGACGAAAAACACCCACCGCCAATTGTAGCTTTCCGTCAGCCAGCCGCCGATGATCGGTCCAAGGATGGGGCCAATCATCACGCCTAACCCCCAGATCGACATGGAAAGAGCGTGTTTGGATGGCTTGCTGATGTCGAGCATGATCGACTGGCTGAGCGGAATGATGAAAGCGCCGGCAATACCCTGTCCAATTCGGAACATCACCATCGCCGGCAGGCTGGTCGACAGGCCACACAGCATGGAGAACAAGACAAAAGCCGCCACCGACACGATGAACAGCCGGCGTGTGCCAAAACGCGCCGCCAGAAAACCGGTGATCGGGAGCGCGATCGCAGAAGCAACGATGTAGCTGGTCAGCACCCAGGTAATGGAATCGCTTGTCGCGCCAAGTGATGCCTGCATGTGCGGCAGCGCGACATTGGCAATGGTCGTGTCGAGCACCTGCAGCATGGCGGCCAGCATGACAGCGAAAAACACAATGCCGCGGTTGGGGACCACGACGTGCGCGATATCGGCCCCACCAACCCCACCGCTGCCCGCTTTACCGACGCCCGGCTCCTTAGCAGGCGACCCGCTTGCCACGGCTCCTGACCGCGTCCTCGATCCAGCGTCCACGCTGCTGGCCACAGGCTCAGTTCCCGGTGAAAATGGTGACAGAAGCAGACAGGCCGGCAATCAGCTTGCGCGGACTTTGGCTGTCGATGGCAATCCGGACCGGCACCCGCTGCGTCACCTTGACCCAATTGCCGCTTGCATTCTGAGCCGGCAACACGGAAAATTCAGAGCCGGTGCCTGCGCCAATGGTCACGACGCGCCCTTTCAGCCTTACATCCTGATAGGCATCGATGCGAATTTCCACCGGCTGTCCGACCTGGATGTGGTCAAGTTCGGTTTCCTTGAAATTGGCCTCGACATAGGTGCCTTGCCGGCTCACGATCTGGAGCAGCGGGAGGCCTGTTACCGCCATCTCCCCTACCAGCAGGCGATCCGCTTCTGCGATCTGGCCAGCAGCAGGCGCGCGAATTTCGGTGCGGCGCAAGTTCAACTCGGCTTCGGCCCGCTGCGCCAGTGCACTGGCCACTTGGGGGTTTACTCCAGGCACCGCTGTTCCGGTTGCAAGACGCGACCGGGCTTCGCGTTGGCGTGCCTCGGCGCTGCGCAATTCGTCACGCGCCTGTTCGACCGAGTGCTGGGCAGCTTCGTAATCGGCCTTGGTGGTAAACCCACGCTGCCACAAGGCTTCCTGGCGGTCGAGCCGGCTCTGCGCGAAGGAAATATTCTCGCGCGCTGCGCCAATATCGCTACCCGATAGATTGGCATCGTTGCTGAGCGCTGTGACGTTGGCCTGCGCGCTCGCCAGCCGTGCGTTGGCCTGCTGCAACGCCAGCCGGAACGGCTCCTGGTCGATGCGAAGGAGCAGGTCGCCCTTGGCAACCTCATCACCCTCCTGCACGAATACTTCCGCGATCGGCCCTGCCACTTCAGTGGTAACGCCCACCGAATACTGCTTCAGATAAGCATTGTCGGTCGAGACCTTACCCTGCTGGCCTTGCCAGTAAAGGAAGGCTGCAATCGCCACGATGATCAGCGGCACTGCAAACATCAGTACGCGCGTGACCCCTGATCGCCGGGGTACAGGCGCATGCAATGCTTCTGTTGCCGGTCTTTCCATCATCAGATCAGCTTCAGCCATGATTTTCCAAATCCTTTTGCGCCTGACCTGCGACCAGTTCCATTTCGGCAAGCCGCACCGACAAGCCGATCAGGCCGTCGTGCAGCGCGTCACGTTGCATCCCGGTAAGCCCGGCATTCAGATCGGCAATAAACTGATCGACCTGCTGCGTCAGCCCGCCCGCCAGCGCGCGACCCTTGGGCGTGCAGAACGTCAGCCTGGCGCGACGGTCGACAGGATCTGACCTGCGTTCCAGCAATTGCGCATCTTCGAGGCGGTCGACCATGCGGCAAAGCGTGATCGGCTCCACATCGAGCTTGCTTGCATAATGGGATTGCTGTTGCCCCTCATCATGCTGCACGAGCAGGAGGAGACGTGCCTGCGCTCCGGTGATCCCGCTGCTGCGCATGCGTTCGTCAAAAACGCGCCGCATGCTGCGTGCGCAGTCGGAAAGAAGATAGCCGATGTTGTTCATTACAGATGCCCTTATGGTAAGCAACCTTACGATGTTCAAGAGCGCAGTTGCACATGAACATGCAGCGGGCGCCAAATCCCTCTATCGGGGCACGACCAGGAGATTTTCACGATGACACAAGACACCACGCAGACATTTGCCGCCCGTGACGGAACAAGGCTTGTGGTGCATCTGATGGGGGAGGGGGCGCCAGTCATTCTGCTCCACGGCGTGTTTTCGAACGCTTACACCAACTGGATCAAGTTTGGTCATGCTGCAAAGCTTGCCAAGGCGGGGTTTCAGGTGCTGATGCCCGATCTGCGCGCGCATGGCGACAGCGAGGCACCGCATGATCCATCATGCTATCACGCAGACGTGCTGATGACGGATCTGGAAGATATGATCGGCCAGTTCGGGCTGACAGAGAGCAATGGCGAATATGATCTGGCTGGCTTCTCGCTCGGTGCGCGTACCGCGCTCAGAGCGGTTGTTGGCGGTATTGCGCCGCGCCGACTTGCCATCATCGGCATGGGGCTTGAAGGTTTGTCGGACTGGAACCGGCGTGCTGAATTCTTCTTCGACGCCATCGACCGCTTCGATAATGTGCGCATGGGCGACCGCGCTTTCATGGCGGTGTCGTTCATGAAGACGATGAAGATCGACCGCGTCGCCGCACGGCTGCTGCTTGGCACGATGACTGATATCGCTCCCGCAGCGCTCGAGGCGGTGACCATGCCCACGCTCGTCATGTGCGGCGACAAGGACGATGACAACGGCTCGCCCGATGCGTTGGTGCGTGCGCTGCCGGATGCGCGACGCGCCACGATCCCCGGCACGCATATGAGCAGCGTTGCCGAAGGTGCGCTCGGCGACGCGCTGGTCCGCTTCCTCGCCACTTGAAAAACGGGCGGCAGCACGTCAGAACGGTTGCAACTGGAACGGGATGCAAGGAAAAATGTCGATGAAACTTCTCACGACCGCGGCGGCTGTTGCGTTGGCGACGGGCCTTGCCGGACAGGCCATGGCGCAAACGGCACTCGACAGCGATCCTGTCACGACCGACGCTCAGGAAGCCGCGCGATTTCCCATGACAGCGCAGGGAGCGGCGCAGTTCGTCGCTACAGCAGAAGCGGACCTGTTTGATTACACGGTCGATGCCAGCCGGATCGCGTGGGTCAACGCGACCTATATCACACCCGATACCGATGCGCTGGCCGCGCAAAGCGGCGCGATCGGAACGGAAAAGCAGGTGCGCTACGCGCTTGCAGCGGCGCAATATGCCCGTGTTCCGGGGCTCGATCCTGATGTCGCCCGCAAGCTTGACATGATGCGCAACGGCATTGTCCTGCCTGCGCCGACGACAGCTGGCGCCGCGACGGAGCTGAACGAGATCGCCACTGACCTCAACTCGCAATACGGCAAGGGCCGGGGCATGCTGAACGGGCAGCCGATATCGGGCAGCGATATCGAGGCCGAAATGAGCAACCTCGATCACACCCCGGCACAGTTCGCCGAGATGTGGGCAAGCTGGCACGACAATGTCGGTGCGCCGATGAAGGACGATTACGCCCGCATGGTCGCGATCGGCAACGAAGGCGCGAAGGAACTGGGCTTTGCCGACGTCGGCGCGATGTGGCGGTCGGGCTACGACATGACGCCCGACCAGTTCGCGGCTGAAACCGAACGGCTGTGGCAGGAAGTCAAGCCGCTTTACGTGTCGCTGCACACCTACGTGCGCAATCGGCTCAACCAGAAATATGGTGCTGCGGTACAACCGGCGACGGGACCGATCCGCGCTGATCTCCTGGGCAATGTGTGGGCGCAGGAGTGGGGCGGCATCTACCCGCTTGTCGCGCCCGAAGGTGCAGGGGACGTGGGCTACGACATCGGCGACCTGCTGAAGGCGCAGGGCAAGGGCCCGATCGACATGGTGCGGATCGGCGAGGGGTTCTATTCCTCGCTCGGTCTGAAGCCATTGCCCGAAACATTCTGGCAGCGCAGCCTGTTCACCAAGCCCGCCGATCGCGAAGTCGTGTGCCATGCCAGCGCGTGGAACATCGACAATGTGGACGATATCCGCATCAAGATGTGCATCAAGGTCAACGCCGACGATTTCGTCACCATTCATCACGAGCTTGGCCACAATTACTACCAGCGGGCTTATAATGCGCAGCCGCTCCTCTACCTGAACGGCGCCAATGATGGCTTCCACGAAGCGATCGGTGATTTCGTCGCCCTCTCCATCACGCCTGAATATCTGGTGCAGATCGGGCTGCTCGATCGCGACAAGGTGCCGAGTGCCGACAAGGACATCGGCCTGCTGCTGCGCCAGGCCATGGACAAGATCGCGTTCCTGCCCTTCGGCCTTCTGGTGGACCGCTGGCGTTGGGGTGTGTTCGACGGCTCGATCAGCCCTGCTGACTACAACACGGCATGGACCGGCCTGCGACAGGAATATCAAGGCATCACCCCGCCTGTCGATCGCCCGGCAGACGCCTTCGATCCGGGCGCGAAATATCACATTCCCGGCAATACGCCTTACACCCGTTACTTCCTGGCCCGCATCTTGCAGTTTCAGTTCTACAAGGCGGCCTGCGAACAGGCGGGCTGGACCGGGCCGCTGCACCGCTGCAGCTTTTACGGCAACAAGCAGGTCGGGCAGAAGCTGAACGCGATGCTGGAGCAGGGCGCATCGCAGCCTTGGCCGCAGACGTTGCAGACTTTTACCGGCAGCAGCCGGATGAGCGCGCAGCCGCTGGTCGATTATTTCGCGCCGCTCAAGCAATGGCTGGATGAGCAGAACCGGGGTCAGACCGCCGGCTGGTAACAAACGCGGCAGAGGGGCGGTGGCGACGCCGCTCCTACCGCCCATCTGATCGCATGTCGGGCGATTTTGCGCCCGATGGCTCAAAGAAAAAGGCGCGGGCACAGGACCAATCCTGCACCCGCGCCCTTTTTCGGTTCGCGACGATGTATGCGCAGGCGTTCAGCCCTGCGCGTCGTTCTCGACCGTGGTCTCGCCTGCGTCTTCCTCCGGCTCCGCTTCGGTGGGAAGCTCGCCCGGTTCCGCGTTGGGATCGCGTTCTTCAGTAAAGCCGCCCACATCGCGTGCTTCTTCGTCGAACATCTGCGCCATAACGTCGACGCCCTGTGCCTGCAACTCGGCTTCATCGTCAGAACGGGCCACATTGGCCTTGATCGTGACGCTGACTTCCGGGTGCAGCACGACACGCACGTCGAACACGCCCAATGTCTTGATCGGGCGGTCCAGCACGATCTGCGACTTGTTGACCTCGTGCCCCTTGTCAGTGAGCGCAGCGGCGATGTCGCGCACGCTGACAGAACCATACAACTGGCCCGAATTGGACGACGCACGGATCAGGACGATCTCTGCGCCTTCGATCCCGGACGCGCTTGCCGTGGCTTCCGTCCGCTTTTCGGCGTTTTCCTGTTCCAGCCGTTCGCGATTGGCCTCGAACACCTTCTTGTTGGCGTCATTGGCACGCAAGGCCTTCTTGTTGGGCAGCAGGAAATTGCGTGCGTAGCCGTCCTTGACGGTGACGACATCGCCGATCCCGCCAAGCTTCTCGATACGTTCGAGGAGGATGATATTCATGTGCCGGTCCTCCTCACTTCACGATGTAGGGCAACAGGCCCAGGTGACGCGCGCGCTTGATCGCCCTGGACAATTCGCGCTGCTTCTTTGCCGAGACGGCGGTGATGCGAGACGGCACGATCTTGCCACGCTCGGACATGAAGCCCTGCAGCAGGCGCACGTCCTTGTAATCGATCGGCGGTGCGTTCTTTGCGGAAAACGGGCAGCTCTTGCGGCGGCGGAAAAACGGGCGTGCCATCAGCGGTTCTCCCTCCGGTTGCCGCCACTGCCACCACGGCGGTCGCGATCGTTCTTGCGCATCATGACAGATGGTTCGCTTTCATGCTCGTCGACGCGGACCGTCATGTAGCGGATCACATCCTCGTTGATGCGGGTCTGGCGTTCCAGTTCCGCGACGACACCCGCCGGGGCATCGATGTTCAACATGACGAAATGCGCCTTGCGGTTGCGCTGGATCTTGTAGGCTAGATTCTTGAGGCCCCAGGTCTCGGTCCTGGTGACCTTGCCCTTGTTCGCCTCGACAATTTCGGTGGCGGTGTTCGCAAGCGTGTCGACCTGAGCCTGGCTCAGATCCTGACGCGCGAGGAACACATGCTCGTAAAGCGGCATGCGCTTGTCCTTGTCACTGTAACCGATCGCTGGTCTTGCCGCACGATTGCGGGACCCCTCCGGCTTTCTTCATCAGCCCTGCGTCGCAGAAGCTGTCGCGGCCATACAGGCCAACGTGCAAAATACAAGGCGCATCGCCTCAATGCGCGCCGATACGCAGCACCTTGTGCAGAATAACGAAGATCACCGTGCCCAGCAGCAGTCCGACAAGCCCGCTGATCACGGCAAAGGTAACCCAGCCCAGCACGCCGCTCAACGATCCGGTGGTCATCTGCACATGATGCTGCACATTGTGGACGACATCGGGAATGGCAGTCAGGCCAAGATCCTCCAGCCCGTGCAGGATGATGCCCCCGCCCACCCACAACATGGCGATGGTGCCGATGACGGACAGCGCCACCAGCAAGCGGGGCATTGCCGACAAGAGGAAGCGGCCGACACGCTGGGCCGCAGCGCTGCTCTTGCGGGCAAGGTAAAGGCCGATGTCGTCCATCTTCACGATGATCGCGACCACCCCGTAGACAAGCACGGTAATGCCCACGCCGACGATGGCGAGTACCGCAGCACGCGCAAACAGCGTTTCCGCGGCCACCGTATTCAGCGTGATGGCCATGATTTCGGCCGAGAGGATGAGATCGGTGCGGATCGCGGATTTGGTGCGCTGTTCTTCAAAGGCTGCGACATCCTCGATAGGGCCACTCAGCGTTTCGCCGTGCTGCACGCCGCTGAGCTTTTCCAGCACCTTTTCCGCGCCTTCATAGCTCAAATAGCACCCGCCCAGCATCAGCACCGGCGTGATCGCCCAGGGGAAGAATTCGCTCAGCAGCAACGCGGCGGGCAACAGGATCAGCAGCTTGTTGATGAGGCTGCCGCGCGTGATCCGCGCGATGATCGGCAGTTCGCGGTCTGGTGTAAGCCCCGTCACGTATGATGGCGTAACGGCGGCATCGTCGATGACCACGCCGGCGGCCTTGGCCCCGGCGCGGGATGCCGCAACGCCGACATCGTCGACAGATGCCGCCGCCGCCCTTGCGATTACCGATATATCGTCAAGCAGTGCTACAAGGCCGGTTGCCAAGCTTTCGTTCCTTTTTCAGACAAGACGCGCATGCCTATGGCGGCTCAGGCGCACCTGTCCAGCAACTCTTGTGCAAAGCGGCCAAGCGTATCATCGCGTGCGCCCATTACCACGATCCGATCGCCCGGTCGGGCCAGAGCCACGATCCGGTCTGCACAGGCGTTGCGGTCAGGCAGATATTCGCCGCAGCCGCCTTGTTGGTTGATGGCGGCGACCACTTGCGCTGAACCGCAGGAGCGGTCCACCGTGCCGCCATAATAGACAGGATCGCACAGGAACACGGTATCATCCTTGCCAAGCTCATGCGCGAACACGCATGCCAATTCGCGCCCCATCTGCTTCAGCGGACCAAACCCGTGCGGCTGGAAGAACGCGAGTACCCGGCCTTCATGCGTTTTCAATGTCCGCAACGTTGCCGCGCATTTTTCCGGATTATGGCCGAAATCATCGATGACGGTGATGCCGCCAGGCGATGTGCCGATGATGTCGAACCGCCGCCGCAGCCCTGTAAAACCGGCAAGCGCTGCAACAGATGCGTTCACTGCAACGCCTGTGGCATCTGCCGCCGCAATGGCAGCCAGCGCATTGGCAAGGTTGTGCATGCCGGGCACGCGCAGGCGGAGGGCATGACGGGTGCCGGTGCGCCGATCTTCCACCGTCGCTGTGATGCCGGCAGGCTCGTGAACGATCGACCCGGCGGCAATTCCGATCTCCGCCCCGGCATCGGCAATGGCGAAACGCGTGGCCTGCGTCCCGGCAAGAGGCAGCGCCGCAATCTCGTCATCATCGGCGTTTATCACAACCTTTGCAGCGCCAGTGACAAAGCGCGCAAACAGATCGCGCAATTCGGCCATGCTCTTGTGGTCATGGCTGATGTTGAGCAGCACGGCGACTGACGGGCGGTACAGCACGATGGAGCCGTCGCTTTCGTCCACTTCGGAAACGAATGCATCGCCTTTGCCGACGCGGGCACTGGCAAATGGCGCCTGGTCAGAGACGAAGTTCTTCATGACCGCGCCGTTCATGACCGTGGGGTCGCGTCCCGCCTGGTCGAGGATCCAGCCGATCATGCCGGTTACGGTCGATTTGCCGCTGGTGCCGCCGATCCCGATCCGCTCCGGCGCGGCATTGAACAATCGGGCCAGCAATTCTGCACGGGAATGCCGCGTGCAGCCAAGCTTTTGCGCACGGACGACTTCGGGAACAGTGTCCTCGACCGCGGCGCTTGCCACCAGGATCTGGCGCGGGTCGCGAATGCCGCTGCCGTCCTGCGGAAACAGCATGATCCCCTGACTTTCCAGCCAGGCGAATTTGGCAGCGTCGCGCCCCTGGTCGAAACCACGGTCCGATCCTGCGACGTCGGCTCCTATCCCTTTAAGGATCATGGCAAGCGGCAACATCCCTGATCCGCCTATCCCGCACAGGAACAGCGGTCGGGACAAGAGGGCGTCAGTGTCGGCATCATCTGTCATGACCGCTGCGCTATTGCCTCCACTGCCGCTTGGCAATCGTGCAGCGGCGCAGTAGCACCGGCGACATGACAAAAATCGTCGTCTGCGCACCATCGGGACCGTTCGAACGCAGCAGCGCGGCCAAAGTCGAACATTTCGCACGCGATCAACCCGGCATCACGCTTGTATTCCATGAACAATGCTTCGCGCGGGCGGGGCATTTCGCCGGCACGGATGCGCAACGTGTCGCCGCGCTGGTCGCCTGCGCCAATGACCCTGACTATGATGCGGTGTGGTTCGCCCGCGGCGGATATGGCGCCTGCCGCATTGCCGAACAGGCGCTGGCCCGCATGGATGAGACGGCGCGGGGCAAGGCCTATCTGGGCTGCTCGGACGCGGGTTACCTGCTGGCGGGGCTGTATCGCAACGGCATCGGCCGTCCGGTCCACGCGCCAATGCCGGTCGACGTCGAACGGGCCGATGGCAACGCGGCAATTAGCCGGGTGTTTGCGTTCTTGGCGGGGGACTGCACGACGCTGGAACCCACGCTTGATGGGCGTCCGGCGGCGGCGTTCAACCTGACGACGCTGGCCATGCTGGTGGGCACGCCGCTGATGCCGGACTTGGCGGGACATGTCGTCATGGTGGAGGAGGTGAGCGAACATCTTTACGCCATCGACCGCCTGTTCTTTCACCTTGCCGCGGCGATGCCGGCGATGAAGCTTGCCGGACTGCGGCTCGGCCGGGTGAGCGAGGTGCCCCACAATGACCGCCCGTTCGGCGCGGACGCGGAAGACATCGCGCGATATTGGTGCGGGCGTGCCGGCGTTCCGTTCCTGGGCCGGGCGAATATCGGCCATGACTGCGCCAATCGCATCGTACCGTTCGGCGCGCGTGATGTTTGGGGGCTTGCTCCGACAGGCGACGCGCCATAACCGGGCAAAAATCCCGGCAAGAATACAGGAGACGATAATGAGAGCATTCGTTTTTCCAGGGCAGGGCAGCCAGAAAATCGGTATGGGGTCCGATCTGGCGGAGGCAAGCAGCGCCGCGCGCGATGTTTTCGAAGAGGTCGACGACGCCCTGGGAGAAAAGCTGTCAGCGATCATGCGCAACGGCCCAGAAGATCAACTGACGCTGACGCAGAATGCCCAGCCTGCCATCATGGCAAATTCGCTGGCGATCGTCCGGGTGCTGCAAGACGA
Organism: Croceicoccus esteveae; assembly: GCF_031846435.1. Lineage (NCBI taxonomy): Bacteria > Pseudomonadati > Pseudomonadota > Alphaproteobacteria > Sphingomonadales > Erythrobacteraceae > Croceicoccus > Croceicoccus esteveae. Next base: position 254,575 of record NZ_JAVRHS010000001.1, read on the forward strand.
ATTTGGTGTTTCGCTGGTGGAAAAGGGCGAATATGTCGCCGGGCACAGCCTGGGCGAATACAGCGCACTTTGCGCAACAGGCGCTTTCAGCCTTGCCGAAACTGCCCGGCTGCTGCGTTTGCGCGGCCAGGCCATGCAGGCAGCTGTGCCGGTGGGTATCGGCGCAATGTGCGCCTTGCTCGGCACAAACGTCGATACCGCCGGAAAGCTTGCCGATGCTGCGGCGCAGGGCGAGGTCTGCACCGTCGCCAATGACAATGATCCCACGCAGGTCGTCCTGTCCGGCCACGTGTCCGCCATCGAACGGGCGATCGGCATGGCAAAGGAGTTCGGCGCGCGCCGGGCCGTGCTGCTGCCGGTTTCTGCGCCATTTCATTGCGAGCTCATGGCACCGGCGGCGCGCGCCATGGAAGACGCGCTGGCGATTGCCGCGCCAGCGCCACCGCATCTGCCATTGTTTGCAAATGTCACTGCCCAGCCTGTCGCCGATGCTGACCAGATCCGCCGGCTCCTGGTCGAACAGGTCACAGGAAGGGTTCGCTGGCGCGAAAGCGCAATGGGTATGGCGGCTGCCGGTGTAACACATTTCGTCGAACTGGGCGGCAAGGTGCTGTCGCCGATGATTGCGCGCTCGACGCAGGATTGCGAGTCCCGCAGCATCGTGACGATGCAGGATTGCGAAACGCTGGCAAAGGAGCTTTGACGATGTTCGATCTTACCGGGATGAATGCGCTGGTGACTGGCGCCTCTGGCGCGATAGGCTCTGCAATTGCCCGTGCCCTGGCTGTTCAGGGCGCGCGGCTGGCGCTGTCGGGATCGAATGCAGACAAGCTGCGCACCTTTCGCGAGGAGTTGAACGAGGATGGCGGCGATCATGTCGAAATCACCTGCGACCTGTCGGACAGTGACAGCGTGGAACGGCTGGTGCCTGCCACCATCGACACGCTGGGCGGCATCGATATTCTGGTCAACAATGCCGGGATCACCCGTGACGGGTTGATGATGCGGATGAAGGACGAGGATTGGGACGCGGTGCTGCAAATCAATCTGACAGCGGCCTTCCGTCTGATGCGCGCCGCCACCCGACCCATGATGAAGGCGCGATTTGGCCGCATCATCTCGATCACCAGTGTGGTCGGCACTACTGGCAATCCGGGGCAGATGAATTACGCGGCAGCCAAGGCAGGACTGACAGGCATGACCAAAAGCCTGGCGCAGGAACTCGCCACGCGCGGCATCACGGCCAATTGTGTCGCACCGGGCTTCATCCGCTCGGCCATGACCCGGGATCTGCCGGAAGCGCAGAAGGACGATCTGAACCGCCGCATTCCTGCAGGCCGCATGGGAGAAGGCACGGACATCGGCGCCGCTGTCGCATTCCTGGCGTCGAAGGAGGCAGGCTACATCACCGGGCAAACGCTGCACGTGAACGGCGGGATGGCCATGGTGTAGGTCTGTGTCTGGGCTGCCGCGCTCACCGTTTATGCGCTTTCTTTGATACTCTTGCCTCGCCCACTGAACTCATCATGCCGAGCCCAGTGCTTCGACGATGCGGCACTCGCCAATGCGGTCGCTGTTGCACGAACCGAGCAGATGCGCCAGTTCGGCACGCAACGCGGTCAAGTCCGCGATCTTGCGATCGATTTCCTCAAGATGGTCACGCGCCATGGCGTCCACCTGCGCGCATGGATGATTGTCGTTGTCGGACAGTTTCAGCAGCGATCGAACCTGCGCCATGCTGAATCCCAGATTTCGTGAGCGGCGGATGAAAGTCAGTTTCGCCAGATGCGACGGGGAATAGTCGCGGTAGTTCGCATCAGTCCGATCGGCAGGAGGCAGAATGCCTTCGCGTTCATAGAACCGGATCGTTTCAACCTTGGTGTTGGTGGCCTTTGCCAATTTGCCGATACGCATCGCTTGACCCTGTAGTTGCTAGAGGGTTCATATGGCGTAGCAGTTCACCACTGCAAGAGTCTTGATGATGGCGAAATCCTGCTGCGAAGTCCCCGAAGCAACAGGCGAGAGCAACAATGATCCGCAATGGCGCCGGGTGCTGTGGTTCGCCTTGTTCGCAAACGCAGCGATGTTCGGGGTCGAGATCGTGGCTGGTGTTGCTGCCGATTCCCGCGCTCTGCAAGCGGACGCGCTGGATTTCTTTGGCGATTCAGCCAATTATGCGATCAGCCTGTTTGTCGCCGGCATGGCGTTGCACTGGCGATCGCGTGCTGCACTGCTCAAGGGCGCGACCATGCTGGCTTTCGGGCTGTGGGTGATCGGCTACGCAATCTATGGCTTTTTCGTCGGTTCCGACCCCGAACCGCAGACGATGGGGCTGATCGGCACGCTCGCGCTGGTCGTCAACATCGTGGTTGCGCTTCTGCTGCTGCGGTTCCGGCATGGCGATGCCAACATGCGCTCGGCCTGGATCTGTTCGCGCAACGATGCGATTGGCAATATCGCCGTGCTGGTGGCGGCGCTTGGCGTGTTTGGAACAGGCAGCGCCGTTCCCGATCTGCTGGTTGCGTGCATCATGGCGGGGCTGGCGGTCTGGGGAAGCATCGACGTGTTTGCGCAGGCTCGAAAGGAGCTGACGTCGACGGCTGACGGATCCAATCACAAGGTCGGTCTTAAGGATAACACATGACTTGCGCTGCTTTGCGTGTTGCACTCGCCGGTTCGGCTGCGGCACTGTTCGCCGCGCCGCTTTGCACAGGGACAGCCTTGGGTCAGGGCCTTGCCATCGGTGTCGCCGATGAGGAGCACGGCGCCGGTCTTCACCAAGATGATGAGGCCGAAGAGATCATCATCGTCCAGGGCACCCGCACGCGCAGGCGCGTGCAGGACGAACCGATCCGCGTGGAAGTGATCGTCAGGGAGGAGATCGAGGAAAAGGCGATCATGCGCCCCGGCAACATCGCCATGCTGGTTGCCGAAACAGGCGGTGTAAGGGTGCAGGTCACCTCGCCTGCGCTGGGTGCGGCAAACATCCGTATTCAAGGGCTGGAGGGGCGCTACACGCAATTGCTGGCCGACGGGCTGCCACTTTATGGCGGGCAGGCCGCATCGCTCGGGCTGTTGCAGATCCCGCCAACCGATCTGGGACAGGTGGAAATCATCAAGGGTGCAGCCTCGGCACTGTATGGGCCTTCGGCGCTTGGCGGCGTCATCAATCTGGTGTCGAAACGTCCCGGCGATATTTTCGAAGCCGAAGTGCTGGCCAATGCGACCACGCGCGACGGGCAGGATCTGACCGGATATGTCGCCGCGCCGCTTAACACCAACATGGGGGTGTCGCTTACCGCAGGGGCGCATCGCCAGACGGGGCAGGATATAGATGGTGACGGGTGGTATGATCTTGCCGCCTATGATCGGTTGACGGCCCGTCCGCGCCTGCAGTGGGACGGCGATGATGGCAGTTCGGTCTACCTGACGCTCGGCGCGATGATGGAAGAACGCATTGGCGGCACCGCACCAGGTGGTACCGTTCCTGACGGCACTCCCTTTGCACAGACGCAGGATACGGATCGTTTCGATGCCGGCGTGGTTGCAGAAATGCCCGTGGCCGAAGATGTCATCCTGCATCTGCGCGCGTCCGCAATGCGTCAGGATCATCTTCATCGGTTTGGCTCGGTCGTCGAAGATGACCGGCATGAAAACCTGTTTGCAGAAACCTCTGTTTCCGGTGCTGACGGAGCAACGGCCTGGGTCGGCGGCGTTGCGTTTCAATCCGACCGCTTTTATTCAGATACTTTTCCGGCTTTCAATTACAGCTATGATGTTCCGGGCATTTTCGGGCAGGTAGAGCGCGAGGTCACACCCAATCTGACCCTGGCCGGCAGCGGCCGCATTGATTTTCATGACCAATTCGGCACGCAGTTCAGCCCGCGCCTTTCCGCGCTTTACCGACCGGGTTTCTGGACTGTTCGCGGGTCGCTTGGCGGCGGGTTCTATGCTCCGACGCCATTTGTAGACGAGATCGAGGCCGCAGGATTGTCGCGCCTTGAACCGCTGGGCGCGCTCGAGGCAGAAACTGCGGCAACAGCCTCGCTCGATGTCGGCTATGCACGCGGCCCCTTCGAAGTCAGCGTCACTGGGTTCGGGGCGAATATCGAAAACGCCACGCGACTGGTGGAAACCGCCGCTGACCGTGTGCGTCTCGTCAATGTGGACGGAACCACGCGTGTGCGCGGGTCGGAGGTTCTCCTGCGTTACAAAGAGGACGGGTTCACTGTCACCGGTAGCTACGTCTTTGTGGATTCCAGCGAACCCGATCCGTCCGGTATCGGCCGGCGCGAAGTGCCTTTGACCCCGCGCCACACGGCTGGGCTCGTCGGCATGTGGGAGGAACATGGCAAGGGCCGCATCGGCATAGAGGCATATTACACAGGCAGGCAGACGCTGGACGACAACCCATATCGCACGCGCAGCCGTCCTTATGTTCATCTGGGCATTCTGGGTGAAATCGTGCTTGGCCGCGTCAGCCTGTTCGTCAATGCGGAGAACCTGCTCAATAACCGCCAGACCAGATTCGACCCGCTGTTGCTGCCACAACGCGACCCAAGCGGCAGATGGACGGTAGATGCCTGGCAGCCGCTTGACGGATTTACCTTGAACGGCGGCATCCGGTTACGGCTCGGTGAGCTTTGAGCGTGCGCAACAGCTTCTGAACCATCTTATGCGACTGATCGGGCAGAACACCGCCCTGATCCTGTTCAAACAAGATCAGCCGAACAGTCGCAGCCATCAAAGGTGCTGTTGTGGCTGTTGCCAGGAAGACGACATGCTTCGTTGACCGGGAACGCAGCGGTGGTGTTTGCAGCTTTTATCCCCTCCTGTTCGCGGTGTTCCCGGTATGTTTGCCTTGTTCCGCCCGGGCCGCCCGCTAAGAAAGTCTGGCCGCAATGAACTTGCTGCGCATCTCAGGATGATGCGGGCGAAAGGGGATCTGATTGATGAAGGCCAGGATAGAACGCGCAACCCTGCTCCACAGCCTCAGCCATGTGCAGTCGGTGGTGGAACGGCGCAATACCATACCGATCCTGTCCAACGTGCTCATCGAGGCGTCGGCTGATGGCGGCGTGCGCCTCACCGCGACCGATCTTGACCTGCAGGTGGTGGAGATGGTGAGCGATGCCCAAGTGGAAAACCCCGGCGCGATTACCGTTTCAGCGCATCTGCTGTTCGATATCATACGCAAATTGCCGGATGGATCGCAGGTCAGTCTGGACAATGTCGACAGCCGCATGACAGTCAAGGCAAACCGCAGCCGTTTCCAGCTGCCCACATTGCCGCGAGACGATTTTCCCAGCATCGTCGAAGGCGATCTGCCGACCTCCTTCCGCATGCCGACGACGGTTCTGGCGCAATTGATCGACCGGACGCGCTTTGCCATTTCGACAGAAGAGACGCGGTACTACCTCAATGGCATTTTCCTTCATGTCACTGACGATGGCGCTGACGGACAGCCGGCCTTGAAAGCCGCCGCGACTGACGGGCACCGGCTTGCGCGGTTCACCCTGCCGCGGCCCGATGGCGCAGAAGGCATGCCCGATATCATCATACCGCGAAAATGCGTGCTGGAATTGCGCAAGCTGCTTGACGAATGGCAGGACAGCGACGTGCGGATCGACCTGTCGGCAGCAAAGATCCGGTTCGTGCTTGGCCACGATGGTGCGAACGCGAACGCAACCGGCGTTGATGGCGAAGCTGTAAATAACGAGAGTGAACAGACGCGCACAAGTGGCAAGGCCGGCATCGTGCTTACCAGCAAGCTGATCGATGGCACATTTCCCGATTACAGCCGGGTCATTCCCACCGCGAACGACAAATTGCTCAGGCTTGATCCCAAAAGCTTCTTTTCCGGCGTTGATCGCGTGGCGACGATTGCCACTGAAAAGACCCGCGCGGTCAAGATGACGCTGGACAAGGATCGCGTAACTCTGTCGGTCACCAGCCCGGACAACGGCACCGCGGCTGAGGAGATTGCCGCCGATTATGGTGCAGAAGGACTGGAGATCGGCTTCAACGCCAATTATCTGAAAGATATCCTCGGGCAGATCGAGGGTGACAATGTGGAGCTTCACCTGGCCGATGCAGGCGCGCCCACGCTCATCCGCCAGAGCTCCGACAATCCTGCGCTTTACGTATTGATGCCGATGCGGGTCTGAACCGGCCTTCGCGCATGCCGCAGGCCTTTGAAAGCTTGCGGCATGCTAAAAGGCCGACGCCCGCACTGCGGGTGCAGACGGATCAGTGGCTATAAGCCTTGGGCAGCGTCTGTTCGTCGAGATCGCGGTAACGTTCGCGAAGGCGGGTCTGATGGTTCGTGAGCGGTTGTTCAACGCCGTCGACGAACACCCGTACCGGTGTCGATGACACTTCCAGCGGGTCACCATCCCATATCACCACATCGCCAAGGGCCCCGGGTGCAAGCACGCCGGCCTGGCCACCCATGCCCGAAATCTGCGCAGGAACAGAGGTGATGGCGGCGAACGCTTCTGACCAGGTCAGTCCGGTTGCGCCAGGCACGTTCTGCAGACCCACGAGATTGCCTGCATATTGAGGGGCATTGCGCGGCTGCTCCATGTCCATGAACGGGCCGAGCGCCACTGTCACGCCTGCATCGACCATGCGGCCAATGTTGCTCTGCGTCGCTGCAAGCTGTTCGAACCGCTCGGGCAGGTCGATCAGCGGCGGCGCGATGACCGGCACACCGGCAGCAGCGATGCGATCAGCCACCATCCAGCCTTCGGCCGCGCCGACAAGCACAAGGTCCAGTTTCGGAAATTCCTGCCGCAGGGCGAGTGCCTGCAGGATATCGGCGCTGCGGTCGGCGACGACATAGAGCGGTTGCGTGCCCTGGACCACCGGCCTGAGCGCGGCTGCATCAAACCGGCTCAACTCGACATCATCGCCACGTTCCGCAAGATCGTCGACAAGACGTGGGTCCAGAGGAAGATCGTCGCCACGGCGGATCTCCGCAGGCCGGGAGGCAGAGCCTGCGATCTGCGCGCGGTCGCCGAACTCCCGCGCTTCGCGTAAAGCGTTGCGCAACAACGCATGAACAGCAACGCGGCTGCCGCCGGCGAGCCTTGCACCTGTCTCGCCGATGGCGATCATCTGGAATGCGCGTGCGCGCGTCACAACGTCCGGATCGGCACCAAGATCGATAAGCGCGCCTTGTCCTGCAAAGATGGACCCGGCGGGGTAACCGACTACCGAAGCACGGGTTACGCCCCCTGCGCGGCTGGTCATGATGTGCTGGTTGATGGGATTGACCGCGACCGAATAGTCAAGAGCTGCGGAAAAGGTCGAGTTTCTCGCTGCCCGATCGTTGCTTTCCTGCACACCGCCTACATCGAACAGGCCAAGATCGGTAAGAGGCGCAAACAGCCCCGGTGTAATCCACATGCCTGTCCCGTCGATGACGGTGACGCCAGCGGGAACCGCGACATCCGGTCCCACTGCCACGATCCTGCCGGAGCGCACCACCACCGTGCCGGGACCGACCCGATCGCGCGCGTCGCCAGTAGCAACCGTTGCTCCGGTGACGGCGAAATCCTGCGCAACGAGCGGCGTTGCCGCGCTTGCAAGAGCGGTCGCAGCGGCAAGTGTGAGCGTCAGCCGACGTGTGAACTTGCTCATTTCGTGTCTCCCTCGCCGGGCTGACCCAGTTCGAAATCGCTGACCGGACGGCGGCGCGGATCGGTTGCATCGTACATCAGCGACCCGTCGATCCAGACCTTCTCAGGACGGGCATAAACCGACAGCGGATTGGCATTCCACAAGACCACATCTGCCATCTTGCCGCTTTGTAGCGTTCCGGTCTGATCGGCGACACCCAGCGCCTTGGCCGCATTGCCGGTCAGCCAGCGGACAACCTCGGCGTCGGATATCTCCACACCCATGCGGCGGCCGGCGGCCTGTGCCTTGGCTGCTTCCTGATTGAGCCGCTGAATTCCGTTGGCGTCGTCGGAATGGATAATGACACAGGCTCCGCCGTTGTGCACCAGCGCCGCGTTTTCGGGGATGCCATCGTAGGATTCCATTTTGAAGCCCCACCAATCAGCCCAGATTGCCGAACACACGTCGTTTTCACGCAGCAGATCGGCGATCTTGTAACTTTCGACCGCATGGTGAAAAGCCGTCACGCGGTAGCCGAACTCCTTGGCCATATCGAGGACGAGCGCCATCTCATCGGCACGGTAGCAGTGATTGTGCACCAGAATGTCGCCGTTTAGGACACCGGCCAGGGTTTCCTTGCCCAGATCGCGTTTTTTCATGTCGCCATCGGCATAGGCGCGCGCGTCGATCCAGGTCTGTCGATTGACAGCAAAATTGCCCATCCGTGTGGATGGCATGGTGTTGCGGCTGCCATAAACCCGCTTGGGATTTTCGCCACATGCCATCTTCATGCCGTAAGGTGCGCCGGGAAACTTCATGCCTTGCACGGTGCGCGACGGCACGTTTTTCAATGTGACGGAACGCCCCCCCATCAGATTGGCAGATCCGGGCAGGATCTGCAGGCTGGTCACCCCGCCATTGGCAAGAGCGCGTGAAAAGCCAGGATCCTGCGGCCATACCGAATGCTCGGCCCACACTTCGGGGGTGGTGGGCGACGTCGCCTCGTTGCCGTCAGAATGGGCATCGACGGAAGGAGACGGATAATCGCCCAGATGCGAATGGACGTCGATGATGCCCGGGGTCACGAATTTACCCGTGCCGTCGATCCGCTGATATTGATCCGGAATCGCCATGGCGCGCTCGCCTGTTGCCACGATCCTGCCATCTTCGAACAGGACGACACCATCGTCTATCCGCCCGCCGTTACCGTCGAAAATCGTCGCACCGACCAACGCGGTGGCAACTCCCGGGTAAGCAGCGTAGGTGGACGCGTAAGGAATGCCTGTGCCGGCGGCAGTGCGGGCACCATCGAGGTTGCCCGTGCCTGCGCATCCGGCAAGAGGCAGGCCAAGGGCAAGGCCCAGTGCCCCTGTGACTTTGACGGCCAGTGATCTGCGCTTTGGCATTATCCATCCTCTTCTCGACCCGGCTTCTTCTCGACCTGGCCTTTTTCCCCATCCGGCTTTTGCACATGGCAGAAGAACCGACCGCCAAATTGCCGCTGTTGCAGCGTTCGTCAAGTAAGAGAGCGCTGCCGCGTCACATGAGCAGGCATAGACACATGAATGCGTCGGGGGCACCTGCGGCCAAGGTCGTGCGTCATGACGGCGACCGGAATGGCAAAAGATGAGGCAAGGAGGATCCGGGCCCTACTTGCATCAACCCGCTTTTACCTGAACAATCGCGTGTAATTTGCCAGCGCGGCGGTGGAGGTGACTGATAAACACACGGGTAACACAGCCTTTGAAACCCGCACTCGTCGAAGAGACGATGATCGACAAGGCGGCTGCAGGGCGGTTGCAGGGGCGGCTTAGGGGCGGTCACGGCAAGAGCACCCATGGTCTAGCTTGGCGCCAACGTTCATAGAGAGGTGCTCGGAAAAGGCGTCGAACAGTTCAGGCAAAGGTTCGACGATCTGGTCCATGTCCTGTGTGTGGAGGCAGGCAAGCCGATCAACGACGCTGAAGGGAAGTGACCCGTCTGATCGACACCTTTCGCATCGCAGCAGAAGGAACCTGCATGTCTGGCGAGATGCAGCCGCTTGACATTGCCAAGCGGACGAAAGGCGCGTCCGGCATCTGGAAACGGATGCCTGTAGAGCCACGCAGTTTCATCAGCCCGTTCAACGTTCCGCTCAATCCTGCCGCGCGCAAGATTGCGCCTGCCGGTGCCATGATTTGCCCGTTCGTGCTGAAGCCGGCGTCGCGCGCACCGCTTGGCGCGCTGCTTAGTGGCCAGCTGCTGGCGGGAACCTGCTTGTCCAGGAGCTTTTTCCATTCTGCCGGCGTCGCGCGCTGCAGCGGCCCTGCTAAGCCGGGATGACTGGCTCAAGCTGCTTTCGTTTACCGGAAGCCCGCAGGCAGGTAGGGCGCTGAAGGCAATCGCCGGCAGAAAGAAGATGGTCTTCGAGTTTGGCGGGAACGCGGCGGTCATCAAGCCGGCACAATCATACGCGATCTGCCCTTGGTGCTCTCGGCATGGGATAGACTGGGAATCGGTGGCGTCGTGGTCAACGATGTGCCGTTATACCGGGTCGACTGCATGCCTGATGGCGGGGGTGAAGGACGCGGGTCTTGGTGATGAAGGCATTTGACTTGCCATGAAGGGCATGAGCAAGATCCGCAGCTGACCTGCATCGCCATGCTGCCGCCAAGTTCGCCATTTGGCCCGTCGATCATTGTCCATATTGCCGCCGTCCCACGTGGCCGCCAGCGCCAGCACAGGTGCCAAGGCTATGGTGTCGCTTGGCATTGCCATTGGCGGGCAGGCTGCATTTCAGGGAAACTATCGCTTCTGTCCGCATTATGTCGTGAGAACGGTTTTACAGCAAAGGTCTTGATCATGGATGATGCGCGCATCTGGAACTTCGAAGAGGAACTCTGGGTCGGAGGAAAGGATGCTTACGATCGCAAGGTCAGCGATGATTGCCTGATGGCACTGCCCGAACGACCTTATGTGTTCACCGGCACTGCGGCGAAGGAAGGGGTCAAGAACACTCCGCAGTGGGACGAGGTGATCTTTGCTGACAAGGCCGTCGCTCGGCCTGAGGAAGGACTGATCGTGATAGCCTATCGCGCCAAGGCATCACGCGGCAAAGAGCATTATCACGCGCTTTGCACCAGCACGCTGAGGCGGCTGTCCCACGAGGAATGGAAAGTCGTCCAGCATCAGCAGACCCCGTTCGACACCTCGGTGGCGCCGCCCTCCTGATCGCCCATCGCTTACCGCGATCGGCAACGCCTCAGGCAATGATGCCGGCGGCATGAAAACCGCCGGCTATTCTACCGTTACCGATTTTGCCAGATTGCGCGGCTGATCCACATCGGTCCCTTTGATGCAGGCGGTGTGATATGCCAGCAATTGCACCGGCACGGCATAGACCAGCGGTGCGATCAGCGGATGGACGCGGGGCATGGCAAGCGTCGCGACGCAGCCTTCGCCAGCCTCGGCAATACCCTGCGCGTCGGAAACGAGGATGATCCTGCCACCGCGCGCCTGCATTTCATGCATGTTGGAGATGGTCTTGTCGAACAGCGGCCCTGATGGCGCGATGACGACGATCGGCACCTGGTCATCCACCAGCGCGATGGGACCATGCTTCATCTCGCCGCTCGCGTAGCCTTCGGCATGAATGTAGCTGATTTCCTTCAGCTTGAGCGCACCTTCAAGCGCGAGCGGGTAATCGGGACCGCGCCCCATGTACAGCACATCGCGGGCAGGGGCGATCAGTTGCGCGACACTGGCAATGGCCTCGTCGCTGTCCAGCGCCGCTGTAAGACAGGCAGGTGCTTCCAGCAAATGGCGCACGATGTCGGCTTCTCCATCGGCATCCAGCCTGCCTTTTACGCGTGCCAGACGAGCCGCCAACGCAGCGAGCACCGCAAGCTGGCAGGTAAACGCCTTCGTGCTGGCAACGCCGATTTCAGGTCCGGCGTGAGTCGGCAGGACGAGGTCGGCTTCCCGCGCCATGGAGCTTGTCGGCACGTTCACGACCACTGCGATCACCTGCCCCGCAGCGCGGCAGTGGCGCAGCGCTGCCAGCGTATCGGCGGTCTCGCCACTTTGTGACACGAACAACGCCAGTCCGCCGGGCTCAAGCACCGGGTCGCGGTAACGAAATTCGCTTGCCACATCGACATCGACCGGCACATGCGCAAAATGTTCGAACCAGTATTTGGCGACCATACCAGCATAATAGCTGGTGCCGCATGCCACGATGGTGATGCGCTTGACGCCCGACAGGTCGAAATCCAGCTGCGGCAGGGCCACGGTTCGATCGATCTGGCGGATGTAGGACGTCAGGGTCTGTGCGACCACGATCGGCTGTTCGAAAATCTCCTTCTGCATGAAATGGCGGTAGTTGCCTTTTTCCGTCGCGGCAGCGGACACTCCCGAGAAGGTGATTGGCCGACTGACGGGGCGGTTCTCGCTGTCGTAGATCTTCACCTCGTCCGGGGTCATCATCACCCGGTCGCCTTCTTCCAGATAAGCGACCTTCTGGGTGAGCGCCGCAAGTGCCAGAGCGTCGGAACCCAGATAGGCCTCCCTGTCACCAAAGCCCACGACCAGCGGCGATCCCTGCCGCGCGCCGATGACCAGGCCAGGGTGCATGCGAAAGACGATGGCCAGCGCGAATGCACCGCGCAGGAGCGGCAGCACGGTTTGCACTGCTTGCCAGGGCGTTGCGCCGCACTCGACCTGTTCGGAGACGAGATGCGCCACCACTTCGCTGTCGGTTTCGCTCTGAAAGATCCGGCCGCGGGCAGCAAGTTCGGCACGCAAGCTGCGGTAGTTCTCGATTATGCCATTGTGGACCAGCGCCACTTCAGGCGTGGCGTGGGGATGGGCGTTCGCCCGGGTCGGCGCCCCATGGGTCGCCCAGCGGGTATGCGCAATGCCGGTGTTGCCGGGCGCAGGATCGCGTGCGACCTCGGCCACCAGATTGGCAAGCTTTCCTTCGGCGCGCCGGCGGATCAGCTGCGGACCGGGTGATCCGCCGTGGGTATCTTCTGTCGTGAGGGTGCACAGCCCCGCGCTGTCATAGCCGCGATATTCCATGCGGCGCAGCCCGTCGATGAGCCGGTCTGCAACTGCTGTCTGTCCTACGATCGCGATTATCCCGCACATGCGGCATGCTTTCCCGTTCTGGTGCGGTTCACTTGTTTCTCGCCTGCTTCTTCTTGCGCATGAGGTCGTGGAAACGGTCCGCCCAACCCGGCTTGATCAGCTGGTCGGCGCGTACCATGCGCAGTTCGCCATCGGCCACATCGCGGCTGACGGTGCTGCCGGCCGCAACGATCGCATCGGCTCCGATTGTCAGCGGCGCGACAAGCGCGCTGTTGGAGCCGATGAACGCCCGCTCGCCGATCGTCGTGCGATGTTTGAAATAGCCATCGTAATTGCAGGTTATCGTGCCCGCGCCGATATTGGCATTGGCGCCTATGTGCGCGTCGCCGAGGTAGGATAGATGGTTGGCCTTTGCCCCCTTGCCGAGCACTGCCTGCTTCATCTCGACAAAATTACCCAGGCGCGATCCTTCTTCAAGAACCGATCCTGGCCGCAGCCGCGCAAACGGCCCCACTTCGACGCCGCTTTCGATGCGGGCACCTTCGATGTGCGAAAAGGCGCGGATGGTGACATTGTCCGCGATATGAACACCCGGGCCAAATACGACATGAGGCTCGATGGTCACGTCACGCCCGAACCTTGTGTCCCAGCTCAGGAACACGGTCTCGCACGCGCGCATCGTCACGCCTGCTGCCATCGCCTCCTGCCGGCTGGTTTCCTGCCATTGCGCTTCTGCCCTGGCAAGCTCGGCACGATCATTGATGCCTGCAACCTCGGCCGCATCGGCTGTCTCTACTACAGCGCATGCCCGTCCATCGGACGTTGCAAGGTTCACGATGTCGGTGAGGTAATATTCACCCTGTGCGTTGTCATTGCCGATGCGGTCAAGCAGAGCGAACAGATCGGTAGCCCGCGCTGCCAAGACGCCTGAATTGCACAGCGTGCAGGCCCGCTGTGCATCATCGGCGTCCTTGTGCTCTACCATCTGCTCGATGTGTCCGGCACCATCGGCAATGATCCGCCCGTAGCCACGCGTATCTGCCGGCCGGAAACCCAGCACTGCCACCGCTGGTTGATCAGGCGCATGCAGCCGCTTGCGCAGGCGCGTCAGCGTATCTGCGCGGACAAACGGCACGTCGCCATACAGAACCAGCACGTCGCCGGAAAAGTCGCGCAGCATGTCCCTGGCCTGCGACACGGCATGCCCGGTGCCAAGCTGCCGGTCCTGCACTGCATACTCCACCTCCTTGCCCAGAACGTCGCGGACCTGCTGTGCGCCGTCGCCCACGATCAGCACTGTGCGCTGCGGAGACAGGACAGCGGCCCTGTCCATCAGATGCAGGATCATCGGCCGTCCCGCTATGGGGTGCAGCACCTTGTGCAGGGCGCTGTGCATGCGGGTGCCTCTGCCGGCAGCAAGGATAATGGTGGCAAGTTGTGTCATCCATGCGCCCTTGCCAGCAAAACGCTGCCGTTTCCATAGCAAGCCGCAGGCGTCATGCCTCTTGTCCGCAAGCTGCATGTCACCTGACAGCAAGGGACGCTGGCCTGACAATCTCCTGCTGTCACACGCGGCGGTTTTGCGCCATGGCCCTCTTCATGACAGATTTACCTGCAATCCGCTTTCGCACGATCGGCTTCGATCTGGACGGGACCTTGATCGACACCGTGCCCGATATTGCCAATGCGCTTAATCATGCGCTGCTGCTCGCCGGCCGTCCCCAGCTTGAACTGCACAAGGTGCGCGCGCTCGTGGGCGGCGGCGCAAAACGCCTGCTCGCACAGGCGCTTGCAGAGGGTACGGAGGAAAGAGTTGACGCTGCCGTGCTTGACCCATTGTATGCAGCTTTGCTCGACCATTATTCGATGAACATCTGTGTTGCATCACGCATCTATCCCGGGGTCGGGCCGGCGCTCGATGCTCTTGCCCGGCAGGGGATCATGCTTGGCGTGGCCACCAACAAGCTGGAACATCTGGCAAGAAAATTGCTCGACAGCATCGGGCTTGCGGACCGGTTTGCCTGTGTCATCGGCGGGGACACGCTGGGACCGGATCGGGCCAAGCCCAAGCCTGACATGCTGCATCAGCTTGTCCGCTCCTGCGGCGCAGGTGAGCCGGCAGCTTTTGTCGGCGATTCCATTTACGACACCCGTGCTGCACGCGCGGCAGGGCAGACGGCTATTGCGGTAAGCTTCGGCTATCGTGATCGGCCGGCCGAGGAACTGGGCGCTGATCGCGTCATCGACAGCTACGCGCAATTGCTGCCGGCGCTGCGCGTGCTCTGACGCGCAGGATCAGAAGTCCAGTTGCGCGCGCATGGCCATGACATCCACGCTGTAATTGCGCGTCGCATCCGCAGCTCCTGCAGGACCAGCCAGAAGCGCCGCATCCTCATAGCGGATATGAGCATAATTCGCCATAAGCCGCGTGTAGGTGGTGGGTGTCCAGATCAGCGACAGCATGGCAGCATCCTGCGTGCCGCCGGATATGCCCTGATCATTGAGGTCAAGCCGTTCGTAACGCACATTTGCCTGCCATGCGCCCGGACCGCCATCCTGTAGCCCGTTGGCAGGCACGATGCGCGCAAAGGCGCCCTGCTTGTAAGCGCGGCTGTCTCCACGGGTCAGGAACAAGCCTGCTTCGACCATTGCACCGAAGAAGACAGGGTCGACCAAGGCAGGGCGCGACACCTTCTGCCAGAAGCTCTCCGCCGCCAGGTGAAACGGGCCGGAAATCGCGGCAAGCTCCAGCCCCAGACCGGTTTCGCTCTCGGCGGTAATCGCCTGCGTATCGATGAAACGAACATCGCTGCCGTGGAACAAAGGCCGCACGCGGTAGCGTACGGTGTCCAACGCATCGCCTGTATCACGCCAATGTGCAGACCCGCCCAGATGGAGCTGTGCTGATCCCAGTTTCGGCATGAACACGGCGCGTGCATCAAGGCTGTAGGCGTTGTTGCCATCGTCACCAAGCGCATCGATGTCGTCTGTGAACACACCGCCCTGCAGCAGCAGATCGCCTGCGCCATATTCGCCCGACACGCCAAGGCGGCGCTCGAAACCAAAAGCATCACTGAAGGCCGCGCGTTCAAGAAAGCTGGCAAACAGGCTGGAGGTCATCTCCTCCAGTCCCTGGAAATGATTGTGCTGGCCAAGGCGCGCCCTGAAGTTGCCAGCAGTGTAATCGATATAGATGTCGATAGGTTGAAGACCATCTGCAATGTCGAAATCGGCGCGGTAAGCAAAATTGCCCGGCAGGTTGCCTTCCACACCCAGCCTGATCCGGCGTGCTTCGCTGGTGAACCCAAGGGCCGTGTCCTCGACCCCATCGGGCGCCAGCACAGTGCCGGCATCCAGCATGATGCGCCCCCGCGGCTTGAAGCTCCAGCCGCCTGGCGCGGTAAGTTCTGGCGCGCCTTTCCACGTTATTGCGGCCAAGTTCGTGTCGCCCGGGTCAGCAGGAGGGGGCAGGACCAGGAGCGGGTCCGGCACGGCGGGAGAGCCGGCAAGGAAAGATGCCGCAGCAGGAGCTCCGACGGCAAAGTCGGTTCGTTGTGCTGCGTCGGATTGATCATCCAGCGCCGCGGTTTCGACGTTGTCGATCCTGTCCTCCAACGATCGCGCGCGTGCCTCCAGCAGCCGCAACTGCGCCTGCAATTCGTTCATTTCGGCGCGCAGTACCGCAGTCTCGTCAGATGAGGCGTCCGTCTCCTGCGCATGCGCGGGCAGCGTGAGCAATCCTGCGGCGCAGCAGAGGGCAAATGCAATGGCATGTCGGAAACAGATCAAGAGCAGCGCTTTCATGCTGCCCCGCCTTGCAAGAATATGGGGCGGGGCGGGGTAGAAATTGGCAGGATGACTGGCGTAAAGCTATGCCGGATTTGTGACAGCCCAGTGACAGCCCAGTGACAGCCCTGTGACACGCCGACGATCCACCCGGTCTATGAGTATGGCGGATCGGGATCTTCACGCATTGCGAGTGGTTGGCCGGAGCCAGTACCCAAGGCCATAAAGTACTGGATATCAATCGACCAGCTTCAGGAGGCGCCGCTCCAGCACGGACAGCACGCCGGGCAGTTCGTGACCGCGTTTCAGAATTTGACCTTGCTCACCGAACAGCGTCCACATGCCTTGCCGGTTGCGCAGGGCAGGGCGCTTTTCAACGCGTATCTGCGGTCGTTCAGCCGCGCGGCTGAACGCACAGAAGCTTGCCGCATCGCGCTCGAAATTCATGGCGTAATCACGCCAATGTCCAGCAGCGACCATGCGGCCATAAAGGTCCATGATCCGCGCAAGTTCGCCGCGCTCGAACCCGGTCTGCATGGCCCGCGTACCGGGCAGAGGCAGGATATTTGATGATGCAGGCAATGTTCTACCGCTTCTTATCTGCGAAAAATCGGTGCGACCGGACCATCATGCTCCACCGGCTTCGTCACGGCGGCGCAGTGCCGCGTCATCAGGTGTCGCAGCAGGATTTGCAGCCGCCTGCCTGCGCAGCAAGCGCAGCTCATCTTCGAGTGCCGTCAGCCGTGCTGCCATGTCGCGGTCGCACGCAGGTGCCTCAGCCTGATCGCGGCACGGCGTGCCGTAGGGCATGAACGGTCGCTGGTAGGTTTCCACCGGAACCAGGGTCGAACGCGCCTTTACTCCCACCATGGTGGCGCCGTCGGGGACATCTTCTGTGACAACGGCAGCAGCACCGATCCGTGCACGCCGGCCGATTGTTACCGGACCCAGGATCTGCGCTCCCGATCCGATGATTGCGCCGTCAAGCAAGGTGGGATGCCGCTTGCCCGGTTTGCCATTGGTCGGATTGGTGCCGCCCAGCGTGACGCATTGGTAGATCGTCACGTCATCGCCGATCTCGGCCGTTTCCCCGATGACGGTAAAGCCGTGATCAATGAACAGATTGCGGCCAATCTGTGCACCCGGGTGAATGTCGATGGCTGTAAGAAAGCGGGAGAAATGGTTCACAAAGCGGGCAAGAAGGAACAGCCCGCCGCAAAACAGCCAATGCGCGACACGGTGCAACCCCAGGGCAAGCACACCGGGATAGATGAGGATTTCCCAGCGCGAGCGCGGCGCCGGATCGCGGGCCCGGATTGAATCAAGATAGGCGACAAGATTGTCGAACATCATACATACTTTCACTTGCCATTGCCGGATGCAAGCCAGGTAATGGCTCTGTCGCAATGGAATCTGCAATCGTCTTGCCGGGGCGGTCTTACATTCTGTAACCGGCTGCACATCGGTTCGGCCGGGTCAATCGTCAACCGCCAGCGTCGGACATGGCACATGCAGAAAGGGCATCGCGCCAGATGGACAGATTGGCAGGCATCTTGCGTTCAAGTCCAAGACGGTCGAGCGTTGCAACCAGTTCCTCTACCGCGGCAAAGCTGCGTGTGCAGCGCGGCACGAGGTAATCGACTGCCGCCATGCTCAGCACCAGCCCGCGTTTGCGCGCATGAAGGTCGAGCAATTGCGCCAGCATGGCTTCATCAGGCTGATCGATGACCAGCCTGGCCGCAGCGCCTATCCGGCTGGCAAGATCGGGCAGTCCGACCGACCACTCCTGACCGGCCGACGGACCCACGAGCAGCAAGGGCGTGCCGGTCTGCTGCGCACGGTTCCAGACGTGGAACAGCTCATGAGCATCGATCAACGCAGCGTCGTCCATGGCAATGCCCCGGCCACTGTCGCTGAACCAGCGGGCGATCGTGGAGCGACCCGATCGTTGCGGCCCCACCAGCACTGCGGTGTGAAACGGCCATTGTCCGGCGGCGTCACAGCTGCGGATGACGTTTGCGTTGGCTGCACCAACCAGCAGCCCGGAGGCAGGCTTGTCAACCAGCAGGGGCAACGCGATCTGCTTTGCCAGGGCGCTCACCGTGAAATGGACAATGCGCCTGTCCCTTGCGTTACCTGCCAGCCGCGTGCCGACAGTGCTGCGCCCAGTTCGGCAAGGCTTCCGGCATAAGCGATGCGCATGACCGAGGTGCCGCCGATTGCCAGCGATCCGACGGTGACGTTCTGCACCCCGGTGACCTGCCGCAGAGCAGCCAGGGCGCTGTCAATCGCCTGTGCATCGGGCGTGGCGACCTGCACCGCATAGCTGACGGCAGGTGCTACCGGATCGGCTGGGGTCTGGGTTTGCTGGGCGGGCGGCGCAGGCGGCTGCACGGCAGGTGCAGCAGGCTGCCGCACAGGAGCCATCTCACGGGCAAGGGTGCGCAGGAGATTGGCATCAAACCCTTCTTCCTTGAAGTCGAGCGTGGTATCAGTGCCAAGCCTGCCCTGCGCCAGCGCACGGGCAAAGATGGCGTCCAGCCGCAATGTGGCCTGCTCGAGCATCACCGGCAGCGCTTCCTCGTTCTGCGCAGTCAAGGCGAACTGATCCAGATAGGTGTTGTCCGGACCGAATCGCGCGGTGAAAGTGCCGCTGACCGGACCGCCGGGATATTGCCGTTCGAGCCGTGCTACCGGATAGACGACGTTGGAGGCGCCAAATTCATCAAGCACGATCCGCCACCAACTGCGGCTTCGTCGTTGCATCTGACCAGAATTGAGCAGCAGCGACTCCCACCCGCTCCCGCTGGGCCGGACATAATCGATCGGGCTTTCCGATACGCGGAACTGGGCCCAGGCGCGCTGCCACGGAGTGCGTGTCTCGTAGAGCTGTTCAACGCCTGCCGAAAAGACGATCGGCAGTACCAGCATCGGGGCCGAACGCGCGCGCTGGCCGGTGCTGCCAAGGATGTTCCCCGCGCGCGTGCGGTCATAGATGACGCCAAGCCGCGCCACATAGCGGCGAGGCCCGATGTGTTCGCGTTCCACCACCACGGCCGACACCATCGACGCAATGCTGCTGTCGGGCAGTTCGGGTGGTTTGGCACCGCCGTTGGTGCGGGCGTAGAGCTGCTCCCATCCCTTGCGCTGGGCTTCGCGCCAGCCATTCTGCCGCGCTTCTTCGGCTGTATCGCCGCTGGCGTTTACCGCAATGCCGCTCACTTCGAAGTCACCGGTGCTGGCAATCGGCGCGATGCCGCGGTCGCCTTCAACCTGCGCGGCAAGACGCCAGCCGCCAAGTGCCAGCAGAGTGACAAGCCCCGCTGTCAGGATCACGCGAAGGCGGGTATGCCGCCAACCTGCCAAGCGCTGCAATCCACGCATTGCTCCACCCTGACAGGTGGCTTGCGTCAGCACCTGCCGGATGCTTTGCTGTGCAGGCCCTGCCGCCAGTTGCGTCGGGCGCATTTCGGATGATCGGAAAATCACAGATGCTCCCTTGCCCAATCACTCGTGGAAATCCAAGTGCGAAAGCAGTAGGCGCCTGTCGATGAGCGACAAAGATGATTCCCGCAGTTCCGGCCGGCAAGGTGACGGCAATGGTTACAGCTATGCAGGTGCCGGCGTGTCGGTGGCGGCAGGCAACGCGCTGGTGAAGGCGATCGGCCCCCTGGCAAAGTCGACCGCCCGACCAGGCGCCACTTCCGAACTCGGCGGGTTCGGCGGCTTTTTCGACCTCAAGGCGGCCGGCTATGTTGATCCGCTGCTGGTCGCATCCAACGATGGGGTTGGCACCAAGGTGAAGCTGGCGACAGAGTACGACCGCCACGACACCATCGGCATTGATCTGGTTGCGATGTGTGTCAACGATCTGATCGTGCAGGGCGCTGAACCATTGTTCTTTCTGGATTATTACGCGACCGGCCGGCTTGACAATGATGTTGCGCAGCGGGTCGTCGCAGGCATTGCCGAGGGTTGCCGACAAGCTGGCTGCGCGCTCATTGGCGGCGAAACTGCAGAGATGCCCGGCATGTACAGGGAAGGCGAATACGATCTTGCCGGCTTTGCCGTGGGCGCGGTGGAACGTGGCGGGCAGCTTACCGGCGACAAGGTGGCCGCAGACGATGTCCTGCTGGGGCTCGCCTCCTCCGGCGTGCATTCCAACGGCTATTCGCTGGTGCGCAAGCTGGCGGCCGACAAAGGCTGGCGGCTGGATCGGCCTGCTCTGTTCGACCAGGATGCGCTGCTTGTCGACCTGCTCATGGCGCCGACACGGATCTATGTGCAAAGCCTGCTCGATCCGATCCGTGCCGGGCGCATCAAGGTCTGTGCGCACATTACAGGCGGTGGATTGCTGGAAAACATCCCGCGGGTCCTGCCTTGCGGTCAGCATGCGACCGTGGACGCCGATGCCTGGCCGCAGACGCGACTGATGGCGTTCCTGCAGGCGCAAGGCAATATCGAGCCCGAAGAAATGGCGCGCACCTTTAATTGTGGCATCGGCATGGTGCTGGTGGTCAGCCCGGACAAGGCAGATGCATTGCAGCAGGAGCTCAAGGCCGCAGGAGAGACTGTGTGGCAAATCGGCACTGTTAATAAGGGTACGCGCGGCTGCACCGTGCGCGGGCAGCATGCATGGTCGGCGCGCAAGGCCTGGTCTGCGACGCATGAGTTAACGGACTGATCCATCCTGTTGGGGCTGCTGTGACGATGAATGGTTCCACTCGCCCACGAGCCCGGGTTGCCGTGCTGATCTCAGGCAGCGGCACCAACATGGCCGCGCTGCTCTTTGCCAGCCGGCGCCACGACTGCCCCTATGAAATCGTGCTGGTCGGCTCCAACCAGCCGGATGCCGCCGGGCTGAAGCTGGCGGCGGCAGAAGGGGTGACGGCTTTTTCCATTGCGCACAAAGGGCTGAGCCGGGCTGAGCATGATGCCGCAATGGATGCCCGTCTGCGTGCTCAGGACGTGCAATATGTTGCGTTGGCGGGATACATGCGCATTCTGACCGCCGCCTTCGTCCAGTCGTGGGAAGGGCGGATGGTGAACATCCATCCCTCCCTCCTGCCGCGCCACAAGGGCCTCGACACGCATGCCCGGGCGCTGGAAGCAGGGGATAGCCAAGCCGGCTGCTCGGTGCATCTGGTGACGCCTGAACTGGACGATGGACCGGTGCTCGGGCAGACCAGGATTGCCGTCATGCCCGGCGACACGCCCGTCAGCCTTGCGGCACGCGTTCTGATCGCGGAGCATCAATTGTACCCGGCATGCCTTGCCGAGCTGGTGCGTGGCGAGGCCGTCGGCTGAAGATTTTTTGCAGGTTGGGGGAAACCGCCTTGGTAATCATGCATTCAGTGTCCGATGTCGAATGACTTTCATGATCCGCTCACCCGGACACGCCTGGTCGGGTGGATCAATGCCTGCCTGACGAAATCCTGGTCCAGGGGGTGGCTGGAGCGCCCGTCGCTTGCGCCCGAAGCCCTGTGGCGCAAGGCGCGCAAGAGCTTCCCTTCAGGTTGCGAGTTCGGTGGTCGCAGTTCAGCCGATGTTGCGGATTTTGCAGAACGGGTGGAGGTGCTGTGCACATCCCTTCAGGAAGAGGCGAGGCTGAACCCGCTTGGCCGCACAATCGCGCATGGTCTGCTGGTGCGGGTGATCCGCCAGCATCTTTCGCTCGGCTTGTTGTGGAAGAACAATCCGCGCCTGCCGCGCACGCAGGTTACAGCGCCCGTTCTGGTCGTTGGGCAGATGCGCGCCGGCACGACGCGACTGCATCGGCTGCTGGCCGCGGATCCGGCGCTGTGTTCCACCCGGTTTTGCGACAGCTGGAACCCCCTGCCGGTGGGCGTCGACCTGCGCCCGGCTTCCGGCGCGGTCGGGCTGGCAATTGCCCGGCGGCTGCACCCGCGGCTCGATGCGCTGCATCCGTTCGGCGCGACGCAGCCCGATGAGGAACTTGGCTGGCTGACGGCGGCGCTGTCGCATTGCGCGCTGGAAGTGCAGTGGCACATTCCTTCCTATACCGCATGGAGCGAGGAACGTGACGCAGCGCCTGTCTATCGAGAATATGCCCGCATTCTGGCGACCGATGCTGCACATCATGGCAACGCTGCTTCGCCGCGGGCGATGAAGGTGCCGCAGTTTGCGGAAGATCTGCCGACGCTGCTGCAAGCGTTTCCCGATGCGCGAGTGGTAGTCATCAGCCGTATCGATCACGAAGTGCTGGCAAGCGCGGCCTCACTGATTGCCAACCAGATGACGGTGCAGTCCGACAGTGTCGACCCGCGCTGGATCGGCACGGAATGCCGTCGCAAGTTGAAGCTGCGCGATGATCGGGTGTCGGCAGCGCTCACGAAGTGGCAAGGCCGCCTAAGCAAGGTGGATTACGACGAGTTCGACCGCGACTGGCAGGGAACAATCCGCCGCTGTTATCGCGAAATTGACCTGCCCTGTAGCAGGGAGGCGCTGCAATCGATGGGCCGTCTCATGGAACGATCGCCCGATCAGCAGCAGCGCGCACGCCATAATCCCGCAGCGTTCGGGTTGAACTGATCAGAGTTGTTACCCGACCGCAACGATGCTCTGCCTCACTCGTCCAGTATTGACAGGAACGAGCAAAAAGGGCGCTGCCTGGTGACAGCGACCCTGATGCAGATGTCAGCCGACGATATCTTCGGGCGTGAAGAAAAACGCGATTTCAGTGCGGGCATTATCCTCACTGTCTGAACCGTGCACCGTGTTGGCCTCGATTGATTCAGCATAATTCTTGCGGATCGTACCATCCTGCGCATCGGCTGGATTGGTGGCGCCCATGATGTCACGGTTGCGCTTTACCGCATCTTCACCCTCAAGCACCTGGACCACCACCGGACCGCTGATCATGAAGGAGACAAGCTCGCCGAAGAACGGACGTTCTTTATGAACACCATAAAATTCTTCGGCCTGTTCCCGGCTCATCTGGATGCGTCTGGACGCAACGACGCGCAGTCCTGCGTCTTCAAGCATCTTGGTGACCGCTCCTGTCAGGTTGCGGCGGGTGGCATCGGGCTTGATGATGGAAAAGGTGCGGGAAACGGCCATGTCGATCCTTTGAACGTATGCAAATGCATTTCTGGGCTTGCGCGCGCCCTTAGCCGTGCAGCGGGCGTGCGGCAAGTATCAACCATTGCAGTCAAAGGCCCCTGCAGCAGGTTCACGGCCCTTCCTTCCAGCCATTCTGGGCCTGCTTCCAATAGTGGAGCTCGCCATCCTGTTGCCGTTTCAGCAGGCTCCAGCATTGTCGGGCAGCAGCGATGCGGCTTTCATCGAAGAACAGCAAGGCTCGCGTGAAGCGCACCGCATCCTCGCGCCAGATACCATCGGCGAATACGACAACCGAGGCGTTGTTGACAGCCCTAGTGTCGCCGGCGATCAGAAGCGACTGGCGTGCGTCTGTCGCGGCCTCACCATCATGATCATTTGCAGCCTTGTGATCTCCCGCCCCACCATCTCCCGCCTCAGGGCATGCAGCCTCGCCATGCGCAAGGAAGCC
This sequence comes from Croceicoccus esteveae, assembly GCF_031846435.1. Taxonomy (NCBI): domain Bacteria; kingdom Pseudomonadati; phylum Pseudomonadota; class Alphaproteobacteria; order Sphingomonadales; family Erythrobacteraceae; genus Croceicoccus; species Croceicoccus esteveae. Next base: position 278,582 of record NZ_JAVRHS010000001.1, read on the forward strand.
TTCTGCCTGCCAGAGCGCATCCGAAATAGCGCGCCGCTGCGCCTTGTCGTCACTGACGACCAGCATGCGGTGCCCCGCAGCCAGGGCCTTGCGAGCGATTTCGGCGATGGCGACGGGCGCGGGGTCACGCGTCAGATGGTAGAAATCCACCCGCATGGCCCCGCTGCCGTTCACGCTTCTTCGGTGTCGCGCACGAACCGGTCGAGGAGGCGGACGGCGTAACCCGTTGCACCCTTGTCCCAAGTTGCGCCCGGCTTGTCTGCCCAGACCATGCCGGCGATATCGATATGCGCCCAGGGTGTCTCGTTCTCGATGAAGCGCAGGAGGAACTGTGCCGCCGTGATGGAGCCTGCCCCGCGCGGGCCGACATTGCGGATATCGGCAATGGGCGAATCGATGAGCTTGTCGTAGGCAGCACCCACCGGCATGCGCCACACTTTGTCACCGACCGCCTTGCCCGCGTTCGTCAGTTCGGCGGCGAGCGTGTCGTCATTGCTGAACAGCCCGGCATGTTCGTTGCCGAGCGAAATGATGATCGCACCTGTCAGCGTGGCAAGATCAACGATCCGGCGCGGCTTGAAGCGCTGCTGCGTCCAGGTCAGCGCGTCGCACAACACCAGCCGCCCTTCGGCGTCGGTGTTGATCACCTCCACTGTCTGGCCCGACATGGTGGTGACGACATCGCCGGGGCGCTGCGCCTTGCCGTCGGGCATGTTTTCCGCCAGCCCGCAAATGCCCACGACATTGGCCTTGGCCTTGCGCCCGGCGAGCGCCAGCATGGTGCCGGCCACTGCGCCTGCACCGCCCATGTCCCACTTCATGTCTTCCATGCCCGCGCCGGGCTTGATCGAGATGCCGCCGGAATCGAACGTGACGCCCTTGCCGACAAAGGCGATCGGCGCTTCATCGCCGCCGCCGTTCCAGTGCATGGCGATGATCCGCGCCGGCTTTTCCGAACCCTGCGCCACGCCAAGCAGCGCACCCATCCCCATCTTGTGCATTTCTTCAGGGCTGAGGACGGTGATCTCGACGCCTGTTCCTTCAAGCCGGGCCTGACAACGTTGGACAAAGCTCTCGGGATAGATGATGTTCGCAGGTTCGGTGACCAGTTCGCGGGTGAATTCGACACCTGCGGCGACTGCGGCGGCATCCTGCCAGGCAGCTTCGCTGCCATCGGACGCGTTCAGCGCCACGACTGTTTCAAGTGTCGCCTTCTGCTCGTCCTTTTGCGTCGTGCGGTAATTGTCCCAGCGGAACGCCCGGAGCCGCGCACCCATGAGCACTGCTGCCACCGCGGCTGCATCGAGGTTCGATTGTGCAAAATCAATGGCGAGCGCCGTCTCTCCCGACGACAGATATCGTGCGACAACCGCAGCGCCCGCTTTTTCCAGTGCGGGCAGGCGATCGTCGGCGGCAGGCTTGCCGGCGCCGGCAAGCACGGTGCGGCGCACGGTGCCATCGATCTCCTCGAATCCTTCGAAGACCTGCCCCGCCTTGCCGGTAAAGCGGCTGGCCCGTGCGCCCTCGCGCTGCGCAGCCGACATGTCGCCAGGCAATGCTCCTTCATCGACGATGCGGACAACGGTGCGGATATCGGCGGCAAGGCTGGTTTCGAAACGGATCTTCATGGCTGCTCCTGCAAGCGAGAGACGTAGGTTTCCGCAAGCTTGGCACTCTTGCGGGTCGGCAATTGATGGAACGATGCGTCAGGGATTGCTCCTGTCACGGCCGCATCATGGTGGATTGCAGTTAAGGATGGCCGGTGCGATAGGCAAGGCATGCCGCCCCGCCTGATCCTGCCGCCCAGCGCCTGCTTGCTGTCAATCCTGCCCGTTGCGCGAGCAGCATGTCCGCCAAGGCATCCTGCACGGCGCTTCCTGATGGTCGCCAGTCGTACCATGGCGGCTTGCGCATGGCCGCTGCTGGCACTGCTCCCCGGCCAGGTTGCCGCGCAGGCGACCGGGCCTGATGCTCCGCTGTTCTGGGATGATGGCGACCCTGACAACGCGCCTGAAGGAGTGGAAAGCAGGCCCGATGGCGCAGGGGAGGTGCCGGACCCGTTCCAGCTGGACGAACCACCCTCCGGCACCATCGGCTTTGCAGCCGACGAGGTGGAATACGACACAGGAGCGCAGGCTGTCGCGGCAACTGGCAATGTCCTGTTACGTCGCGAAGCGCAGGAGGTGCGCGCCGACCGGGTCAGCTGGAACCGCACCAGTGGTGAGATCGTCGCCAGCGGCAATGTGCGGTTGGTCGATGATGCGGGCAACATCCTTTATACCGACCGGATCACTCTGACCGAGGAACTGCGCGCAGGAGCGCTGGAAAATCTGCTGCTGGTACTCTCCCAAGGCGGGCGGCTGGCAGCCATGGGGGCAGCGCGTGACGATGATGGGCAGATCAGGCTTGAGGACGGGGCGTATTCCGCCTGTGCCATCGAAACTGCTGCCGGATGCCCCAAGACACCGACGTGGCGGGTCACCGCACACGAGGTATTGTACAACCCCGACACGCAAAAGGTACGGTTTTCAGGGGCGCGGCTGGAACTGTTCGGTAAGATTGCCGTGCCATTGCCTGGTCTTGCAATCTTTGCCGACGGGCGTGCTGTATCTGGCCTCACCAGCCCGGATATTCGCGTAAGTCAAGCCAATGGCGTGGAACTGTCGGCCGAATACTACTGGCGCATTGCGCAAAACCGCGAACTGACGCTGGGCGCCAGTGTCTTCACCGACGTGCTGCCCATGGTCACTGCTCGCTACCGTTCCCTGACTGCGCAGGGCGCTTATCAGATCACCGGCTATGCCACGAGCAGCAAGCGGATCCCGATCGGCAGCAGCACGGTGCAGACAGAGCAGGAAGCGTTCCGCGGCTATCTCGATACCAACGGGCAATATAATCTCAGCCCGACGCTCAGCATCATCGGCTCGCTGCGGCTGGCGAGCGACCGCACCTTCCTGCGCCGCTATGATATCAGCCGTGACGATCGGCTGCGCTCGATGCTGTCGATACGGCATATAGATGATGACACTTTCTTCAGCTTCACTGGCTGGGGGTTCCAGACCTTGCGGACCGGGGAGGATCAGGGGTTGGTGCCTTTTGCCTTGCCGCTGGTCGAATATCGCCGGCGGATCGATGATCCGCTGCTGGGCGGGCGAATCATGCTCGAAGCCAATACGCTGCTGCTCGCCCGGTCAGAGGGGCAGGATACGCAGCGCGCGCTGGCGGGTGCCACCTGGAGTCGGCGGACGCTGACGTCGTGGGGACAGGAGATCACCACAACCGCGATGGTGCGCGGCGACCTCTACCATTCGGATGAAAATGTCCTGACGGGCATTGACCAGTATCGGGGGGAGCCAGGCTGGCAGACGCGCGGAGTGGCAATCGGCGCGGTCGACGTGAAATGGCCGCTGACGGGCAGCTTTCTGGGCGGCACGCAGGTGCTGACCCCGCGCGTGCAGTTCGTCGCCAGCCCACAGATTCGCAACCTTGTCATTCCGAACGAGGATTCGCGCTCTGTCGACCTGGAGGACAGCAACCTGTTCGCGCTCAACCGCTTTGCTGGCCACGATCGGGTGGAGGACGGGGTGCGCTTTACCTACGGGCTGGACTGGCGCTGGCAGGCACCGGGCTGGCGGGTGGATGCCAATATCGGGCAAAGCTATCGGGTCACAGACGACAATACGCTGCTGCCGGACGGCACGGGCCTGACTGACCGCACCTCTGATGTGGTCGGCCGGGCCGAAATCCGGTGGGAGGATTTCGTCAGCTTCACGCACAGGTTCCGCATCGACAAGGATGAGCTGGCTTTTCGCCGCAACGAGTTCGACATTGCCGTCGGCACACGCGAAACCTATGCAGAAGCAAGCTATCTAAAACTGGACCGCGATGTGCCGCTGGTGCTTGAGGATCTCAACGATCGTGAGGAACTGCGCCTCGCCGGCCGCTATGCGTTTGCACGATTCTGGTCGGTGTTCGGGTCAACGGTGATCAACCTTACCGACGCGTCGGAAGATCCAAGCCAGATGTCCGACGGTTTTGAACCGCTGCGTACGCGAGTAGGAGTCGCGTACGAAGATGATTGCCTCGAGTTTGCCGTCACCTGGCGGAATGACAATTTCGATGCCGGCGATATCGTTGGCGGCAATACCGTGCTGTTCTCCTTCGGGTTAAAGAACCTGGGGTGGCGCTGAACCCGACTGACACCGCTTTGTGGTCCGGGCTGGGGCCGCCTCGCGCTCTTGCCTAGCTGGATGTCTGCTGCGGCGCTGTCATCGGGCGTGCCGGTCGGGTTCCATGATGTCTTTTGTGCCCGCTGAAGGCGGCGTAGCAGTGACAACGCGCTGATTGTTACAACAGTCAGCATACCGCTGCGCGATATAGCCTGATCTCTGGCGCAGGCGATGCTTTCGTGCATGGCGGCGCCCACCTTCGCACCGTCAGGCAGGAAAAGATCACCCGGTTCTGCACGGTGACGGGGTGCGGGGAATAGCGTGCACAACCGGAGCTTTGCGTGCGGTATCGAGCGGAGTTTCGGGACGATGTGGATCGTTCTTTTAGCGCGGGGTCTTCGTCAAACATGGCGAATGGCTGTCATCTTCTGCACAAATGCTGCTGCGCAAAAATGACCTTGCTGGTCGGCTGATCGCCATGTTCTTCGTCGAGGCCCTATCGCCATTCTGTTCGAACCTGCGGCAGTCTTGACCATCGATCTGAAAAAGCGCGGAGTGCTCTGGCATTGCGGCTGTGACTTAGTGCGCAATGTAGCCAGACAACATGTAAGGACGTGCTTTGCAACCAGCTGCGGTCGGGTGCTCAACGGTGTATATTCGCTTTCGATCGCAGCGCTGAATCCGCTACGGGATCATGCCTGGGATGAAATCAGCGACGCGCCGCTAGACCAGCGGTATGGTACTGCTGCGCCGGCGAAACAGACGTCCTTTTTCGCTGAACATCACCAGGATCAACCCCGAAAAACCCATCAGGAACAGCGCTGCGCCAAGCGGTTGCGCCGTGCCATCGTAAAGCGCCCCCACAAGACTTCCCAGCGCGGCGCCGCCGCCCACCCTGATGGAAGTCTGCAATGAAGATGCAGAGCCAGCAATGCGGGCAAATGGCTGAAGCGAGATCGAGCTGAAATTCGCTCCCAGAAAGCCAATCAGCGCCATGTTCACCATCATGAAAGGCAGGAACAGCAGCAGCGAATCGGGATAGATCGTCGATACTGCCCATTGCCCCGCGCCTGCTGCCACAAACACCAACAGCGCTGCATGGCTGACCGGCCGGGCGCCGAACCGTTCCACGATGCGAGAGTTGATGAAATTGGTGGCCGCCATGGAAATGGCAAGCAGCCCGAAGATCAGCGGGAACCTGTCTCCCTGGGCAAAATGCCCGCCGATCAACTGTTCAGACATATTGATGAAGGCATATAGCCCGCCGAAAACCAGCGCAGCGCCGAGAACATAGCCAAGCGCATCGCGGTTCGTCAGCACCAGCCGGAAATTCAGCATGATGCGGCCTGGCTGCAACGTCTGCCGATCCTCGGGATGCAGTGTTTCCGACAGCCTCAACCCTGTCCACACCAGCATGACTGCAGAAAGAAAAGCCAGCAGTCCGAAGATCACGTGCCATCCGGCCACAAAGAGAATTGCCTGCCCAATGGTGGGGGCCAGCACCGGCACGATCATGAACACCATGGCGATGAGCGAAATGGTGCGCGCCATGCGGTCCCCCTCGAACCTGTCGCGCACCACGGCATTGGCGACCACTGCGCCGGCAGAGGCGACAACGCCATGAAAAAAGCGCAGGACCAGCATGACGGTAAAATCCTGCACCAGCATGCAGGCAAGGCTGAACAGGCAATACATGCCGATGCCGGCCATGAGGACTGGCTTGCGCCCGAACCGGTCGGCAAGGAAACCAAAGGCCAGCGCGCCGATCCCCATGCCGATCATGTAGGTGCCAATGATGAGCTGCCGGTCGTTCGGATTGGCCGCACCCAGATCGCCGGCGATCTCGCCAAGCGCCGGCAGCATGGTGTCGATGCCAAGCGCCTGCAGCGCCATCAGCATGGCCAGCATGGTAACGAATTCGAAGTCGCCGAGCGTAACCGGCTTGCGTCTGGATCTGTTCACCCTGCCGTCAATGGCTATGTCGGCCCTGCTCTACAACCTTCCATCTGCAAAGGCGCGCATCCCTGCGGTGTTTATCTGTAAAAGCGGGCAATCGGATCATGCATCGGCTTTCGCCGGCGCGTTGCAACTGGCATAAGGCAGGGCATGAGACCTGGCGCGCACGGACATGGCGAAACGGCAGAGAAACGGGCGCGGGACCCCAGCGAAGAACAGACATCAGATCGCACACGCAAACAGGCAGCGGGTCAGGCCGGGACAGCCCCTGCTCATCGCAAGATCATTCACGTCGATATGGATGCGTTCTTCGCCAGTGTCGAACAGCGCGATGATCCGGCGCTACGCGGCAAGCCGGTTGCGGTCGGTGGTTCGACAGGACGTGGTGTGGTCGCAGCGGCAAGTTACGAAGCGCGGGCCTTTGGTGTCCGATCGGCCATGCCATCTGTCACGGCGCAGCGGCTGTGCCCCGATCTGGTCTTCTGCAAGGCGCGGTTCGACGTCTATCGCGAGGTATCGCAGCAGATCCGCGAGGTTTTCTATAGTTTCACACCGTTGGTGGAGCCGCTATCGCTCGACGAAGCCTATCTGGATGTCACGGCAGACCCGCAGCGTATCGGGTCAGCCACGCGGATCGCGCGCGAGATCCGCGCGAACATCGCTGCCCGCACCGGGCTTACGGCCAGCGCCGGAGTTTCCTACAACAAATTCCTTGCCAAGCTGGCGTCCGACCAGAACAAGCCTGATGGCATGTGCGTCATCCGGCCAGGAGAGGGCGCCGCCTTTGTCGCCGGGCTGCCAGTGTCGCGATTCCATGGGATCGGGCCGGTGGGTGCCCGCAAGATGGCGGCACTGGGGATCGTGACGGGCGCCGATCTGGCAGCCCGTGATCTGCCGTTCCTGGCCACGCATTTTGGCAGCTTTGCGGAATATCTGTTCGGCGCGGCACGGGGCGTCGACCATCGGCAGGTCCGCGCCCACCGCGTGCGCAAATCCATAGGCGGAGAGCGGACGTTCCTTGCAGACCTGTCTGCGCCAGCACAGCTGACAAGCGCGATGGATGCGATCATCGATGTCGTGTGGGAGCGGATCGAGCGTGCGGCCGCAGTGGGCAGAACCGTTACAATAAAGCTCAAATACAATGATTTCACGATCCGCAGCCGCGCGTGTTCCCTGCCGCGGGTGGTCAATGATAAAGCGGAGTTCGCCAGGATCGGTCATGCGTTGCTGTGCGAAATGCAGCCTTTGCCGCGTCCCATTCGTTTGATGGGGCTGACCCTGTCGCGGCTTGGCGACATCGCGGAATCCGAGGGCGCTTCGCCGGCTCAACTTACCTTGTTGTAAACAGTCGACTTGCAAGCAGGCAGTTTGCCGGAAAATGAAGGCTATTTTCCTGTTGCCAGCGCCAGATCTTCACTCCCCTGCCGCCACAGGGCGAGCATGCGGTCAGTGGTCGGGTCCAGCGGTTCCGGCAGGCTGGTCAAGGCGAAGAACTGCGCTTCGTCGATTTCCCGCCGATCAGGCTGCGGATCACCGCTGGTGCCGATCTCGACCAGATGCACACGGTTGGTCGCACCATGCAGGCAGGTTTCATGCGTGGTCACCAGCCGGCTTCGGCACGTCGCCAGACCCGCCTCCTCGGCCAGTTCGCGGGTCGCGTGGTGCATGATGGATGGTATGCTCGCAACACCATTGTTCGAGCTGATGCCGCCACTGGGCAGGCACCAGATACCCTTTCGTTGGTAGCTGTGCCGCACCAGCAGCAGTTCACCGCGATCATTGAACGCAAGAATGCAGACGCCTTCGATCGTCGGGCGGGCGATCCGCCACCAATATTTGCGCAGACCGTGTGCAAGCCGCAGCGCTGCCCGGTGGAGCGGGGCAGGCAGATACCCGGCTGGCACGATCAACCGGTGAAGCAGGTGATGCTGGCGCGCGCATTGTGCAGCAGACGCGCGACGGGAAGATCGTTTTGGCCACGCACCGCTTCTTGAAACAGCTGCTGCTTGGTCTCGCCGCGGATCACGAACATCAGTTCCTCTGCAGCCAGGAATTTGGGCAGTGTCATGGTGATGCGGTCGAACGGCGCATCCTGCGGCAGCGGGTCGGGCGTGATCCGCCGCACCATCTGCTCATCATCAGGCAAGGGATTGGTGTTTTCGAACAGCGATGCGATATGTCCGTCTGTTCCCATGCCCAACCAGACAAGCGCAAAATGCGGCGGCTGGCTGTCTTCCTCCAGCGGTATTACCTGCGCATCGGTTGCCGCAAGTGCATTGCGCAGGCGGCCAAGATTGCTCGCTTCATGGTCAGGATGCACGCACCGGTCGTCGCCGGGCCAGAACTCCAGCCGCTCCCATCGAAGATCCATGAGGGCAAGGTTTTCCAGTATGGGAAACGGCGTCGAGCCGCCCGGAACGCTCACCGCGACAGGACCTTCGCGCATCGCCAGTGCAGCACTGATGCGCCCATGCAGCCAGTCAGCGATCCGTTCATCGTCCCAGTCATGATGGTAGGTAATTTCAGTCAGCATGGAGTTCTTTCGCGCAAAGGGATGCCTTGATGAGAATGGCGATCGGGACTTACTTCCACAAGGCCGGGCAAACTGTCCGTCGCGCCCGTTTTGCGGCAGAGGCGCTACCTTGTATCGGGCAGCACCTGCAGGCAATATACGCAGCATGGCATCATCCAGTTTCCTTGTGACAGCCGCTATGGTGACAGTTTTTGCCGCTGTGCACCTGTTCATCGGCAGGCTGACCTTTCTTTCTGCTGCGCCGCGCAGTGCCTGGCTGTCATTTTCAGGCGGTGTCGCCGTGTCTTATGTTTTCCTGCATGTGCTGCCCGATTTGGGCGTGCACAAGCGCGCCTTCGCCAGCGAGCTTGGTCTTGCAGAAGCCATGGCTGAAAGCATGGTCTATGCGGTCGCGCTGCTGGGTCTGGTGGTGTTCTACGGGCTGGAAAGCACCGTCAGGGTCTCGCGCGCGCAATCACGGGCGCAGGGGCGTGGAGACCGCATCGGGAGCGAGCTGGAATGGATACACGTGGCGAGTTTTGCCACGCTCAACCTTCTGGTAGGCTATCTGCTGCTGCATCGTGATCAATCAGGATTGTCGTCGCTGATCCTGTATTTCGTGGCCATGACCCTGCATTTTGTCACCAGCGATTTCGGCATGCGCAACGATCATGTCGAAGCCTACCAGGCGCGGGGGCGCTGGGTCATTACAGCCGCCGTCGTGACCGGCTGGCTGATCGGCCTTGCCTGGACCGTGCCGCCGGTGATGATCGGCTTTCTGTTTGCCTTTCTGGCAGGAGGCATCACGCTCAACGTGCTGAAAGAAGAACTGCCCGAAGACCGGCAAAGCCGCTTTGCACCTTTTATCGGTGGCGCGCTGGTTTATGCATCACTGATGCTGCTGGAACGGGGCGGTTTGTGAACCGCGCTGGAGCAAGGACATGGCTGACGGACATGGCCGGCGCTCTATGCAGGCATTCGCTGCGCCGGCCCACGCGCAGTCGCCCGGCTCACAAGCACGATGGCCACCCACGCTGCGACAAAGCCGGGGATGATCTCGTAAATGCCTTCGCCGCCGAGGAAGGCAGCGTTCCAGCCCATCGCGATCCACACGATGACCACGGCCGCACCTGTTACCAGCCCGGCCAGCGCGCCGGTGCCGGTCATCCGCGGCCAGGTGAGGGCAAGGATGATGAGCGGGCCAAACGCCGCGCCGAACCCCGCCCAGGCATTGGCGACCAGCCCAAGCACTTGGCTGTCGGGATCGCGGGCAATGACGATCGCGGCGAGCGCTACCAGCAGCACGCACACCCGGCCGACATTTACCGCCTCCCGCTCGCTGGCGTGCTTGCGCAGGAACAGGCGATAGAAGTCTTCGGTCAGCGAACTGGAGGAGACGAGCAATTGCGAGCTGATCGTGCTCATGATCGCTGCCAATAATGCCGCCAGCAGAAATCCGGTGATGAGCGGGTGGAACAAGGTCTGCGCAAGGAGGATGAAAATCGTTTCAGGGTCATCAAGCGGAATGTTGTTCTGGACCGCATAGGCGCGCCCGGTCAGTCCGACCCCGAGTGCACCGAGCAAGGAGACAAACATCCAGCTCATGCCGATGTTGCGCGCGGTCGATACCGCCGCGACGCTGCGTACCGCCATGAACCGCACGATGATGTGCGGCTGACCAAAATAACCAAGGCCCCAGCAGATGGCGGAAAGAAAGCCGATGATGGTAAGCCCGTTGGCGAGGCTGAGGAAATCAGGGTCGATGCCGCGCAGGGTCTGCGCCACCGCGCCCGGACCGCCATCGCCCGTCAGCACCACCAGCGGCATGAGCACCAGGGCGACAACCATGATGCAGCCCTGCACGAAATCGGTCAGCGACACGGCGAGAAACCCGCCCACCATAGTGTAGGCAAGCACCACGCCGGCGGTGAGCCAGATACCGGTCATGTAATCGCTCATGCCGGTGTCGCCGAACAGGCCGGCAAAGCTTGTCACAAACAGCTTGCCGCCACCCACAAGCCCCGCCGCTGTATAGACGGTGAAAAACAGGACGACGATGATTGCCGATACGACACGCAACGCCGTGGCGCGATCAGGAAACCTATTGGCGAGAAATTCCGGGATGGTCAGTGCATTGCCATAGTCGACGGTCTGCTGGCGCAAGCGTGGGGCAACGATGATCCAGTTGGCGAACGCACCGATGAACAGGCCGATGCCAATCCACGCCTCCACCAATCCTGTTGCATAAAGCGCCCCCGGCAAACCCAGCAGCAACCAGCCGGACATATCGGACGCGCCCGCGGACAGGGCCGCGACGGCGGGGTGAAGATCACGCCCGCCGAGCAGATAGGCTTCGGAGCTGTCCGTCGATTTGCGCCAGGCATAAAGCCCGATGCCAATCATCAGGATGAAATAAAGGGCGAGCGATATCAGGGTTCCCGTCTGCATGACCTGCTTACTTGCTGATCATGCCGGCAAAGTCACCCCTGCATGCACCGGACCGGAACGCGGTGATCAGGCCGCTTCACCCTTGCGCCGTGCTTTCTTGCGTTCATTGGGATCAAGGATCGCCTTGCGCAGCCGGATATTTTCGGGCGTGACTTCGACCATTTCATCATCGTCGATGTAGGCGATCGCCTGTTCCAGCGTCATCTGCTTGGGCGGAGTAAGCCGGATGGCATCGTCCTTGCCGGTCGAACGGAAGTTCGTCAGCTGCTTCGACTTCATCGGATTGACTTCCAGATCGTCGGGCTTGGCGTTTTCGCCGATGATCATGCCTTCGTAGATCTTCTGCTGCGGTTTGACGAACAATATTCCGCGATCTTCCAGCATGTTGAGCGCGTAACCAACCGCCTCGCCAGTGCCGTTGGAGATCAGCACACCATTGGCGCGACCTTCGATCGGACCCTTGTGCGGGCCGTATTTGTCGAACAGGCGGTTCATGATGCCGGTGCCGCGCGTGTCGGAAAGGAATTCGCCATGATAGCCGATCAATCCGCGCGACGGTGCCGAAAAGGTGATGCGCGTCTTGCCACCACCAGAAGGACGCATGTCGGTCATCTCACCCTTGCGAATGGCGACTTTTTCGACGACCGTGCCGGCAAACTCATCATCGACGTCGATGACGACGGTTTCATAAGGCTCGGTGCGCTTGCCATCTTCATCGGTGCCGAACAACACGCGCGGACGGCTGATGCCAAGCTCGAAGCCTTCGCGGCGCATGGTTTCAATAAGCACACCAAGCTGCAGCTCGCCGCGTCCGGCAACCTCGAAGCTGTCCCTGTCCGATGCTTCGGTGACGCGAATGGCCACGTTGGATTCGCCTTCACGCATGAGCCGGTCGCGAATCATGCGGCTCGTGACCTTGCTGCCTTCGCGGCCAGCCATCGGGGAATCATTGACCGAAAAGCGCATCGACAGCGTCGGCGGGTCGATCGGCTGCGCTTGCAATGGTTCCGTCACGCTGGGATCGCAGATCGTGTCGGCAACCGTGGTGTTGGCAAGCCCGGCGAGCGAAATGATATCGCCAGCCTTTGCTTCTTCTACCGGCACCCGCTCCAACCCACGAAAAGCCATGATCTTGGACGCGCGGCCCGTCTCGATGATCTTGCCGTCTGCATTCAGCGCGTGGATCGGCGCATTGACCTTGACCGAGCCGCTTGCGACCAATCCGGTAAGAATACGACCAACGAAATTGTCGCGGTCCAGCAGTGTCACCAGGAACTTGAACGGACCGTCAGGATCTGCCGACGGGGCAGGGACATGACTGACGATCTTTTCGAACAGCGGGGTCAGATCGCCTTCGCGCGCATTGACATCGTCGCTGGCATAACCGTTGCGGCCCGAAGCGTAGAGCACGGGGAAATCCAGCTGTTCATCGTTTGCATCCAGGCTGACGAACAGGTCGAACACCTCGTTCAGAACTTCGTCGGGCCGGCCATCGGCACGATCGATCTTGTTGACGACCACGATCGGCTTCAGGCCGAGCGCCAGCGCCTTGCCGGTGACGAACTTGGTCTGCGGCATCGCGCCTTCGGAACTGTCAACGAGCAGGATAACGCCATCCACCATGGACAGGATGCGTTCGACCTCGCCGCCGAAATCGGCGTGGCCGGGCGTATCGACGATGTTGATGCGTGTGCCGTTCCATTCGACGCTGGTGCATTTGGCGAGGATCGTGATGCCCCGCTCCCGCTCCAGATCGCCCGAATCCATTGATCGTTCGTCGACGCGCTGATTTTCGCGAAAGGTGCCCGACTGCCGGAACAACTGGTCGACCAGCGTGGTCTTGCCATGATCGACGTGGGCGATAATGGCGATATTGCGCAGCTTCTCAGCGGTCATGCAGGTGGCCTCGTTTCGGCGGACAGGAATGTTGCAGATGCCGCGCGGGTGAGCAATTGGTCACGAGTCCAACGGGCAAGGGGCGCGCCATAGTCGATTTGGTGCATTGCAGCAAGTGCAAAAAATGATCGCGCCAGCCGTTCCGTTTGCCCGACTTCAAAGATCGCGCAGGGCCTGAGCTGGCCTTGCGCGCAACACTGGCAGCGACGCCACGACGGCCGCCATGACAACCGTCAGCGCACCTGCTGTCAGCACCGCTGCGACCACCAGCCAATCTGGCCGGAAGGGCAGGTCGAACATGCCAGTCATTACGTACCAGCCGACGCCTGCACCTAGAGCCAGCGCAATGGCCGACAGCAGAGCCGCCAGGATAAGGTAGCGTACCGCCAGCGCGCTCAGGATCTGCCCACGACTTGCGCCAAGCACACGCAGCACGATGGTATCGTATGTCTCGCGCGCCCGTGCTGCTGCAATCGCACCCAGCAAGACAGCGAGACCTGCCAGCACCGTCACCGATGCTGCGGCCAGCACTGCTGCTCCGACATTGCCGAGCAAGGCGCGCGCCTGTCCCAGCACCGGACCAATTTCGATGACCGCACTGCCGGGAAACTGCCGCACCAGCGCGCCCAGCAAGCCGGCGCGATCCACCTCGCCGCGCAGGATCAGCGACGCGGCCAGATTGTGCGGAGCATTCTCGATTGAGCCGGGCGAGAAGATCAAGGCATGGTTGAAGCCGAAATCATCCCATTCGATCGTGCGGAACGATGCAATGCGCGCGGTCCGCTCTACACCAAGCAGACCAATCGTGATCATGTCACCGATCTCAAGCTCCAGCGCGACCGCCAGTTCGTCGTCGATCGAAACCAGCGCCTCGCCTGTGTAATCCTGTGGCCACCAGCGGCCCTGCGTGATCCGGTTGCCGGGCGGCAGCGTAGCCGAGTAGGTGAGCCCGCGTTCACCGCGCAGTGCCCAGGCTCCTTCAGGAATTTCATCAAGATCGGCAACGCGCACCATGTCATCTTCCGGCCCGTAGGCGAGCACGGCCCCGCGCAGAGCAGGAGCGGTGCGGATCTGCGTGCCGGGCGCGCGGCTTTCCACCACCTGCGCAAAGGCAGCCGCGTTTTCCCGCGGCAGGTCGAGCACGAAATAGTCGGGTGCACGCTCCGGCACTGTTCCTGCGACATAGGCATCGATGCCTGTCTGGATGACAGCAATGGCGGCGAAGGCGGAAAGGCCGAAGCCTAGCGCGGTGACCAGCGCCACGGTGGGCGCGCCTGGCCGACCAAGTGCGCCCATGCTCATCCGCATGGCAAGAGGAATTGTGTGGCCATACGCGCTGCTGGCTAGCATCCGTACGGCAACGCCAATGAGGGCGAGCAGCGCCAGCACGATGGCAGTCGAACCAAGGAAGCCCGCGGCAAGCAACGGATCATGTGCAGTAAGCAGCGTCAATACCACGATCCCTGCAAGACCCAGCCCTACAGGTAGCAGTGCCCTGCGCCACAGATGTCGCATCGGCGACACACGCGCCCGCAACAGGGCCATGGCAGTGACGGTGCGCGACGCAATCAGCGCCGGCGCGGAAAAGACGAATGCTACCAGCAGGGCAAACACGCCAGCCCGCGCCAGTGCGCCAATGTCGAACACCAGCACCCCGCTCACCGGCAGCAGATCGGCAAGCAGGCGGGCAAGCAGCGGTACGACGAGCATGCCTGCCAGCAAGCCAGCGCTCACACCCACCACGGTCGCCGCGGCGATCTGCAGTGCATGGATGCGCAGGACATCGGTGCTGTCCGCGCCCAGCACCTTGAGCGTGGCCATGGTCCCGCGTCGGCTGTCGAGCCATGATGCGACCGCACCTGCGATGCCGATGCCAGCGATGATCAGCGCTGCCAATCCGACCAGCGAAAGAAACTGTCCCAGGCTTTCCAGCAATCTGTCCGCACCAGGCGCCGCACGGTCGCGGGTACGCACCGACCAGCCCTGCGATGCGAACTGTTCCTGAAAGGTGTCGCCAATCACTTGAAGGTTTGCGCCATCGGGAAGCGCAATGCGGTATTTGGCAACCGCCATGCTGCCAAACTGCACGAGCCCTGTTGCAGCCAGCGTCTGGTCCGACACGATCACTGGCGGGCCGAGCGCGAAACCTTCGGACAGGCGGTCCGGCTCCTGTGCGATGACGCCGGCGACAAGAACGGTGGCATTGCCGATCTTGACACTGTCACCGGGCTGGACCCCCAGGCGGTCGAGCGCACCCTGACCTGCCCAGGCCGTCATCGGCGCCGGCGCGCCTGCTGTGACCTCGCCTGCTGTTACTGCGCCACCTGCGCCGTTGCTGTCCGCAACGCCGGCGATGAGCTGTCGCGCGCGAAATTGCCCGTAGAGCGGCCAGCGGGCATCCACCGATTTAAGCTGGACAGGCGCTGTGCGGTCGCCTGCGACGGCGATTGCCTGGAGCCGCATTCCCGACGAAACCTGCCCCAATGCAGCCATCGCGGCCAGTTCATCGGCCTGCGCCGGTCTTGCGTAGCGGGAGAATTCGATGTCCCCGCCAAGGATCTCCTGCCCCTGTCCGGCAAGCTGCTGCCGGATCGCGCCTTCCAGTGTGTTGATGGCTGCCAGTGCACCCGAGCCTAGGAAAAGGCAGATCACAAGCAGCCGCAACCCGCGGAAGCGCCAGGAAAAATCCCGTCGCGCAAGTGCCGCTGCCATGCCCCAGCGTGACCATGTCTGGTTCAACGCAGCGTGTCCGCTAGGATCTGCCCGTCGGCCAGTTCCAGAATGCGTTCGCATCGCTGCGCGAGCACCGGGTCGTGGGTGATGAGGAACAGCGTTGCGCCTGCGGCCTCCCGCCGGGCGAACAGCTGGTCGATCACTGCCTGTCCGGTGGCGCTGTCGAGGTTGCCGGTAGGCTCGTCGGCGAAGATCAAGTCTGGCCGGGTGGATAATGCACGTGCGATGGCGACCCGCTGCTGCTCACCGCCCGACAATTGCGCCGGATAATGGGTAAGCCGGTGCTCCAGCCCGACGGCGGCAAGTTCTGCTGCAGCCACCTCGAACGGGTCAGCGCGACCGGCCAGTTCAAGCGCTACTGCAACATTTTCCTGCGCTGTCATCGTGGGCAGCAGGTGAAAGGCCTGCAGGACAATACCGATGCGGCCCCGCCGGGCGCGGGCGAGCGCGTCTTCATCAAGCCCGCCACCATCATGCGTTGCGAAATCCTGCCCGGCAACCTGCAGCATTCCGCCGCTCGCCCGTTCAAGCCCGGACAACACGGCCATCAGCGAACTTTTCCCCGAGCCCGACGGCCCGAGAAGCGCAACGGTCTGTCCCACCGGCACGACAAGATCGATTCCGCGCAGAATTTCGACCGCTCCCGGTCCACGACCAAGTGTCAGCAACAGCCTTTCGGCTCGGATGGCAGGGATGTTCATGTGCAGGATTGTATCCGGTGTGGCAGATGCCGTATGGCAGGCTGGTGGAGTAAAAAGCATGACGCTACAATGACAAGAGCACTAACCGTGATGGCCGCCACCTTGATGGTCTTGCCGATGTTGAACGCGTGCAGCAGCGCAGCGCCGGTGCAGTCCGATCGCAACAAGTCCGAGGCACAAGCCTCTTTGCCCGAAGTGCCACAAGGGGCGCAAGTGTCTATCCTGGCGCTGGGTGACAGCCTGTTTGCAGGTTACAATATTGCGCGGCGCGATGCCTACCCCGAACAGCTCGAGGCGGGCTTGCGCGCGCGGGGTATCAATGCCGCGGTCGTGAACGCCGGCGTTTCGGGCGACACCACTGCTGCAGGGCTGCAAAGGCTTGATTTCGTGCTCGACGGGATGGATCAGGCGCCGCAGATCGCCATCATCGAACTTGGTGCCAACGACATGCTGCGCGGTCTGTCGCCGCAGGAAGCCAAAGACAATCTCGACACCATCATGGCACGCTTCGACAGCCTTGGCGTGCCGATGATCCTGATGGGAATGCGTGCCGCGCCCAATCTCGGGCCGCAATATGCCGCCGCCTTCGACGCGATCTATCCCGAACTTGCGGATAAATATGATGCCGCGCTGGTCCCGCTATTTGTCGAACCGTTGCTGCAGGACCGGTCCCTGGTGCAGGCGGACCAGTTGCATCCCACCGCAGACGGTGTTCAGGCCATGGTCGCGCATTCGATTGACACCATTGCCGAGGCTGTTCGCAAGGCTGCCGCTGCACCGGGCGGTTAGCGGACGCGTTCGACCGATCCTGCCTTCACCTGCCACACAGATGCGGCCGGCAGGATTGCGGCGAACGGCTCGGGCTCGGTGCCGGTCATCCAGATCTGAGCGCCAGTGCCGTGCAGCCGGTCAAACAGGGCTTCGCGTCGCGCAGGGTCGATATGCGCGGCAATCTCATCGAGCAGCAGTACGAGCGGCCGGGCGCCGGCGGCAAGCTGGGCATGGGCAAGGATGATCGCGATCAGCATGGCTTTCTGCTCGCCTGTCGAACATTCGGCGGCAGCACGGCCGCTGGCAGACATGGTGACATACAGATCATCACGGTGCGGCCCTGCCAGAGTGCGTCCGGCAGCACGATCGCGTGCGCGGCTGTCTGCGAACACCTTGGCAAGAGCCTCGGCGGCAGCGGCGGAGCCCGCGCGGCCATTCTCCCGATCATAGTTGCCGCAATCAGCCCGGCCGCTGGTCCTGATCGCCAGATCCGGTCGGGCAAAAGGTGCATCCGGCAGTTGAGAGAGAGCCGCGTTCAGCAGCGCCATGGTATCCTGCCTCCCCTCCATCAGGGCACAGCCGGCAATCGCCATTTCCCGTTCGATCGCTTCCAGCCACACAGGGTCAGGGCGATGTTCTGCCGTGAGCAGCCGATTGCGTTCCCGCATCGCGCGATCATAGCGGGTCGCGTTGCTGGCATGCTCGGGCCGGAGCGCCAGCACCAGCCGGTCTGTAAAGCGCCGCCGCGCCCCTGGCCCTTCGGCAAACAACCGGTCCATCGCCGGGGTCAGCCAGGAGACGCTTACCCATTCAGCCAGACGCGAGGCGGGCAGGGGTGCGCCACTGGCCCGCACGATCCGCCGACCTGGGCGCTGCGCATCTATCATGGTGCCAAGCCGCACAGGCGTCTGCCCGCTTGCCAGATCGGCGCCAATTGCAAAGCCCTGGTGAACAAGGTCGCCAAGAGGATCCTGCCTGCTCAGCTCGGCAAGTTCGGCCCGGCGCATACCGCGTCCCGGTGCAAACAGCGACAGCGCTTCCAGCACGTTGGTCTTTCCAGCGCCGTTTTCCCCCACCAGCAGGTTGAAGCGACCGGTCCCGTCGAGCCGGCTTGCGGCATGATTGCGGAAATTTGCCAGCTGGATCCGGTCGAGCACCATGACGAACGACTAGAGGCTAGCGATCATGCATGCCACGCAGTTTTTCACAAGAGCGATAACGAGGGGATGTTCGTCGCCAGTCCGGCGGTGTTCTATGCTTTGTGGACATAGGGTATCCCAAGCCCAAGTATAGCATGGCGTTAAAGCCGACTTCGATCGATCTGCATTGAGAGCAAAGCCTAACAAATATTAAGCACGACTTGTTGCAGTCCTATTTGTGGCAAACCCTGTCCCGCGCGATGCAGGCGTTGCCACACGGCTTTCCTTTTTTGCAAGATTTACCCCAGAACAAACCTCCCGATGTCTCAGCCCGGCTCTGTTGTTCTGTTGCAATTACAGGCAACCTTGATGCCGGCACCTCATGATCCGGCCCCGTCTCCGATACATGCTCTGCCGAGATCCATAGCATAGCACCATTATGAGCAACCTTTAGCCATTCTGAAGATCGATCGAGGATTCGAACCTGTGACCCGATTGGCAATTGACCCATTACGCTATCTGCTTTCGAGGGACCGTCGCGCATATTCAGCCTTGAAGCTGTGACATAAGCCGTCTGCCCGTTTGTGAAATTGCTTGCTGCTCCGCTCGCTGGAGCCAAATTCGGATCGTGTGGCAGTTCGCTGTTGCAGCTGCTGAGCCAGATCAGCAAGATCGCGACGATCAACAGGGCGAGACAGCCATAGCGGGAATTTGGTCGTCGCTGCACCTGATCGGAGTCGAAAGGACCTTGTTTAAGGCCTTTTGTTTCGCTGGATAGGACAGCGGTGTGAGAAATGCCTGTTCCGGGCAAGCCGATGGTACGTCGTATACCGCGCTTGCCAACATTCACATTCGCGCCCCGAACTCCGAAAGTGGTACTCACGCCGGACTTGCTCAGATTTAGGCGAACACCTGGCAGCAACCTGATCGATTTGTGAAACCTAAACCCCACAATATCTACCTCAACTTGATCAGTTCTCGAGAAGCATACAGCTGATCGTTATTCTAGAGCGCAAAGCGATCCAGGACGTAACGATTTGTTGTTAGCATCACGCGATCTGGTGGCAATCCATAGGTGATGAATAAGACCGACGGGGTAAATATCGAATCTGATATGGCCGTCGCACGCTGATCTCGCACGCTCGTGCGAAGTGCCGCTGGCGCAATCTCATCGAATGCCGGTCAGCAAGCTCAAGCGCTGACGAATTACCGCCGCCCGTTAACGACCCGCCGGATCGCACCTTGGCTTTGTCGCCCTCGCTTTGGTTAAGCTGTGCCCACCCTTTGCCCACCAATCCTGGTGATTACCCGAACAATTTGACGCAATGGCGCTCGGTTCGTGGGCTGCAAGCACTCTGGTCAGCCGACCGGCACCGGCACCGGAACCGACCCTTGGGTGTTCGGCTCAGCCGAGCAGCAGCGCGAGGCTGACCTCTCCCTTGCCGCGCCTGGCAAGGCCGATCCGCTTGGCTGCCGCTGTCGACAGATCAATGACACGTTCACCATGAAAAGGGCCACGATCATTGATCCGCACCACCACTGATCTTCCGGTGAGTCGCGAGGTGACCTTTACCTTGCTGCCAAACGGAAGCGTGCGGTGTGCCGCAGTCAGTTCGCTCGGATCAAATGGCTCGCCGTTGGCGGTCGGCCTGCCTGCCAGACCTGGCCCGTAATAGCTTGCCACGCCGCTACCAAGATGGTCGCCATCGCTATCGTCGGCAGTCGCAGGCTCTGTGTCGAGTTGTACGGTGGTGGCCAGAGGCGCGCCAGCAGGCGCGTCGGTGTTATCGAGCACCGGCGGAACAAGCGTCACTGCACCAGGCGCGGGATCTGCAAGGCGCGAATTGGCAACTTGCTGTCCGGGCGCATCGCTGCCGGGAACGGCAATGGCTGCTGTAGCTGGCAGCATTGCCGCGATTGCGAATGCCGCCGAAACGCGATGCGATCGCAGGCGAATCAGCGTGCGCGACCACGGATTGCGGGCAAAGATCGGGCGGCGGGTCGAAAAACCTGTAGGTCTGATCATGCGCCGCTTATAGCATGGTGCAGACAGCCGAGGGGTTCCACCCATCGTACAGGTGCCACCGCCCGCCGTCATTCGCACATGCAGCATGGTTAAAGAAGCGTTTCAGTCACCCTGATTCGCCAGCAACCGCAGCCGCAGCGCATTGAGCTTGATGAAGCCTGCTGCATCCTTCTGGTCATAAGCGCCGGCATCATCCTCGAACGTGACATGACGTTCGGAATACAGGCTGACGGGGCTTTTGCGGCCTACCACGCTCGCGTTGCCTTTGTAGAGCTTGAGCCGCACGGTGCCTGTCACCTTCTTCTGGCTGAAGTCGATCGCGGCTTGCAGCATTTCGCGTTCGGGTGAAAACCAGAAGCCATTATAGATCATTTCGGCATAGCGCGGCATCAACTCGTCCTTCAAATGCGCCGCGCCGCGATCCAGCGTGATCTGCTCGATCCCGCGATGGGCGCGGGCGTAGATCTCGCCGCCCGGTGTTTCGTACATGCCGCGCGATTTCATGCCGACGAAGCGGTTTTCGACCAGATCGAGCCGGCCGATCCCATGTTTGCGGCCAAGCTCATTAAGCGCGGTCAGCAGCCCCGCCGGGCTCATCGCCGTGCCATTGAGCGCAACCCCATCGCCGCGTTCAAAATCGATGGTGACATATTCAGGCGTATCCGGCGCGTCTTCGGGATCGGCGGTGCGTGAATAGACGTAATCGGGCGTTTCTTCCCACGGATCTTCCAGCACCTTGCCTTCGGAGGAGGTGTGGAGGAGATTGGCGTCGGTGGAAAACGGGCTTTCGCCGCGCTTGTCCTTGGGGACGGGGATCTGATGTTCCTCCGCCCAGGCGATCAGCGCGCTGCGCGAGGCGAGGTCCCAGTCCCGCCACGGTGCGATGACCTTGATGTCGGGCGCCAGCGCATAGGCGCTCAGTTCGAACCGCACCTGGTCATTGCCCTTGCCGGTCGCGCCATGCGCGATGGCGTCCGCACCGGTTTCGCGCGCGATTTCCACCAGACGTTTGGAAATCAGCGGCCGCGCGATGGACGTGCCCAGCAGGTAATCACCTTCGTAGCGGGCGTTGGCGCGCATCATCGGGAAGACGAAATCACGCACGAATTCCTCGCGCAGATCGTCGATGTAGATGTGCTCGTCCGGCACCCCCATCATCTGCGCCTTGCGGCGGGCGGGTTCCAGCTCCTCGCCCTGACCAAGGTCAGCGGTGAAGGTCACCACTTCGCAATCATACGTCACCTGCAGCCATTTCAGGATGACGCTGGTGTCCAGCCCGCCAGAATAGGCGAGAACGACCTTCTTGATGTCGGACTTTGGCATGAAGTTGCTTTCGATAAATGGACGGCGACGATGCGCCGCGTATCAGGGCAGATGCGCAGCGGCAACCGGCGACAGACGAGCCAGGGCTGAATGCCGGTTCAGCCGCCGATCAGCGCGGCTTCGGCCTCTGCCATGTAATCGCGGGCGAGGGGGAGGGCACGGCGGTCCTTCACATATTGGATCTGAAAATTGCACATGCCGCCGCTTTCGAAGGCGGAGGTCGCCCCGGCGAGATAGAAAATCCACATGCGGAAGAAGCGCGTGTCGTACATCGCTTCGATTGCGTCGCGATGTTCCATGCAGCGGGCATACCATTCGCGCAAAGTCAGTGCGTAATGCAGCCGCAAGGTTTCCACATCGGACGCGATCAGCCGCGATTTCTCGCTTGCCGCGACGGTTTCGCTCAAAGCCGGAATGTACCCGCCGGGAAAGATATATTTGCGCGTGAACGCATCCGTGCTGCCGGGACCGCCCATGCGGCCGATGGTGTGGACCAGCGCGACTGCATCCTGCTTCATCAGCCGGGCAAGGCTGCGGAAGAAGGTGCGGAACTGCGGCTGTCCGACATGTTCGAACATGCCGACCGACACCACGCGGTCGAACTGCCGCCCGCTGGTGGCAAGATCGCGATAATCGACCAGTTCGAACCGCACGCGATCCGCAACGCCCGCATCGCTGGCGCGCGTCTTGGCCAGCGCCAGCTGCTCCGCGCTCAAGGTGATGCCGGTCACCTGCACATCGGCATGTTTTGCAAGGTAGATCGCCATGCCGCCCCAGCCGCAGCCGATGTCCAGCACCTGCTGCCC
Organism: Croceicoccus esteveae; assembly: GCF_031846435.1. Taxonomy (NCBI): domain Bacteria; kingdom Pseudomonadati; phylum Pseudomonadota; class Alphaproteobacteria; order Sphingomonadales; family Erythrobacteraceae; genus Croceicoccus; species Croceicoccus esteveae. Next base: position 301,062 of record NZ_JAVRHS010000001.1, read on the forward strand.
CGGCGCCAGCGCCAGCTTGGACGCGATATGGGCAAGCTTTGCTTCCTGCGCCTGTTCCAGCGTCATGTCCGGCCGCGGCCAGTAGGCGCAGCTGTATTGCATGTGCGGCGCGTCCAGCATCAACCGGTAAAGATCATTGCCGATATCATAATGATGCGAGACATTGCGCCGCGAGGATGTGCGCCGGTTGATCGATTGCACCAGATGAGCGATGCCGTTCGCGATCTTGCGGATGCCGCCCGGCTGCCGCAATTCCTGCCCGTGGTCCCACGGCTGGTTGGTGCGCAATAGTTGCACCAGCGTCATGATCTCACCCACCTCGATGACCAGACGGCCATCCATATAGGTTTCCGCCGCGCCCAACCGGGGATCGGTCACGATCCTGCGTGCCACCCCATCATCGGCAAGCCGGATCGTCACATCGGGAAAGCCGGGCGTGGGCCTGCCGAAATTCGCGGTGCGGCCGCTCGCATGATGGACGGTCAATGTTCCCTGCCGGACAACGCCAGCGAGAAACCGGTTGAGGATCTGTTCACTTGCCACGACAAAAAGCTCCGTTCATTCTGTCTGTTGCGCTTCCTATCCACACGGGCAGAGTTCACAAGGGGCATGACCGCCGCGCAGCCGCTTTTCACCGCCTGTCACCTGTGTCATGAAGCGGCAAGGCCGTTGCAAACGTAACCAGGCTTGTTGCGGCAATGTCGAGAGGACGTGCCGACTAATCTTCAGGGAGCTTGTCTTTCATGCGTATTCGTCATCTCATCCTTTCAGGTGCCATGGTCGCGGCGCCGCTTATGCTGGCACCGCCTGCGCAGGCGGAGGAAGGCATGTGGACCTTCGACAATTTTCCGACCGCGAAGATGCAGGGCGAGTATGGCTGGGCACCCGATCAGCAATGGCTGGACCGGACGCGCGCTGCCGCCGTGCGGCTGACCGGCGGATGTTCGGCGAGTTTCGTCTCGCCCGAAGGATTGATCCTCACCAATCATCATTGCGTGGTCGATTGTCTTCAGAACCTGTCCACCGCCAGCCGGGATCTGGTTGATAACGGCTTCAACCCGTCCGGCCGGCAGGAAGAACTGATGTGCCCCGGCCAGCAGGCGGAGGTCGTGACGCAGATCACCGATGTCACGAACCAGGTGAAGCAGGCGATCGGCACCTTGTCGGGAGAGGCATTGATCGATGCGCGCAACGCCATCATCTCGCAGCTGGAATCGACCGGTTGCGAGGATGGGAACATCCGTTGCCAGGTGGTCAGCCTGTTCGGCGGGGGGCAATACAAGCTATACCGCTATCGCAAATATTCCGATGTCCGGCTGGCTTGGGCGCCCGAGTTCCAGGCCGCGTTCTTTGGCGGGGACCCCGATAATTTCAACTATCCGCGCTATGCGCTCGATGCGTCGTTCCTGCGCGCCTATGACAATGGCCGGCCGGCCGCAACGCCCGATCATCTGCGCTGGAATCCGCGTGCGCCGCAACCAGGCGAAATCACTTTCGTCGTCGGCAATCCCGGATCGACGTCCCGCCTCTATACACAGGCGCAGGTCGACTTCGACCGCGACGTGCGGCTGCCGGTGGCTATCGCTACCATGTCCGAACTGCGCGGGCGGCTGATCGCCTTGGGCGAAACGGACGCGGAAAAGGCGCGCGAGGCAAAGGATACGCTGTTCGGGCTGGAAAATCGCTTGAAAGTGTTTCTTGCCCGTCAACGCGCGCTGAATGACGCGGCGTTCACTGGTCGACTGGATGCAGGTGAGCAGGATCTGCGCCAGCGATCCGCAGCAGACAGCGCGAACGATCCATGGACGGAGATCGACCAGTCAATGCGCGCCTACCGCGATCTTTACCTGCCATATGAGTTCATCGAACCATCGGGCGAGCTTTATGGCTATGCACAAACGCTCGTCCGCGCGGCGGAGGAACGCAGCCAGCCCAACGCGCAGCGGCTGCCCGGTTACACCGACAGCGCTCTGCCGCTGCTTGAAAAGAACCTTCTTGATCAAAAGCCCATCCATCCATGGCTGGAAAAGGAGCAATTGTCGTGGAGCCTTGCCAAGGCACGCGAATATCTGGGCACCGATGACGCCGACACAAAGCTTCTGCTGGGGCGCGAATCGCCTGAGGCGCTTGCCGATCGCCTGGTTTCAGGGACGCGGCTGGCCGATCCTGCCTATCGCCGTTCTTTGTGGCAGGGCGGGCTGGAAGCGATCCGTGCATCGGATGATCCCATGATCCGCTACGCGCTCCGCCTCGACCAACGGCAGCGCGATCTGCGCAAGCAAATCAACCAGCGTGTCGAAGGTCCGGTCGCGGCCGCACAGACCCGCCTTTCCGATGCGCGTTTCGCGGCTTATGGCGACACGATCTACCCTGATGCGACCTTTACCCTGCGCATCAGTTACGGACAGGTCAGGGGCTGGCAGGAGCGTGGCCGCACCCTCGACCCTGTCACCACGATCGGCGGAGCTTTCGAACGGGCAACGGGCAGTGAGCCTTACAATCTTGCCGCTGCGTTCCTCTCCAACGAACGGACGATCGATAAATCCACTGTCTATGATTTTGTATCGACCAACGACATCATCGGCGGCAATTCAGGATCGCCCGTGATTGCTCGCGACGGATCGGTCATCGGGGCAGCCTTTGATGGCAACATCCATTCGATTGGCGGAAATTACGGCTACGATCCCGAACTCAATCGGACCGTGTCGGTGTCTGCCGCTGCAATCCAGGAAGCCTTGACGAAGATCTATCCTGCCCCGCGTCTGGTGCGCGAACTGGCGCAGCGGTAACACAGATGCAAGGGAGAGGCGCTCAGCCTCTCCCTGTGCTCTGGCGGGCGAGGTAGAGTACGTCACGCGGCTGGTCGAGCAGGTGCTGGCCCGCATCGATAAACAGCGTCTGGCCATTTGCGGCAGTCCCTTGTGCCAGGAACACGGCGGCAGCTGCAAGTTCTTCTGGCTCGACCAGCCGTTCCAGCAGGTTCATCCGGCCGCTGATCTGGTGTTCCTCGCTGCGCTGGTCGTGGCTTGGCAACATGGCTCCGGGGCACAGGCTGTAGATCCGGTCCGAAGTTGCGGCATGCTCCATCGCCAACATGCGGGTCGCGGCATGAAGCGCCTGCTTGGCCATGGTATAGGAGAAGAAATCAGGGTTCATGTTGGCGATCTTCTGATCAATGACATTGATGACCCTGCGCCCGGCATGTCCGCGAGTCTTTGCACAGCGCAGGAAGGTCTGGGCCAGCACAACCGGTGAGGCGGCGTTGATGGTCATTGCACGGGCAAGGCAGGCGGGCGAAAAAATCGCCTGCGAATCCCCTGCTTGTGTGTCCTGCTGCGTCGTGTCAGGCTCGAAAATCGCCGCATTGTTGACCAGCACGCGCCAATCGGGGTGCATGGCACCCAGGCGTTCGACCATTGCGCGCGCCTCGGCAGGATCGCCGAGGTCTGCCTCCACTGTCGACGCGTCCGGCAGGTTGGCAGCCAGCGCGGCTGCGGCAGCCGCCGAGCGCCGATAATGGATGATCACATGGTACCCTGCGTCCGCGAAACACCGCGCCATCACCGAACCCAGCCGTTTTGCGCCTCCTGTGATCAGCACCGCTCCGGCGCTCATGCCGATACCCCAGAGGCCTGCGCCGCGAAACCGATCATGATCTTGCGATCTCTGCCTTTGCAGCGGCAATGCGCTTGTCCCGCACTTCGGCTCCATAGCCGATCTTGTCGACACGAATGACGGAGGTATTGTTCATGCCGATGAGCGCAAAGAAGGCTTTCAACAGACATTCCTGATGCTCTTGTGGTCCGCCCTGTTCATATTAGCCACCCTGCGCAGAGGCGATGACAATCCTGCGCCCGCCGGCAGGAAATGCGACGCAACTTCATCATAACGATAAGTCAGATCCGGCTCGCCGGGCCGGTCCATGCATGACTTCACTGCGCTTGAGAACGTAAAATCGTACATCGGCGCACCGGTAATCCCGACATCGCTCTGGAGGAACTGGTCCAGTACCGCGCAATCGGACGAACATGCCATCTTCGCATCATGATCTTCAGGCAGCAGGCGGATAGCGCCTGTGGTTACACGATCAAGGTGGGGGAGCGGCATGGCGCCGGGATCGCGTTCCATTTTGGCGCCGGAACCTTTGGCTGTAAAATGGTCCAGTATTGCGCCGGTCAAGATGCGGCTCACTGAACGATCGTAGCTGGTGCTGCGGTCAATCTGCAGGATCTTCATGAAAAACTCCGTGTGCGACCGTCCCGATCAGCGTGTGCATCGCTGCCACGTCGATGGAATCAACCCAGCGCAAGCTGCTTTTCTTCCGCCAGCCTGTCGAGCTCCGCACGGCTCTGTTTGTGAGCAGATGTCTTGAGCTGGCCGCAGGCAGCGTCAATGTCGCGCCCGCGAGGAGTCCGCACCGGCGCGCTGATCCCGGCTTCGAAAATGATGTTCGAAAAGCTGCGGATCCGCTGCGGGTCCGAGCATTGGTAAGGCGCCCCGTCCCAGGGGTTGAACGGGATCAGGTTGACCTTCGCGGCCAAGGCATATTTGCAGATCAGGCGGACAAGTTCGCGCGCATCATCGTCGCTGTCGTTGCGGCCTTTCAGCATGACATATTCAAAGGTGATCCGCCGTGCGTTGGACGCGCCGGGGTAATCGGCGCAGGCCTGCAGCAGTTCCTCAATGCCATATTTACGGTTCAGCGGCACGATCTCGTCGCGCACCTCTTTCGTCACCGCGTGCAGCGAAACGGCAAGATTGACGCCGATCTCTTCCCCGCAGCGGGCCATCATCGGCACCACTCCGCTGGTTGACAGCGTGATCCGCCGCTTTGACAGGGCGAGCCCCTCGGCATCCATGACGATGGCCATCGCGTCACGCACATTGTCGAAATTGTACAGCGGCTCGCCCATGCCCATCAGCACGATATTGGTGAGCAACCGCCCGTCGGCGCGGTATTCGCTTTCCGTCTCCTCGTCCGGCACATCCATGCGGCCCCTCGGCCATTCGCCCAACGAATCGCGCGCCAGCATGACCTGTCCGACGATCTCGCCGGGGGTGAGGTTGCGGACCAGCCGCATGGTGCCGGTGTGGCAGAACCGACAGTTCAAGGTGCAGCCGACCTGGCTGGATATGCACAGCGTGCCGCGATCCGCATCGGGGATGAACACCATCTCGTAATCATGCGCGTCGGCCGTACGCAGCAGCCATTTGCGGGTGCCGTCGCGCGATTGCTGCGCCTCGACGATCTCTGGCCTCGCGATTACGAAGCGTTCGGCAAGCCAAGGGCGCATCGGCTTGGCAATATCGGTCATGCCGGCAAAATCAGCCGCACCGCGGTGATACATCCAGTGCCACAGCTGCTTGGCGCGCAGCTTTGCCAGCCGCGTGTCGAGCCCTGCGTCCGCGAGCAGGCTGGCAATACGCGATTTGGGCAAACCCAGAATGTCAATGCGGCCATCGGCGCGCGGTGTGACTTCACGCGGGACAGGCACGGGGTCGATATGGCCGGGGATCTGCATGGCCCGCATATAGAGTGCAAACAGTTGCAGCGCAAAGTGTTGCTTAAATGTCGCAGAATGCGTTCCAAGCCGTTCAGTAACATACTGATTACAAATACATTTGATAAGCAGGGTGACAATTTTCGCTGGTGGTGAGACATGTTGTCTCAGGTTCATGAAACCGTTGGCAGAGCCAATCATTCAACAGGTTCTCACCCCATGGGGATCCTTCTCAGGGAACAACGGAGCAGTAAATGAACAAGTTTGTAATCGCCCTCGCATCCGGCGCCGCCATGACCGCCATTGCCGTTCCGGCACAAGCGCAGGTCGCAAACACCTTCACCGGAGCGCGGGTAGAAGGCCTGCTTGGCTATGACATCGCGAAGCCTGATGGAGAGTCAGTTGACGGACTGTTGTATGGTGTCGGCGTAGGTTATGACATCGATCTTGGCGGTGCAGTTGCAGGTATCGAAGGTGAGTTCACCGATTCTACAGGCAAGAAGAACTACACCAACAATCTCGATGTTAATGATTTCGGCATCGGTCGGGTAAAGACCGGCCGCGATCTCTATATCGGCGGACGTGTCGGTGTTAAGGTTCGTCCTGACCTGCTTGCCTATGCCAAGGGCGGCTACACTAACGGCAAGTTCGAATTGCGCAGCACTCTTGGCGAGTTTTTTCGCGACGAAAACATCCACGCCGACGGTTTCCGGATTGGCGCGGGTCTGGAATATGCGTTGAACCAGAACAGCTTTACGAAGCTGGAATATCGTTATTCCAACTACAGCAAGGCGGAAATCGACTTCGACAACGGCCCTGACAGCGATCGTTACGATGTCGACCTCGACCGCCATCAGATTGTCGCGTCGTACGGTATCCGCTTCTGATCGCAAGCTGGCTTGTGCCGTGAAGACATGCCGGGCTGCGCAGTTCGCAGCCCGGTTTTTCATATCAGAGCAAAATGGCTACGGCAGGCCTGCCGCACCATCAGCCGGGTTGCTTGCCCATATAATGGCTGAGGGGGTAAGTGCCGCTGCGCATCCCTGCGTCGGGATAGAGGGCATCGTAGAAAGCCGCGTTCTCAAGCACCCGCGCAACGTAGCGGCGCGTTTCGGTAAACGGGATCGCCTCGATCCAGTCGACCCAGCCGATCTGCCCCTTGCGCGGATCGCCATTGGCACGCAACCATTTGCCCACATTACCGGGTCCGGCATTATACGCCGCGATCGCCAGCGGATAGCTTCCGCCGAATACGTCCATCATGCGGCTGAAATATCCTGAGCCCAGCCGGATATTGTATTGCGGGTCGTCGATCAATGCTGCGCGATTGTACGACAACGCCATCTTGCCGGCCTGTTCCTGCGCGGTGCCCGGCATGAGCTGCATCAGTCCACGCGCGCCTGCATGGCTGACCGCATCGGTGGCAAACTGACTTTCCTGCCGCGCAATGGCATGGATGATCGACCAGTTTGCATTGTTGCCGAGCGGCACATCGACGCGGGGAAAGGCGTGAGGGGCAAATCCGTAGACCTGCCTGGTCGCCGCCTCGCGTCCCGCGATGACGGCAAGGTCACGCCGACCGGTCGTGCGGGCAAGCTGCGCGATCAGTGCGAAATCCTCGTCCGTGACCGCTTGTTCGGCAAGTTCGCGAAAGAAGAACACAGCGGTTTTCCAGTCACCGATACGCCCCACTTCGCTTACCGCCTGCACCAGCGGCCGCGCGTAAAAAGCAGCCCTCGCAGCTTCGGAAGGTTCAGGCAGCGCGATGCGCGACGGCGTCAGCGGGCGGCCAAGCTTTTCCAGCGCGAGCTGTCCGTAAAACTGATCGGGATACCCTGCTGCTGCGGCAAATTCACGGGAGGCGAAATCCCGCTGGCCTGCGCGCTCTGCAGCAAGCCCTGCAAAATAGAACCCCTTGCTGCGGGCAGGGGCTGTGCGTTGCGATGCGCCATAGGTGGCAAACATGCGCGCCGCACTGGCAGCATCGCCCCGCGCCAGCGCCGCTTCGCCAACCGGATAGAACAGCTTTTCGTAATCGTCGCGGATGGAGCTGGACATTTTGCTTACGTCAGTACCGGGAGCAAACGCCTCCACCGCACGATCAGCGATGCGCACGGCCATCGCAAGATCGCCTGCCTTCAAAGCGCTTTCGGCGTTGCGCCGCAATTCCTCCAGCCACCGCTCCGGATTATCGGGGAGACGGGTGAGCGGCGGAGCGTTGGCAAGCAGGCTTTGCGCTGCACCAGGCTGACCCGATTCCCGCATTTGCCGGGCGCGATTGTAGATATAGCCAGGATCGCTGTAAGCTTGTGGAGGGATCGTCAGGCCAAGGGCGGCAGGCGTGCTGCCCTGCATCGCGGCAAGCCGGGCCATGTCGATTGATCGCTGCGGTCCGGTGACGAACGCAATCTGCCGTTCCGCCGCTGTGCGATCATTCTGCCAGAGCAGCGAATCCATTCGCGAGGCATGATCATCAGGCGTAAGGTCACGCCCGTAATCAGCAAACAGCATTGCTTCTGCGACCGGCGACATCGTGCCGCCGCGCCACGCGGCTCTGGCCACGCCCGATGCTTCGGAGCGGCCAAGCGCCCGCAAGGCGATCGCATATTGTGCACGGGCGGCATTGCCGACAGGTGGAAAAGCGTCGAAATACCGCACGAGCCGCGCCGGATCCACGTAGGTATCTTCAAGCCCGTCCTCGGCGCGGGCGCGCAGCAATTCCTCCTTGGGAAATCCGGGGTAGCGCAACAGGAATTCGGCATAGGCATCAAAGCCCAGATTGCGCGTCGTGGTAAGCGTGTTCCAACGACCTACGGCAAGCGCCATGGGCCCTGGCTGCATCGCCATGTGCTGGATGCGCGCGCGATCCCAGTCAGATGGGTTCCAGGTGAGCTGCCCGAAGCCCTGTGCATCCTGAGCCAGCAGTGGAGTCGAGCCAACCATGCAGGTGGCAAGCACGGCCACCATTGCGCTGCGTAGAGCCCGGGCACGCGGCGTTGAATCCCTGCTGGCGGGAAACTGTTTGCGATCTTGTTGCATGGTCATGCTGGACATTATGGGCCGGTCCTCCTTATCACGCGGTGAACGCCTGTCTGGCTGGTACCAAACTGTGGCCACAGGCGTCGTTCTGCTTGCCAAGATACAGATACACAAACATTCGGAGCCATGTCGATGTTTTCAGGGTCCATTCCTGCGCTGGTGACACCTTTTCGCGATGGCGCAATCGACGAGGCGGCTTTCCGGCGGCTGGTGGACTGGCAGATCGCATCCGGATCGACTGCGCTGGTCCCGTGCGGCACGACAGGAGAGGCATCGACGCTCAGCAATGAGGAGCATCACAAGGTGATCCGCATCTGTGTCGAGCAGGCAGCAGGCAAGGTGCCGGTAATTGCCGGCTGCGGATCGAACGATACGGCATCGGCGCTGATGCACATGGAATATGCCGCAAGCGTAGGGGCTGACGCCGCGCTGGTCGTCGCACCTTACTATAACCGGCCTGCGCAAGCGGGGCTGATCGCGCATTTCTCCCATCTTGCCCGCAATGCCGATCTGCCGATCGTGCTGTATAACGTGCCGGGCCGCACGGTGACGGACATCGAACCTGAAACCGTTTGCGATCTGGTCAATCTGTTTCCGGACAAGATCATCGGGATCAAGGATGCCAGCGGCGACCTGTCGCGCGTGGTGGATCACCGCATGGGCATCGGCCGCGACTTCTGCCAGCTTTCCGGCGATGACGAATTATCGTTGCCGGCCAATGCCGCAGGGGCGGTCGGCTGCATTTCCGTCACTGCCAATGTAGCGCCCGGCCTGTGCGCGCAATTTCAGGACGCATGTGCCCGCAATGATTTTGCCGAGGCCCGCCGGATCAACGATCGGCTCTACCCGCTGCATTATGCCATGTTCGAGGATGCTTCGCCGGCACCGCTGAAATACGCGCTGTCGCAGGTTCACGACTGGCTTACCGACGCTGTCCGCCTGCCATTGACCCCCTGCAATGCTGCTGCCCGCCGCGCGGTGGACGATGCGCTGGTGCATGCAGGATTGCTCTAACACTCTTTTATTTGCTGCGCTGCTGACCTACATCGCGCTTCCATGGCCCGACCAAAACCCAGCACCTTCGACAAGCAGAAGACCGTTGCCGAAAACCGGCGCGCCCGGTTCGATTATCATGTGGAGGACGTGTTCGAAGCTGGCATCGCGCTTACCGGAACCGAGGTTAAGAGCCTGCGCGGCGGTGAGGGGTCAATCGCGGAAAGCTATGCCGAACTGCGCAAGGGCGAGGTGTGGCTGGTCAACGCCAACGTCCCGGAGTTCAGCCATGGCAACCGCAACAATCATGAACCCAAACGTCCGCGCAAGCTGCTGCTGCATGAACGCGAGATTGCCAAGCTGCACGGTGCGGTGGAACGCAAGGGCATGACACTGGTGCCGCTGTCAGTGTATTTCAACGCACAAGGCCGCGCCAAGGTCGAACTTGCCCTCGCACGCGGCAAGAACGTTGCCGACAAGCGTGCAACGGTAAAGGATCGCGACTGGAAACGGCAACAGCAAAGATTGCTGCGCGAACACGGATGAAGCGGGGTCTGCGTTAATGCAGCAGTCAAGCTGTCGACGCCCAAGCTTCCTTGCGACCATATCGGATCAATCTTGGATTGCACGCCGGGGCAGTGCGGCGTAGGCCAAAACGGATAATGAAACGCCGTATTGCCCGTTGGACCCGCAGCAAGATGCCGACGCGAGGAGCGATGGCCGGCAACCGGTTCCTGGCGCCGATTGCGCACCGGTTTCTCAGCCCCGAACTGTGGCGTTTTACCCGCCGATCGGTGCCCCGCGGGGTCGCGCTTGGTCTTTTTTCCAGCTTCATCATACCCTTTGGGCAGATATTTCTTGCAGCATTTCTGGCGCTGCCGTTGCGCGCGAACGTGCCGTTGGCAGCAATGGTCACCTTTGTCACCAACCCGTTCACTCTGCCGTTCTGGCTGGTCACGGCTACCCGGGTCGGGCAGTTTGTCTTCAAGGTCGATCTGTTTCCCCGACCTCCTGCGCATATCGTTGTCGGCGGCAGCGGATCAGGGTCGAGCCTGTGGGATCAAATCGGCTGGTCGCTGGAGGTTGCCGGCATCACGGCATTTGGCTTTGTCGTGCTGGCGGTGGTGTCTGCGGCTGTTGGCTATGTGGTATCGAGCTTCCTGTGGCGCTGGTGGATTGCGCGCAAACGCATGCGGCTGCTGTCAGGACCGCGTGAGACGAGCATGAACAAGCCGCCGCGGGATTAATCGCGGCCGTGCGGCCGCGGCATCCGGTCGCAAGTGCACGCGGCCGGCGGAGACAGGGTTGACGCAGTGCGTTGGGACAAAGATGGACGCAAGGGAGGCTGGAACGTGCCTGCAGGTGAAAACGCTTTGCCCACCCTGACATCTCTGCCAGCGTCATCTGCTCCGCTATCCCCGTTTCGCCGATTGATGGCATCAGTATCGGCAGCAGCGCCTGCCCTCCTTGCCATCTGCGCACTTCTGCTGACGACTGCGGCGCTTCTGCAATGGGCATTCCAAAGCTGGACGCTGACTGCCGGCTACACAGGGGCGACGCTGCTGCTGACCGCGCTTGCAGGTGCCGGTTCTTACCGAAAGGACCGATGGCAGCGTCGTGCAGATCTGCAGCCTGACCGCGCAGTGCTTCTGCTGGCTTTCAACGGGACCGCCAACCCGGTGGCGATAACCGATCGGGCAGGCCGGATGATATGCGCCAATGCTGCTCATGAAGACGCTTTTGGAGCAGCCGGCTTGCTGCATTCGGCTCAAGGCGATGACGAGGGACCAACCCGCATCGACGAAGCATTGCGCACCGCCTTGTTGCATGGTCAGGCTTTTGGCACCGTGTCTGATTGCAATGGCGGTGAATGGGCACTGGATCTGCGTAGCGGAGGGCGCAGCAATGGCTTCGTCATCTGGAGTTTCAGCCAGCAGGCACCCGCCAAAGGCGCAGGCGCTGGAGAGCCGCTCACGCTCGAACACGCACAGCGTCTGCTTGCGACTTTGCCGATTGGTCTGGCGCTGCTGGATCGGCACGGAAGCATCCTGTTTGCCAATCTTTCCTTCCGCCAGGCAGTTCATGGCGAAGCAGCCGACGGCGATCTGCCGTCGTCTGCCGTGGCACTGGTGGTGCCGGAGGACCGCGGTGCACTGCAAGAGGCGATCAGTCAAAGTGGAGGCCGCAGCGGTGCTGCTGCCTTGTCGATCCGGCTTGCGGCAACAGCCGAGCAGCCACTGACGATGGGAGTGACGGCGCTTGACGGCGTCGGCGATGCGGCGGTCCTCCTCAGCCTCAAGGACGCGGCGGAGGAAGCGCGGCTGAAGCGGCAGATCGGACAGGCCACCAAGATGCAGGCGGTGGGCCAGCTTGCAGGCGGCGTGGCACATGATTTCAACAACGTGCTAACCGCCATCCTCGGCTACTGCGACCTCATGTCGCAGCGACACACCCCCGGAGACAGCGATTACGAAGATCTGGCGATGATCAAGAGCAATGCCAACCGGGCCGCATCGCTGACCCGGCAATTGCTCGCCTTCTCCCGGCAGCAGACGCTGCGTCCGCAAATCGTGCAGCTTCCAGAGGTCCTATCCGAAGTTTCGGCAATGCTGAAACGTCTGATAGGTGCGGATATCCGGCTCGAAGTGCGACACCAGCTGGGGCTTGGTCCTGTTCGCGCCGACCCTCAGCAGCTGGAGCAGGTTATCATCAATCTGGCTGTCAACGCACGCGATGCCATTGCGGAAAAAGGCGGCGAGGGGCGGCTGACCATCTCGACCCGCCGGATGTCGCCCACAGATGTGCGCAGGATGGACAATGACATTCTTCCTCCTGCGGAATATACTGCGCTTGTGGTGGAGGATACCGGAACCGGCATCGCGCCTGATCGTCTCGGCAAGATCTTCGAGCCGTTTTATACGACCAAGGAACTGGGCAAGGGTACAGGGCTTGGCTTGTCGACGGTTTATGGCATCGTCAAGCAGTCGGGCGGCTTCATCTTTGCCGATAACCATGCCGAGGGCGGCGCGCGCTTCAGTGTATATCTTCCGGTGTACAATGCTCTTCCAGGCGATGACATGGGCAGCGCGCCGGATGTGGCGAGCAAGGAGCCCAAGCGCCGGTATGGCGGCACCGGCAGGATCTTGCTGGTGGAGGATGAGGATATGGTGCGCACTGTTGCGCAGCGCTCGCTGACGCGGCTTGGTTATGCCGTGACCACTGCCGCCGATGGCGAGGAAGGATTGCGCTGCATCGAGCAGCAGGAGCCTTTCGATCTTGTAATCAGCGATGTCGTGATGCCCAATCTAAATGGTCCGGCGATGATGCAGGCAATCCGCGAGCGCTATCCGGACCTGCCGGTTATTTTCATGTCAGGTTATGCCGAGGAACAGCTGCGCCGGGAAATCGACATCGCAAGAATGTATTTCCTGGCCAAGCCGTTCACCATGACCGACATCGGCACGAAGGTTGCAACCTTGCTGGAACCGCAGCCTGCGCCTGATTGATGTTCTTGTCTTGTTCTCCTAACCGTGTTGTTGTAGTGTTAACGTCCGGTTGACCTTTGGCGTCAGCATCGTAGCACTGCAGGGAAGCATCGGATGGCAGCAAATCTCAAGCTTGTGAAGGAAGACAGTTTGGACCGGCAGAAGGCATTGGACGCCGCACTCGCTCAAATCGATCGGGCATTCGGGAAAGGCTCGGCAATGAAGCTGGGCAGCCGGGAGGCAATGAACGTCGAGGCGATCTCGACAGGATCGCTGGGCCTCGACATTGCGCTGGGTATCGGCGGGTTGCCGAAAGGCCGCGTCATTGAGATTTATGGCCCGGAGAGCTCGGGAAAAACCACCTTGGCGCTGCATGTTATCGCCGAGTCGCAGAAGAACGGCGGCACTGCGGCGTTTGTTGATGCCGAACATGCACTTGATCCGGTTTATGCCAAAAAGCTGGGTGTTGACGTTGACGAGTTGATCGTTTCGCAGCCCGACACTGGCGAGCAGGCGCTTGAAATCGTCGATACGCTGGTGCGCTCCAATGCGGTTGATGTGCTGGTGGTCGATTCGGTGGCGGCGCTGGTGCCCCGCGCCGAGATCGAGGGCGAGATGGGCGACAGCCATGTCGGCTTGCAGGCGCGCCTGATGTCGCAATCGCTGCGCAAGCTGACCGGATCGATCAATCGCTCCAAATGCATGGTGATCTTCATCAACCAGCTGCGGATGAAAATTGGCGTGATGTACGGCAATCCCGAAACCACCACCGGCGGCAATGCGCTCAAGTTCTATGCCTCGGTCCGGCTGGATATTCGCCGCACCGGTCCGATCAAGGATCGAGACGAGATTGTCGGTAATTCGACGCGGGTCAAAGTGGTGAAAAACAAGGTTGCGCCGCCGTTCAAGCAGGTCGAGTTCGACATCATGTATGGCGAGGGTATTTCCAAGATTGGCGAAATACTTGATCTTGGCGTCAAGGCAGGGCTGGTTGAAAAGTCTGGCGCCTGGTTCAGCTATGACAGCGTACGCATTGGTCAGGGGCGTGAGAACGCCAAGACCTTCCTGAAGGAAAATGGCGAGATGCGCGAAAAGCTGGAAGCCGCCATTCGCGGCCGCACCGACAAGGTGGCCGAGGAAATGATGACGAATCCCGGCACCGACGAGGAATGATGCTAATCGTGTGAATTTTCTGGAGCAGCGTGCGAAGCGGGCCGTCGCATGCTGCCTTCAGGATGGCTCGGGGATGAGAGTTCTTGCTTGCCAGATCATGGTTGGTGATGGCTGTGGCGCTTGGAAGCACCAGGTAACGCAGTTCGGTCATGCAGAAGACGACAGATTGATGTTGCTGTGACCTCCTGCCGGGTGACAGCATCTTGGCTGACTACGACTCCAGCAACAAAATGGCAGCTTGTGGTGACAACCGGCCTTGTCTAACTCCTGCGTCATGACTTCGACCAACGATCTTCGCGCCTCCTTTCTCGACTATTTTGCCGCGTCGGGACATGAGCGGCTGCACTCGGCGCCGCTGGTTCCGTACAACGATCCGACGCTGATGTTCGTGAACGCAGGCATGGTCCCGTTCAAGAATGTGTTCACCGGGCTGGAAAGCCGTGTCGAGCCGCGCGCCACCTCGGCGCAGAAATGCGTTCGGGCAGGCGGCAAGCACAACGATCTTGATAATGTGGGCTACACTGCACGGCATCATACTTTCTTTGAAATGCTGGGCAATTTCTCTTTCGGTGACTATTTCAAGGAACAGGCAATCGAGCATGCCTGGACGCTGCTCGTCCGGGAGTGGAAGCTTGATCCTGCACGATTGACGGCCACCGTCTATCATACCGATGACGAAGCATATGATCTTTGGAAGAAAATTGCCGACCTGCCTGATGAACGGATCATCCGGATAGCCAGCGCTGACAATTTCTGGTCGATGGGCGATACCGGGCCATGTGGCCCGTGCAGCGAGATTTTCTACGATCATGGATCGCACATCGCTGGCGGACCGCCCGGCTCTGCGCAGGAAGACGGCGACCGCTTCGTCGAGATCTGGAACCTGGTTTTCATGCAGTTCGAGCAGGCGGCTGACGGTTCGCGCGCCCCGCTTCCGCGGCCGTCTATCGACACCGGCATGGGGCTCGAACGGATCGCTGCCATCATGCAGGGCGTGCATGACAATTATGACATAGATATCTTCAAGGCGCTGATCGCGGCATCAGAAGCGCACACCGGGGTTGCCGCCGATGGGCCGCACGCCGCCAGCCACCGGATCATTGCGGATCATCTACGCTCCGCCGGGTTCCTGCTGGCAGATGGGGTGCTGCCGTCGAACGAGGGACGTGGATACGTGCTGCGCCGGATCATGCGACGTGCCATGCGCCACGCCCATTTGCTGGGCGCCGAACGTCCGTTGATGCACAGGCTCGTTCCCGCTCTTGTCGGTGAGATGGGTCAGGCCTATCCCGAACTTGCACGGGCGCAGCCGCTGATCGAGGAGGTGCTTGATCGCGAGGAGACGCGCTTTCGCCAGACACTCGACAAGGGTCTGCGCCTTCTGGACGAGGAGGCGGCCGGCCTCGATGAGGGTGACGAGTTGCCGGGTGAGACTGCGTTCCGGCTTTATGACACCTACGGCTTTCCTTACGATCTGACCGAGGACGCGTTGCGGTCGCGCAATATCGCGGTTGATCGCGCCGGGTTTGATAATGCAATGGCGGCGCAAAAGGAGGCTGCCCGCGCTGCCTGGAAGGGGTCGGGTGAAGCGGCATCGCAGGCGATCTGGTTCGACATTGCCGAACGCGAGGGCAGCACCGAATTTACCGGCTACACGGCAAGTGATGGCGAAGGGCGGATCGTCGCTATCGTTGTCGACGGCATGGAAGTCGAATTTGCCGATGTCGGCGATGAAGTCATGCTGGTCGTCAACCAGACGCCGTTCTATGGCGAGAGTGGCGGCCAGAGTGGCGATGACGGCCTGATCGAGAATAGCGCCGGTCTGCGCTTGCCTATCGACGATTGCTCCAAGCCGCTGGGGCGCTTGATCGCCCACCATGGCACGATCGAAAGTGGCAGCATTGCTCGCGGCGAAACCGTCCATCTGGCAATAGACACGACCCGCCGGGATGCCATACGGGCCCATCATTCAGCGACGCATCTGCTCCACGCGGCCCTGCGTCATCGGCTCGGGGCGCATGTTACTCAAAAGGGATCACTGGTGGCGCAGGATCGCTTTCGTTTTGATTTTTCCCATCCTGCCCCACTCACTGAGGCCGATATCGCGGCGATCGAGGCTGAGGTAAACGCACAGATCCGGCGCAACGCGCCTGTTTCTACGCGCCTGATGACCCCGGACGAGGCGATAGAGGCAGGGGCAATGGCACTCTTTGGCGAAAAATATGGCGACGAGGTTCGGGTGCTTGCCATGGGCGGCGAAACTGCCGCTGCATATTCAACCGAATTGTGCGGAGGCACTCACGTCGATGCACTTGGCGACATTGGCATTTTCCGCATCGTGTCGGAAACAGCGGTTTCGTCAGGCGTGCGAAGGATCGAGGCACTCGCCGCAGAAGCGGCGCGGCAATGGCTGATTGGTCGCGAAGATGCCCTCAAGACGATCGCGGCAACGCTCAGAACATCTCCCGACGAAGCTGCCGACAGGGTCGGCGCGCTCGCGGAGGAGCGCAAACGACTGGATCGCGAAGTGGCCGAGCTGCGCAAGGCGCTGGCGCTTGCTCAGGCAGGAGGCGGTGTAAACCAGGCCAGCTCCTCCGTTGCTGAAACGATTGATGGTGTGAAGTTCTCGGGGCAGATCCTGCAAGGCATGGACGCCAAGCAATTGCGCGGGCTGCTCGATGAGGCCAAAAAGGCCCTGGGTTCGGGAGTGGCCGCCATCGTGGCGGTGAACGACGGCCGGGCGGCTTTGGCTGCGGCGGTTACGGATGATCTGACCGAGCGGTTCAGCGCTGTTACACTGGTACAGACCGGCGTAGCGGAGCTTGGCGGAAAAGGCGGCGGTGGCCGGGCTGACATGGCGCAGGGCGGCGGACCGGACGGCGCGGCAGCGCAGGCAGCGCTTGATGCAATAAGGGCGGCACTCGCAGGCTGAGGTTCCGGGGCGCATAACGCACCCTGCGCTGCGCTCTCCGGGTGTCGCGTCAGCGCTGCTAAACCTGAGGAGCGCTGTAACAGGACCAGCGTTGAGGAAGGCAGCGGCTCATGCAGTTTCTGCGAGCGCTTGCGTAGCATCCCTGTCGCTGAGTGAAGGGCGCAGCTTGGGTTTCTGTGTCAATTCGCCTTCGCGCATGATGCGCTCGCGAAATTCATCCCGCTTTTCGTGGATCGAGGCGATGACCGGACCCATGGCTACACCCATGCTTACAAGAACCGACTCCGATAATTGCAAGGAACTTTCCAACTGTTCGGGGACTGCATCGGTGGCACCAGCGCGGTAAAGTTCCGCCGCATGCGCGGAATCGCGTGCGCGGGCCAGGATAGGAATGGCGGGATGACGGTTGCGCAGCTTGCGCACCAGACGGGCGGTCAGCACCGGCTCGTCCATGGTGATGATGAATGCTGCAGCATCGCTGACATCCAGCCGGTCAAGGACCGGACCGCTGATGTCAGCAAATAGCAGCGGATGTTTGCGCGCCTGTGCCACGGCAATGTTGGTCGGGTCGCCATCTATGGCAAGAAACTTGCGGTCATGGCGCGTCATCATGTCCGCAATGAGTTGTCCGACCCGACCATACCCCAGAATGATCGCGCGATCGGGCACATGCGCTTCGACTTCGACAGGCGCCATTCCAGCGGCATCGACGCGGCGCGCCACAATCCGGCCAAGCAGTGCCAGCACCGGTGTGATTGTCAGGCCGATCGCGGTTACTATCTGCCAGAATTGCGCTGTCTGGGGCTGGATCAACTGTGCGCTTGCAGCAGCCGAAAGAACGATGAGCGTTGTCTCCGAAGGACTGGACATCATGATGCCAGTTTCGATGGACGTGCCGCGAGCAGCACCCATGAGCCGCAGCAGAAAGCCTGTGACGAAGGCCTTGAGCAACAGCACGCCGCCGACGGCAAGTCCGATGGCCGTGATATTATCAGCGATGACGGCGAGATCTACTCCCATGCCGACGGTAATCAGGAAGACTCCCAAAGCGAGCCCTTTGAAGGGAGCAGTGATCCCTTCCACCTCGGTGTGATACTCGGTTTCGGCTATCAACAATCCGGCCAGCAACGCGCCGACTATCGGTGACAGGCCAACGGCCGCAGTGGCAAGCGCCGATACGATGACCACGAGCAGGCTGGCAGCGAGGAAGAGTTCCGGGCTTTTCGTGCGTGCGGCCTGCGCGAACAGCTTTGGCAGCAGGAACCGGCCGGCAATCATCAGGACAATGATGGTCAGTGCCCCTGTCCACAAGGTCGTGACCAGGCCGTCCATGCCGCCTGCCGCTGCATAAGGCGCCATTGCCCCAAGCAGAAAGATGATCGGCACGATAGCGATGTCTTCGAACAACAGCATGGACAGCGCTGCCTTGCCAACCGGCGATCGCGTTCCGGAAATTGGCAGGACCAGGGCAGTGGACGACAGCGCCAAAGCCAGCCCCAGACCAAGAGCGCCTGTCCAGAACTGGCCCATCACCATCAGCACAAAGGCGATCAGCGCAGCAGAAAGCGCCAGTTCCAGTGCCCCAAGGCCAAACACCAGCCGGCGCATCGACCACAATCGGTTGAACGACAGTTCAAGACCAATGGTAAACAGGAGAAGGACAATGCCGAATTCCGCAAAAGGCTCCAGCCCCTTGGGATCAGTAATAGAGAAATATTGCAGCCATGGATGCTCGAATACCAGGCGGCCCAGCCCGTAAGGCCCCACTGCCATGCCAACGAGAATGAACCCGATGATCGGCGTTATGCGAAAGCGGGCGAAAACTGGGATGACAATGCCCGCTGCACCAAGGATGACAAGCGCGTCCGACAAAACGGGCGACATCTGAAGTTCACTTGCCATCTGTGAGAAGCCTTAGCTGCACGTGCAGAATTTTGCCAGCATCAAGGCAGCCGACACGACGGCAGACTGCCTGCCGGCCAGGCAACCGACACCGCCTCTGCATGGACGTCCTGAAACATCAACCGCCGCCCGGCGATCTTGGTCCCAGCGGTCTGCCACCTGATGCCTCTGCTGCTTCACCGGCATGTTGTTCCAGCGGTTTGCCGACCTTGCCAGCCCATTCGATCTGGTAAAGATCGAAGCGGCGATCGGCCAGGTTGCGCACCGTGCCTTCGGCGCGCGCCCAGGACAGATCGGCAAGGTTGACGTCGCTGATGGTCAATGTTTCCACGTTTTCCGTCGCTTCGGCGGCGATGCCATCGCGCGCGAACGGGAAATCGCATGGGGTCAGAATGCAGCTTTGCGCATATTGGATGTCCATGTTGCCGACGTTTGGCAGATTGCCGACATTGCCGCTCATGACCACGAAACACTGGTTTTCAATCGCGCGGGCCTGTGCGCAATAGCGCACGCGCATGTATCCTTGGCGGCTGTCGGTGCAGAACGGCACGAAGATGATGCGCGCGCCTTCATCGACCAACCTGCGGGCAAGTTCCGGAAATTCGCTGTCATAGCAGATGAGGACGCCGATCGGTCCGCAGTCAGTGGGGATGGCATCGATGCTGTCGCCGCCGCGAATGTTCCACCAGTAATCCTCGTTCGGGGTCGGGTGGATCTTTTCCTGTTCATGGATCGATCCGTCGCGCAGGCACACATAGGCGACATTGTGGATGTCGCCATCCTCCATGCGGGTCGGGTGCGATCCGCCGATGATGTTGATGTTGTATTCCAGCGCCATCTTCGACAGCGCCTCGCGGATTTTCGGCGTGTAGGCGGACAATACCTCGATCGCTTCGCCGGGTGACAGCTCCTGATCCGCGAAGGAGAGGAGCGGCAGGGTGAACAATTCCGGAAAGAGGATGAAGTCCGCTTCGTAATCAGCGGCAACATCAACGAAATATTCTACGCCGCGCATGAACTCGTCGTAATCCTTCACCGCGCGCGCCTGCAACTGACAGGTGGCGACGCGCACGCTTTCAACATCGCGGGGCAGGCGGAACTTCTTGGGCTGGTCACGATCGACGAAGGGGTTGCGCCATGCCATGTGCACGGCATAGGCCTTCGACTTCTTGTCCTCGGGCAGATAGCCTTTGAGAATGCCGATGGGTTCGAACCCATTGGCAAGCTGGAAGCGCAGGACAGGATCGTGCAGCTTGCCATCTTCCACCTGCTTCAGATAGTCTTCAGGCCCATCGACCTTGCGCCAGTTGCGCGCCAGATTGGGCATGCGGCCGCCGAAGGCAATGCCGGAAAGCTCAAGCCGTTCAGCCAGTGCGCGGCGTTCTTCATAAAGCCGGCGCCCGATACGGGTGCCGCGCACGGCGGGATCGACGCACATTTCATAGCCATACAGCCAGTCACCGGTCGGGTTGTGCCGGGAGCCGAAACCATTGCCGGTAATCTCGTCCCAGCTGTGTGGCTTCAACGCGACATCGCCCGCGATACGCATCGACGCGCAATAGCCGACCAGCGTTCCATCCAGCTTGGCGATGAAGCAGCCATCGGGGTAATTGTTGATCTGCCCGCGGATCTCACCAAAGGTGTAGGCGGGAAGATCGGTGTAGGCGCGCCGGATCAGGGCGGCAATCGCGCTGACATCGCCGGCCTTTGCCTGCCGCACCTCGAGACGTGCCTTGGTATTGGCCATGATCCTGCCTGCTTTCGTTATCGTGTCATGCCGAAAAGACGAACGGCACCGTTCGCGCGTGCGCCCGGTGCCGTTCAACGTGGCTTGCGAAGGATCAGGCGCCCTTCGCCATTTCCGCTTCCAGATTGCCGACAATCGCTTCAAAGAACTGTTCCGTCGTCAGCCAGTTCTGGTCCGGGCCGATCAGCAGCGCCAGATCCTTGGTCATCTGGCCGTTTTCAACCGTCTGAATGCAGACCCGTTCCAGCGTCCTGGCAAACTCCACCACCTCTGGCGTGTCGTCGAAACGGCCGCGATACATCAGCCCGCGCGTCCAGGCAAAGATCGATGCGATCGGGTTGGTGGATGTCGCCTTGCCCTGCTGGTGCTGGCGGTAATGACGCGTGACGGTGCCATGTGCGGCTTCGGCCTCGACCGTCTGGCCATCGGGCGCAAGCAGCACGGACGTCATCAGGCCGAGCGAGCCATAACCCTGCGCAACGGTATCCGACTGCACGTCGCCGTCGTAATTCTTGCAGGCCCACACGAACTTGCCGCTCCATTTGAGCGCTGAGGCGACCATGTCGTCGATCAGGCGATGTTCGTAAGTGATGTTCGCCGCCTTGAACTTTTCGGCAAAGCCTTCGGTGTCGAATACTTCCTGGAACAGATCCTTGAAGCGGCCATCATAGGCCTTGAGGATCGTGTTCTTGGTCGACAGATACACCGGCCAGCCGAGGTTCAGGCCATAATTGAAGCTGGCGCGGGCAAAATCGCGGATGGAATCGTCCAGATTGTACATCGCCATGGCGACGCCGCTGCTGGGGAACTGGAAAACTTCCTTGTCGATCACCTTGCCGTCGTCGCCTTCGAACACCAGCCGCAGCTTGCCGGGGCCGGGGATCAGCGTGTCGGTCGCCTTGTACTGATCGCCGAACGCATGGCGGCCAACGACGATGGGGTCGGTCCAGCCGGGCACCAGCCGCGGCACATTGTCGATCACGATCGGTTCACGAAACACCACGCCGCCAAGGATATTGCGGATCGTGCCATTGGGCGAGCGCCACATCTGCTTGAGACCGAATTCCTCTACCCGCTGTTCATCGGGCGTGATCGTCGCGCATTTAACGCCGACGCCATGTTCCTTGATGGCATTGGCGGCATCGATAGTAACCTGATCGTCCGTCTCATCACGATATTCGATCGACAGGTCGTAATATTTCAGGTCGATGTCGAGATAAGGCAGGATCAGCCGGTCGCGGATCCACTGCCAGATGATGCGGGTCATCTCATCGCCGTCGATCTCGACAACGGGGTTCTTTACCTTGATCTTCTGCATCGAGCCTGCCTTCTTACTGATTTTGCGGGTGCGCTGCGCCAGCGCGCGGGTTGCGCGCTTCTTAGCAAAGCGCCGATCCTGCGCAAGTGGCGCAGGGTTCGTGCAAGCTGTGACTTATTCCTCGCCCATGCGCAGCGCGGCGATGAAGGCTTCCTGCGGAATGCTGACATTGCCGTATTCACGCATCCGCTTCTTGCCTTCCTTCTGCTTTTCCAGCAGCTTTTTCTTGCGGCTGATGTCGCCGCCATAGCATTTCGCCGTCACATCCTTGCGCATCGCGCTGATCGTTTCGCGCGCGATCACCTTGGCACCGATCGCGGCCTGAATGGGGATCTTGAACATGTGCCGGGGGATCAGCTCCTTCAGCCGCTCGACCAGGCCGCGGCCGCGCATATCCGCCTGGCTCCTGTGCACGATCATGGACAGGGCATCGACCGGCTCGTTGTTGACCAGGATGTTCATCTTCACCAGATCGCCTTGGCGCAAGCCGATCTGCTGATAGTCGAAGCTGGCATAGCCCCGGCTGATGGATTTCAACCGGTCGTAAAAGTCGAACACCACTTCGTTCAGCGGCAGTTCGTAGGTGACCTGCGCGCGCCCCGCCACATAGGTCAGGTCGCGCTGGATGCCGCGCCGGTCCTGACACAGCTTCAGGATCGGCCCTAGGTATTCATCGGGCGTGTAGATCACTGCCTTGATCCACGGCTCCTCCATCGTTTCCACCCGTACCGGATCGGGCATGTCGGCAGGATTGTGCAATTCCTGCGTGGTGCCGTCCGTCATGGTCAGGCGATAGACGACAGATGGCGCGGTGGTGATGAGGTCCAGATCATATTCGCGGCTCAACCGCTCCTGGATGATTTCCAGATGGAGCAGGCCGAGAAATCCGCAACGAAAACCGAAACCCAGCGCAGCACTCGATTCCATTTCGAAGGAGAAGCTCGCGTCATTCAATCGCAGCTTGCCGATCGATTCGCGCAGCTTGTCGAAATCGGCCGCATCGACAGGGAACAACCCGCAGAACACCACCGGCTGCACTTCCTTGTAGCCGGGCAGCGCCTTGGTCGCGCCGCCTTTCACCGTGGTGATGGTGTCGCCGACCTTCGCCTGTTCCACTTCCTTGATCTGCGCGGTGATGAAGCCGATCTCGCCGGGACCAAGTTCGGCAAGCTGTTCGATCTTGGGCCGCATGCAGCCGACCCGGTCGACCAGATGCTCGGTCTGCCCTTGCATGAACTTGATGTTCAAGCCCTTCTTCAGCACGCCCTGCATGACACGCACCAGGATGACCACGCCGAGGTAGGGGTCGTACCAGCTGTCGACCAGCATCGCCTGCAACGCAGCGTCGCGCTCGCCCACAGGCGGCGGGATGCGGGCGACGATCGCCTCCAGCACATCCTCGATGCCGATGCCGGATTTCGCGCTGGTCATTACCGCATTGCTGGCATCAATGCCGATGATATCCTCGATTTCGGTGCGGACCTTTTCCGGCTCGGCGGCGGGCAGGTCGATCTTGTTGATGACGGGCACGATTTCATGGTCATGCTCGATCGACTGGTAAACGTTGGCAAGCGTCTGCGCTTCCACCCCTTGCGCCGCATCGACCACCAGCAGCGCACCTTCGCAGGCGGCTAGGCTGCGCGACACTTCATAGGCGAAATCGACGTGGCCGGGCGTGTCCATGAGGTTGAGCTCATAGGTCTTGCCATCCTTGGCGGTGTAATCGAGGCGCACCGTCTGCGCCTTGATGGTGATGCCGCGTTCCTTCTCAATGTCCATATTGTCCAGCACCTGCTGGCTCATTTCGCGTTCGCTCAACCCGCCCGTTGTCTGGATCAGGCGGTCGGCAAGCGTCGATTTGCCATGGTCGATATGCGCGATGATGGAAAAATTGCGGATCAGCGAGAGTTCGGTCATTTGCCGCCCTTAGCTGCGCCTGTGCATTATGTCAGCAACAAGTGCTGTGCGCCGCCTTTTGATGATGCTAGCTGCGGGCAAATGCACTTTACCTCCAGCATTATCGTCGCAGCCGGACTGCGCTTCAACGTGGTGACCGCCGGCATGGCCGGTTCGGGTGCCCCGCCGCTTCTCATGCTGAATGGCATTGGTTTTGGTGCAGGCATGCTGGAACGGCTTGCTGCTGCGCTGCCGGGGCGGCAGATCGTGTGCCCCGACATGCCCGGCTGCGGCGGCTCGCCCGGTCCCAAGGTGCCTTATCTGATGCCCTGCATGGCAAAGGCTGTGCTGGACATCATGGAGCGGTTGCATCCGGGCGCGCCGTTCGATTGTTTCGGATTTTCCTGGGGAGGCGCGCTTGCCCAGCAGATCGCGGTTCAGGCACAGTCCCGGGTAGCCCGGCTGCTGCTGATCGCAACCACTTCGGGCATTCCGCTTCCGGTCGGTGATCCGGCCATCTTTGCGCGGCTGCTGGACGTGCGGGAATATGCCGACGCATCCCGGATGCGAGACGCCTTTGCTGCAATGATGCGCGAAGGCGGAGCCAGCGCAGGCCTTCTTCAGCAATTTCAGACACCCGATCCGACGGGTGTGGCAGCCCAGCTGGGCGCCATTTCGGGGTGGAGCGTTGCTGCCCTGTTGCCATTTGTGCGTGTGCCCGTCCTGCTGATCGGCATGGCAGACGACCCGGTTGTGCCGATCGCACATCAACGCGCCTTGTCCTGCCTCATCCCGCAGGCCCGCACCATGGAACTGCGCAACGGAGGTCATCTGGTGCCGCTTGCGTCCCCGGCGCGGATCACGCAGCGTATCCTTGCGTTTCTGAACGATGGCAAGGCAGAAGCGGCCGCCTGAACCTCTTTTCTTTTTGCATCAGCAAGGTAGCATTCCAGGTTCGCTATACAAGAGGATTGCACATGCGCCACATCGCCATCATCGGTTCCGGTCCGGCCGGCTATTACACTGCCGAGGCGGCGTTGAAGCATTGGGGTGATGCTGTGCGCATCGATGTGTTCGACCGGCTGCCGGTTCCCTATGGCCTAATTCGCGCCGGGGTCGCGCCCGATCACCAGACGATAAAACATGTCGCATCCCGATATGAAAAGACCGCAATGACAGGAAATGTGCGGTTTGTCGGCCATATCGACGTGGGTAAAGACGTAACGGTTGCGGAACTGCAGGAGCTTTACCACGCTGTCGTGCTTGCCACCGGCGCACCGCATGACCGTCCGCTCACCATTCCCGGCAGTGACCTTGCCGGGGTATATGGCAGCGCGCAATTTGTCGGCTGGTACAACGGTCACCCGCAATTTGCAGGGCTGAAGCCCGATCTTTCGAGCAAAACGGCTGTCCTCATCGGCAATGGCAATGTCGCGCTCGACATTGCCCGCATTCTGGCAAAGACGCGTGAGGAGTTCACCGGCTCCGACATTATCGCCAGCGCGCTTGACCAGCTTGCGTCCTCGGCGCTTGACCGGATCGTGCTGCTGGGTCGCCGCGGGCCGCATCAGATTGCCATGACCCCCAAGGAGCTTGGGGAACTTGGCAGACTAGAACGCGCGGTCCCGATTGTAACTCCGGCTGATCTTCCGCCGCAGGAGGAGGACGATGCGCTTGAGCCCGGGCAACGCAAATCGGTGGCCCTGCTGCGGGAGTTTGCATCCGCCCGCAACGACAGCAACAAGCCTGTCAAAATCGAGTTCAATTTCTTTTCCGCTCCTGTCCAGTTGATTGGCGATGATCGGGTTGAAGCAGTGGAGGTGGAGCGTACGCGGCTGGACGGCGGCCGCGCGGTCGGCACTGGCGAGGTCACTTCCATCCCTTGCGGCCTGGTGGTCTCCGCCATCGGTTATCGCAGCATGCGAATCGCGGGCGTCCCGTTTGACGATCGGCTGGGGCGTATCGCCAACGAAGACGGCCGCGTGGCGCCCGGCCTCTACTGTGTGGGCTGGGCAAGGCGGGGTCCGACCGGAACGATTGGCACCAACAAGCCGGATGGGTTTGGCATCGTGAAGCAGATCGCGGCAGATCTTGACAATGTGGCGGCTAAGGAAGGGCGGGAAGGCTTCGACCGGTTGGTCGCCGAACGCGCGCTGAACATTGTCACGTTCAAAGACTGGAAGCGGATCGAGGAAGCCGAGAAAACAGCGGCAAGATCAGGGTCTCCGCGTGAAAAATTCACCGATGTCGATGACATGATCCGTGCTGTTCAGGCTCAGAAATAGCTACGGGCACCAGATAGGTGGTGCTCAGAACACCAGCAGCTCCAGACCATGGATGCACAGGCCGACGAGACCGCCAACCAGCGTGCCATTGATCCTTATGAACTGCAGATCTCTTCCAACCGCACCTTCGACGCGATCGGTGATGGTCGTCGCATCCCAGCGTCTGACCGTCTGCGATACCAGCTGAACCAGTTGATTCCCGTAGCGTGACGTCACGGCGACTGCGCTGCGCCTGAAAAATCTGTTGATCTGGGTTTGCAGCGCCTGATCACGACGCAGGGCTTCACCCAGTTCGGCAAGGCTATGACCAAGATGGTCCGAAAGGCCGTCAGGGTTGCGCGCCGTATCGATCATGGAGCGGCGCAACCGTTCCCATACGCCCTGCCACCAATCGCCGACGGCAGGATTGGCAAGCAGATCGTTTTTCATCCCCTCGACCCGCTCCTGCAGCGCTGGATCATTGCGCAGCCTGTCAGCCAGGCTTTCCAGCCCCTCCTGCACGCGCAACCGCATTGGATGCGCAGGGTCAACCAGCATTTCAGCCAGCATCCGGTAAAGACCGTTTACTACGGAATTGGCAAGCTTCTCATCGAGACCAGTCCACCGGAGCACGGCATTGGTGCGGGCATGGATCATCTGGCGGAGCAAATCCTCGTTCTGCTCCAGCGTGTTGCCGGCCCAGCGAATCATCGTCTCCATCAAGGGGATGTGCCGCCTGTCGGCAATGAAGGCAGCCAGCAGACCGCCAAGTGCGGGCGCGATGGCGATCTTCTCCAGCTGATGCCGCAACCCGGCCTTCACCTGCGCGCCGAGCCGGTCAGGATCAAGCGATTCCAGGATTTCAGCAACCAGGTTCATGACCCCTGTGCGCAGTTGCGACGTAGCCACCCGGCCCGGCTGCACCAGAAAATCGCCGATGGCTTGCGCCAGATTGATCCCGCCCATGCGGCGCGCGACGACCTGGGGGATCAGGAAATTTGTCTTCAGGAACTGCGCAAGCGTATCGGCAATGCGATCCTTGTTGTTGGGGATGATCGCAGTGTGCGGAATGGCAATGCCGAGTGGATGACGGAACAATGCTGTAACGGCAAACCAGTCCGCAAGCGCGCCGATCATCGCCGCCTCGCTGAACGCCCGGATAAAACCGATCGCAGCATGACCACCTTCATAGCTGCGCGAGACGACAAACACGACAGCCATGATAATCAGCAGGCCGGTGGCAATTGCGCGCATCCTGCGTCCCGGATCGTTGCCCGGCTGTGTTGCGACGCCGTGGCGTAATGAAGCTTGCGTAATCAAGGCTGCGGCTGTGCTTAGATGTTCATTCGGCCGGCTGGACCGGTATCTGGGGAGGCACAGGAGCGGTGTCGTCGCCCGGACGGTAGGTGAGGAAGCGACGCCGCATGATCGGACCGATCCGCTTTTCGAAACCATCGGCAAGGCTGAAGCCTGCAGGCACGATCACCAGCGTCAGAAGTGTGGACAGGAGCAGCCCG
Source organism: Croceicoccus esteveae (assembly GCF_031846435.1). NCBI lineage: Bacteria > Pseudomonadati > Pseudomonadota > Alphaproteobacteria > Sphingomonadales > Erythrobacteraceae > Croceicoccus > Croceicoccus esteveae. Next base: position 328,829 of record NZ_JAVRHS010000001.1, read on the forward strand.
CCAATTACCACCACGCCCATTGGCTGACGCCAGGCGCCGTCGCCTGACAGGGACAGGGCCGTCGGCACCATGCCGGCTGCCATGGCCACGGTCGTCATCACGATCGGCTGCGCCCGCTTGTGGCCTGCGTCAATGATGGCGATGCTTTTGGCAACGCCACTGTCCATCTCCTCAAGCGCGAAATCGATGAGAAGAATGGAGTTTTTGGCAACAATGCCAAGCAGCATGAGCACACCGATATAGACCGGCATCGAGACCGGCTCGCCCAGCGCCACCAGCGCAAGCAATCCGCCCAGAGGAGCCAGCAGCAGCGACGTCATGTTAACCAGGGGCGAAACGATCCGCTTGTACAGCAGCACCAGCACGGCAAAGACGAGGAGAATTCCTGTTACCACCGCGATGGTGAAGTTTTCGATCAACTCCACCTGGAATTGTTCGTCGCCCACCGGCGGTGTCGAGATGCCGGTCGGCAGGTTCTGCATGATGGGCAGGTTCTTGATTTGCTCCATTACCGGGCCTGACACCTGATCTTCGGCAAGATCGGCACCCACCAGCACGCGCCGCGACTGGTTATAACGCTGGATCTGGGTTGGTCCGGCACCAAAGCTGATCTCCGCCACCCGGTTGAGGGGAACCGAACCGCCGCTTTGTGTCGGCACCGGCAAGTTTTCGATGATCGAGAAATCCTGCCGCGAGCTTTTGGGCAGGACCACGCGAATGGGCACCTGCCGGTCAGACAGCGAGAACTTTGCAGCGTTCTGATCGATCTCGCCGATGGTTGCGATGCGCACCGCCTGACTGAGCGATGCAGTCGTCACACCAAGCTGAGCGGCAAGGTCAAAGCGCGGAGTGATGATCAGCTCGGGGCGCTGCAGGTCCGCCTCCAGCCGGGGCGCGACCAGCGTGTCCAGCCCGCGCATCTGTTCGACCAGCGTCTGCGCTGTTGCCTCAAGCTCTTCAGGATCCGAGCCGGCCAGCATGATCGACAAGTCGCGTCCCGACCCGAACCCGCCTGCCTGCGAGGCAAAGCTCACTCTGGCGTCGGCGACATTCTGAAGAGCCGGAGAGAGGCGGCGTTCAAACTCGACACTGGTTGCTGCCCGCTCCTCCGCCGGCACCAGCGTCACGAACAATGTTGCCGAACCTTCACGCACGCGTTCGAGCACGCGCAGCACTTCAGGTGCGCCTTCGACGATTGCGGTCACCTGGTCGGCGACCTGCTCTGTCTGGTCGATCGTGGTGCCAGGGGTCATCTCGATGTTGACCCTGCTGTTATCCTCGTTTGACGAAGGCTGGAACTGCTGCGGCAGAACGCCGAACAGCGCCACGGTAACCACCAGGGCAGTCAGCCCGATATAGAAAGCCCATAATCTGTGGTCGCGCAAACGGGCCTGCGTGCGATGGCCGAAGGAACGCGCCCGCGCCACAACGCCGCTCAGGCTGCCGTCGCGCAGGAAACTGGCAATTGCCGCAATAACAAGGATGATCGCGAAAAATGCGCCGGCAGCCGCTCCACCTGCAAGTGCGGCATTGATGATGGCCGCGCCTGCTTCTTCCCAGCCGGAAAAGGCTATGGTGATAACTAGGCCGTAAACAAATATGGTGATGCCGAGTACAAGCGGTGGAACCAGAAGGGCAAGCGCAGAAGGGCGCCTTTGCTTGAAAGCCTCTGCATCCTCCGACTTCAGCATGAAGCGGAGCAGGGCCATGTATATGTCCATCGCGCGGCCCTCGCCATGTTCGGCATTGCCTTTCGCCCTGAGGAAATAGGCCGCAATCATGGGCGTGATCATCCGCGCCACGGCAAGGCTCATCAATACCGCGGCGACAACCGTCAGCCCGAAGTTCTTGAAGAACTGGCCGCTGATGCCCGGCATCAGGCCAACGGGCAGGAACACCGCCACGATCGACATGGTCGTTGCGACCACGGCAAGACCGATCTCGTCCGCAGCGTCAATCGAGGCCTGATATGCAGTCTTGCCCATGCGCATGTGCCGCACGATGTTCTCGATCTCGACGATTGCATCATCGACCAGCACGCCGGCTACCAGGCTGAGCGCCAGGAGCGAAAAGGTGTTCAGCGTGAAGCCGAGCAGATCCATGAACCAGAAAGTCGGGATGGCAGAAAGCGGAATGGCAATGGCGCTGATCAGCGTTGCACGCCAGTCGCGCAGGAAGAAGAACACGACCACCACGGCCAGCAGCGCACCCTCGACCAGCGCAACGATGGAGGTATGATACTGCTCCTTGGTATAATCGACCGTCGTGAACAATTCGGTGAAATGAATGCCGCGGTTTTCTTGCTCGATTGCCGCCAGCTCTTCTACCGCACCGTCATAGACCGACACGTCAGATTCGCCCTTTGCGCGTTCCATGCTGAACGTCACGACTTGCCGGCCGCGCAGTTTGGCAATGGAGCTTTGCTCCGAGAAGCTGTCGGAAACATCGGCGATGTCGCGCAGCCGGACAATGCGTCCGCCTGCCAGATTGATGCGCGTTTCGCCAAGGTCGAACGCTGTTTCCGCGTTTCCGAGAATACGGACGGACTGACGCGATCCTGCAATTTCTGCTTGCCCGCCAGCGGCATCGGTGTTCACCTGCCGCAGCGCGGCGTTCACTTGTGCAGCGGTGATACCATAAGCCTGCATGCGCGCAGGATCGAGTACCACCCGGATTTCGCGGTCTACTCCGCCAGCCCTGCTGACCGCCGCCATCCCTTCGATCGACAGCAGCCGCCGCGCGACGGTGTCGTCGACAAACCAGCTCAGCTCCTCCATCGTCATATCTTCGGCGCTGACCGCGTAATAGGCGATCGGTCCGCCGCCACCGATGTCCACCTTGGTAATACGCGGCTCCAGGATGCCGTCGGGCAGATCGCCCCTGACCTGGTCGATGGCGTTCGACACTTCGTTCACCGCATTATTGGCATCGACGCCAATCTGGAACTGAACGAATGTGTTGCTGCTGCCTTCGCTGGCGGTGGAGCGGATCTCGTCGACCCCGTTGATGGAGCGGACGGCCGCTTCGACCTTCTGCGTGATCTGATTGGTGATTTCCGTCGGCGAAGCACCTGGCTGGCTTACGCTGACGTTGACACCAGGAAAGTCGATGTCCGGCGAATTGTTGATGTCCAGCGTGTTGAAAGACAGAATACCGGCGAACAAAAGGGCCGCGAAAAACACGATGGGAACGATCGGGTTGCGGATCGACCAGGCAGAAATGTTGTTGAAGTTCAAAAGTCCGGTCCCGTCAATCAGCTCTGGCAGGCCGCGAAGTGACCTGATCGCCCTCGCTCAGAAACCCGCCGGCACGCAGGACGACGCGTTCATTGCCGGCAAGACCCGAGGCAATCACGATCCCGTCGCTGGTCACCAGCCCAGTTTTTATCGGGCGCCGGACCACGCGATCGTCGGGATTGACGACGAAAACGAAGCTGCCATTGGCATCGGACTGTATCGCCGATTCAGGAAGGACCGGCGCGGACACGGTACCCGATTGCAACGTGGTGGTCGCAAAGCCGCCCGGGCGCAACGCCTCGTCGTAGGAAAGCGCGATCCGGGCAGTGCCCTGCCGGCTTTGCTCGTCAATCGTGGGTGCGATTTGCCAAACCTGCCCAACAAAGCTGCGATCGGTTCCGACCGGCTGCACAGCGGCGTTGGCGCCGACGCTGATGCGCGACAGATCTGCTTCGCTGATCTGCGCAGACAATTGCATTTCTCCGCCTTTGGCCAAGGTGAACAATTGGGTTCCCGCGCCAACGACCTGACCGGGGTCAACGCTGCGTTCCAGCACCAGCCCTGCAGCAGGCGCAACGATGTTCAGCCGGGCATTGCGAGCACGCAATTCGCCTGTTTGAGCCTCGGCAACACGCACCCGCGCACGTGCAGCGTCCCGTGTTGCGGTAAGACGGTCAACGTCGGCCTGGCTGATGAATCCGCGATCGACAAGCTGCAATGCACGGTCCAGATTGGACTGCGCCAGCTGCAGGTCGGACTGGTTCACCGCCACCTGCGCCGATTGCGCCTGAAGCTGGCGCGACTGAACAGATCTGTCGATTACCGCAAGAACCTGGCCCTGGCGAACCCAGTCACCTTCATCGACAAGGACGGTCTGCACTGCGCCTCCTTCTCCGACGGAGCCAACCGGAATGGGCCGGCGGGCGGACAAGGTGCCTGATGCGGTGATGCGCCCCTGAACAGTGCTGCGGCCCGGAACGATGGTCGATACCGCAGGGATCTGGTTATCAGCGGCGTCGGCACCTTCGGCCAGCGTCACGCTGTCGTCGCTGCCAAGAAAATAGGCCGCTACAACCAGCAGGACAAGCAGAACGGCCGCGCTGATGATGATGAGGCGGCGCTTGCCGGAACGCGCAATGTCGCTTTCTCCGTTTAACGCTTCATCTGCAGCGCCACCATGCTGCGCATCGCGGCTCTCCGGCTGGCGCGCCAATCCATGTGTGGTTTTAAGTGACAGAGGGGTGGTAGTGCCGGAGTCGGTAACCGAGTCGGTTCGGTCAACCCCGACCGGAGAATTGTAATTCATGATCCTGACCGCCAGTATTGCCTATAGACGGGCGGACTGCGCCTGCGTCCCGAAGCCGTTTCAGACCCCCCGGTTTCAGATTGTCCGGAGCCGGTATTCGATTATCATAGCGCGCCAAGGAAGAAAAGCAAAGCACCGTCACCATCACTCTTGATGAGCGTAGCAGTGCGACGAACATCGGGATGAACGGCAGGCCTGCTGCCGGCGGCAACGCTGCCGCCGACAGCTGAATACTTCAGCGAGCCCGTCCGCGCTGGATAAGATTGACAATCGCCAGCAGGACGACCGCGCCGATGAACGACATCAGCAACCCAACTGGATCAAGGCTGGTCAAAGTGCTTCCTGCGCCAACCAGGCCGCCAATGATCCGGCCAAGAAAAGAGCCTACAATACCCACCACTATGTTCCAGAATATTCCCATGGAAGCGTCGCGGCGCATAACTATACTGGCGAGCCAGCCTATTATACCGCCAACAATAATTGCAATGATCCAGCTCATGTTTGTTCTCCTCAGTTCCGGTCATCAACGCAACAAAGGTTTACCCGTTCCGCAGCAATGATGAAGTTTTAATTCGGCGTATCAGCACGGCTGCCCTGGCGGCGCTGTTCCCAGGAGGTCTGCGGAACATTTCGTGCTGGAGGCATATCATGTCAGTACCTTGCCTTGCGGTTGCGGTAGTCCTGTATCTTGGTCACGCGTAATGCTTCGAGCCCAACTTGGCGGATCGCATCGTGCCAGGTCTGGTATTCCTCGATGCTCAACCCGTAGCGGGCACATGCTTCGTCGATGCTGAGCAGGCCGCCATTTACAGCTGCCACCACCTCTGCCTTGCGTCGCGCCACCCAGCGTCTGGTGTTGGGCGACGGCAGGTCGGCCATCGTCAGCGGTTCCCCTAAAGGGCCGATCACTACTGCTGGCCTGATGTTCCGGTTTTCGATCATTGCGCCCTCGACACATGGGCGCAAGCAGATGCTACGCCACATGATCACAAATGATGTCGGGCCTGACTGCCGGGCTGACCCGCCTTCGCGGTTTGCCCGGAGTGTCGTGCACCGCCATCGCATCGCATGGGGTTTGCGGCAAAACACTTAGCATCAGGTAAAAGGCATGCCGGTAATACGCATTTGTTCCTCCATTACAAAAAACGGAGCCTTGGCGACAGCAATAGCGGTTTTGCCGGCGCTGCAAAAAGTGTAACGGGTCTCTGCATGGCCACATCCCCTGCACACAGCCTGCTCATGGCAGGCACAGACGCCGCCGACCTGTTCCAGCTTGAGCATCCTGTCTCTGCCCGCAGGATTGTCGTTGCCATGTCAGGCGGCGTCGACAGTTCGGTGGTCGCAGCGCTGGCGGCGGCAAGCGGCGCGGAGGTGATCGGCATCACCCTGCAGCTTTACGACCATGGCGAAGCGACGAAGCGCAAAGGCGCCTGCTGCGCCGGTGATGACATTCGCGATGCGCGTGCGGTGGCTGACCGGCTCGGGATTGCACATTATGTTTTCGATCACGAAAGCGCCTTTCGCGACGAGGTCGTCGACCGCTTTGCCGACGAATACCTCGCCGGGCGCACGCCGATCCCTTGTATCCGTTGCAATATCGGCCCCAAGTTCACTGATCTTTTCACAATGGCGCGCGATCTTGGCGCTGATTGCCTTGCGACCGGTCATTACGTCCGCCGGGTCGCGCTCGCGGACGAGCGCGACCCGGCGGACCATGGCAGCGGCGGAGCGCTCTTGCATCGCGCGGTCGATCTTGCGCGTGATCAGAGCTATTTTCTTTTTGCCACCACGTCGCGTCAACTCGACTTCCTGCGCTTTCCGCTTGGCGGTCTGCCCAAGCGGCAGGTGCGCGAAATTGCAGCATCCCTCGGACTTGGCGTCGCGGCCAAGCCGGACAGCCAGGACATCTGCTTTGTTCCAGATGGCGATTATGCATCGCTGGTGAAACGCCTGCGACCGCAGGCGCAGGAAGGTGGCGAGATCGTGCATGAGGTAACAGGAGAGGTGCTTGGCCGGCACCAGGGGATCATCCACTTTACCGTTGGCCAGCGGCGCGGGCTGGATATCGGCGGGCAGGAACAGCCGCTCTACGTCATCCGCATCGATGCCGAAACGCGGCGCGTGCTGGTCGGGCCAAGACGGCTGCTGGCGGTCGATGCCGCCATGGTCATCGACACCAACTGGATTGGGGCTGTTCCTGCAGGCGGACTGACCGCCAAGGTCCGGTCGATGGCGCGGCCTGTCCCGGTAGCCATTGAGGGTGATCCGATTGACGGTGGCACAGTGACGCTGCGGTTCGCAGTTCCTGAATATGGCGTTTCACCAGGGCAGGCAGCGGTGCTGTACCATCTGGATCGGGTGGTCGGCGGCGGCTGGATAGAAGAAACGCAGCGCGCCGCCTGACCGATCAGGCGTTCTTCTGCGCTGTGATCCAGCGTTCGATCTGCGTGTCCAGCACGTCGAGCGGTACCGGCCCCTGCGCCAGGACAGCATCGTTGAAAGCCGCGAGGCTGAACTTCGGCCCGAGTTCCTGTTCCGCCCGTTCCCGCAATTGCCTGATTTTCAGTTCGCCCAGCTTGTAGCCAAGCGCCTGTCCCGGCCAGCTGATGTAACGGTTCACCTCTGCATCGATGTTGGCTGCCGACAGTGCCGTATTCTCGGTCATGAAGGCGACCGCCTGCTCCTTGGTCCAGCCAAGCGCATGAATGCCGGTGTCGACCACGAGGCGTGTGGCCCGCCACATCTCGTAGGACAGGCGCCCGTAATCCTTTTCCGGCGTGTCGTAGATGCCCATGTCCAGCCCCAGCCTCTCTGCATACAGGCCCCAGCCTTCGGTAAAGGCAGTGAAATAGGCAAATTCGCGCCGCAACGGATGCAGGGCAAGTTCCTGCTGAAGCGCGATCTGGTGATGATGGCCGGGGACCGCCTCATGCGCTGTCAATGCGGGCAGTTCCCACAATGGCCGCTGGTCAAGCTTGGACGTGTTGACGTAATAATGACCTGCAACGCCGTTAACCGGGCTGCCCGAGGAGTAATACGCGGTTGTCGTTCCTTCCGCCGTTTCGGCAGGGACGGCCCTGATGCCGTAAGGCAGGCGGGGCAGCAGGTTGAAATAGGCTGGCATCAACCCGTCGAGTGCCTTTGCCTGCGCAGAAGCTGCCGCCAGCAATTCTTCGGGGGTGGTTGCGTAATAGGCAGGGTCGGTGCGCAGCTTGTCGACAAAGGCTGCCCGGTCGCGATAACCCGCCGTGGCCGCAACCGTCTCCATTTCAGCCGCGATGCGCGCCACTTCGGCAAGGCCGATGTCATGCACCTGCTGTGGGGTCAGATCGGTCGTGGTGCTCGCCCCGACACGAAAGGCGTAAAAAGCCGCACCGTCGGGCTGCGCCAGTGCGCCTGCTGCCTTGGCACAGCGGGGCAGATATTCATCGCGGATGTAGTCCGCAGCTTTGCCATAAGCAGGAGCAACCGTCCTGCTGATCGTTGCGCGCGCACGTTCCTGTAACGCGGCCCATTGTTCTTGTGTCAGATCTGCGGGGCGGGTGCGGGCAAACGGCCGGTAGAACCGGGTTTCCTCGGGCGCGGCAGCGACGGCGCCGCGGATCGAACCTTCCACGCCGCCAACAGCGACGCAGGGCAGCGCGTGACCTGCGGCGAGCGCCGCGCCGGTATTGGCCACCACCTGACTGCTGGCGGCGGGGATGGCCTCAAGGCGGGCGAGATATTCCTCGTAATCCAGACCCTTAACAAATTGCATGGAATTGCTGATTTCTGCCCAGCCCTGCCAGGGCGAGTAATAGCTGGAAAAGGCGAGCAGTCGCTGGCCAAAGCCGTTCATTGCCATAGTCTCTTCGAGAAGCCGCCTGACAATGGCGTGATCTGCCTGATCCTCCGGCGACAATCCGGCCACATCGATCGTGTTCAGCCGGGCAAGGAACGCAGCCGCCTGCGCTGCGCGGGCATCCATCGCTGCAGGAGAATAATCGCCCAGAAGTCGATCGTAATCTTCCACGCCCGCGGCAGAAGCGGCAACCGGATCGGCCTTGAGCCTGGCTGCGTAGATGTCGTCCATCAGCCGGTCGAGATCGTCTGCAGGTGCTGCCTGTGCGACAGGAGCGGCAATGGCGCAGCACGCGGCGGCCAGGGCAAGAAGATGTTTCTGCATGCGATGATGTTCCATGAAAGGCGCGGCGGTTTGCCGCAAGGCGGGTTGCGCCGGGTGGTGGTGCAGACAGGCAGACTGCCAAGCGGCGCAATGTTGCGCAAGTGGCAACCGCGTTTCTGCGCAGCACCGAGGCAGCTAGCGCGGCATCAATGCAACATTGGCAACATCAAGGTAGCTTCGCGCAGCTTGAAGAAAGGCTGTTTTCGAAGACAGGCAGCTTCTGAAGAGAGGCGGCCAGCGCTCTCAAGCTTCACTTGGCGTTCAGGGCGCCGACGGTTATAGGGAAGAGATGATCCATGCCTTGCGCCCGGTGCCCTGCCGCACGTCCCGCCCGTTTTCCCGTAGCCTCAATGTGGCAATTGCCGCAGCGCTGACCCTTACGGCGGCATGTGGCGGGAGCGCAGGCGCGCAAAAGGACACAGCCTATGTGGCGCGTGACGTGGAATCGCTTTATTTCGCGGCAAAGGAACGGCTTGATCGCGGGCAGGTGAAGCAGGCCGCTGCCTTGTTCGACGAGGTGGAACGTCAGCATCCTTATTCGCCGTGGGCACGCCGGGCGCAGTTGATGAGCGCCTTTTCCTACTATGCGGCGCGCGACTACACCGCTTCCATTCAATCGGCGCAGCGGTTCTTGTCCATCCATCCGGGCAACAAGGATGCGCCTTACGCTTATTACCTTGTCGCGCTGTCCTATTATGAACAGATCAGCGATGTGACTCGTGACCAGCAGATTACCGCTTCTGCCCGGCAGGCCCTGACCGAGGTGGTGCGTCGCTATCCTCAGAGCAATTACGCCAAGGATGCGCGGCTCAAGCTTGATCTTGTGAACGACCATCTTGCAGGCAAGCAGATGACAGTGGGCCGGTTTTACCAACGGACAGGCAAGTGGCTGGCGGCGTCGCTGCGGTTTCGCGATGTCGTTTCCGATTATCAGACGACCAGCCACACTCCCGAAGCGTTATACCGTCTTACCGAAAGCTATCTGGCGCTCGGCATCCCGGAGGAGGCCAAGAAATCGGCTGCGGTGCTGGCTGCCAATTACCCCGGCAGCGAATGGTACAAGGAAGCCTACCGGCTGATGCAGGCCAAGGCGCCGAATTACGTCGGCTGATCCGGGCGCTCTCTTGCTCCAGTTTTCCGGTCATTACCCGAGCGATCGCCTGAGCACTGCAATTCCCGCCGCAAGCGCTTTGTATCGCACTGATGCCGGGCAGTCACTGATCATCGGTTTGTTCGTCATTATCTCCTCAGGTCTGGCCGGACGCCATGCAGGGCCGCTGCAGGCGTCTGGACTGTGTCGAGCGGTGCCAGTGACCTGCGCAAAGGATCAGGCGCGATGCTGACTTCCCTTGCGATCCGCAACATCGTTCTCATCGAGGCGCTCGATCTTGCATTCGGGCGCGGGCTTGGCGTGCTGACCGGCGAAACCGGCGCAGGCAAATCCATCCTGCTGGACGCGCTTGGCCTCGTGCTTGGCAATCGCGCGGACAGTGCGCTGGTGCGCGCCGGCGCCAACGAGGCCAGCGTGACGGCACTGTTTGAATTTGCCTCCCTGCCGGCTGGCATGGCGCAGGTGCTTGAAGATGGCGGTATCGAGATCGAGGAAGGTGAGCCGCTGATCCTGCGCCGCACCATCAAGGTGGACAGCGCCACTGGCGAAGGTGCCGGGTCCAAGGCGTTCGTCAACGCGCAGCCTGTCGGCGTTGCCGTGCTGCGCGCGATTGCGCCGTTCCTGGTCGAACTGCATGGTCAGCATGATGACCGGGGGCTGGTGAACCCGCGCGGGCACCGCATTCTGCTCACCCGTTATGCCGAGGCGGACGAAGCCGAGGTTGCCCGGGCATGGCGCAGGTGGCGCAGGGCACAAGAGGCATTGCTCGCCGCTCGGCAAACCGCCGACACCGCTGCTGCCGAGCAGGACCTGTTCCTGGCGCATCTGGAAGAGCTCAATGCGCTGGCTCCGGTCCCGGGAGAAGAGGAGGAGTTGGCCCTTGCGCGCGCCGACATGCAGAAGGGTGAACGTCTGTCGGGTGATCTGGACACGCTGCGCCATCTTTGGGCCGGATCCGACAGCGCGCTGGCGCAATTGCGCAGCGCGGCGCGCCAGCTTGACCGGATCGCGCCGGAACACCCGCTGCTGGCGCAGGCGTTGGAAGCACTGGACCGCTGCATCGTCGAGGGTGGAGAGGCAGAGGAGCATATCGCACGCGCCGCCGAAGTGCTCAGCCATGATCCGGAGCGGCTCGACACGACCGAGCGGCGCCTGTTCGACCTGCGGGCGGCAGCGCGCAAGCATGATTGCGCGGTGGACGAACTTGCCGGACGCATGGTGGACTTGCGGGCAGCGCTTGACGCCATCGAAGGCGGCGAACACCGCCTGCGCGAACTTGAGAAGGACGCGGCCGAGGCAGCAGAAGCGTATCGCAACCTTGCCGAAGCGTTGAGTGCTCAGCGCCTCGCAGCGGCGCGGTGGCTTGATGCGGCGGTGGCAGCAGAGCTTGCACCGCTCAAGCTGGATGCCGCGCGGTTCCAGACTGCCGTCACCCCGCTGGAGGAGGAGCGGTGGGGGCCGCACGGCATGGACAATGTGGAGTTCCTGATCGCCACGAACCCGGGCGCTCCTTTTGCCCCGCTTGCCAAGATCGCGAGCGGGGGCGAGTTGTCGCGATTCATCCTTGCGCTCAAGGTGGCGCTGGCCGAGCAGGGCGGTGCGGCTGTCATCATTTTCGACGAAATCGACCGGGGTGTTGGCGGCGCGGTGGCAAGCGCCATTGGCGAACGGTTGGCCCGGCTTGCCACCGGCGGGCAACTGCTTGCTGTAACGCATAGTCCGCAAGTGGCGGCACGCGGCGACACACATTACCTGATCGCCAAATCGAGCGGGAAGCCTGTGCTGGCGCAGAAATCCCTGCCTGCAGATGCAATGGTCACGCGAACGTCGGTTGTGCAATTGTCGACCGAGCAGCGGCAGGAGGAAATTGCACGGATGCTGTCAGGCGCGCAAGTCACGCCCGAAGCCCGCGCGCAGGCCGAACGCCTGCTGGAACATGGCTGAACGAGGGTGCATGACCGCGATGACTGATGAGGAAAGCCGCGGAACTGCAGCAGGTGAAGCGGACGCTGCAAACGAGATGATGCGGCTTGCGCGGCGCATAAACCGTGCCAACCGACTTTATCATGCCGATGACGCCCCTGAACTGACGGACGCCGAATATGATGCACTGGTCCGGCGGCTGGCCGGGCTTGAGGCACGCCATCCCCATCTCGCGCGCGCGGACAGCCCTTTGCACGCGGTCGGCCATGCGATCGGTGCGTCACCACTGACGAAGGTGACGCATGAGATGCGCATGCTTAGCCTCGACAATGCGTTCAACGATGAGGAGGTTGCCGAGTTCATTGCGCGCGTCCGCCGGTTCCTGTCGCTGTCGCAGGATGCGCCACTTGCTTTTACAGCAGAGGACAAGATCGACGGACTATCCTGTTCGTTGCGGTATGAACAAGGCCAGTTGGTTCAGGCAGCGACCCGAGGCGACGGGCAGGTCGGCGAAGATGTAACCGCCAATGTTGCGCACATTGGCGATATTCCGCAATTGCTGGCCGGTGATGTGCCTGCCCTGTTTGAGATCAGGGGTGAGGTGTACATGAGCAAGGCAGATTTCGATACGCTGAACGCAACGCAACAGGCAGCCGACGGCAAGACTTTCGCCAATCCGCGAAATGCTGCGGCAGGATCATTGCGTCAGAAAGACGCCAGCGTGACAGCGCAGCGCAAGCTGCGTTTCATGGCGCATGGCTGGGGTGCGGCATCGGCAGTGCCCGCAACGTCGCAGTTTGCGGTAATGCAGCAGATCGCGCAGTGGGGGGTGCCCGTTTCGCGTCTGCTTGCTTGCGTGGAAGGCGCAACGCAGCTGCGCGCGCACTATGATGCCATCGCCGAAGCACGTCCGACGCTCGATCATGAGATCGACGGCGTGGTGTACAAGGTGGACCGGCTCGACTGGCAGCAGCGTCTGGGTGAAGTTGCAAAGGCGCCACGTTGGGCGATTGCGCGCAAATTTCCCGCTGAACGCGCTGATACCGTGCTGGAGGCGATCGATGTGCAGGTCGGTCGCACCGGCAAGCTGACGCCTGTGGGCAGGCTGGCTCCGGTGCTGGTCGGCGGTGTCACTGTTACCAATGTAACGTTGCACAATCGTGATGAAATCGGCAGGCTCGGGGTTCGTCCCGGTGACCGGGTGAGGATCCAGCGCGCAGGCGATGTCATCCCGCAGGTTGTCGCTAATCTGACCCCTGACGTGGCGCGGCCCGACTTCGCGTTTCCCGACCATTGCCCGCAGTGCGGCAGCGAAGCCGTGGCGCAGGAAGGTGAGGTCGACGTGCGATGCACGGGCGGGTTGATCTGTCCTGCTCAACGCACGCAGCGGCTCGAGCATTTCGTCAGCCGGGCTGCCCTTGACATCGAGGGGCTGGGGGAGCGGACCATCGCCGACTTTTTCGCCCGCGGCTGGGTTGAAAGCCCGGCCGATATATTCCGGCTGCACGAGCAGCGCGCCCGGATTGCCGCGCTTGACGGATGGCAGGACAGATCTGTGGATAAGCTGTTGATGGCGGTGGAAAGCCGGCGCAGTCCAGATGCAGCTAGGCTGCTGTTCGGTCTTGGCATTCGGCATGTAGGGGCGGTCACCGCGCGCGACCTGATGAAGGAATTCGTGACGCTCGATGCGTTGCGGACTGCTGCTGTTGCGGCACATGCAGGCGACGAAGCCGCCGCTGCGCGCATCACCGGCATTGACGGGGTGGGATTGGCGGTGCTGTCAGCGCTGGGCAATTTCTTTCACGAGCCGCATAACGTCGAGGTGTGGGACGATCTGCTGACGCAGGTGTCACCGCCGGCTTATGCAGTGGAAGTGCGGGAAAGTCCGGTTGCGGGCAAGGTCCTGGTGTTCACAGGCAAGCTGGAGACCATCAGCCGGGACGAAGCAAAGGCGCAGGCCGAACGCCTTGGGGCACGGACTGCAGGCTCGGTTTCCGTGCGTACCGATCTGATCGTTGCGGGGCCAGGAGCAGGTTCAAAGCTCAAGAAAGCGGCCGAACTGGGCATCGAAATCATCGATGAGGCTGCCTGGGCTGAGATTGTCGCGGCCGCCGGTTGAGCAGGGCGCCAGACAAGCTTGCCGCGTAAATGGCAAATCCGCCGCCGAAAATTGCTCCAGCGGCGGGCAATTGTCCGCGCGATCAGTAAACGCGTTTTTTCGGTTCGATGTAATCGATGTCGTCGGTAAGTGTATATTCGTGCACCGGGCGGTAATCGATCCGCACGTCACCGTCCTTGCCACCCCAGCCGTTGAACCATACCGCTGTGTGCTTCATCCAGTTGGCGTCGTCACGCTCGGGGAAATCCTCATGCGCATGGGCACCGCGGCTCTCCTTGCGATTGAATGCGGAGTGCATCGTGACCGTGGCCTGCGAGATGAGATTGTCCAATTCCATCGTTTCAATAAGGTCCGAGTTCCAGACCAGCGAACGATCGGTCACATGAATATCCTCCATCTGACGATAGATACCGGCAAGCTTGTCCATGCCCTCTGCCATGACCTCGTCAGTGCGGAACACCGCTGCATGGCCAGACATGGTCCGCTGCATCGCCAACCGGATCTGCGCTGTGGGCGAGCCACCATTGGCGTTACGGAAATGGTCAAGCCGCGACAGGGCAAAATCAGCGCTGTCGGTTGGCAGGCTGTCATGACCGGTACCCGGCTTGATCAGCTTTTGCAGGCGGTGGCCAGTGGCGCGGCCGAACACGACCAGATCGATCAGCGAATTGGATCCCAGCCGGTTTGCGCCATGCACTGAAACGCACGCCGCCTCGCCCACGGCGAACAGGCCGGGCACCACGGTTTCTGGATCTCCATCAGGTCCGATGGTCACGACTTCCCCATGATAGTTCGTGGGGATGCCGCCCATGTTGTAATGCACCGTCGGCACCACCGGCAGCGGTTGCCGCGTGAGGTCGACACCGGCGAAGATCTTGCCGCTTTCCGTGATGCCCGGCAGACGCTCTGCAAGGACCGTCGGATCGATGTGGTCGAGGTGGAGGAACATGTGGTCCTTTTCCGGACCAACGCCGCGTCCCTCGCGGATTTCCAGTGCCATGGAGCGCGAGACGACATCACGGCTGGCAAGATCCTTCGCCGAAGGCGCGTAACGCTCCATGAAGCGTTCGCCTTCGGAATTGGTGAGATAGCCGCCTTCACCACGCGCGCCTTCGGTGATGAGCACGCCAGCGCCATAGATGCCGGTCGGGTGGAACTGCACGAATTCCATGTCCTGCAACGGCAGACCGGCGCGCAGCACCATGCCGCCGCCGTCACCGGTGCAGGTATGCGCCGAAGTGGCGGTAAAATAGGTGCGGCCATAGCCACCCGTTGCCAGCACGACCGCATGGCCGCGGAACCGGTGAATGGAGCCGTCATCCATGCACATGGCGATGACGCCCTTGCACTCGCCATTGACCATGATGAGGTCGATCGCGAAATATTCGATGAAGAAATCCGCGTCGTACTTCAGCGATTGCTGATACAATGCATGCAGCATCGCATGACCGGTGCGGTCGGCCGCGGCGCAGGTGCGCTGGACCGGCGGGCCTGCGCCCATGTTCTGCATGTGCCCGCCGAACGGGCGTTGATAGATCGTGCCTTCAGGGTTGCGGGAAAACGGCACGCCGGCATGTTCAAGCTCGTACACTGCCTGCGGGGCTTCACGCACGAGATATTCAATGGCGTCCTGATCGCCCAGCCAGTCCGATCCCTTGACAGTGTCGTACATGTGCCACGACCAATGGTCGGGCGTGTTGTTGCCAAGGCTGGCAGCGATGCCGCCCTGCGCCGCAACGGTGTGCGACCGGGTGGGGAATACCTTGGTAATGCAGGCGGTTTTCAGCCCCGCCTCCGCGCTGCCCATCGTGGCGCGCAAGCCTGATCCACCCGCGCCAACCACGATGGTGTCATAGGTATGATCGATAATCTTGTAGGCAGGCTGTACGTTAATCTCGGCCATTCAAACGGCTCCCAGCGCGATGCGGATCACAGCGACGATGCCGAACACGGCCGCTGCCACGAAGATAAGGTTCAACAGCAGGATCGCAACAAACCGGTTTGCGCCATGTACATAATCTTCCAGCATGACCTGCATTCCCAGCCGGGCATGCCAGAAGGTGGAGATGATCAGCAGCACCATTGCGGTCGCGGCAAACGGACTGGCCAGCCAGCTTGCCATGGCAAGATAGCTGTAGCCGGGCATCAGCAGCAGGCTGAACACCAGCCACAGCACCAGCACGAGATTGCCGGCCGCGGTAAAGCGTTGCAGCAACCAGTGATGGGTGCCCTGATGCGCGGAGCCGAGGCCGCGCACCTTGCCGATTCTGGTTCCATTACCCATTGTGTCGCACTTCCCTTACTTCAGCAGGATAACCAGCCAGAATGCCACCGTCAGCACGACACCGCAAACGATCGAGATGATCGCTGCGCGGTTGTTGCGCTCTACCTCAAACCCTGCACCAACATCCATCACCAGGTGCCGGATCCCCGAACACATGTGATTGAAGAACGACCAGCTGATCCCGATCAGCACAATGATGCCCACAGGATTGCCCATCACGGCAGCAAACACGGCATAGGCTTGCGGGCCGGCCGCAATCGCGCCCAGCATCCACAGCAGGATCAGCAATCCCAATGTCGCCATCGCGTTGCCGGTCACCCGGTGCAGGATGGAGGACAGCATTGCCGGACCCCATTTCCAGATCGAGAGGTGCGGCGATAACGGACGGGGCCGCGCATACCGGTTCCCGCCTCTTGCATCTGCCATGTCGTGTCCCCTGGTTCATGGTCTGCGCCGCGGTCATGCCGGGCCAGATTTGAAAAATGCGCAACGCAAGCCTGCGCCAAAGTGGCTGTTCCATGCGCGAATGGCACCTTGGCACTGCATAGGCAAGCGCCAATCGGACTATTGAGAACGCATCGCACCACGCCTTGCCGACCAGCAGCAATACGGGTAATTGCCGGCCGATGATCAAGCCTGCAACAGCCAATGATGCGACCGGTCGCGGTCCGCCCGTCGCGCTTGTCACCGGAAGCACCCGCGGCATTGGCAAGGCCATTGCCAACAGCCTTGAAGCGCGCGGCGTCACCGTGCTTCGTCATGGCAGCGGTGCTCGTGCCGGTGAAACGGGCGCGCCGGATGGCGAAGCGGCAAGGCAGGGCGCGCTTCTGCCGATCATGGCGGATTTCGATGATCCTGCAGCGCCGGCGCAATTGTGGGAGACCGCGCTGCAGCAGGCAGGCGGGACCATCGACATCTTGGTGAACAATGCCGGTCTGTTCGCCGCCAATCCAATCGGCGGTTCGGACATAAAATGGCTGGACGAATGGGACCGCACCCTGCGCATCAATCTTACCGCAGCCGCGCAATTGTCGCGCCTTGCCGTGCGGCACTGGCTGGAGACGAAACAAGGGACCGGACGACTGGTCAATATCGCCAGTCGGGCTGCCTATCGGGGAGACTCGCCTGAACATTGGCATTATGCAGCGGCGAAGTCGGGCCTGGTGGCGATGACCAAAACTGTCGCACGAAGCTATGCTGCCGATGGCGTGCTGGCCTTTGCCATATGCCCCGGCTTTGTCGACACTGCCCCTGCCGGCGATTATCTGGAGAGCAGGGGCGGGCCCAAACTGCTTGCGGACATTCCGCTCGGCCGGGTTGCGCTTCCCGAGGAGATTGCCAGCATCGCGGGGTTCTGCGCGCTGGATGCACCGCATAGCATGACAGGCGCGGTGATTGACGCCAATGGGGCAAGCTTCGTCAGATGACAGCATGGAAGATCACATTGCTTGCCTCGCGTGATGTGGTGCAGGCGGCGCTGCTTGCGCATGAGGAGCTTGAGCAGTGGGACCAGTCCATCGTGATCGCTGCGTGTGAACTTGCCGAGGACCGCCCGCTGGAGTGGCGCCTCGATGCCTATCTGGAGCGTCGGCCGACTGCGGCTGACCGACGCGCTATTGCCGCCTTGTTCGGCAATGATGCGCCCGCCATGCATGCAGAACCATTGCCGCAGCAGGATTGGGTCACCCTGAGCCAGGCTGGCGTTGACCCCGTACACGCCGGGCGGTTCTGTGTTCACACGCCCGATCATGCGCCAGAACAGCTTGCAGCCGGTGGGGATCGGCCAGCTATCCGACTTGTCATTCCGGCCAGCCAGGCGTTCGGCACAGGGCAGCACCATACCACGGCAGGCTGTCTGGAGATGCTGGACCTGATGAAGCGCGAAGGCGTCATTGCGCGCAATATTGCCGACATCGGAACAGGCACGGGGCTGCTCGCTTTTGCGGCCATGGCGCTGTGGCCGCGGGCACTTGCCACTGCCAGCGACATCGACGACGTCTGCCTGCAAGTGGTGCTGGATAACGCGGCGCTCAACCATGTGTCGATCGGCGAAGGGCCGGGCCGGCTTGTCATGACCATCGCTACAGGAATGGAATCGCCCATATTGGCATCGCGCACGCCTTACGACCTGCTGATCGCGAATATCCTGGCGGGGCCGTTGGTCGACCTAGCCGCTGATTTTGGCCGCGCCGTTGTTCCCGGCGGCAATCTGCTGCTGGCGGGGCTGTTGACGACGCAGGAGCAAGGCGTGCAGCGCGCTGCATTCCGCTCCGGCTTCCGGCTTGCCCGGCGCATCGTTCGTGGCGATTGGTCAGTCCTGTGGCTGCGCAAGCGCGGCGTTCGCCCGTTCGTGCTCTGACGCGCGTCACCCGCTTTCTGGCGGGCGGGATTGCGGTGCTGCTCGGCTGCTATTTCCTTGTGGGCTGGCTTGCGTCAAGCGTGCCGCGAAATGGCGGCTGGCAGGCATCCAGCGCACCCGATGCCATAGAGATCATGATCGGCACCAATGGCGTGCACACCGAGATCATCCTGCCACAACGGGCTGCGGGAGTGGACTGGACACATGTGCTGCCGCCTGCAGACCTTGCGGTGAACAGGCAGGGACTGCCGCACAGGGGCTACACCCATGTGGGGATCAGCTGGGGTGAGAGGGAGATATTTCTCGACACGCCGACCTGGGCCGATCTGTCGCCTTTTGCCGTGCTGCGCATTGTGACCCGCGGCGGCTCGGCCCTGCTGCATGTGGCGCATTATGTGCGGCCTGCACCTTCACGAAATTACCGCCCATTGCGCATCAGCCGTGCCGAATATCAGCAACTGGCCACCGCAATCATGGCGACGCTGCCGCCGCGCCGGCCCGATCGGAAACGCCCGGTTTATGCAGGCTATACAGCTCAGGACGTGTTTTACGATGCGAGGGGCACCTATACGATCTTCAGGACCTGTAACCAATGGACCAGCGAACGACTCGCCGGGGCGGGCATAAAGACCGGGTGGTGGACGCCGTTTGCCGGTGGTGTGATGAAATGGGTGCCTGAACCTGGCTCAGGCTGAGCGTTGCGAGCAGGCGCACGCATCTGCTCTGTCATCAGTTATCGGCGGTAAGCTGCCGCTCCACGCGGGCTTGCCAGGCAGGAGACAGGATGACGCGATCGATCTCGGTGCGCAGCTTCTCGGCGTCATGGAGCCTGAAAACCGGCATGACCACAGACCGGCTCGTTTTCAATATGCTGCGGCCTCCTGCCTGCTGCCTTGCCGGCACATAGGGGTAAGCGACGGCATCGACCTGGTCCTGGTCCAGCGCGCGCAGGGCGTGCGCAAGACTGTCGAACGGCACGATCCGCTTCGCGCCGTCCAGATCCTGCTCGTCTATCGCCATACCTCTGACGATGCCGACCCGCTGCTCCTGGACCGTTTGGGCAAGATCGCCTCCTCCACCGCTTTCCTTGGTCAAGGAGACGAGATAGGCGGTCAGTACTGCCGTCAATGCCATCGAAAACAGCATCCAGATCATGGCAACCACACGGCCACTGACCGTTTTGGGAACAAGATCGCCATAGCCGATGGTGGTGGCAGTCACGCCAGCCCACCAGAAGCCGTCGCCAATCCCTCTGATCTTGCCGGTCTCGGGGTCGAGCGCACCTGGCCCTTTATGTTCCGCCAGCCAGAAAGCCGCTCCTGCGATCAGCAGCAGCAAGCAGATCAGCCCTACGATCTTGAGGAATTGCAGGTTGAAGATGTCGGAAAGGCCGAGCAGGAAATCCCCGCTGGCCGATACGCCAATCAGTCCGACGCTGTCGATGTGGAACGGGAGGCTCTGGGCATCTCCCGGTGCAAGTTGGGCGACGGCGGAAAATGGAAAGGACGCTATGGTCCGATTGCGGGTTTCCTGCGCCATTTCGCCGGGTGACTGCTCGACAAATTCGAACTGGACATTGGCACGGTCGGCCGCAGTACGAAACAGGTCAACTGCAGGGCCGGACCATTGGCCTTCGGCATTCTTGTGAGTGTATGGCTCCATTGCCGTGATTGCCACCTGCTCTGCCGCCAGAGCAGGTGCGGGCAAGACCAGATAAGACGTTCCGATGAACACCAGCAGGAGCGCCAGCATAGCAAATCTCAGCCGCTGAGAAATACGGTGGGCACTTTGCACCAGGATAGTATGTACTGTGCCGCCGGAAAATGGTGCAGCGGTGCGCAAGATGCTCAATCATCGCTCCTGGCTGGTTTATTTTTGTCAGCAATCGGCGCAGGAGAGTTGTTGCGCTGCAGTTCGCGGGAGCGGTGTGCCACCGGATCAAACACATGTCCCTCGGCTGCAGGCCGTGCAGGCCAATCGCAGCCGCGCGCCAGCCCTAATCCCTTGAGGAAGCCGCGCCGTATCAATGCCGCGCCCACGATGCGCTCGAACCGCTTCTGCTCGCTGTTGGCGCCGCTTACTTCACGCACGACGCCGCGAAAAGGGATGAACCCGCCCAGCAGCGATTTTGCAACATTGCCGGCCATGTTCGCGCCGTTCTGCATGTCGGACTTGCGGACTGCAGGCATGTCGATGTCGGGACCAAGGTAGAGGTCAAGGTCGACGACGGCCCTCTCGATGTCGACACAGCGGTTCAGGCCTTGCGCCGAATAGGGGTCGGCCGCGACATCGATGAGCAGCGGCGGAATGTCGTCATTGTGGAGGTTGAAATCACGCAGCGGCTGGGTGGCGATGTCTTCTGCGGAAACATCGTCATTCTGCATGTCCTGCGCAGCGGCAGGCAGTGCAGCTGTCAGCAGGACACCGGCAATCAGCGGCGCAGATCGGCAAAAGTGTCGCATTGGTCCTCGTCTCCGGTGGTGAGCCCGCGTTGCAGCCATTGGGTGCGTTGCGCGCTGGTTCCATGGGTGAAACTTTCAGGCGCCATCCGCTGGCCTGCGTTACGCATCAGCGTATCATCGCCGATTGCGGCGGCGGCGCGCATGCCTTCGTCAAGATCGCCCGGTTCTATCCTGTCGCGGTTTCTTGCCGCCCAGACACCGGCATAGCAATCCGCCTGCAGTTCCATACGCACCTGAAGCTGGTTCGCCGATGAACGGTCCTGCGACTGGGCGCTGCGGACCTGATCGGCGATCCCTGTCAGTTTCTGGACATGGTGGCCGTATTCATGCGCCATGACATAGGCGCGTGCAAAATCGCCGCCGGCGCCGAAGCGGCCCTGCAGATCATCGTAAAAGCTGGTGTCGATATAGATACCTTCATCCGCCGGGCAGTAAAACGGACCCATTGCGGCTTGTGCCGTTCCGCATCCCGAACCGCCGGTGCCATCGTAGAAGTTGAGCACCGGACGGCGAAACGGCAGGTTGGCGGCCATGAACAAAGGTTGCCACGTGTCGTCCAGTGAGGAAAGCGCAGCGCAGCTTTCCAGACTATAGGCGTTGACGGTGCAGCTTTGTTCAAGGGTCTGTCCGCCGTCCTGTCCCGTTGGCGCGCTCTGCGAATTCATGCCGCCCTGCACCTGATCGAACGTGGCAAGGGTCGTGGACGGATCGATCCCGAACACCACGGCGCCGATGATCGCCACGACAACCGCGCCGCAGCCAAGCTTTCCGCCCCCGCCCAGGCCCCCGCCCAGGCCGCCGCCGCTTCGGCGCTGGTCGCGCACACGAATGTTACGGCCAAAATCATTGAGTCGCATTCCGTCTGGTCCCTATACCACGAGCGAATCATCCTACCTTCGGATCAGCCGTGTAAATAGTCGTGGAGATGCAAATGTTCCTTAAGGGAAAAACCGCCCTTGTCACCGGTTCGACATCGGGGATTGGCCTGGCCATTGCCTATGCGCTGGCGGGAGCAGGCGCCGATCTGGTGATCACCGGCATTGGCGAACCAGATGAGATGGAGGACGCGCGCAGGTCTCTTGCCGATCGGCATCGGGTCAAGGCCATTTGCTTGAACGTCGACCTGATCACCCGCGAAGGCACGCACGCGATGGTCGAAGCGGCAAGAGATGCATTCGGCCACGTCGATATACTGGTGAACAATGCAGGAATGCAGCACGTAGCCCCCGTGGATGAATTCCCGCCTGAACGATGGGATCAGATCATTGCTCTCAACCTCACCGCTGCGTTCGATGCCTGCCGCCTGTGCATTCCAATGATGAAGGCGCGGGGCTGGGGGCGCATCATCAACACCGCTTCTGCCCATTCCACGACAGCGTCGCCGTTCAAAGCGGCCTATGTGTCAGCAAAACACGGCCTTGCCGGACTGACCAAGACAATCGCGCTGGAACTTGCACAGCACAACATCACGGCGAACTGCATCAGTCCCGGTTATGTCTGGACGCCGCTGGTGGAAAACCAGATCCCCGACACCATGAAAGCGCGGGGCCTCAGTCGCGAGGCGGTCATCAATGATGTGCTGCTTTCCGGACAGCCTACCAAGAAGTTCTCCCAGCCCGAAGACATTGCTGCGCTCGCGGTCTTCCTGTGCCGGGACGAGGCGCAGAACATGACCGGCAGCAATATCGCCGTCGATGGCGGCTGGACTGCGCAATGATGTGCTTGCCGGCGCTGGTCGGCTGAAATGAAGGGGGCAAGCGCCGCTTTCGCGCTGGCAATGAGCACGCGCCTGTCGCCGTCGGTCCGGTGTGGTGCCCGTTTGCGCGCGCGCATTATCATTGCGCTGGCTCTGGCAGCACTGGCGACAGCTTGCGCCACGCCGCAGACGCAGCAGCCCGGAGTTGCCGAATTGCTGGAGCGGCAGGTGCGCGTTCTTTCATCGGATGATTATGGCGGGCGGGCGCCCGGCACTGTCGATGAGGAGCAGACGCTCGATCATCTGCAGAAAAGCTGGGAGGCGATCGGCCTCTTGTCCGGAACGCATGACCCTGTCAGCCCGTGGCGCGCGTCTTTCACGATCTACCCGGTCGGCAAGGCACCCGTCGTGACGCACAATCTGATCGGGCGGATTGCCGGAACGCAGCCGCACGAGGGAGCGGTGCTCGTGCTTGCGCATTGGGATCATCTTGGCCGGGATACGCCGGCATGCCGCCCGCACCTGTTCGACACCGTGTGCAACGGCGCCATCGACAATGCGACCGGCCTTGCCATGATCACGCAAATAGCGCGCATCCTGGCAGAAGGGCCCCCGATGGCCCGCGACGTCTATGTTCTGGCAACGAGCGGCGAGGAAGCAGGCCTGCTTGGCGCAACCGCTTTTGCCGCCGACCCGCCTGTACCGCTGGGCAAGTTTGTCGCTGCTTTCAATATCGACAGCGAAGGGCTGACACCCACCGGGACTGTTGCGGTGATGATCGGGGATGATGCCGGCCCGCTTGCCGAACTGGTCAGGGCAACCGCCGCTGCCAACGGCGTGCACCTTGCCGACGCAACCAAGGCGAACCGCCTCTACCGGCACCGCCAGGATGGCTGGGCGCTCGAACGTGCCGGGTTGCCAACCGTAATGGTCAGCGCCAGCTTTGCCGACGAGGAGCGGCTCGCGCGATGGATGGCGGGCAGTTACCACCGCGCTGACGACGAAGCGGACGCAGTGGAACTGGGTGGCGCGGTCCGGATGGTGGCGTTGCACGTCGCGCTTGTCAAAGCGGCGGCCGACCCCGAAGTTTATCCTTTCGAATACACCAGCGGCACGCAAACCGTTCCTGCCCCCTAGCGGTGACGCGGCCGGGCAGGTAGAGGCACTTCTCGTCCGTCAAAACCCGCATTGTTGAGAAAGCGTTTTCTTCACGTGGCAAATCGCAGTTCCATAACCGACATTCCTCTTGGCCTGACCTTTGACGATGTGCTGCTGCAACCGGCGGCATCGGACATCGTCCCGTCGCAGGCCGACACCCGCACCCGGATCACACGAGACATCGTGCTCCACATCCCGGTGCTGTCGAGCGCGATGGATACGGTTACCGAATCGCAGATGGCCATTGTCATGGCGCAGATGGGCGGCATGGGGGTGCTGCACCGCAATCTGACGCTTGATGAACAATGCGCCGCCGTCCGGCAGGTGAAGCGGTTCGAAAGCGGCATGGTCGTCAACCCCATCACCATTGCGCCTGATGCAACGCTTGGCGAAGCCCGAGCGCTGATGGAGCAGAACCGCATATCGGGCATCCCGGTGGTGGAGGCTTCGGGTCGGCTCGTCGGCATTCTGACCAACCGCGATGTGCGCTTTGCCGACCGTGACGGCCAGCCGGTCCGCGAATTGATGACAGCGGACGATCTGGCCACGGTACGCGCCGATATCGGCCAGGAAGAAGCCCGGCGGCTGCTGCACCAGCGTCGCATTGAAAAGCTGCTGGTGGTCGACAAGGATTACCGCTGCGTCGGGCTTATCACGGTAAAAGACATCGAAAAAGCAGTGACTTTCCCCGATTCCACCAAGGACAAGGCGGGCCGGCTGCGCGTGGCGGCGGCAACCACCGTGGGCGACAACGGCTTTGCCCGCAGCGAAGCGCTGATCGATGCCGAAGTGGATGTTGTCGTGATCGACACGGCGCACGGCCATAACCGCGATGTCGCCCGCGCGGTCGAACGGGTAAAGAAACTTTCCGGCAATGTGCAGGTGGTGGCCGGCAATATCGCGACGGCAGCGGCGGCCCGGGCATTGATCGACGCGGGCGCGGACGGGATCAAGGTCGGCATCGGCCCAGGCTCCATCTGCACGACCCGCATCGTCGCCGGCATCGGCGTGCCCCAGCTGACCGCAGTGATGGATGCTGCCGAAGAAGCGGACAAGGCCGGCGTGCCGGTCATCGCCGATGGCGGGCTGCGCACGTCGGGCGATGCGGCAAAGGCGCTGGCGGCGGGTGCCTCCACCATCATGGTCGGCTCCATGCTCGCCGGCACCGAGGAAGCACCGGGCGACACGTTCCTGTACCAGGGGCGGGCGTATAAAAGCTATCGCGGGATGGGCAGCGTCGGCGCGATGGCGCGCGGCAGCGCCGATCGTTATTTCCAGCAGGACATCAAGGATTCCATGAAGCTGGTGCCCGAAGGGATTGAGGGGCAGGTTCCCTACAAGGGGCCGGCCAAGGATGTCATCCACCAGCTGGTCGGCGGGATCAAGGCGGCCATGGGCTACACCGGCTGCGCCACGATTGACGAACTGCGCCGCGATGCGCGGTTCATCCGCATCACCAATGCCGGTCTTCGCGAAAGTCATGTCCACGACGTGACGATCACCCGCGAAGCTCCCAATTACCCGACGCGCTGAGGAGCAGGCGGCATGACTCCTCCAGCCCGGGTGCAGGCCGCGATCGGCATTCTCGACAGCATCATTGCGGCAGCGCGTGGCAATGGCGCGCCGGCGGACCGGATCCTTGCCGAATGGGCGCGGGCGAACCGTTATGCAGGATCGGGCGACCGGCGCGCCATTCGCGATCTGGTCTATGATGGCATCCGCTGCTGTGGCGAAGTGCCGGTGTCGGGCCGTGCCGCAATGCTGGCCCTGGCCAAGGCGCGACCGGAGCTGCGTGACCTGTTCGACGGGAGCCGGCATGCTCCTGCTCCGATCGAAAGCGGTGAGCCTGTCGCCAACATCGATACAGCACCGCGCTGGCTGCGCGAAGAGCTGCAGGCCAGTGGGCTCGACCGGGAGGAGCAGGATGCACTCACCGGACGTGCGCCGCTCGATCTGCGGGTCAATGTTCTGAAAGCATCGCGCGACACGCTGGTCCTGCCGGTGCCGGCTGAACCGACCGCAGCGCCCGACGGCTTACGCCTGTCCGGCGGACAGCGCGTCGAGGAATGGCCGCAATGGCAGGCTGGCGAGATCGAGGTGCAGGACACCGGCAGTCAGCTTGCCTGTGTGGCAGCCCGGGCGGAGCCAGGCATGATGGTGGTGGACCTTTGTGCCGGGGCGGGCGGCAAGACGCTGGCGCTGGGCGCTGCAATGGCCAATGAGGGGCGCATCATCGCCTGCGACACGTCGCGCATGCGGTTGGGTCGGCTGCCGTCGCGGGCAGATCGCGCCGGTGTGACCATCGCGGAAAGCCGGCTGCTGAACCCGTTGCAGGAGCGTGATCATTTTCACGACATCCTCGGCGGCAACCCTGCGGAAGCCGACAGCGCGGATCCACCTGTCGCGGCGGGAGATGGCGCAGTGGCGGGCCGGCCCGTTTCGGACGGGGCATTGATGGGCAGGCTGGGCACCGCCGATCTCGTGCTGGTCGATGCACCGTGCAGTGGTACCGGCACCTGGCGGCGCAATCCCGAAGCGCGGTGGCGCGTGACCCCTGCCATTCTGAAGGAGCATGCCGCCTTGCAGGCCCGATTGCTCGATCTCGCGGCCGAACTGGTCAGGCCCGGCGGGCAGGTGAGTTACGTCGTGTGTTCGCTGCTGGACATCGAAGGCGCGGATCAGGCCGCCGCATTTCTGGAGCGGCATCCGCAATTTGCCAGCGCAGTGCCGCAGCTTCCGCTTGGCAGGGCACGCGGGACGGGAATACGTCTCACGCCCGCCCACGATCAGACGGACGGCTTTTTCATCGCGAATTTTCGCCGCACATGATATTGCCTGCCTTCATGAAAGTGCAAACTGGCGTCCGGGTTCTGCCGTGAAGGATTATGTGATGCGATACACCCCGCTTGCGCTTGCTATCTGCATGTTCGTCGCTGTGGGGGCAAGCACGTCCATCGGGCGCGCGGATGCACCGGCCGATCCGCGTGTCGAACGCCTGCTGACCGATGGCCGTGCCACGCTGGCGCAGGGCGATGTTGCCGCCGCTGTCGACCGGTTCGAGGCAGCTCTCGCCCTCGCGCCGGGTTATGCCGTCACCTATATCGACCTTGCCGCCACTGCACGCGCCAACGGGCTTCAGGGGCGTGCCATTCGTTATTATCGTCAGGCCCTGATGCTGGACCCGGCCAATCTCGATGCACTGGCGGGCGAGGGTGCTGCACTGGCCGAGAAAGGCGCACTGGCCAAGGCGGAGCAGAACCTAGTGACGTTGCGCTCCTTGTGCGGAGCCGATTGCGCAGAGGCAGGCGCACTTGCAGCCGCGATCGCCCTTGGCCCTGTCAACAATGTCCAATCCGCACAAGTGGGCGATATGGATACGCTTGACGACGCGGTAAAGGTCAATTGAAGCTGCGCAATTGTTCGCCAAACGTCTTCAGCACCGCCCGGTAGATCGGCTGCTTGAAAGGGATGATCAGATCGGGCAGCACTTGTGGATCGACCCAGCGATAGGCGCCGAATTCAGGCGGATCATGCGCTTCAAGGTCGATATCTGCATCCGTCCCGGTAAAGCGGATAAAAAACCAGCTCTGCCGCTGCCCGACATACCGTCCGCCCCACAGTCTGCCCTGAAGTTCGGGCGGCAGGTCGTAGAACAGCTCTTCCTCTGCGACCGCCACGATACCGGCCTTGTCAGCTGTGATGCCGGTCTCTTCCCACAATTCGCGCATGGCGGCGGCGGCGCGGTCTTCGCCCTCATCGATTCCGCCCTGGGGCATCTGCCACCAGTCGCCTTCCTTGGCATCAAGACGCCTGCCGACAAAGACGCGCCCTGCATCGTTGACAATCATGAGCCCTGCGCAGGGCCGGTATTGCGCCGGATCGGGGTCGTTCATGATTCGCTCTTTCTGCATTCGGCATCCCTTTCCAAGAGATGTGCGGTGAAGCAGGCCTGCCACATGCTTGCAAAGTTTTTCTAATTTGATGCGGCCGCATCATGAAGCTACACAGGAAAAGGCATTGCCGTTTGCGACGCTGTCGTCATTGCCGATCGCTCTCTTGTTGATGGGAGAGTATGCCGCGCAGCAAGATTTGCCGTGGTCGAAAAGGGGTTAGCCATGGGTGTTGAAGTACCAGTTGCCGCGTCTCCCGAAGCAGTGGTCGTCCGTTTTGCTGGCGATAGCGGCGATGGGATGCAGCTTACCGGCGGGCAGTTTACCCTGTCGACGGCGCTGGCCGGCAACGACCTTGCAACCTTTCCCGATTTTCCTGCGGAAATTCGCGCTCCGCAAGGCACGCTGTTCGGCGTGTCGGCCTTTCAGATCAATTTTGGCTCCACCGACATCGATACAGCTGGCGACGCGCCTGACGTGCTGGTGGCGATGAACCCGGCGGCGTTGAAAGTGAACGTTGCGGCATTGAAGCCGGGTGGACTGATCATTGCTGACACGGGTGAGTTTTCGCAGCGCAATCTCGACAAGGCGAAATATGACGTCAATCCGATTGACGATGGCTCGCTGGCGAAATGGGATGTGTTGGCCTTTGACATTTCCGCCCTCACGCTGGAGGCGGTCAAGCCCTTTGGTCTCGGCAACAAGGAAGCGCTGCGCTGCAAGAACATGTGGACACTGGGGCTGGCGCTCTGGATGTTCGACCGTCCGCGCGGGCCGATCCATGACTGGCTGAGACAGAAGTTCAGGAAGGCGCCGGAGCTTGCCGACGCCAACATTGCCGCACTGGACGCAGGGCACGCTTATGGCGAGACGGCGGAGATTTCCGGCCCGCTCAAGCAATATCAGGTGGCACCGGTTGAAAGCGAGCCGGGGCTGTACCGCACCATCACGGGCGCCGAAAGCATTTCGCTGGGCCTTGTCGCAGGGGCGCAACTGGCCAGTCTGCCGCTGTTTTTCGGCGGATATCCCATCACGCCGGCCTCGGCGATCCTGCACCATCTGGCACGGCTTAAAGAATTCAACGTCGTCACCTTCCAGGCCGAGGATGAGATTGCCGCCATCTGTGCCGCCATCGGTGCAAGCTATGCAGGACAGCTTGGCGTTACCAGCTCGTCAGGCCCGGGCATCGCCTTGAAGGGTGAGGCGATGGGCCTTGCCGTCATGACCGAACTGCCGCTCGTGATCGTCAATTCGCAGCGGGGTGGTCCGTCCACTGGCCTGCCGACGAAGACCGAACAGTCCGACCTTTATCAAGCCATTTACGGCCGCAACGGCGATGCGCCCTTGCCGGTGATTGCCGCGCGCAGCCCGGCCGATGCTTTTGATTGCGCGATAGAGGCATGCCGGCTTGCTGTGGATTACATGACCCCGGTAATGCTGTTGACCGACGGGTACATCGCCAATGCGGCCGAACCGTGGAAAGTGCCTGATCCGGCTGGTTTCGAACCGTTCCCGGCCCGGTTCCTTACTGCACCCAACAATGGTGAGGAAGTGTTGCCCTACAAGCGCGATGAAAAGGGTGCGCGGCCCTGGATCCGCCCCGGCACGCCCGGTCTGATGCATCGCATCGGCGGGATCGAGAAGGCGCAGGGCACGGGGCACATCGAATATTCGCCCGCCAATCATCAGGCGATGACCGACGCACGCAAGAACAAGATCGATGGCATTGCTGATGCCATTCCCGACCAGGAGGTATGTCTTGGCAACACGCGCGGCAGGCTGGCCGTGGTCGGCTGGGGTTCGACCTATGGCCCCATTCACCAGGCGGTGCGGCGGGCGCGCAAGCAAGGGCTTGATGTTTCGCACATTCATGTCCGTCATGTCTGGCCGCTGCCGCGCAATCTGGGCGATCTGCTGCATGGGTTCGACAATGTGCTGGTCCCTGAAATGAACACCGGGCAGTTCAAGACCGTGTTGCGCGACCAGTTCCTCATCGATGCGGAGCCGTTGACGAAAACGAGCGGTCAGCCTTTTGCCATTGCGGAACTCGAGATAGCAATCGGGCGGTATTTCGATGGAATTGCCGGCAATGAAGGCGGGCAGGTGGACGTGAACAAGGTCCAGTTGCCCAGCCCGAAAGCGGCAAACCCGTGAGTGTGACACGCAAGGTGAAGGGTGAACGCGGGAGTTGGTTCGCCACGCTCGAGGAAGATAAACTGCCATGCGTTCACAAACACTGGGTGAAGAAGCTTGCATATCTGGATCCTGGATATGAAGCTGATCCCGAGAAATGGGACAAATTTGTCGCTGCGATTTCTGAGAAAAAGAGGGTTGTTCTTACTACCGACGAAGTTTCAGAACCATCGGATGGTGAAGGGAAAAGAAGCTTCAAGCGTACCGGCTATGTTGCTGTGTGGGAGGTCGACAATGTCGCGGCTGGCAAGGACGGTTTCTCCTTTGACTTTGTTTCACGTATTTGCGATCTCGCCTGAGGAACAGCACGATGAACGACATGACGCCCGTAACCACGACGCTCAAGGATTGGGAAACCGATCAGGAAGTCCGCTGGTGCCCCGGTTGTGGTGATTACGCGATCCTGAAAGCGGTGCAGCGCACGCTGCCGCAGATCGGTGCCAATCCTGCCAACACCGTGTTCATCTCCGGCATCGGCTGTTCCAGCCGGTTTCCATATTACGTCGAAAGCTATGGCTTTCACACGATCCACGGGCGTGCGCCTGCCGTTGCCACCGGCGTCAAGCTGGCCAATCCCGATCTCGATGTGTGGCTGGTTACCGGCGACGGCGATGGCTTGTCGATCGGCGGCAACCACATGATGCATGTGCTGCGCCGCAATGTGAACATGCAGATCATGCTGTTCAACAATGAGATTTACGGCCTTACCAAAGGGCAATATTCCCCGACCAGCAGGCCCGGCACCACATCGCCTTCAACACCGGCGGGATCGGTCGAAAACCCGGCCTCGCCCTGTGCCTTCGCCCTGGGATCGGGCGCGCGGTTCGTCGCTCGCGGCTACGATATTTCCAAGGAACTGCCCGACGTGCTGAAAGCCGCCCATGCGCACAAGGGCGCCGCTTTCATCGAGATTTTTCAGAATTGCATTGTCTACAACAAGGACGTGTTCGACGATTTCACGCAGAAGAAGACCGCTGCGGAAAGTCAGCTGTGGCTGACCGATGGCGCACCCATGCTGTTTGCAAAGGGTGCCAAGGGTCTGGCGCTGGATACAAGAACGCTGGCGCTCAAGGTCGTGGAGGTCGTCGATGGCGATTGGCAGACAGCCGGCGTGCTGGTGCATGACGTCACGAACCGCACGCTTGCCCACATGCTGGTAGAATTGCCGTTCGGGCCGTTCCCGATGCCGCTTGGCGTGATCTTCGACAGCCCTGCACCCGTTTACGAAGAACTTGTCCATGCGCGCAACGCCAAGGATGCAGAAGGCAAATCGACCGATTTTGCAGCGCTGTTGCGCAAGGGGCAGACCTGGACTGTCTCCGGCACTGCGCAGGATCCTGTCTGAGGGCATTTGAATGAATTTGTGAACAAAACCCGCTGCATGACGTTGAAATACACGAAAGGCCGGTTTCGTGTCGGCTTGTTATTGCAAGGGGATTGTTCATGAAAACCGTTTTTCCTGCGCTCGCCACGGCTTCGCTGCTGGCTCTGGGTCTATCTGCATGCGCTGACGAAACGCCCGATGAGGTTGTGGAAACGGATGTTGTGCCGCAAGTTACGCTGCCCACCGATGTCGGTCCGCGCACCGATGTGGTGCTCAATCCCGATCAGCAGGCCGCGCTTGGCCGGATCGATACGGATGCGGTGAACACCGAATATGGTGAACTGCGCGCGCAGATCGCCCGCGAGATGCCGAGCGCGCCCGATATCGCTGCAAACCAGGGTGCTTCGAACACCACGTCAACGACGGACGCGAACAGCAGCGCCGGCGCGAACTCGTCTGGCGGATCGACCAGCGGCACGACCGCGACCCCGTCCATGCCTTCGCGCGCCAATATGGATTTCGCCTATCTCGACCGCAATGACGACGGCAAGCTGTCGGTCGCAGAATATGCGATCTGGGCCGTCGGCGTCGACCCCAACGAGCCAAAGCCCAATGACAACACCAAGCCGTTCCTGACGCAGGATCAGATCAACGAGGCGGGCCAGACATTTTTCTACTATGACAAGGACGGCACGACCTATTTGTCACAGGCCGAGTTTCAGCAGGCCCGCAACCGGGAATCCTGAGCAGCAGCAATACAGCCGCCCCGCCGGCAGGCGCTTCTACCCTGCCGGCGGCAAGGTTCTGGCAGTAGGGGCGGTCAATCGCTGCACGGGCCGGTGCAGCACGGCTACGCACACGAACGCCCATCCCGCGCCGGCCATCCAGCCTGCTGCCACGTCGCTGGGATAATGGACGCCAAGCCAAACTCTGCTCATTGCAATAGCCGCACTGACGATGAAGGCACAGGCTATCAGCATGTTTCGCACCTGTCGGCGCGTGCTGATCGCTGCAAACAGCAGTGCGAGGGTAATATAAACGACCGCGCCATTGAAGCTGTGACCGCTCGGAAAGCTGGCGCCACTTGCTTCTGCAAGATGGGGGACGATCTGCGGCCTTGCCCGATCGAACGCCAGTTTCGCGCCGGTGTTCACCAGCCAGCCTGACGCCACCGTGATCGCCAGCATCAGAGCCGGTGCGCGTCTGCCCAGAAACAACAGCGCCACCACGCCGGCGCCGGCTGCCCAATTGCGCAAAGTCACACCGCCCAGGGCGGAAATATCGCGCACCATCTCCTGCACCCACCCAGGGCCCGCTGGCAACAATGCGTCGCCATGCCGCCAGAACAGCAAGCCGGCTTTGTCGAACCCAGCCGTTTGCCCGTGCGCGATTAGCATGGCCAAAGCCACGAAGCCAACGAGGAAAGTGGCAGCAAAAGCGAGCGCGTGCTCGGGTGAAAGCCACAACATCTGTTTGCCGTCGCCATGCGTCGGGACTGCTGTGGCATCGTCAGTGGAATGCATGTGCCGGAACCTGCCCCCTTGCTATGCGGTTTGTTGTCAAGACATGTGCCTATCAGCACATGTGCCTTGTGCCGACAGGAGAATGATCGATGCCTACGCCGCAAATCGTCTGGCTGCGCCGGGACCTGCGGCTTGCCGATCAGCCTGCCTTTGCCGCTGCGGCTGCGGCCGGGCCAGTTATCCCGGTCTATGTGCTTGATGATGCCGGTGCCGGGAGCCGCCAGCTTGGCGGAGCATCGCGTTGGTGGCTGCATCACAGCCTTGCTGCACTCGAGGTACAATTGCAAAAGCAGGGCATGCGGCTCATCCTGCGGCGTGGGAAGGCTGCAGAGGAGCTTGTCCGGCTGGCTGATGAGACTGGTGCCGGTGCCATCCACGCGATCCGTCATTACGAACCATGGTGGAAAAACGCAGAGGAAGAACTGTCAGGGCAGCTCGAGCTGTGCTTGCAGGATGGCAATTATCTGCTGCCGCCAGGATCGGTGAGGACCGGGGCCGGCAAACTTTACAGGATCTACACACCTTTTGCCCGTGCGGCGATGCAGATGTTGCCACAACGCGATCCCATCGAAGCGCCGCCACTGACTTCGCCGCAAAACTGGCCGCAAAGCGACCGTTTGACAGACTGGCACCTGCTGCCGTCCAAACCCGACTGGGCTGCGGGTTTTGCAGCCGAATGGACAGCGGGGGAAGATGCAGCACATGCTCAGCTCGATGCCTTCGTGCAGCATGTCGCAAGCTATGATGATCAGCGCAACTTGCCCGCAATTGACGGCACCTCGCGTCTTTCCCCGCATCTTCATTGGGGCGAGATTTCACCGACGCAAGTCTGGAAAGCGCTTGAAGGGCGCGATGGAACGGGAGTTCAGACGTACAGGAGCGAATTGCTGTGGCGCGATTTTGCGCAGAACGTCATCTGCCAGTTTCGCGATTACGACCACGAAAGCTATCGCGACCGCTTCAAGCAGTTCCCTTGGCGCCAGATAGAGCAGGACAGCGCGGCAGCAGCGGATCTTCGGGCGTGGCAGGAGGGTCGCACCGGATACCCCATCGTGGATGCCGGCATGCGGCAATTGTGGCAGATCGGCTGGATGCATAACCGGGTGCGGATGATCACGGCAAGCTTTCTCATCAAACATCTGCTGATCGACTGGACGATCGGGGAACGCTGGTTCTGGGATACGCTGGTGGACGCTGATTTTGGTAACAACTCGGTCAATTGGCAATGGGTGGCCGGCACCGGCGTTGATACCAGCCTGTTCACCCGCATCATGGCGCCCCTGTCCCAATCGGACAAATTCGATGCCGGCGAGTATATCCGACAATGGGTTCCTGAACTTGCCGACCTTCCGGACGAGCAGATCCACGACCCTGATGGCAAGTGCCGCCCGTCTGCATATCCGGACAGGCGCATCCCCCATCGCGAGGCCCGCGAACGCGCATTGGCTGCCTATCGTACGATGAGGGAAAAGGCAGGCTAGCCAGGACGGCACTACAACAGCCGTCGCGATTGCCTCGCATTGCGCAGAGCAGTTGCAGGTCGGCGCAGTGGTTGTCATAGAAAAAGCCATGAATGTCCCTCACTTGCGCGGCACGCACCTGACAGGTGCCGGCCATGGATTGCAGAACGGCACTGGTTTGCTTGCCCGCCTTGTTGCCGGCGGCGTGGAACAGGTGCTGCGCCGCATTGACGCTGGTCTTGCGACAGGCTCCATCGAGGCGGAGTTCCCCGATGGCAGCATCCATGTACTGGGCGGGCGGGCACCCGGGTTTGCAGCACGGATCATCATGCGGGACTGGCGCGCATTGTTGCGGCTGGCTTCCGGCGGGTCGGTCGGCTGGTACAATGCTTGGGAGGCTGGCGAGTGGGAAAGCCCCGATCCGGTCACCATCTTTGCGCTGTTCATGGCCAATGCCGAAAGCCTGGGTGCGGCAGCTCGGGCAAAGGGTCCCTGGCGCATTGCTTCCCGCCTCCTGCACAGGCTGCGGCGCAACACGCGCACAGGCGCTGCGCAGAACATTGCGGCGCATTACGACCTTGGCAATGATTTCTATGCCAGCTGGCTTGATCC
The DNA here is from genome assembly GCF_031846435.1 of Croceicoccus esteveae. Lineage (NCBI taxonomy): Bacteria > Pseudomonadati > Pseudomonadota > Alphaproteobacteria > Sphingomonadales > Erythrobacteraceae > Croceicoccus > Croceicoccus esteveae. Next base: position 363,650 of record NZ_JAVRHS010000001.1, read on the forward strand.
CACGTTGAGCTATTCAAGCGGCATGTTCTCTTCCGGAGCCACAACGCTGCAGGACGCGCAACTGGCCAAGATCGATGCCCTGGCTGTGCGGCTGGCGCTTGATCCAGGCGCATGTGTGCTGGAAATCGGGTGTGGATGGGGCTATCTGGCGCGGCGGCTTGCGACGGCTCACGGTGCCAATGTGACAGCGATAAGCCTGTCCGAAGAACAGCTTGCGCACGCGCGACATGCAGGAGCAGCCGACGATCGCGCGGTCCGTTTCGTGCACTGCGATTACCGCGACGCGGCAGGAAATTACGATGCCATCGTCAGCGTGGAAATGGTGGAGGCGCTTGGCCGGGAAAACTGGCCGGTGTTCATGGACCGGATCGCCTGCACGCTGAAGCCGGGCGGGCGCGCAGCGTTGCAGTTCATATCGATCGCGGATGCTATTTTCGAACGCTATGCCGATAGCGCCGATTTCATCCAGACCTATATCTTTCCAGGTGGCCTGCTGATCCGAACCAGCGAATTTCGTGCGCTTGCGCGCCAGCATGGTCTGTCATGGCAGGACCAGACAGACTTTGGCCAGGATTATGCGGAAACCCTGCTATTATGGCGCAGGAACTTCGACACGGCAGTGGAAGAGGGGCGGATCGCGGCAGGTTTTGACCGGAAGTTCATCGACCTGTGGCGTTATTACCTGATGTACTGCGAGGGCGGTTTTCGCGGCGGCGGCATAGATGTGCATCAAGTGACGCTGGTCAAGCCGGTGGCTTGACCGCGCCTGCAGGATCAATCCACGCGCATCCGGTGATTGTTGGCAAAATCGCTTGCCAGCAGGTCGGCAATCTGGACTGCCACCTGCTGCGGCGGTTTGACGCTGTTCGGGTCTTCACCGGGATAAGCGCGAGCCCGCATTCTTGTGCGCGTGGCGGCCGGATCTACTATTGCCACCCTGATGTCGGTCACGCGGCCGTTTTCCTGCGCGTAACAGTCAAGCAGCATGTCAAATGCCGCCTTCGTCGATCCATAAGCCCCCCAGAAGGGGCGCGCATCGGCGCCCACGCTGCTGGTCAGTCCCACGATGCGTGGATTGGCAGACTGCTTCAATTGCGGATGAAACGCTGCCAGCAGGGTCTGCGTGGCGAGCACGTTTACGGTCATCGCCCGGCTGAACTCGCGCGGATCGATGTCCTGAACCGAGGATAGCTGGGGCAGGACGGCTGCGTTGATCACCAGCATGTCAAGCGCAGGCCAGCGCCCAGCAAGCGCGGTAGCGAGCCGGGCAACCGCATCAGGCTCTGCAAGGTCGAACGGCGCGATCGTGGCGCTGCCGCCTGTCGTGTGGATCTCGTCTTCCACCTGTTCGAGAGCAGCGCTGTCTCGCGCGGTCAGCACCACATGCGCGCCTCTGCCAGCAAGTTCGAGCGCAGTGGCCGCGCCAATGCCGCGCGATGCGCCGGTAACCAGCGCAAGCTGGCCCTCAAATGCGCCCTTTGCCTGTGTCATCAGGCGACCTTCCCGATCGGCAGCGACAGTTCCCCCTGTCCAGTGCGTTCGGCAAGATCGGTAAGACGGGTGGGGTATTCGCCTGTAAAACAGGCGTCGCAGTAATTAAGGCACTCTGGATCGCGTTTTTCCTCGCCGACGGCGCGGTAAAGCCCATCGATCGAGACAAAGGCGAGGCTGTCGGCCTGGATGAATTCGCGCATTGCTTCCACCTGCAGCCGCGCTGCCAGGAGCTTGGATCGTTCAGGAGTGTCGACGCCGTAGAAGCAGCTGTGCGTGGTGGGCGGGCTGGCGATGCGCATGTGCACTTCGGCGGCGCCGGCGTCGCGCATCATCTGCACGATCTTCAGACTGGTCGTGCCGCGTACGATGCTGTCGTCGATGAGCACGATCCGCTTGCCTTCGACAAGGGCCCGATTGGCATTGTGCTTGCGGCTCACGCTGGAAGTGCGCGCACCATCCGAGGGCTGTATGAAGGTGCGGCCAACATAGTGTGACCGGATGATGCCAAGCTCGAACGGAAGGCCCGATTGCTGGGCATAGCCAATGGCAGCCGGTACGCCCGAATCGGGCACGGGCACGACGATATCGACGTCGGCCGGCGCCTCGAGGGCGAGCTGTGCGCCGATCTCCTTGCGAACCGAGTAGATGGAGCGCCCGCCTGAAATCGAATCGGGCCGGCTGAAATATACATGCTCGAAAATGCAGGGGCGGGCCTGCGGCTTGCCAAAGGGGCGATGGCTGGTGATCTTGCCGTCAAGATCGACCTCGATGAGTTCGCCTGCCTCCACTTCGCGATCAAAACGTGCGCCGATGATGTCGAGTGCGACCGTCTCGCTCGCAAAAACGACTGCGTTGTCCAGCCGACCCATGATCAGCGGGCGAATGCCAAGCGGGTCGCGGCAGGCGATCATGCGCTTTGGCGTCATGCAGACCAGCGCGTAGGCCCCTTCGACAAGGCGCAATGCATCCACGAACCGGTCGAGCAAAGTAGGATACCGGCTGGTTGCGACCAGATGCACGATGACTTCTGTGTCGGAAGTGGACTGGAAGATCGCGCCCTTGCTGACAAGTTCGTGCCGCAGGTGCAAGGCATTGGAAATGTTACCGTTGTGCGCAATGGCAAAGCCGCCTGCGGCAAGCTCCGCGTAGAGCGGCTGGATGTTACGCAAGCCTGCTCCGCCAGTGGTGGAATAGCGGACATGGCCAATCGCGACGGAACCTGGCAGTTCGGCAATGGCATCACCTGCTGAAAAGTTCTCGGCCACGTGGCCGATGCCGCGCCGCACGTGGAACTCTGCCCCATCGTAGCTGACGATGCCGGCTGCTTCCTGTCCACGGTGCTGCAATGCGTGGAGGCCAAGAGCAGCGACCGCTGCTGCATCGCGTGCGCCCACCACTCCGAAAACGCCGCACTCCTCATGCAGCGAATCGCTCTCATCATCACCGAAAGGGTGCAAATTATCTGAAACCTGGGTCATTCAAGAACCGTTCCCGCGTGCTGCCGCGTGTGAGCAAGGTGTCTCGCCAGTGGCCGCCCTGCCATTGCCGCGTCTGCATTGCCGCCAAAGACCCGTGATTACAACCGTCATGTGGCGTGGCGGGCGGCACTTGCCAGCTTGCGGGCACGCGCCTACTTGACTGCCGGTGATAGCAGCCTCCACCTTTCCTTGCTCCGCCGTCATCTGTCCGGCCCTGTCAGCACGCCCTGAACGGGTGCAGCAGGCGTGATCCTCACTCCATTTGAATGGATGATCGCCAAGCGATACATGCTGCCCGGCAAGGGCGAGCGGTTTATTGCGCTGGTTGCAGGGATCAGCCTTGCCGCCGTGATGCTGGGTGTTGCCGCGCTGGTCATCGTCATGAGCGTGATGAACGGGTTCCGCGCCGAACTCGTGGACAAGATCGTCGGGCTCAACGGCCATGCCATCATTCAGGCCTATGGTGGCAGGCTTGATAATTGGCAGGAGGTGGTGAAGGATGTGCGCGCAACACCGGGCGTGACGCGTGCATCCCCATTGATCGAGCAGCCGTTGCTCGCAACCTTCAACGGCCGGGTAGAAGCGGTGCTGGTGCGCGGCAATCAGCCTGAGGATATCGCCCGGCTTGCCGACAAGAAACTGATGGGCAATCTGGCCGCGCTGCAACCCGGCGCGTCGCAGGTGGCGATCGGCGCCCGGCTGGCGCAGACCCTGGGTGCGCGGATCGGAGACACCATCACCATCATCAATCCGCAGGGGCGCAGCACGCCGTTCGGCACGGTCCCGCGTGAGATCGGTTACGAGATTGCGGCAGTTTTCGAAATCGGCATCTATGATTATGACAACGCTTTTGTCGTCATGCCGCTGGAAGATGCGCAGACGCTGCTGCTGACAGGCGATTCCATCGGCACCATCGAGGTGCTTACCAGCGATCCTGACACTGTGGGCGAAACGCTGGCACCGGTAACACAGCGTCTGGCGGGCCGGGCGATCGTATCGGACTGGCGGACGATCAACGCATCCCTGTTCGAAGCGCTGGCGGTGGAACGAGTGGCGATGTTCGTCGTGCTGTCGATCATCGTGCTGGTCGCGGTGTTCAACATCCTGTCCTCGCTCATCATGCTGGTGCGGGCCAAGACGCGGGACATTGCCATTTTGCGCACGATGGGCGCGACGCGGCGTTCGATCACCAAGATATTTGTCACCGCCGGGTTTCTGATTGGCGCGATGGGAACAATTGCCGGGCTGATCCTGGGCTTTGTCGCGCTGGAGTTCCGGCAGTCGGTGGTCGGCGTGGTCGAGCTTTTCACTGGCGAGCAATTGTGGGACCCGTCGATTCGCTTTCTTACCGAGCTGCCCGCGCGCACCGATCCGGCGGAGGTCACCACCATCGCGGCCATGGCGCTGGTGTTGTCGTTCCTGGCGACGCTTTACCCAGCCTTGAAAGCGGCCAATACCGATCCGGTGCAGGTGCTGCGCTATGAATGATGCGGCCGTTTCTACTCTCGAAGGAACTGCGGCCGCAGGGGTCACCCCAGTGGTCCGGCTGCGCAAGCTGGCGCGCAGTTTCACGCAAGGCGGGGTTACCATCGATGTGCTGCGCGGCATCGACCTTGACGTCATGCCCGGGCAGATTGTTGCGCTGCTCGGTCCTTCGGGATCAGGCAAATCGACCATGCTGCAGGCAATCGGCCTGCTCGAAGGGGGTTTTGAAGGCAGCATCGAGATTGCGGGCGCCCACGCCACCGCGCTTGGCGCCAATGCCCGGACAATTTTGCGGCGCGATCATCTTGGCTTTGTCTACCAGTTCCACCATTTGCTGCCTGATTTCGATGCACAGGAAAATGTGATTCTGCCCCAATTGGTGGCTGGCAGATCACGGGCCGACGCCTTGTCGCGGGCAGCAGAACTGCTTCAGGCACTGGGCCTGGGCGAGCGGCTGGGTCATCGGCCAAGCCAGCTTTCCGGTGGCGAGCAGCAACGCGTGGCAGTGGCGCGGGCGCTTGCCAATCGCCCGGACCTGGTGCTGGCGGATGAGCCGACCGGCAATCTGGATGAAGCAACGGCGGACCGTGTGCTCGACGAGTTCCTGCGGCTCGTGCGCGGGCAGGGCAGCGCCGCGATTGTGGCGACGCACAACCAACGGCTCGCGCGTCGCATGGACAGGGTTGTGCGGCTGCAGGATGGCTTGCTGAAGCAAGGCTGATCGCTGCTGCTTCGGCCGCATCCGGAACTGCAATTATCGGTCGGGCGTTTACCCGACGAACATGGTACAAGATGACAAAAGGAGTTCGCCCGTGAGCCATTCCCCCACCACTTTCCATGGCGAACCGGCTTCGGGCGGTGGCATCGACTGGGGTGACCATGCATCGATTCACCGGCGCCCCAATGGCAACAAGAGCAATCTCTTGCGCGGCTTTAACGTAATGCGCGAAGGGACATTTGCGGAAATGATCCGTTTCGTGTCGCTGCTGCCTGATGATGATCGACAGCATCTGGTCATCCAGAAGGCTGGCGATCGTGTTTTCGAGCTTCCCGAGATCCTGTCGTTGTCGCGGCGAGACGATTTTCCTGCCGCCTGATCGCTGCGGCAACTGCCGTTTCGCTGGTGTCTGACCTGTCGCTGCAGTCATGATGCGGCAGACTTGGCGACAAAAATGCGGGGGTGAAATCCTTCGCCTACTCCCAAGGCGGCGCAAGGTTTGCTAAGGGGCGGGAATGTCTTTTGCTCCCTTTGTCCCCTTGCGCGTGTTTTCCAGCTACACCTTGCTGGAAGGCGCGATCGAGCCCAAGAAAATTGCCGGGCTTGCCAAGGAGCGCGGCTTTCCGGCAATAGCGATTTGCGACCGCAACGGGCTTTATGGCGCGGTTGCCTTCGCCTCTGCCTGCGTCGCGGCGGGTGTTCAGCCGATCATCGGCGCCTTTCTTGCCGTTCAGCGGCCGGAGCGCGAGGCAATCGACTGGATCGCAGTTTATGCGCAGGACGAGACCGGGTGGGACAATCTGTGCCATCTCGTCAGCCGCGCCCACCTTGACCGGCCACTGCATCTCGACCCGCATGTCACCTTCGCCATGCTCGAAGGGCACACCGATGGTTTGATCTGCCTGACAGGCGCGGGTGAGGGGGCGCTGGCGAGGTTGCTTGCTGAAGGTCAGCACCATGAGGCGCTTGCCTGCTGTGATGCACTGCAGCGGCTGTTTCCCGACCGGCTGTATGTGGAAATTGCCCGCAGTGGCGCTCCTCTTGAAGCCGCCGCGGAAGAGGCGCTGATCGCGCTTGCTTACGAACGCGACCTGCCGTTGGTCGCGACCAATCCGGCCTTCTTTGCCGAAGCGGATTTCCACGAAGCGCACGATGCCATGCTGTGCATCGCCAATGCGACGCATGTCGATGTCGAGGACCGCCCGCGTGCACCGCGTGATGCGTGGGTGAAGGACGCCGCCGCGATGCAGGCGTTGTTTGCTGACCTGCCCGAAGGATTGGCAAACACATTGGTGGTAGCCCAGCGCACCGCAGTGCTGCCGCCCGATCGCAAACCGATCCTGCCCAGTCTGGCAGGCGATGTCGAAGGTGAGGCGCGCCTCCTTGCCAGCGACGCGCGTGCCGGGCTCGAGCGGCGGCTGGCGCAATATGACACCCTCTCTGACGAGGAGCGGCAAGCCTACCAGGAGCGCCTCCAGTTCGAGACAGAAGTCATCACCGGCATGGGCTTTGCCGGGTACTTCCTGATCGTGGCCGATTTCATCAAATGGGCGAAGGAAAACGGCATTCCCGTGGGTCCGGGGCGCGGGTCGGGCGCGGGCAGCGTCGTTGCATGGGCGCTGACCATCACGGATCTTGACCCGCTGCGCCTTGGCCTGTTGTTCGAGCGGTTCCTCAACCCCGAACGCGTGTCGATGCCCGACTTCGACATCGACTTTTGCGAAACGCGTCGCGGCGAGGTCATCCGCTACGTGCAGGACAAATACGGGCACGATCATGTCGCGCAGATCATCACGTTCGGCAAGATGAAGGCGCGCGCCGTGCTGCGCGATTGCGGCCGCATCCTGCAGATGAGCTACGGCCATGTCGATCGGTTGTGCAAGCTGGTGCCCAACCACCCCACAGACCCATGGACGCTCCACCGCACGCTTAACGGCATCGCCGATTTTTCCGGCGAATACCGCCGCGATCCGCAGGTCAGGCGGCTGATCGACCTTGCCATGCAGCTTGAGGGCCTGCCGCGCAACAGCTCCACCCATGCCGCAGGTGTGGTCATTGGTGATCGGCCGCTGAGCGAGCTGGTCCCGCTTTACCGCGACCCGCGTTCCGACATGCCGGTCACGCAATTCGACATGAAGCATGTCGAGACCAGCGGTCTGATAAAGTTCGACTTTCTTGGTTTGAAAACGCTGTCGGTGCTGCGCAAGGCGCTCGACCTGCTGGCGCAGCGCGGGATCACGCTCAATCTTGATACGCTGCCCTGGGACGATGAAGCGGTTTTCACCCTGCTTCAGTCGGGCAGCACGGTGGGTGTGTTCCAGCTCGAATCCGAAGGCATGCGGCGTACGCTGGCAGCGGTGCGGCCTACGCGCTTCGAAGACATAATTGCGCTGGTCTCACTGTACCGGCCCGGCCCCATGGACAACATCCCGCTGTTCGGGCGTCGGAAGAATGGTGCCGAGGCGATTGAATATCCGCATGACAAGCTGAAGACGGTGCTTGCCGAAACCTATGGCATCTTCGTCTATCAGGAACAGGTGATGCAGGCAGCGCAGATCCTGGCTGGCTATTCGCTGGGCGATGCCGACCTGCTGCGTCGCGCCATGGGCAAGAAGGTGCAGTCCGAGATGGATGCGCAGCGCCAGCGGTTCGTCGACGGGTGCAAGGTGGTGTCGGACATCGAGGCCAGCAAGGCGAACGAATTGTTCGACCTGATCGACAAGTTTGCCGGCTATGGTTTCAACAAAAGCCATGCCGCCGCCTATGCCTTGCTTGCCTATCAGACAGCCTGGCTCAAGGCGCATTATCCGCACGAGTTTTATGCCGCGTCGATGTGCTTCGACATGCACCAATCCGAGAAACTCTCGATCTTTGTCGATGACATGCGCCGCGCCGAAGTGGCGCTGGCTGCGCCTGACATCAATGCTTCGCACGCGGAATTCACCGTGGAGCCGACACCCGACGGCCACCAGGTCCGCTATGCACTGGCCGGCATTCGCAATGTCAGTGAAAAAGCCATGGAAGCCGTCGTCGAAGAGCGGATCCTGCGCGGACGATTTACCGATCTTGCCAATCTTTTTCGACGTTTGCCGGCAGGGTCGATGAACCGGCGGCAACTCGAAGGATTGGCAGGGGCAGGCGCGCTCGACAGTCTTGAGGACAACCGTGCAAAAATTGTCGCCAACGCCGATCTGCTGCTGGCAGTCGCCGACACCGCTGCCCGGGAGAAAGGCAGCGGGCAGGCGGGCCTGTTCGCAAGCGAAGAAGTCGATGCACAGCACTTGCGGCTTGTCGACGCTCCCCGGTGGCCGCGGGCCGAGCAAATGGCGCAGGAGCGGGAAACATTCGGCTTCTATTTTGCTGCCCATCCCATTGAACAATGGCGCGCGGTGGCCAGTGCCAATGGTGCGCGCACCCATGCCAGCCTTGTCGGAGCGGATGCACGCAACGCAGCTGACCGCAGCAGAGCAGTCATGGCCGCCATGATCGAAAGCGCAGGCCGGCGTCGTACCAAGCGGGGGCGCGAATACATGATGCTCGAATTTTCGGATCAGACCGGCATGTTCAGTGCCAGCTGTTTTGAAGAAGACCTGATTGAACCGCTGCACAGATGGGCATCGGCCGGAGAGTGCCTGCTGCTCAACGTGGAGCTTGACCGGCCCAACCCGGAAGAACCCGCGCGCGTGACTCTGCGCGGCGCCCGCCCGATTGCAGAGGTAAAAGGCACGGCGCGCATGGTGCTGCGCATGGCGATTGCCAGCAAGGACGCACTGGCGAAGCTGGCGGCTGTGCTGCCGCGCGGCAATGGAGCCAATGGCGAGGTGCTGGTCACGCTGCACCTCGCTGAGGGCAGGGAAGCCATGATGCGGCTGGGGCGGGACTTTGCGCTTGATGGTGATCTGGTCGATGCCGTTGCCGCAATCGACGGCGTGTCGGCCGTGACGCTCGACGCGACGGTTGTGCGAGACCTGCGGCTTGTCGCCTAGCGGGCCTTAGCGCGCTGGCGGCTCCATCGTGATAATCGTGCTGGTTAAACGGGCAAGCTCGGCTGCTTCATGGCTGACGTAGATGATCGGAATGGCAAGATCATCGCGGATTCGCTGAACAACGGTAAGGATTTCCTCGCGTCGGGTCTGGTCGACCGAGGCAAGCGGCTCATCGAGCAGCAGGAAACGCGGGGCGCTCAGCAAGGCGCGTCCGATCGCCACCCGCTTCATTTCTCCCCCTGAAAGGTTGGCAGGCCATCGCTCCAGAAGATGTGCCAGCCCCAGCAGTTCGATGACTGCATCGCGGGTGATCCACCGGTCCTGAGGCGGGTGGAGCGCTTCGCCAAAAACGAGATTGGCACCGACGCGCCGATGCAGGAACAGCCGATTGTCCTGGAAAACATAGCCGCAGCGGCGCTTTTCAGGCGCCAGATCGATGCCGGAATCGCTGTCGAACAGGGTAAGGCCGGCGATGACGATCCGCCCTTGTTCGGGCTTTTGCAAACCGGCAATGCAATTGAGCACGGTGGTTTTGCCAACACCCGACGGGCCCGACAGCGCGATCAGCCGATCATGCGAGCGGCAGGTTGCTGCAATGGCAGTGCTCCCGATGCGATGCCTGATGTCAATGTCAAAGGACATGAAGGTTGCGCGCGCCCGAACGACGAATAAGGACCTCGCTGGCAAGCAGCGCAGCAAGCGAAAGCAGCACGCTGATGACAGCAAGTCTGGCGACGGCTCCTTCCATGCCGGGAACCTGCAACCCGCTGTAGATAGCCAGCGGCAAGGTGCGCGTCTCGCCTGGAATGCTGGAGGCAAAGGTAATCGTGGCGCCAAATTCACCCAGGGATCGCGCAAAGCCCAGCACCGCGCCTGCCAGGATACCCGGCAGGGACAGCGGCAGCGTGATGGTGGCAAATGCCCGCCAGGGGCCGCAACCCAAGGTGCGCGCTGCACCGACAAGACGTCGGTCGACATTCTCGATGGAAATCCGGATTGCCCGCACCATCAAAGGCAGAGCCATTACCGCAGCGGCCAATGCCGCGCCGGCAAAGCGGAACACGAGCGTAATGCCAAAGGTCTCCTTCAGCCACGCTCCGGCGAAGCCCTGCGGCCCCAGCATGATCAGCAGCAGCCAGCCGGTAACGACTGGCGGCAGCACCAGCGGCAGGTGCACCACTGCGTCAAGCAGCAACCTTCCGGCAAAGCGCCGGGCAAGCAGCCAGGCAAGTAGATATGCCAGCGGCAGGCACAGGCCGATCGCCGTCAGGCTAACCTGGACGGACAGCAGGATGACCTCCCATTCGGCTGCGGACAGGGCAATCATCTGTTCATGCGCGCAATGCTGCCAAAGATGGCTTCATTGAACTGCCGTAAAGCCGTGCTGGCGCAGGATACGCCGGGCAGCATCGCTGTCGAGGAACGCGCGAAAGGCGTCGGCATCTGTGTGCGACGACGCGGCAAGCACGGCAACAGGATAGCGGATTGGCGGATGATCGGCGGGGTTGAACCGCGCCACCACCTGCACCTTGTCCGATGCAGTGGCATCAGTCGCATAGACGACCCCCAAGGTGGCGCTGCCTCGCTCCACCATCGCAAGGGCAGCGCGCACGTTTTCCGCCACTGCCAACCTGTCGCGCAGATGATCCCACAGGTCGAGCGACATCATTGCGGATCTGCCGTAGCGGCCCGCCGGCACAGCATCGGGATCGGCGATTGCCAACCTGCTGTCGCCAAGGGCAGCAAGAACACTTCCGCTGTCGTCAAGTTCCACCCGTACATCGGCTTCGCGCGGCGCGATGAGCACGAGGGTGTTGCCGGCCAGATCCGAGCGGCTGCCGTCGCGCAGCAATCTGCCGGCGGCCAGTTCGTCCATCCAAGCAGCATCTGCGCTGATGAAGAGATCGGCCGGTGCACCTTGTTGCAACTGGCGGGCAAGAGTGGATGATCCTGCAAAGGACATGAGCGGCGGGGAATGCCCCTGCGCTGCCCAGGTGGCGCTTATTTCCTCCAATGCCTCCTGCATGCTCGCGGCCGCAAGCACCACTGGACCATCTGTTCTTCCCGCGCCTGTGCACGCTGCGCAAAACAGCGTCAGGAAGGATATGAACAGCAGCTTGATCGGGCGTGTCATGGCAAAGCGGCTATATCCACCGCCCTCCACCGCGTCGATAGCGACGATGTTTTCGTGCGCGACTCAACAGCGGGCTTTGCCGAGCTGAAGCCAAGCTTGCCAATCGGAACGCGATCACGCAAGCGATGGCAATGCACAGGTTCTGCATCATTTCTTGTGGTCTGCTGTTGGCAGCATGCAACTCTGGCGTTTCGGCACCAGGAGCTGGCGATGATCTGCCCGGTGACATGTCCGACCGAAAACCTTATTCCGGGATCGCCGAGGAGGAAACGTTTTACTTTACCGGCCCGCCACCGCTGCATAGTGGACAGGTTACCGGGTCCACCTTGCACTACCTCGATGCAGCACACCTCGGATCACCACCAAGCGACGACATTGCGCCCAGACGACCATTGTCGCAAAACATTCCGGCGTCTCAAAACATCCCGGTCGATCAATCCCGCGTCGTAAACCGGTTTGCCGGTCGCAACGGTGTGTCGTTCAGCGGCACGAACGAGGAGGGATCCTTCCTGCTTGCCGCCACACCCGGCGATTGCAGGGATGGTTCTACGAACAACCTTTATCCCTATTCCGTCACTTACCAGACCGAGAGCGAAATATCCTATGGCTGTGGCTGGACGCCAAGTCAGCCATTTGCCGTTGCCGAATAACGACTTGCAGCGCATCAGTGCACCTGATGCATTTGTTGTGCACTGATGTTTCAAGCTTTGCACAGGTTGCTGCCATAATTTCGCCTTTTTTTCTGGTTCAGCATAGCGTATTGGTGTTTGCGGGCGCGAAAATGGCATCTGCCGGACTGCAAGTGGCCCGCACCAAGAAGGACGTAATCATGAAGATTTTGGCTACTGCAACGCTGGCTTCGGCCACTCTCCTGCTTGCCGCATGTGGCGGCGCCGACGAAACCACTGTTGCTGAAGTTCCGGTGGATACCATGGCAACCGACACCGCGGTGGACACCAACGCCAACACCGTGGTTGCCGTTGCCCAGGGTAATGGCGATTTCTCGACTCTGGTCAGCGCGATTACCGCTGCCGGCCTTGGCGACACGCTTTCGGGCGCAGGTCCGTTCACGGTATTTGCCCCAACCAATGCTGCCTTTGACAAGCTTCCCGACGGCACGCTTGCCGACTTGACCGCGCCTGCAAACCAGGCCGATTTGTCCAGTATCCTTACCTATCACGTGGTTGCTGGTGACGTGAACGCAGCAGCGCTGCTGCAGCAGATCGAGCAGGGCGGCGGCGAGGCGCAACTCACCACGGTCAATGGACAGATGCTGACCGCAAAGACCGATGGCACCAATGTCACACTGACAGATGCCGCTGGTAACACTGCCACTGTCGTTCAGACGGATGTCGATGCTTCGAACGGTACGATCCACGCGATCGACACGGTGATGATGCCTGGCTGATCGGATCGGTCCGCGATTAAGATGGGCGGGCTGCACGATGCAGCTCGCCCTTTTTCTTGCGAAGGGGCCGGCTGTCGGGCCGCGCTCCGTTGACAACGCAAACAGTTTTCCACCGGCGCGCTTTTGTGCTAAGGCGCTGGATGCTGACGTCACATTTGCGACGGAATACTCGGTACAGGTCTGGCTTCAACCTCGCCAATCACGACGACTTCCTTTCATTTGACGACATTACGCCTGGCTCGACCCGCGCTGTTGCGGGCGTGTCTTGATACTACGAAAGGAAACGATCATGCCGATTGGCACAGTAAAATTCTTCAACACCGAAAAAGGTTATGGCTTCATTCAGCCTGAAGACGGCGGCGAAGACAGCTTCGTTCATATCTCGGCTGTTCAGGCAGCCGGCATGCACACGCTCGAGCGTGACCAGCGTGTCTCCTACGAAGTCGAAATTGGTCGCAACGGCAAGAAGGCCGCGATCAACCTCGAGAGCGCCTGAATTTTTCTCCGGTCCGGCTTTTTGGTCGGACCGGGTCCTTTTGCACGCCGTCGCCTCGTCCGTACGCTTCGGATGCAAGCGCGTGTACATGCCTCTGGAATACGCCCTTGCGAGGCTGTAATCCAGTGTGATCGGGTGGAACTGCAACAGCGCTTGGCTGGCACCCCCGGGATTACATTTCGAAATCACTGCTCTGGAACTGGAAGCGGCAACAAGCCGTTGTCCGACTATAGTGTGTGGGTCGACATTCGTCCTGCATAAGCTGCTGGTTGGAGAATGGCTCGAATGCTGGAACACGTTCCGTCCTGGTTGGGGGCTGCGCTTAAGAATGTTCGTGCAGGTCATCGTAAATTGTCTATCGCAACATTAGGCGGCGAGCAGAGCTTGCATGCATCCGGCTTTCGCCTGCGATCTGCCGCCTTTGCTGATGGTGAGACGCTCGACCCCAGCTTTACCGCTGATGAAGAGGATGCGGTTGCCCCGCCGCTTGAATGGACAGACCCGCCTGCCGGCACGAAAGAGCTTGTCCTCATTGTCGAGGATCCGGATGCGCCGGCGCCGAAACCTCTTTGCCATTGGCTTGTGTGGGGGCTTGCTGCTCAGCGCGGAAAGTTGCTTGAAGGCGAGACGCCGCCAAAGACCGGGCGCAATTCGGCCCGAAAAAACGAATGGCTGCTGCCTGATCCGCCAACCGGGCATGGGCCGCATGATTATGTCTTTCAGCTATACGCCACGGATCGTGCGCTGGACCTTGCCGCGGGTGCCGGGCGCACTGCAATCGTAGAGGCGCTTGAGGGACACGTACTTGCAGCCGCAGTGCTTACGGCGCAATATACCCGTGCCGCTGACGATGACACTTTCGATGAGGACGATCAGGATTGAGGCAGCCAACCGCCGGGCACTTGAACCGGGCACAAAACAAGAGGGACGAGGAAAATGTCTGCAAAGAATAATGCCATCAACAAACCGGTCGCTGTCTCCGCCGATCTGGAAACCATAGTTGGCAAGGGGCCGCTGCCGCGCGGAGAGGTTACCGCCAAGGTGTGGGATTACATCAAGAAGCATGATCTGCAGGCAGCAGATGACCGACGCATGATCGAACCTGATGACAAATTGGGGAAGGTGATCGGCAGTGAAAAGATTTCCATGTTCAAGATGACGGCTGCAGTGTCCAAACATCTGGGATAAAAAGCGGGTCAATCGTGCTTGTCTGGCAACCGCTGTGGCCACAAGATGATCTGGCCCGCCCATAGCACCAGCCACACCAGCAATGGTTGCAACAACATACGCGGGATGTGATAGGCCAGACCCAGGCCGTGATCCACCCGCGCCATGTCCATTGCAAAATGGTTGATGTTGGCCGGAAAGACGCAGACGGCGTAGATCGCCAATCCCCATGCCGCGGCCTTGCGAATGGGCGGAAAGAAATTCTGCAGAAGCGCGAGGCCGCCTGCGATTTCGGCGACGCCAGTGGCAAGGATTACCAGTTTCGGTGCAGGGACAATGTCGGGCATGATCTGCAGAAATGGTTCCGGCACTGCCAGATGCAGTATCCCTGCCACCACATATGCAGGCCCTAGCAGCCACCTTGCAGTGGTGCGCCACCTGGAGGACAGCGGATGGTCTTCAGCTGACCGCCGCCGATCTGCGGTTGTAGGCTCCAACCTCATTCCTGATGCTGCACGCCGGCTGACAGTATCGATCTTGTCCGTCGGTCCCGTTTTCCACTGAAATAGGCGTCCAAGACCTGAGCGAAGATGTTTTCGTCAGGGCAGGCCCATTCAAACAGGGTCATTGAGCTGCACAATTTCATCGCGTCGGTTGCGCCGAAGATCTCTTGTGCGCTGCGTCGGCCCGCCCAGGACATCACAGCGCTGCATGCCAGTCGAAGTCTGGCACCAAGTACCGGATGCGTGGCATAGGCCTGCGCTTCATGCACGTCGCTGATTGCAAAATGCCGAGCCGTTGGACTGTGGCCAAGCCCGGCGATCTGCGGAAACACGAACCACATCCAGTGACTTTGTTTGCGGCCTTTACAAAGCTCGTCCAAAGCCCGGTCGATCGTGGCTTCCTGAGCATCTTCAAAGCGGTCAAGTGCATGGACCATCAGGTTTTTAGCGGGTCATGCCCCCAGTTCATCAGCGAATATCGCCAGTTCGTTTCCTCGATATCGCCATCAGGACGCTGCGCGAGGTGACGATGGGCGTAGCCAACCACCTTGCGCATCTGGTGATATTGATCCTCTGACAGATCGGCTACATGCGTGCGTCTGATCTTTACGATATGCCTGCCATATTCATGGCCAGTGCTTTCGCCTGTATCGCTGTCGCCCACCGATTTGGATTTGCTCGTCTCAAGCCAGTCTTCAAGCTCCTGCGGAGCCATATTCACGCAATTGGCAAACTCATTGCGTATGGTTTTCTTTTCCTCGTCCGTCATGTCAAAGGCATCCTGTTAACATCGCGGGTCGTAATAGTTCTGATTTGCCTTGCTAAGGGGCCTTGTTACTGGCTGAAGCACAGCGAGAGGCGCAGCTGGCGTCGCGTAATTCCTGTCAGCTGTCGGTTTCCAGTTCCGAACCAAGCTTGAGTACCTCGTCGCCGTCTTCCTGCTTGATGAGATATGCCGGGTTGTCCTCGCTGCCGTGCTTCTTGACCTTGGTGCCCTTGATGGTGCGCTCCACGTCGCGCTCGAATCTTTCCTGCACCTGCCCCTTGGCAGTGCCACTGCCCCAGTTCCACTTTACATGCTGGTTCTTGCCGAATTTTTTCGTGTCAGCCATTTGAGCACCTCATCCCTTGCTTCCTGCCTGAATGTTGCGGTTCAAATAAATGCCGGTTGTATCCACAGGATCTCTACAACCCTCGCGGTCTACTGCCCCTCAGGTCCGGGACGAGTAGCGGAACCGGGGGTGGGCGGAACAGTCTGGTTGGTAACAGGCGCAATGGATTCGGCATCATCGGTCGACAAAGCTCCGGTAATCCAGATCACCGACATACCGCCTACGATCAGGATCATGCTGATGATCAGGACCCAGCGCACGATGTTGGGTGTCGACCCTGACCGAGCCTCCGTCGTCGTCACGTCCAGTCGATCCCCTTGGCGTTTCATGAGATGCGCAGCTCCTGCCTGTTGTTCTTGCTGACCGGATTGAGAGAAATTCTGTACATGCAACTCTATCCAGACAAACCCAGTCTAGACTAGTCTGCGGCAACAGCAACCGCCGCTGTGTCAAAACCCGGCAAGTAAGCACAGGTTCCAAAGAGCGTCCGATGCTGTGCCTGATCAGGGGCGCAACAATTCGTTGATCGCGGTTTTCGATCGTGTCTGCGCGTCCACTGTCTTGACGATCACGGCACAATATAATGAAGGGCCGGGGCTACCGTCGGGGAGCGCCTTGCCCGGTGTGGAGCCCGGCACTACGACAGCATAGGGAGGCACCCTGCCCATATGAACTTCGCCTGTTGCGCGGTCGATGATGCGGGTCGATGCGCCCAGATAAACTCCCATCGACAACACTGCACCTTCGCCGATCTGCACACCTTCTGCCACTTCGGAGCGGGCGCCAATGAACGCTCCATCCCCGATGATCACCGGATCTGCCTGCAAGGGCTCCAGCACTCCACCGATGCCTGCGCCACCTGAAATATGCACGTTCCTGCCAATCTGCGCACAGGATCCTACCGTAGCCCACGTGTCGATCATGCTGCCTTCGCCCACATAGGCACCGATGTTGACGAAGCTGGGCATAAGCACGACATCCTTGCCGATGTGGCTGCCCCTGCGCACGATGGCGCCGGGCACGACACGGAATCCTGCAGCGTCAAAGCGCGCCTGAGACCAGCCAGCGAATTTGGACGGCACCTTGTCAAAGGCCGGCGCACCGCCAGATCCGGCGGGAACAAGGCTGTTTGCGTTCAGCCGGAAGGACAGCAGCACAGCCTTCTTCAGCCACTGGTTCACAGTCCAGATGCCATCGCCATCGCACTCCGCGACACGCAGATCGCCACTGTCGAGAAGGCTTAAGGCTGTCTCGACTGGACGACGAACGGCATGGCTGGCCGGTGTCACCGACGCACGGTCTTCAAAAGCGGCATCGATTTGCCGGATCAGTTCGTCTTTATCAGCCATGTCCGCTGCTCCGCTGAAAGGCTGTGGTCAGCCCGCCTGTCGCGGCGAGCCTTGTCAGCTTGGTTTGGGCAGGGGACTAACGTCAAGCAGACGCAGGAGCAAGAGGCCCGCTATATGCTGGAGCGAGGATGCGTGGTGTCGCCGACCAGCGCACGCACGAAGGGAACAAGGCCTGTCTGCCTCGCCCGGCGCAGGCGTTCGGCCGCGATAATCTGCCGCACTTCGTCATAGCAGCGTTCCACATCATCGTTGACAACAACATAGTCATAATCGTGCCAGTGGCTGATTTCGGCTCTGGCTCGGTCCATGCGTGCATCGATGGTGTCAGCGCTGTCCGTGGCGCGGGACTGCAAGCGGCGGCGAAGTTCATCGATGCTTGGCGGCAGGATGAAAACTGGCACGACATCGGCCTCGGCGCGCTGGTGCAATTGCTGCGTTCCCTGCCAATCGATGTCGAACAGGATGTCGCGCCCTTCCTTCAGCCGCGACCAGATTTGCGCCTTTGGCGTTCCGTAACTGTGACCAAACACCTTGGCCCATTCCAGAAAGGCGTGTTCCTCGACCATCTGGTCAAAATCGGTCTGGCTGACGAAATGATAATCGCGGCCATCTGTTTCGCCCGGCCGCCGCGGCCGGGTCGTTGCTGAAACGGAAAGAGCAATCTGATCATCGGCGGCCAGCAGCTTGCGCGCAATCGTTGTCTTGCCCGCTCCCGATGGAGAGGAGATTACGAGCATTAGTCCACGCCGATGCATTATCGGGGCAGAAGCGGCAGTTGCATCAGTTTCTGGATCGAACAAGGTCATGCCCGCTGATGCTTGGCGCCGCACCCACGGTCAAGCCCGAGATCGCAATGCAACAGGTCATGAAACTCCCGCACCCCAGCGGCAGAGCTGTTGTCAATCTTCAGCCTTGGCCAGGCTTTTCTGCAGCTTCTTGTTGCCTTCGTGCCTGGCGCGGCGGCTTTTCGACCGGTCGTACAATGTCTTGGCAAACACTCCGCCGCTCACCACCATCGCTCCGGGAATGGACCGGGTCGCAAGGCGCGCGAGCCCTGCTGAAAACAGGGTGCGACGTAGGGATTTGCGTTTCGCCAGCTTTTCTGCTTCCTTCCCGCGCAAGCCCGTCTTGAGCAGCTCGGCCTGAGCAACCCGCCGCGCAGCGAGGCTGATCGTGCGCAACATGATGTCAGTGACGATGAGATTGGTCATCGGGTTGGGACTGATGCCCGGCACGCGGCGACGTTTGGCCATTGATACCTCTTTACTGTCTTGCTGCCCTTTGCCCGGCCGATGCCGGCGGCACGTCATTTCTTCTTGCCGAAATCGACAGTTACGACGTTTGATCCGTCCCCATCGCCTTCATCGCCCCCAACGCTTGCATCTTTGGTGCGTTCCTGCCCGGGCTTGTGCGGTTCGGCAGAATCATTGTGAGCGTCATCATGCGGTTCAGGCTCTGCTTCGGAAACGGCTGCCTGAAATTGCAATCCGAAATCCACGGCAGGATCGACAAAGGAGGTGATCGCGGCAAACGGGATCACCAGTTTCGATGGCAGCTGGTTGAAGCTCAGGCCCACGGAAAACTGCGTGTCGGTAACTTCAAGATCCCAGAACTTGTTTTGCAGAACAATGGTCATTTCATCGGGGAAGCGCGCTCGCAGGCGCTCGGGAATGTCGACCCCTGCGGCACCTGTGTTGAAGGTGATGTAGAAATGATGCGCACCCGGCAACATGCCGCCGCCTGCCTGCACCTGGTTCAGCACGCGTCCGACCACCGCGCGCAAGGCTTCCTGCACGATTTCGTCATAGGGGATCAGGCTGTCTGGTGCGCTATGTGTCATCGCCTCGGCTTGGCAACCCGGTGCCGCCCGGTCAAGCGGGAAACTAACCCTGCCAGCCTGCGACGGCAGCCTCGCAAGGAGCTCGAGCCGGAACATCGGGCGCATCCGGGTGGCGGTGCAGCGTTGGAGCAGGTCCAGCCTCGGGGATGATCCAGCCAAGGGCAAAGGCAGTGAAAGGCCGCACGACGGGAATGGGCTTGCGCGGCAGGGCCGCTTGCCTATAGCGGCCGCATGCGGACAGGCACGATCAGGCGCAAGACCCACGAAACCGATGTCGACGTACAGGTTGTGCTCGATGGAACGGGCGTGTTCGACGTTGCCACCGGCATCGGCTTTCTCGACCACATGGTGGAACAGTTTTCGCGTCATTCGCTCATCGATGTCACGATGCGAATCGCTGGCGATTTGCATGTCGACCAGCACCACACGGTCGAGGACAGCGCCATCGCCCTTGGGCAGGCGCTTGACCAGGCGTTGCAGGACCGCAAGGGCATTATTCGTTACGGTGAAGCGTTCTCTCCCATGGACGAGGCGCTTGCCCGGGTCGCGCTCGATATCTCGGGTCGCCCTTATCTGGTCTGGCGAGCAGGGTTCACCCAGTCGCGCCTTGGCGAGATGGATACCGAACTGTTCGAACACTGGTTCCATTCCGTGGCGCAGGCCTGCGGCATCACGCTGCACATCGAGCTTCTTTACGGCAACAACAACCATCATGTGATCGAGGCCATCTACAAGGGGTTTGCCCGGGCCATGCGGCAGGCTGTCGGGATCGATCCGCGCAAGAGCGACGCTGTTCCTTCGACCAAGGGCATGCTGGGCAGCGGCACGATCGAGACGTAAGGATGACGACACGGCTGGTGGTGATCGATTACGGGGCCGGCAACCTTCATTCGGTGGTCAGCGCCCTTGTTGCTGCGGGAGCGGACCGGCCAATCGTCACCAGCGACCCCGAAGTCGTGCGTCGGGCCGACCGTATCGTCCTCCCCGGCGTCGGTGCGTTCGGAGCATGTGCGGCTGCGCTGCGCAATGTGACAGGCATGGTGGAGGCGATGGAAGCGCGCGTGCGGACCGAGGGTGTGCCGTTCCTCGGCATCTGCGTCGGCATGCAATTGCTCGCCCGGCGCGGAATGGAGCATGGCGTTCATGCAGGGCTGGGCTGGATTGATGGCGAAGTCCTGCCAATTGCCGGCGCTGGCAATGATCGGGAGCAGGCCAAAGCCGCGCAAACCTCCGCTTCACAGATCCCGGCCTCGTCGATCAAGGTGCCCCATATGGGCTGGAACGATGTATGTCCGACATCACCGGCCGCAGAAGCAGGGCTGATCCTGCCTGGCGAGGCATATTTCCTGCACAGCTATCACTTTGTCCCGGCCGATCCTCATGATCTGGCGGCGTTGACCGATCATGGCAGTCAACTGGCGGCAGCGGTTGCGCGTGCCAATATCATGGGCGTGCAGTTTCATCCGGAGAAAAGCCAGCAGTATGGTCTCGGCTTTCTGGCCCGCTTTCTCGACTGGCGACCGTAACAAGGCGATTTTTCGCTGCATGAAGGAATTTGCATGGTGAAGGATCAGGTCGCATCGTCGGACGCGCATACGGCGATGCCTTCGCTGAAGGGACGCAAGGCGTTGATTACCGGCGGCACGACCGGGATCGGCAGAGCCATCGCGGTGCTGCTTGCGTCTGAGGGAACAGAGGTGTTCATCTGCGGGCGCGACGCAGCACATCTGGATGACGCGCTCAGCCGGATTGCCGAAGTAGGCACAGGACACGGTGTTGTCTGCGATCTTGCGACGCGCGAAGGGCTCGACCGCTTCTTCCATGAGGGGGAGCAGACGCTTGGCAGCTACGATATCGCCGTTCTCAACGCCGGGTTCGGGGAAGGCGGGCTGACCGATATTGACGAGGATGATCTGCGTTATGCCATTGCCGCAGATTTCACGCATTATGTCGTCGGCGCGCACAAGGCTTGCAAACAGTTCAGCGACGTTGGACATATCGTACTGATCGGGTCATATTCGGTGCACAAGCTGGGCGGCGGATCGACCGTCTATGCTGCCATGAAAAGCGGCATTCACGGGTTTGCCGAGGCTTTGCGCAGAGAAGTCGGCGAACAGGGCATCAAGGTGAGCCTGATCGTGCCGGGGCTGGTGGGAACCGATCTGCAGAAGCCGCAGATCACGCCTGAGCAGCAAGCGCAACGGATCGCTGATGAAACAATGCTGCGCGCGGAAGATATTGCCGTGTCGGTGCATTTTGCCCTGACGCAGCCTGATCGCACTGTCGTTCAGGAATTGGTCGTCATGCAGCGCGATACCCGTGCCTGACCATCTGCACGACCAGCTGGTGTTCACGCCGGCAGATGTCGATCTTGCGCGATCACCGCTGGCGGGCAGGTTTGCGGCCGACACTTACGTGCTTGGCGCTTTCAATCCTGCATTGGCGCGCCTGCCGAACGGCAATCTGCTGCTGATGGTCAGAGTGGCAGAGGCGTTGAGGCAGCCGGTGTGGGATGGAGCAGTTCATGCGATCCGCTGGGAAGATGGTGCTTATCGGCTGAATGGCTGGCTCTTAAGCGATGTGGACAGGACCGATCCACGCACTTTCCTTGTTGCAGGGGGGCAGTGGCCGACCTTTGGTCTAACGAGCCTGTCATGGTTGCTGCCGGTCGAGCTTTCTGCCGATGGTCTGGAAGTGGTGCGCGTTCATTACGACCGCGCGATTGCGCCTGCAGCCGACTTCCAGAGCTATGGGGTGGAGGATCCACGCATCAGCGTCATCGAAGGGCGCTATTTCCTGACCGCGTGCTGTGTATCTGCGCAACGGCAGGGGACTTGTCTTTACACTTCGAACGATGGCCTCGATTGGGCCTTGCAGGGCCTGATCCTCGACCATCAGAACAAGGACATGGTGCTGTTTAACGGTCTTATCGGTGGTGCCTATTGGGCACAGACCCGGCCGCTCGGTACCAGCTATCCTGCCTATCCGCCCGGGGCCAAATGGCGGGCCGGACCTTCCATCAACCTGGCCCGGTCCCCCGATGCGCTGCACTGGAAGCCGCATGAGCAAACGTGCATCCGGTCACATGCGGCAACCACGTCAACCGCGCGGCTTGGCGGCGGCGCGCCGCCTGTCCTGACGCGGATTGCCGACATGGAAGGCTGGCTTTCGTTATGGCACGGCGTGGAGCCGGATGGCGCGATCGGCATCTACCGCACGTTCTGGTCGCTGCTCGCCCCTGCTGACCCGGCAATAACCCTGGCAACGCAGCACAGCCCGCTGCTTGAGGCGAACGCTGCGCTCACGGCGCCGTTGGCAGAAGCGATGTATGTGGACAATGTCGTGTTCACCACAGGGCTGATCGATGCCGGCGACCATCTCATCATCGCGTCCGGCGAGGCAGACCTGGCCTGCCGCATCACGCATCTGTCCAAGGATGCCTTGCGCCCGTCCTGAGCGGTGCTAGGGCACGCGCATGATCGTATATCCTGCAATTGACCTCAAGGCCGGCCAGGTCGTCCGCCTGTCCGAAGGCGCCATGGATAGCGCCACAGTCTACAGCCACGATCCGGCAGCGCAGGCAAAGCAATTCGCCAAGGCAGGAGCAAGTCATCTCCATGTCGTGGATCTGGACGGAGCCTTTGCCGGCGAGGCGCGCAATGCCCCTGCCATCGAGGCCATCGTTGCTGCGTTTGAAGGCGAGGTGCAGCTTGGCGGCGGCATCCGCACCGCGCATGCGGCAGAACGCTGGCTCGCGCTCGGCGTGGCACGGATCGTCATCGGCACGGCCGCGCTTACGGATCCTGACCTTGTGCGAACACTGGCCGGCAAGCATCCCGGCCGCATCGTAGTGGCTGTCGATGCCCGCGACGGCATGGTGGCGACAGCCGGTTGGGCGCAGATTTCCGACGTTCCGGTCGCAGACATGGCGCACAGGTTCGAGGACGCGGGCGTGGCGGCGATCCTGTTCACCGACATCGGGCGCGATGGCCTGCTCAAAGGGTGCAACATTGCGGCCACCGTCGATCTTGCCCGCCAGGTGGATCTGCCTGTCATCGCCAGCGGCGGCGTTGCCGATCTTTCCGATATCGAACGCCTGCATGCCTGCGCCCATGAAGGGATCACGGGAGTGATTGCCGGGCGCGCGATTTACGACGGGCGGCTCGATCTGGCTGCGGCGCTGACGGTGGCGCGCAGACAATGACGGTTCGCATCCGCGTCATTCCATGCCTCGACGTAGCCGACGGACGGGTGGTGAAGGGCGTCAACTTCGTCGATCTGGTCGATGCGGGGGATCCGGTCGAACAGGCCCGCGCTTATGATCAGGCAGGCGCGGACGAATTGTGCTTTCTCGATATTTCCGCCACGCATGAGGGCAGGGGCACTCTGCTCGACATCGTGCGCCGAACGGCGGAAGTCTGCTTCATGCCGTTGACAGTGGGCGGCGGCGTGCGCGGCGCGGAGGACGCACGCGCACTCCTTCTGGCCGGCGCAGACAAGGTGGCGGTAAACTCCGCCGCGGTGTCGCGTCCCCAGGTCATTGCCGACATCGCCGAGCGCTTCGGCAGCCAGTGCGTCGTTGCCTCAGTTGATGCGCGGCTTGTGGACAAGACTGGTGACAGGTCCGGTGACACGGCTGTGGAAAAGCGGTGGGAAATCTTTACCCATGGCGGGCGTCGGGCCACCGGGATCGACGCGGTGGACCACGCGCGCAGACTTGCCGAGCTTGGCGCAGGCGAGCTGCTTGTCACTTCGATGGACGGCGACGGCACCCGACGCGGCTATGATCTTGATCTGGTGCGCGCGATTGCCGATACCGTGCCGGTGCCAGTTGTCGCCAGCGGCGGGGTCGGCACGCTTGACCATCTGGTCGAGGGTGTGACGCGCGGGCATGCAAGTGCAGTGCTGGCGGCATCGATCTTCCATTTTGGCGAGCATACCATTGCCGAGGCGCACGCGGCGCTGCGTGCTGCCGGACTGCCGGCGCGGTCATGAGGGCAACGCAGAAGCGACGCGGCTTTTCATCGCACTTTGCTGTGGGCGCCATTGCTTTTGCCGGAAAGGCGCGCCAATGCACGAAGCCATGGCCGACGATC
This sequence comes from Croceicoccus esteveae, assembly GCF_031846435.1. Taxonomy (NCBI): domain Bacteria; kingdom Pseudomonadati; phylum Pseudomonadota; class Alphaproteobacteria; order Sphingomonadales; family Erythrobacteraceae; genus Croceicoccus; species Croceicoccus esteveae. The sequence continues at coordinate 387,916 of NZ_JAVRHS010000001.1, forward strand.
TCCTGATACGCCTGTCCGATACCATCGCCAGCCGCAGGGGAACCGATCCTGCCGCAAGCTATGTTGCCCGGCTGATGTCCATACCTGAGCTGCCTGCACGCAAGCTGGGCGAAGAAGCGGTGGAAACGGTCATCGCAGCTCTGGCCGGATCGGACGAGGAACTGGTCGCAGAAGCGGCGGATCTGGTCTTTCACCTGTGCGTATTGCTCGCGGCCCGCGGATTGCATGTGACCGATGTGCTTGAAGAACTGTCCCGGCGCGAAGGCATCTCCGGCATTGCTGAAAAAGCCGCAAGGACACCTGCATGACACCTGTCGATCCGGCCGCTCCCTATGACACGCAGAACGTCTTCGCCAGGATCCTGAGGGGCGACCTGCCGTGTGACAAGGTGTATGAGGATGATTGGGCGTTTGCCTTCAACGACATCGCACCTGTCGCGCAAAAGCATGTGCTGGTCCTGCCCAAAGGCGCTTATGTGAGCTGGGACGATTTCAGCGCGCGCGCCAGTGATGACGAGATTGCGGGCTTTGTGCGTGCGGTCGGCACTGTTGCCCGGCAGCTCGATCTGGTGGAGCCGGGATACCGCATGATCTGCAACATTGGCGCCGACGGTGGGCAGATGGTGCCGCATCTGCATGTGCATCTTGTTGGCGGAAGAATGCTGGGCGCGATGGTTGCGCCTGCAGGATAGCCGGTAATACTGCCGTCCGCAGTCGCCGGGCCACAGGTCCGGTATGGATCAAGAGCAGCGCGCATGGCCTACGATGGTGCTTGCCGCCTGTTTGCCCGCCGGATATGGCCTGCCGGTCATGGAAACCTGCTTGCCGCAACCTCTCTCCGGAATGATTCGCGATCAGGTGCATCATTATGCCCTGCGGGTTTTTTTCGAAGATACCGATCTTTCGGCCGTGGTTTACCATGCCAATTACCTGCGCTGGTTCGAGCGTGCACGGTCTGACCTGCTAGACCTCTTGGGCATTGACCAACGCGCGAGCTTCGAGGCTGGCGAGGGGGCGTATGTCATCAGCGACCTGTCCATTCGCTATGCAGCCTCCGCCCGGCTGGGTGACACCATCATGCTTGAGACAACCGCACAGAACGTCAGCGCAACTTCCTGCCGGCTGGTGCAGCGTGCATTGCGCGATGCAACGCTGATTGCGCAGATGACGATCCGGGTCGTCTTTGTCGGCCCCGACGGTCGACCGCGCCGACAACCCGATGCCTGGGTTGACGCATATCGCCAATTTGCAAAGATTGCCGGGCCTGTCCCGGATAGAGGCTGAACATTGATGAGTTTTTCCATACTTGCGGCTGCTACGGCTGTTCCTGCCGCTCCGACCCGGCTCGACCCGCTGACGCTTTTCCTCGAAGCCGATATCGTGGTGCAGCTGGTCATGGCCGGATTGCTGCTCGCCTCAGTCTGGGTTTGGGCGATCATCGTCTCGTTCATCATGAAGATGAAGCGCCTGAACGAGCAGAACCGGCATTTCGAAAAATCCTTCTGGCGGTCCGACGATCTGGAAGCGCTCGTCGGCGCCGAAGGCAAGTCGGTGCCATCAGGGCGGGTCGCTGCCGCAGCGCTTGGCGAGTGGCGGCGCTCGACGCGCAACGGCGTCGCCGATCGTGACGGGCTGCGCCAGCGCCTGGCATCGGCGCTGGATGCGGCCGTGACCCATGAAAGCGATCAGCTGGCAGTGCAGCTCAATTTCCTTGCAACAGTCGGCTCCGTGGCCCCGTTCGTCGGCCTGTTCGGCACGGTATGGGGCATCATGAACAGCTTTTTCCAGATCGGTGCACAGTCGAACACAAGCCTTGCCGTGGTAGCGCCAGGTATTTCGGAAGCCTTGTTTGCGACCGCCATCGGCCTGTTTGCGGCAATTCCGGCGGTGATTGCCTACAACCGCTTTTCCTTTCGCGTTAACGGCTTTGAAAACCGGCTTTACCGCTTTGCGGACCGGTTCCATGCGTCGCTGAGCCGGGAACTGGAAGCGGAGTGAACTTGCAATGAGGACGTCCAGCGCAGGCATGACACGCGGGCGGCGTGGACGTGGCGGGCGTGCACCCATGGCGGAGATCAACGTCACGCCGATGGTGGACGTCATGCTGGTGCTGCTCATCATCTTCATGGTCGCCGCGCCCTTGCTGATGGCGGGCGTTCCGGTCGAACTGCCCGACAGCCAGGCAGAAGCACTTCCCGACGAGGACACGCCGCTGGTTGTCTCCCTTGATGCAGACGGGCGCATTTTCATCGATGAGGAGCGGATCCCCGCGGGTGCCTTTTCCGAACGCCTGACGCTTCTTTCTACCGGCAGCGGCGAAACGTCGCCTGTGGTCCTTCGTGCCGATCGTGCGCTGGACTATGGCCGGGTCGTTGCGGTCATGGGCGCTCTCAACAATGCAGGTTTCCGGCAGATTTCCTTGGTCACCAACGGTTCAGCGGAAAGCCCGTAGGCACTCTGTCAGACATGCAAAGGCTTTCACCTGCTCCCCCGGATCGGGAACGTGCACCGTTCGGGCAAGAGGAACGCTGGGGACTGGGCGTCGCCATTGCAGCACATGTGGCGTTGTTCGCCGCGCTGATGGTGACGGACAAGGATCCGGCGGCCGTGCCGATCCCCGAACGGATCACGGTTACCGTATCAGAAACAATTGCACTGGAATCGGTGTCGCCCAATCCCATGGCCAATCCGGCGCCGTCTGTTGCTGAACAGACAGGTGCACCAAGCCCGCCACAACCCGCGCCTGAACCGCAACCGGCACCTGAGCCGCAACCTGTCGCACGGCCTGCGCCCTCGCCCACGCCGCAGGTGCAGCCCCAGCGCCAGCCTCGCCGACAGCCACCACGCCAGCAGCCCCAGCCAGAAGCGCAACCGGAGCCCCAGCCCAAGCCAAGGCCGCAAGCGCGACCCCAAGCGCGACCCAAGGCACCGGCACAGCCAACCGGGCCGGCACAGCGAACGGAGCAGGCGCCCGCACAGGCCGAGGCAAAGCCCCAGGCACGGTCTGCGCCAACGACGGCGGCGCCGGCACGCGGCAGCAGGCTTGGCCGCGACTTTCTCGCCGGCACCGGCGGCAGCGGGAGCGATGCCGATCAACCTGCACAACGTGCCGGACCGCTCACCGCCGCTGCGCTGTCTTCGGCCATTGCGCGTCAGCTCAAGCCACACTGGACCGCGCCCCAGGGGGTGGACAGCGAAAAGCTGGTGACGGTGCTTGCATGGGAAATGAACCGCGACGGAAGCCTGAAAGGCCGGCCGCGCGTGGTGTCGCAGTCGGGCGTGACTGACGCCAACGCCGCGCAGAAAGACCGGCACGCCGAGATCGCCGTGCGAGCCGTGCAGCTTGCCGCACCTTTTGATCTGCCGGATGAGTTTTTTGACAATTGGAAGCGCGTCGACGCGTTCCGCTTCGATCGGAGATTGTAGGATGCTGAGATCAGCCATGTTTGCTGCCGCGGCCGTCGCTGCGCTGTCATTTGCCCCGGTAATGGCGCAGGAGGCACCTGCCGGCGGTCTGACCGGATCGGTTTCGGATGAAAGCGAATGGCAAGATCTGGGCATCGCCATTCCCGCCTTTCCCACCAGCGCCAATGTCGCGACCCCGGCCTCGCCCCGCAATACAGAAGCGCTGGGCCGCGAACTGGCCCGTATCATTACCGCCGATCTGAAAAACAATGGGCTGTTCCGGCCGGTCGGGCCGGACGCGCTGCCGTCGATCGCCTTTTCCGAAGCGACCGCCCCGCAGTTTGGCAGGTGGGCCCCGCTTGGCGCCGAAATGCTGGTGCAGGGCTTCGTACGGGCAGCGCCAGACGATCAGCTGACGGTTGGCTGCTACCTTTATGATGTGGCGCTGCAACAGGAAATGGTTCGCGAAGGCTATGTCGTCGCGCCTGCCGATTGGCGCCGGGCCGCGCATAAATGCGCCGACATGGTCTACTCCCGGCTGTCAGGCGAAAGCCCGTTCTTCGACAGCCGGATTGCCTATATCGCCGAAACCGGACCCAAGGGAAACCGGATGAAGCGGCTTGCCATCATGGATTCCGATGGCGCTAACCACAGCTTCATCACCAGCGGGTCCACCACGGCGCTCACGCCGCGCTACTCCCCTGATTATTCGAAGATTGCCTATCTCTCCTATACCGACGGCAATCCGCGCATTTACGTTTATGACGTGAACACCAAGACGCAGACACTTGTCACGCAAAGCAGCAATCCTACCTTTGCTCCACGCTGGTCACCTGACGGACAGTACATCCTCTATTCCATGGCCGTGAGCGGCAATACCGATATCTACCGCGTGCCGGCAACAGGAGGGCAGCCGGTGCGGTTGACCGATACGCCTGGCATCGACATCGGCGGATCATATTCACCTGACGGCAGGCAGATCGTGTTTGAAAGCGACCGGTCAGGCGGTCAGCAACTCTATTTGATGAACGCCGATGGTACCGGGCAGCGCCGCATCAGCTTCTTTGGCGGGCGTTCGGCAACGCCGGAATGGAGCCCGCGCGGCGACCAGATCGCCTTTACGCACATGGGCGGCAATTTCCGGATCGCCACGATGAGCCCGTCGGGTGGCGGTTTGCGCTTCCTTACCGACGCGTGGCAGGATGAAGCACCGACGTGGAGCCCCAATGGCCGGATCGTGCAGTTCTTCAGGACGGCGCGCGGCAGTGGCAAGTCGCAATTGTGGCAGGTCGATCTGACAGGCAAGAACCTGCGCCAGTTGCAGACACCAGTCGATGCCTCTGATCCGTCATGGGGTCCGGTGCTGCCCTGAAAGGGTATTCTACTCTGCCGTGGGCAAGCTGCGTGACAATTTGCGCATAGCGTTGCAAGGTTGCACAATTGGGCAAGACAGCCCCGCGGATCTTGGATAGCATCGCGGCGTTGTGGTGGAATTGAACAGGAGGAATTGCCAATGCTTAGGAACATCCATGTGGGTCGAACCCGCACTGCCGTCTCGCGAATCGCTGTGTTGGCGATGGGTACTTTGGCACTTGCTGCCTGCAAGACTACACCCGATGAACTTCCGCCAGAGCCGGTTGCTCCGCCAACGCAAGGATCGGGTGGCATGAATACCGGCGCAGGGGCTGCCGTCGTTCCGGGCAGCCAGGCCGATTTCATCGCTTCAGTCGCGTCGGATCGGGTGTTCTTCGACACCGACGAGTACAACGTCGATACCACTGATCAAGGCATCCTGCGCAGCCAGGCGCAGTGGTTGATGCAATATCCCAACAAGCAGGTCACCATCGAAGGCCATGCCGACGAACGCGGCACGCGCGAATACAACCTTGCACTAGGCGAGCGGCGGGCCAATGCCACCAGGAACTTCCTGGTCAGCCTCGGCATACCGGCCACACGCATTAATACGGTCAGCTATGGCAAGGAGCGTCCGGTAGCCATGGGATCGGACCCGCAGGCCTGGGCACAGAACCGCCGCGCGGTCACTGTTACGGTGCAATAGGAAGGGTCGCTTTCTGATCGCGATTTGGCTATCGGCTGAGCCATGGCCAGATCGCGACAATCCAATGACTGGGGCTTTCCTCGCTGGCGCGGCTACGAAGCTGGACGCGAGGCGCAGAATGTGCGGCTTTGCGATCGGGTCGGCTGCGAAGCGGTCGGTGATTGCCCCGCGCCCAAATCCCCGAACAGTCCGGAACGCTGGTTTTTCTGCCAGACGCATGCCGGAGAATATAACCGCGGGTGGGATTATTTCGCTGGTCTGAACAAGGAAGAGGCCGCAGCGCGCGCTGCCGATGAACGACGCGACAATTCAGGCTACAGCGAATCGGCGCATTACAGCTGGGCAGGATCGGGCGATGGCACCCGCAGCGCGGACGAGATGCGCGCCTTGGAAGTGCTCGGGCTGGAGGTCGACGTCGATTTTGCCGCGATCAAGAAAGCATGGCGGGTGCGCGCCAAGGAAGTCCATCCTGACGTGAAGCCCGGCGACAAGGATGCCGCCAAGGAATTTCACCGCCTTCAGCTTGCCTATGATGTGCTGCGCAATGCCGAGGACCGGCGGCAGTGGCGGCCGGGCAGCTAATCGTCAGCTAGGTTGGCAAGCAGCGGGCGGGCAGGCTCGGAAGATCCAAGACTGTCCCGCCGCTGCTGGTTGAATTGCTGATGCAAACCAGCGTCCTGGCCTGATCAGACCTGTGCCAGCGCCTGGTCGAAATCGGCAATCAGATCATCTGCATCTTCAATGCCGATGGAGATCCGCACCAGATTGTCAGTGATGCCAAGCCGCGCCTTGCGATCGTCGGGTACGGACAGATGCGTCATGGCGGCCGGATGGCTCGCCAGTGTTTCTGTTCCGCCAAGACTGACGGCGAGCTTAGCTATCTTCAGCGTATCAAGAAAAGCGAAACTTTCCTTCTCACCGCCCTTGATGAACAGCGAAAAAGTGGAACCCGCTCCGGTGCAATGCCGGTCGTAGATATCCTTCTGGGATGGGTCGGCAATCAGGCCGAGATAGCCCAGACCCGCCACCTTTGGATGATCCTTGAGAAACGCACAGACCCGCGCGGCATTCTCGCCTGCGCGGGACATGCGCAATTCCACCGTTTCCAGACTGCGGAGCAGCATCCAGGCCGTGTTCGGGTCGCAAATGGTGCCCATGGTGTTGCGAAGGGCGCGGATCGGATCCATCAGGCTTTTTGCGCCCGACAGACCGCCTGCGACCAGATCGGAGTGGCCACCGATATACTTCGTCAGCGAGTAGATGACGATGTCCGCGCCGTGGTGCAGCGGTTGCTGCCATAAGGGTCCAAGAAACGTGTTGTCGATGGCGATCGGCGGCCGCTCATCCTCGCCGAAGGCTGCGTCACGCAGATCGGCAACAGCCTCGATATCGACCAGGGCATTCGTCGGATTTGCCGGGCTTTCCAGATAGATAAGCGCCAGCTTGCCGCCGTGTTCCTGCGCCAGGTCGCGGGCCTGCTGCAGCGCTTGTGCCATGTCGTCACGGCTTGCGCCGGCGGCGAAGTCGACATAACGAACGCCATAACGCGACATCACCTTGGCGATGAAACCCTCGGTTGCGGCGTAAAGCGGCCCGGAATGCAGAATAACATCACCGGCACTGCACGAGGCGAGCAGCAGGGTTGCGATAGCCGACATCCCCGATGAGAACACCAGGCTTTCCTCGGCCCCGTCCCAGATCGCAAGGCGGTCTTCGAGAATTTCCTGATTGGGGCCGTTGAAGCGGGAATAGACCAGACCTTCGGCACCGCCGGATCGTTTTCCGGTCAGCTGTTCGAAATGTTGCTTGCCAGCCTGGGCACTTTCGAATGCAAAGGTGGAGGTAAGGAAAATCGGTGGCTTGAGCGCACCTTCAGAAAGGATCGGATCAAAACCGTGCCCCATCATCGCGGTGGTCGGGCTGATCGGCCGGCCGCCGATTGTATCAAGCGACTGCTTGGGTTTGCGGCGCGGAGTGGAGGTATCGGGATGTGACGTGTCGGTCATGAAAGAAGTCCTGCTTTACATGCGCCTGCTGCAGATAGCCACAAAAGCATGTTTCATTTGCAACCTTAACCAGTGGCGAACACGGGAGCAAGGCAGCACGCCGGGCCAGCGCTTATGCTCTGCTGAACAGCTTCCTGTCGCAACACAATGAAACTTCTGCTGGCGTCGAGAGGCTGCAGGATACAGCGGCGCCTTATGTCTGCCGGGTTGATGCCGCTCGGAACATTACCTGCAGGCAAGGTGCAGCGCCGCTTTTGCCCCGTTACTTGGGTGCCAGCACCATGAGCATCTGACGGCCTTCGAGGCGAGGATATGCTTCCACCTTGGCTACTTCGACAACGTCTGCCTGCACACGCTTGAGAAGATCCATGCCCAGTTCCTGATGCGCCATTTCACGGCCGCGGAACCGCAGCGTCAGTTTCACCTTGTCCCCGTTATCCAGAAACTTTGTCACATTGCGCATCTTCACATCATAATCATGATCGTCGATGTTCGGACGCATCTTGATCTCTTTGAGTTCCTGCGTCCTTTGCGTCTTGCGCTGCGCATTGGCCTTCTTCTGCGCTTCGTAGCGGAACTTGCCAACATCGAGGAACTTGCACACTGGCGGATCGGCGTTAGGCGAGACCTCGACCAGGTCCAGGCCATCCTGCGCAGCGCGCTCGATCGCTTCGCGTGTGTACATCACGCCCAGATTTTCGCCTTCGCCGTCAATGACGCGGACCTTGTCAACCTGGATCATGTTGTTGAAACGCGGTCCGCTTTTGACCGGCGGTTGCAATGAGCGGCGGGGTGGGCGTGCTATGGGGTCTTCTCCTGAAGTTGCTTCGTTAAAACGGATGAACCGGACGCGATTGCCCGGAGATGCTGTGCGCTTAGCGGCAAAAACGTCTGTCGCAAAGACAACAAACGCATCTGCTCAGTTCAAATCAAATATAGAGGCGCAAGCGGCCTTGCACAAGCTGGCTGCCAGCCTTGATCATCCGGTTCCGCTTGCCGCGCTTGCCAGGCGCTTCGCAAACGTCAGGCAACCTGCTGCCCGGCGCGGCGTTCTGCCTGCCACAGTGGGAAATCGAGCAGCCGGTCCGCCACGGGGACCTTTGCAGCGATCCGGCAGGCAGGCTGCATCGCCTTCATGATGGTCTTGTCACCTGCGTCCATGCCGGCAGTCAACGATCCGAACGCCGGCAGGATCATCCGGCCGGTCGCGGTGTCGCTGTCGGACTGGCTCATCACCACGCAAGGCCGGACGATCCGCCGCTCCCGCACCTTGATCTGCAATCGGGGATGGTAGTGACCTGACAGCTCCACCCTGGTCTCTCCCGGCTTTGCCTGATGGCGCAGCAGCGCGCCGCCAACCTCCAGTTCGTCAACCTCGGTCCCGCCGGGCGCATCGATCCTGCCATGCCCAGCCGGGCTGTGCGCTTCATCATGATTGCCCGTTATCCACACCCAGTCCACGGCGCGGGTCAGCGCATCAAGCATCCCGCGCGCATGCGGCTCAAGCCGTTGCGGCCCGTTGGCATCGTGGAAATTGTCTCCAAGCGTATACACCCGACGCGCCCCCGTCATCCGTAATGCCTGCGCCACACGTTCGAGCGTTTCCCGGCTGTCATAAGGAGGCAGCATCTGCCCGGTGCCCGCAAAGAAACTCGCTTTTTCCAGATGGAGATCGGCGACGACGAGCGCGTTTTCCCGGGGCCAGAACAACGCGCGCATTGCCACCAGCCGCCATTCCTGATTTGCGAACGAAAAGGGAACCATGCGAACGCTATTGCCGCAGCAGGCAGGGTTTGGCAAGTCGCTCTCCCTATGGAAGAAAAGAACGACTGGTCCGAACAAAGCATCGCTGCCCGCCACTGGTTCGAAAACCTGCGCGACAGGATCTGCGCTGCCTTTAAAGCCATCGAGCAGGAGGCGGGCAGTGATGCCCGCTTCATGCGCACGGCGTGGCAACGCGACACCGAAGATGGTGAACAGGAAGGCGGCGGCGGCGTCCGCGCAGTGATGAAGGGGCAGGTGTTCGAGAAGGTCGGGGTAAACGTGTCGACCGTGCACGGATCATTCCGGCCGGAATTTGCCGCCACCATCAACGGCGCCAGCGCCGAGCATCCGCAATTTACTGCAACCGGCATCAGTCTGGTTGCGCATATGGCCAATCCGCATGTCCCTGCGGTGCACATGAATACGCGCTTCCTCACGACACAGAACGCCTGGTTTGGCGGCGGGGCCGATCTTAACCCGCCGATCCCCGACGCGCGTGACACCGAGCATTTCCACGCCACGTTGAAAGCGGCGTGCGATCGGCATGACAAAGGGTTTTACCCACGCTTCAAGGAGTGGGCGGACAGCTATTTCTACATCCCCCACCGCGGTGTCCATCGCGGTGTCGGCGGCATTTTCTACGATCATCTGGAATGCACGGACGAAGCAGCCTTCAACGCAAACTTCGCTTTTACCCGAGATGTGGGAGAGGCGTTCCTCGCCGCATTTCCGCCGATCGTGCGCAGGCGCATGGGGCAGGAATGGTCAGAAGCCGACCGGCGACAGATGCTGGAATGGCGTGGTCGTTATGCCGAGTTCAACCTGGTTTACGATCGCGGCACCCTGTTCGGCCTCAAGACGGGCGGCAACATCGATGCAATCTTGATGAGCCTGCCGCCACTGGCCCGCTGGGACTGACCTCGGGTGCAGCACGCCGCGCGCACGCTTGCCCGATCTGCGCAAACATGCGACCGTCCTCGCTACGCATAACAAGAGGAGAGCTTGTATGACAAAGGCATTTGCCGGCAAGAAGGTGCTGATCACCGGCGGAGGTGTCGGTATCGGCCGCGCCACTGCCGAAGCATTCAGAGACGAAGGCGCGCAGGTCGCCATCATCGAAAAGGATGCAGATCGACTCGCCGAAGCGCGCACTGCGCTCGGCGACGCGGCATTGTGCATTTCAGGCGATGTGACGAAGCAGGCCGATGTCGCAGCCGCCATGCAGCAGATCTCCGACAGCTGGGGCGCAGTGGACGTGCTGGTGAACAACGTGGGCGATTCGCTTGGCGTGTGGAAGCCGCACGAAGCCATGTCGGATGAAGACATCGACAAGGTTCTTACCGTCAATCTGACGCAGGTGCTGTCCGTCACCCGCAGCGCCATTCCGCTGCTGCGCAAGGCTGGACCGGGCGGCGCCATCGTCACGGTGTCGTCCATCGAAGGCTTCAGAGGCATTCCCAATCTCGCGGTCTATGCCGCGGGCAAGGCCGGGCTGACCGGTTTTACGCAAAGCCTCGCGCTGGAACTTGGTCCCGAAGGCATCAGGGTCAACCAGATTGCACCTGAAACGACCGAAACGCCGCAGGTTCCGGTCAGCGTCGCGATCGGCAAGGAACATCAGCATCATATCCCGCGCTGGATCCCGCTGGGCCGGTTTGGCCAGCCTGGCGATTGCGCGGATGCGATCCTGTTCCTGGCGAGCGACAAGGCGCAGTGGATCACTGGCAGCACCATTCACGTCGATGGCGGCGCGCTGGCGGCGGCAGGATGGTATCGCGACCAGAACAACACCTGGACAAACGTGCCGGTCATCACCGGCAACGGCCTGAACCTGTGACAACGACAAGAGCAGCCGCAGGTGCGGTGCAGTACAAAGGATCGATGGCATGAAAATTCTGGTAGTCGGCGGAGCCGGCATGATTGGCGGCGATGCTGCCTTGCATCTGGCCGCACAGGGGCATGATGTCACGATCGCGGGTCGAACCCCGCCTGTGGCCGACACCCCGCTGGCGCAATTGCCGTTCGAGCGCGTGGATTACGTGAAAGGCGAGTACAACCGCCATGCGCTGCGCGGCTTTGATGCGCTGGTCTTTACCGCCGGCAATGACGTGCGCCATATCCCCGAAGGACAGGGGGCGGATTACTGGAAGGAGGCGAACAGCAAGGGGATCCCGCGCTTTTTCGAAGCGGCTAAGGCCGCCGGCATCAAGGTCGCGATCAATGTGGGAAGCTATTACCCGCAAGTGGCGCCGCAATTGGTGGCGACGAACCCTTACGTGGAATCGCGCAAGCTGTCTGATGATGGGGTCACTGCGCTGTCAGACGAAAATTTTCGCGCCATGAGCATCAATGCGCCCTTCGTGCTGGGCCATGTACCCGGCCTCGATCTGCCGATGTTTGCCGCCTATGTGCAATATGCCGAAGGCAAGATGGCCCCGATGCCCGATTTCGCTCCCCCCGGAGGCACCAACTTCATATCGACCAGATCGCTCGCCACTGCGATCGAAGGTGCGCTCAAGAACGGGGAGGGCGGCGCGTCCTACCTTGTTGGCGATCAGAACATGACGTTTCAGGATTATTTCGGCACGCTGTTCGAAGCAGTGGGCCGCGAGAAGCCGCCGGTGCGCGATGAGGAGCACCCGCTGCTGCCCGATAGTGCGATCTTCTGGGGCAGGGGCGGTGATCTTTATTATGATCCGCCAGCCGATGTGGTGGAGCGGTTGGGTTACCGCCGCAATGATGTCGTGCGTGCCTTGCAGGAAATCGCGGCCAATTACGCAAGCTGATTGGCAAACGCTGGTCTCGAAATCCGGGTGGCGGGCTCATGGCCTGCCACCCGGTGCGGACCGGAGACCTGCCGGACCCGTTCTAAAGCTTAACTGGTCTCGGGATCACCTGCCAGCAGCGCCCGCGCTGCCGGATCTCCATCGAGCAGTCGGTTGTCGCGGTGCTGCACGCGCCAGCCTGCGTCTGTTCGCACCAGAGCCCAGCGATTGGCACTGACCCGCCATGCGGCAAATCCATCTGCCTGGTGGCGAAAGACGATGCTGAGACCTGTAGCGCTGGCGCTGTCGCCATCCAGCACGATCTTTACCGGTCCGAGCAAATGTGCAGCCCCGCTGCCGATGAGGTCGTGATGCCCGGCACTGTCGAGGATCGTTTCTACCGCTGCACGCCCGCTATGCAGGCCCATGCCGCCCACTGCATAGCTGCCGTCATCTGTCCACATGTCGGCAGCCCCCGCAGCGTTGCCGCTATCCACCAGCGGTCCGTAACCGGCGATCAGATTGCGGATTTCCTCCCGATCCTCGAGCGCCTGCATCCGGGTCAGCAGCGGTTGCAGATCACCACTTTCCGCCCGATTGCCAAAAGAATTTGGGTCAGCCATGCACAGTCCTCCCAGCGGCGTAGCGCACGCCATGGCAATTATCATGGCTTGACTGTCTGCCTTGTCAATCCGGTCGATCGGTCGCGCTGCGCAATTCACAAGCGACTGGATCAAGAGCCGGGCACGTCCTACACCGGCCACGACCGCTACCGACAAGGCGGCAGGAGGAGAGAGCATGATGCAAGGACGCTATGAGGGCAAAACAGCGCTGGTCACCGGCGCGGCGGCCGGAATCGGTGCTGCTACGGCAAGGCGGCTGGCTGCCGAAGGCGCCATGCTGGCGCTTGCCGATCGCGATCAGGAGGGTCTTGCCGCCATTGCCGACGCGCTGGAGGCAGGTGGCCGCCGCCCGCTGGTCCTGCCGTTTGACGCCGCCGATGCCGCATCGTGCGAACAGATGGTGGGCGCTGCCGTGGACGCGCTGCCGCAACTTGACCTGGTGTGCAACATTGCCGGCATTCAGCGCTGGTCACATTTTGCCGACCTGCCCACCGCGTCCTGGCGTGAAGTCCTGGCGATCAACCTTGATGCGCCGTTCATCATCTGCCGCGGTGCAATTGCCGCATTGCTCAAGACCAAGGGGTGCATCATCAATATGGCATCGGCGGCCGGGCAGATCGGGATTGCCTATACAGCGCATTACTGCGCGTCCAAGGCCGGGCTGATCGGGCTGACCAAATCCATTGCGGTCGAACATGCCGCAGCCGGCGTGCGCGCCATTGCCGTAGCGCCGGGTGCGGTGCGGGCCGGCGCAGCCTCCAGCGTGCTGCCCGACGGCGTGGATTATGCGCTCATCCAGCGGCTTTTTCCCAAGTTGAACGGCGGCGAGTCGAGCGAACCGGAAGAAATAGCCGGCGCGGTTGCGTGGCTTGGCAGCGAGGAAGCGCGTTTTGTGACAGGAACAGTCTTCGAGATCGATGGTGGGCAGCTGGCTGGCTGATCCGATCCGAACTGCTTTGTGCGCCGGATCAACGTCAACCAAGGGGTTGTACGTGCAAGGGCAATTGTGTTGCCATGGCGTGACCCATGACGACCAATGCAGAGCGGTTGGCATTGCGGCGCACCAAAATCGAGAACGCGCCTGCCGTGCTGACGAGCGGATTCGCGTGTTCTTTCTCGGTGTGGCGGTGTGGGTGATTGTTACCATCGTGATCTGACTTGCGATTCTGTTCGGCTGGGTGCCTGCTGATAGGCTTGCAGACCCGATGGACAAGGTGGCTGCCCATCGCGCGCCTGCCGCTTGCCGCTTTGTTCGGCCTGTGGTCCGCAGGGCGGCTGGTCCCGCTGCTGACGGGGCAGCAGGCATGACTGTCGATGCTTGTGGACCTCGTCTTCTACCTGTGTCTTGTCGGGTTCCTGGCGCGCGAGATCGTCCTTGCAAGGACTCGTGATCTGCCGACGGCGTTGGCCATTGTCCTGTTCGGGATTGCCGCAGATGGTTTGGCGACAGCGGGCTGGTTTGCCCGCGCGTCACAGGGCTGACAAACCGGTGGATGGCCTAGTGGGCTGGGGTGACAGCGATGATGATTGCGCTGATCGGGGGCGGATCGTGCCCAGCTTCATGCGCAACTGACTTGCCAGACCGGACGCGGCAGAGTTCCTGCCGGGGCAGCCTGATCGGTTTGACCGCCTTGTGCTGGTAATCACCGCTGCCGAGCTTGTCTCCTGTGTACTGTTTGCGACAGCGGCGCTGACCGGTTGGTTGCTGTGATATGCGTGGGTCATGGCTGGTTGGGCATCGGGCCTGGTCTGCCGGGTGCTGCTGTGCTGGATTCGCTTCCGCCTGTCGCTGCCCTGCATGCCTTGGGCGCAGGTGCGGCGGCCACCATGATCCTGGCGGTAATCACAAGGGCGACGCTGTGTCACACCTGACGCGAACTCCATGCCGGTGCTGCGACGATGGCGCTTGACATCCTCGTGACAATTGCTGCGGCAGCACGGGTGGCGACTGCGTCTGGCTTTGGCGACCACTCGCTTCTGCTGGGCATTGCAGGCATTGCGTGGGCCGGTGCCTTCGTGCTGTTTCTGGTACGCTACGGACCGATGCTGTTGGCCGCGTGCGGATGGAACTCCTCTGCCCAGATCGGCAACGGGCGATATACGGCTGGCGTTTTCGCAATTGCCTCCTAATTGAGAGTCAATGAATGCCATTGTCCCTCCATTGTCCGGCATGGCCTGTGATGCATGCGCGATCCGCAACCGGGCAATCTGTGCCGATCTTCGGGCAGACGAGCTCGATATTCTAAACCGCCTTGGCCGCCGTCGCCGACTCAGAGGCGGAGAGCAATTGTTGTGGGAGGGGGAGGAAGCGGTCCTGGTCGCCAATGTGGTCGACGGCGTTCTCAAGCTCTCCACGCAGACCGGCGATGGCAAGGAGCAGATCCTGGGGCTTGCCTACCACTCGGATTTTCTCGGCCGGCCGTTTGGCGAGACGACACCTTACGGCGTGGAAGCGTTGACCGATGCGACCGTATGCGTTTTTCAGCAGCGCGACTTCGATCAGTTTGCCCGCACGCATCCGCGCCTTGAGCATAAATTGCTTGAACGCACGCTTGCCGAACTTGACCGCACGCGGCGGTGGATGCTCCTTCTGGGCCGGATGAATGCCGAACAGAAACTCGCGCATTTTCTGCTGGAACTGGCGGACAGCCTGGATCAAACGTGCAGCAAGACGCAAGACGCGCACGTGGCTTTCAACCTGCCCTTGTCGCGCCAGCAGATCGCGGATGTCCTTGGTCTGACCATAGAAACCGTGAGCCGGCAGCTTACGCGGATGCGCAAGGAAGGGCTCATCGATCTTCCTGCCCGGCGCAAGGTCACGATCCTCCAGCATCGGGCGCTGGAGGATCGGGCCGGCATGGCGGTTCAAAACGGGTAGGCAACGCCCGCGCTTACCACCCAAGGGTTCAGCTTGTGCTCTGTTTCGATGACGCGCGTGCTGCCTGCATCTCATCTGGCAGTCGTGCCGATGAAATAGCGTTTTGCATCAAAGCTCACGGCAAGCCCGCTGTCGTTGACAGGAATGTCCACACCTGCCTGCAGAGCTATGCCCACCTCGTTGGACAGGCTGAGATCGGTTACACCGAGCGGCACGGTTGCAGCGCCGGGTTTTTCATCGATAAAGATAAACAGCGCAGGTCCCGCGCCGGCATATGGCGTCACCGGACCAAGCGGGAGGTGATATTTTGCCGTCAGCATCGCTGGAACCAATTTTGCGTCGGCAACGAGTTCGGCTTCGACAAGCACGGTTGTGCCATCCACATCATGCTGCGTTAGGCAGCAGATCGTTTCCACCGAGATATTGCTGGTGAAGAAATATTCCACCGCCACGGTGGGCACCACATTGTCGTTCACCTTTGTCTGCAGATCAACAGGCAGGCCGATCCTGTCGATGTTCACGTCCGTGATCTTGCCGTCGGGCAGAACGGCATTCGCGAACAGCTTGGCCTGGACAGACCTGGCGCGGTCCTGCCCACCTGCCTGAGCATTGGCAGGGGTGGCGACAGTGACAGCCAGAGCAAGCGCTGGAATGCAGGCGGCAAACAGGAGTTTCATGCAATCGATCCGTCGCCGTAGTGGCTGCCCGTTGCAGCCTTGAAGAACCCTCTGGCGTAACCGGCGCATGCCTGCCCCTTGCGCCCTTCTTCCATGATCATGATCAATTTGCGGCTTCGCTGATCAATTTGTGCAGGCGCTGGCCAGACCTTTCTTGCTCCAGTCAGTGTGTCTGCGCTGCCGGAGCAGCACTGCCCATCTTGCAATTTTGCGCTGGATCAATGATTGGGCTGTGCAGAAGCGCCATGGGCAGCCCCATACGGAGGAACAGGACAGATGGAAGCAGTGCTTGGCCGCATCGGCCTATGGTTCGTGGTGCTCTTGCTGGCAATTCTGGGAATTGCCACGGCGCAGGACACAGGCTTTGCCGTGCACATGACGATCGTGGCTGCTGTGGCCCTCTTCCTCCTGGCGATCACGGCAGGCAGGTTTGACCCGCTCGCGCGTGCACAGAGCATGTTCCGCATTCCGACAGAGCCATCGCGCTACGACGATGATCCGGTTCGCTGGGGTGTGCTTGCCACAATGATGTGGGGCATCGTCGGCATGCTTGCCGGTGTCTATATCGCGTTGCAGCTTGCCTATCCCGAGCTTAATTTCGGCCCATATCTGAATTTTGGTCGCGTGCGGCCCTTGCACACTTCGGCTGTGGTCTTCGCTTTTGGCGGCAACATCCTCATTGCCAGCAGCTTTTACGTCGTGCAGCGCACCTGCCGCGCACGCCTTGCTTTTCCGACGCTCGCCCGCTTCGTGTTCTGGGGCTACCAGCTGTTCATCGTGCTGGCGGCGACCGGCTATCTTTTCGGCGTGACGCAAAGCCGCGAATATGCCGAGCCGGAATGGTACGTGGACCTGTGGCTCACCATTGTATGGGTCGCCTATCTGGTCGTATTTGTCGGCACACTGGCGCGCCGCAAGGAGCCGCACATCTATGTGGCCAACTGGTTTTACCTTTCGTTCATCATCACCATTGCCATGCTGCACATCGTCAACAATCTGGCGATCCCGGTGGCGTGGAATGGGTCGCTGTCCTATTCCGCCTTTGCCGGCGTGCAGGATGCGCTGACCCAGTGGTGGTACGGGCACAATGCGGTTGCATTTTTCCTGACCGTGCCGTTCCTGGCCATGATGTACTACTTTGTGCCCAAGCAGGCGGAGCGGCCGATCTACTCCTACCGGCTGTCGATCATCCACTTCTGGTCGCTCATCTTCCTCTACATCTGGGCGGGGCCGCACCATCTTCACTATACCGCGCTGCCCGACTGGGCGCAGACACTCGGCATGGTGTTTTCAGTGGTGCTGTGGATGCCGAGCTGGGGTGGCATGATCAACGGCTTGATGACGCTGAACGGCGCCTGGGACAAGATCCGCACCGATCCGATCATCCGCATGATGGTCATGGCGCTCGCCTTTTACGGCATGGCAACATTCGAAGGGCCGATGCTGTCGATCAAGGCGGTCAATTCGTTGTCGCATTATACCGACTGGACCATTGGCCACGTGCATTCGGGTGCGCTGGGCTGGAACGGGCTGATCAGCTTTGCAGCGGTCTATTTCCTCGTGCCGCGACTGTGGGGACGTGAACGGCTTTATTCCCTGCGCATGGTGAACTGGCACTTCTGGCTCGCGACGCTGGGCATCGTGTTCTACGCTGCCAGCATGTGGGTCGCCGGCATCACGCAGGGTCTGATGTGGCGTGAATACGGCCCGGACGGGTATCTGGTGAACAGCTTTGCCGATACGGTCGCCGCGCTTCATCCTCTTTACGTGCTGCGCGCACTTGGCGGGGGCATGTATCTGGCCGGCGCGCTCATCATGGGGTTCAACATCTGGATGACGCTTGCAGGCAAGCTTCGCGACGAGGTGCCGATGGGCAAGGGGCCGGTCTATGATCCCGAGCTTGATCGCCCGGCTGCGCCTGCAGCTAGCTCGGCAACTCCAGCCCCGGCGCCGGCTCCGGCCGAGTAGGACAACGCACCATGGATCTTGCACAAAAACACAAGAAGCTCGAGCGCAACATCACGCTCCTGGCCGTCGGGTCCTTCATAGCAGTGGCGATTGGCGGCATCGTCGAGATCGCGCCGCTGTTCTGGATCGACAACACCATCGAGGAGGTGGAGGGCATGCGGCCCTACACGCCGCTCGAGCAGGCCGGGCGCGACATCTTCGTGCGCGAGGGTTGCTATACCTGTCACAGCCAGATGATCCGCCCCTTCCGCGACGAGGTGGAGCGGTATGGCCATTATAGCCTAGCAGCCGAGAGTATTTACGACCATCCATTCCAGTGGGGATCCAAACGCACCGGGCCCGATCTGGCACGCGTTGGCGGTCGCTATTCCGACGAATGGCACGTGCAGCATCTTCAGGACCCGCGCAGCGTGGTTCCCGAGAGCATCATGCCGCGATACGCCTTTCTCAGCGAAACGGATCTTGAAGTGCCTGACCCGTCCGCAAAGCTGCTTGCCTTGGCGCGGGTCGGTGTGCCTTATTCCAAGACTGACATCGAATTTGCCGGTGCCGATCTTGTGGCGCAGGCCAATCCGGAACTGGACAGCAACAATCTCCAGGATCGCTATCCAAAGACGCAGATCCGCGATTTCGATGGCAATCCTGGCCGGCTGACCGAAATGGATGCGCTGGTCGCCTATCTGCAGATGCTGGGCACGCTGGTCGACTTTGACAGCGCTGAAGCACTTGAGGAGCTGGCAGCGGAGAAGGGTCGGTGAGCTTTTACGAGACCGCGCGACATTTTGCCGACAGCTATGGTTTGATTTTCCTCGCCGGCGTATTCGTGCTGCTGTGCGCATGGGTATTCCGTCCGGGATCACGGCGCCACTACGATGACGCCGCAATGCTTCCCTTCGAGGATGACAAAGATGGCGAATGAAGAGAGCGTCCCGCGCGTCGACGAGGTAACCGGCACCGAGACGTCGGGGCATGAATGGGATGGCATCGAGGAACTCGATACCCCGATGCCGCGCTGGTGGCTGTATACGCTTTACGCCACCATCGTCTGGGGCGTCATCTACGTCGTCCTATATCCTGCATGGCCGCTGGTGACCCAGGCTACCGAAGGCGTCCTTGGCTGGAGCAGCCGGAGCGAGCTGGCCGAGCAGCTTGCACAGGCCGACAAAGGCCGGTCGCAGCTTCGTGAGCAGCTTGCCTATATTCCCATCGAGCGGTTGCCGGATAACAGCGCACTCATGCAGCAAGCCGTTGCCGGCGGGGCTGCGGCCTTTAAGGTGAACTGCGTGCAGTGCCATGGATCGGGCGCGGCGGGCAGCAAGGGCTACCCCAACCTCAACGATGACGACTGGCTATGGGGCGGCGATCTGAAAGCCATCGAATATACGCTGGTGCACGGTATCCGCCAGCAGGGCGACGACGAAACGCGGATGAGCATCATGCCGCCGTTTGCCGGTGTTTTCGAACCTGCCCAGCTTAACGCGCTCGTTGATCACGTGCTGTCGCTGAGCGGCAAGGCACAGCCGAATGCGGCAGGCGCGCAGATCTACGCTGACAATTGTGCGGTTTGTCATGGTGCAATCGGGCAAGGCTCACGCGAATTGGGCGCACCGCAGCTTAACGACGCCATCTGGCTTTACGGCAGTTCGCGAGCCGAAGTTACCGCGCAGATCCTTGCGCCGCAGTTGGGCATGATGCCCAAATGGGCTGGCCGGCTTGATCCGGTTACAATCAAGATGCTGGCTGCTTATGTTCATTCATTGGGGGGCGGTGAAGATTTCGTGGAGGTCGCCGAAAATCCGGCGAAGATGGTAGATGAACAACCCTGACGGAACCGTTGTCGAAGATGGTGTGGTCAAGACCAACAAGCCGGTAAGCAGCGCCACGGCAGAGCCGGAGGCAACCACGCGCCGGCATGAGCCGCACGAGCCGCCGCGCGAGCATCTGCCGGAAAAGCTGTTTGAAAAACACACCAAGGTTCACAACAAGCGGATCGACGGGCGTTTCCGGCGCTTCAAATGGTTCGTGATGCTCGTGACCTTGGGCATCTATTACATTACCCCATGGATCCGCTGGGATCGCGGCCCCTATGCACCCGATCAGGCGGTGCTGGTCGATATCGCCAATCGCCGCTTCTACATGTTCGGTATCGAGATCTGGCCGCACGAGTTCTATTATGTCGCGGGCCTGCTCATCATGGCGGGACTGGGCTTGTTTCTGGTCACAAGCGCGGTGGGCCGCGCCTGGTGCGGCTACGCCTGTCCACAGACGGTCTGGACCGACCTGTTCCAGCATATCGACCGGTTCGTCGATGGCGATCGCAACGCGCGTATCCGCCTCGACAAGGCGCCGCTCGGTCCCGGCAAGGTCGCGCGCCGGTCGTTCAAATGGTCGATTTATCTGCTCATCAGCTTTGTGACAGGCGGCGCCTGGATCCTGTATTTTGCCGATGCGCCCACGCTGTTTGCCGAGTTCTTTGCAGGCGAGGCGGCTCCCGTCGCTTACATCACCGTCGCGATCCTGACGCTGACGACGTTCACGCTTGGCGGGTTCATGCGCGAACAGGTGTGCATCTACATGTGCCCCTGGCCACGCATCCAGACTGCCATGCTCGATGAAAAATCGTTGATCGTCACTTACAAGGACTGGCGCGGCGAACCGCGCGGCAGCGTCAAGAAGGCGCAGAAGAACCCCGGCATGTTCGGCGACTGCATCGACTGCCATCAATGCATCGATGTCTGTCCAACCGGGATCGACATTCGCGAAGGGCCGCAGATCGGCTGCATCACCTGTGCCTTGTGCATTGATGCCTGCGACAAGGTGATGGCCGAAGTCGGGCGGCCGCGTGGTCTCATTGACTATGCGACACTGGAGGATTGCGAGAAGGAAGCGGCCGGCGAGACGCCGCGGCCGCTCTGGCGCGCGCTCGCCCGGCCGCGCACGCTCGTCTATCTGGGCGGATGGAGTGCGATCGGTATCGCCATGCTGTTTACCCTCGGTGTTCGCAGCCATACAGAGATGAGCGTATCGCCCGATCGCAACCCGCCCTTCATGCTGATGAGCGACGGATCCATCCGCAATTCCTACACGCTCAAATTGCGCAACATGGAAAGCCGCCCGCGAGACATGGAAATTGCCGTTGCGGGACTGCCCGGGGCTGTGATGTGGACCGACAGTATCGGACGCGAGGAGGCAGCTTCAAAACAGACGGTGTCCATGCCTGCTGACCAGACCCGCACCGTGCGGGCCTATGTCATGGCACCGCCTGACACGAAGGCGCAGGACTTTACAATCTCGGTGACCTCGCTTGATGCACAGGCAGAGCGCGACGAGAATAGTACGCGCTTTACCGCTCCTGGCGATACGGGGGCAGGTGAATGAAAGGCGAGTTCACCGGCCGGCACATGGCCATTGTCCTGGCCTCGGGGTTCGGCGTGATCATAGCGGTCAATTTGCTGATGGCTACGCTTGCCCTGCGTGGATTTGGCGGAGTGATGGTCGAGAACAGTTATGTCGCCAGTCAGAAATACAATCGCTGGCTTGAGCAGGCACGCGAGCAGGGCGCGTATGGCTGGACAGCGCAGGTCGGCACGGCTGCGGACGGACGGCTTGAGGTAAGCACCAGCAATGTGCCGCCCGGTGCCGAAGTAACGGCCGTAGCGCGCCGCCCGCTCGGCAAGTCCGAAACGACATGGTTGCCTCTCACGGCGATGGGAAACGGCCGGTACAGGTCTGCTGATCCCATTGCGCTTGGCCGCTGGTCGGTGCGCCTTACCATTGTCGATGGCGAACGCCGCTGGCAGCAGGAAAGCCGCCTCGAATGAATGCGCCAGTCGCGATCGGATCCGCGCCGGCGGAGAACGCGATAACAGAGCGGGCGCCATTGCTTGATACGCGCTTTGTGGTGCCAGGCATGAAATGCGCAGGCTGCATCGCCAAGATCGAGCGCGGCATGGGCATTGTCGCCGGGGTCGACACGGTCCGGGTGAACTTTTCCGCCAAACAGGTGGCGCTGCGGCACGATGCCGGACTTAATGAAGACAGCCTGGTCGATGCCCTGCGCAAGCTTGGATTTGAAGCCCAGCTTGCCGCCGTCAATCCGCTGGCGCAGGATGATGAGGGCAAGGTTCTGCTGCGTGCGCTGGCAGTTGCAGGCTTTGGCATGATGAACATCATGCTGCTGTCGGTGGCAGTATGGTCGGGCGCGGCGGGCGTGACCAGGGATCTGTTTCACTGGTTGTCGGCGTTGATCGCGCTGCCGGTGGTCGCCTACGCCGGCCGGCCGTTCTTCGCCTCGGCGCTGATGGCGCTGCGGCACCGGCGCACCAATATGGACGTGCCGATTTCCATCGGCGTCCTGCTTGCAACCGGCATGAGCATCTATGAAGCTGCTACCGGCGGGCCGCACGCGTATTTTGATGGTGCAGTCATGCTCCTGTTCTTTCTGCTTACCGGCCGTGCGCTTGACGCGATGATGCGCAACAGGACCCGCGCGGGTATCGGGGCATTGCTGGGACGGATGGGCAAGAGCGCAAGCGTTGTGCAGCCAGATGGCGGCACCAGGCGAATTGCCGCAGGCGAGCTTGAGCCCGGTTATGTGATGCTCGTCACCGCAGGCGAAGCTTTTGCTGCCGACGGGATTGTGGTCTCAGGGACAGGCGCGGTGGACAACTCCATGCTTACCGGGGAGAGCCTGCCGGAACCAGTGCGTGTCGGCACACCGGTGCTGGCCGGCGCAATCAACATGATGCAGCCATTGCAAGTGACGATCACTGCAGTTGCCGGCAACACTGCCATTGCGGAAATGGCCCGCCTGATGGATGAAGCGGGGCAGTCCAGATCCCGCTATGTGCGCATAGCCGATCGTGCTTCGCGCCTCTACGCGCCAGCAGTGCACACGCTGTCCGCGCTGTCGCTTGCCGGATGGCTGATTGCCGGGGCTGGCTGGCACGAATCACTGCTGATCGCGATCGCTGTGCTGATCATCACCTGTCCATGCGCGATGGGGCTGGCGGTTCCGGCAGCACAGGTGGTCGCCAGCAACGCGCTGATCCGTCGCGGCCTTCTGGTAAAGGACGGCAGCGCGCTTGAGCGCCTTGCCGAGGTGGACATAGTCCTCTTCGACAAGACAGGCACGCTGACTTTAGGGGAACCGCGTCCGCAGCTTCAAGGCCTTGATCTGCACGCCCGGCAGATCGCGCTGGGTCTTGCGCAGCATAGCCGCCATCCGCTCAGCCGGGGACTGGTCGCGCAGCTCCAGGCCGAACAGATCACTCCGGCAGCAGTGGAGCACGTTACAGAAACGCCGGGCCAGGGCCTTTGTGGCAGATATGATGGTTACGAGGTGTCGCTTGCCCGCAGCGACAACGAGCAGGCCGCATTGACGTCGCGGCTGACGATCGCTGGAAAATCCACCGATATCGCTTTTGTCGATCCCATGCGCAGCGATGCCGCAGCAGTGACGCGTGCTTTTGGAACAGCAGGCATTGCCCCAAGCATCATATCGGGCGATCGACACGCAGCGGTTGCCCACAGCGCGGCCATGCTGGGTATTGCTGCACAGGCGTCAATGTCGCCTGCCGACAAGCTGCGCGAGCTGGAGCGGCTTAAAGAGGCAGGGCACCGTCCGTTGATGGTCGGCGATGGTCTGAATGATGGCCCCGCGCTTGCCGCAGCACATGCGTCGATCGCGCCCGGCAGTGCCAGCGATGCCAGCCAGCAGGCCGCAGATGCGGTGTTCATCGGAGAAAAGCTGGAGCCGGTCCTGCTGGCAGTGACAGTAGCGCGTGCCACGATGCGGATTGTGCGGCAGAATTTCGGTTTTGCGATCGGCTACAACGTGCTGGCTGTGCCGTTGGCCATCGCGGGATTGGTGACGCCGCTTGTCGCCGCCATCGCCATGTCGAGCAGTTCCCTGGTGGTCGTCGCCAATTCCTTGCGGCTCGCGCGTTCGGCACGATGAGCTCGCTTGTCTTTCTCATACCTGTTGCATTGCTGCTGGGCGGGGCAGGGCTGGCGTTTTTTTTCTGGACCATGCGTCATGGCCAATATGAAGATCTCGAAGGCGCGGCCAATCGCATTCTCATCGACGATGAGGATGAGCCTTTGCCAAAGGATGACGCGGACGCGGCAGGCACGAAACTTTGATCCAGCGCAAGGACGTTGGCATGCGCTGCGCTGCATGGAGTTTGCATGTGGCCCTACCATCCTGACCTGCTGACAACTGCGGTCCCGCGATACACCAGCTACCCCACGGCAGCGGATTTCGGTGTTCTTGCCGATAGCGATCAACGCGACGCAATTGCCGCTGCCCAAGGCGATGTTTCGCTCTACGTGCATATCCCGTTTTGCGAAAGCATCTGCTATTACTGCGGATGCAACACAGGGGCGGTTGGCAAACGGCAGCGGTTGCAATCCTATCTCGATGCGCTCCACCGCGAAATTTCGATGGTGGCGAGCATTCTGCCGCGTACCGCACGCGTGCGTCGGGTCGCGTTTGGTGGAGGAAGTCCCAACGCCTTGGCACCGGTGGACTTCGTGCGCCTGGTCGATGCCATGACGGCGCAATTTGCCTTTCGCGATCCGGTTTTCTCCATCGAACTCGATCCCCGCACGATGACCGCGCAATGGGCCAAGGCAATCGGCTCCATCGGCATTGCGCGAGCCAGTCTGGGTGTGCAGACCTTTGCTGCACATTGTCAGCAGGCAATCGGCCGGGTGCAGGACGAAGAACTGATTGTCCGAACCGTCGATTTGCTACGGACCGCTGGAGTGACTTCGCTCAACTTCGATCTGATGTACGGCCTTCCCGGGCAGGAACTGGGGGATCTTTGCGACACGCTGGAGCGTGCACACGTGCTCTTGCCTGATCGGATCGCGCTGTTCGGCTATGCTCATGTGCCGCATCTTGTGCCGCGCCAGCGCATGATCGACGCTACTGCGCTGCCGGATCAGGCAGAGCGTTTCTCCATGGCTGCATCGGGCTATGATCTGCTGTGCGCGCGCGGTTATCTGCCGATCGGGTTCGATCATTTTGCGCGCGCAGGCTCAGACCCGCTTGCGCGTGCCGCAGCGGACGGGACGCTTCGACGCAATTTTCAGGGCTTCACCGATGATGATGCGCCCGTGCTGATCGGCCTTGGCAGTTCGGCAATCAGCAGCTTTCCCGACCTCCTCGCGCAAAACGAGAAGAACGCTGGCCGGTATCGTATGCTGACGTCGCAAGGTCGCTTGTCAGCGGGTAGAGGTATCCGGGTAAATGACCGGGATCGTTTGTGCGGCAGCATCATTGAAGACCTGCTGTGTCGCCAGCAAGCTGTGCTGCCAATCGCTGCAGCAGCAGGCGTTGCCGATGCGCTGCAGCCGTTTCTGGCGCGCGGGCTGGTGACGCTTGATGGCAATCTGCTGTCGATTACGCCGGAAGGGCTTGCCTATGGCCGCACGATTGCGGCACAGTTCGACGATTATCGGCAGCCTGCCTCGCGGCAGTTCAGTTCCGCGATCTGATCCGAATGTTTTGAAAAAAGAGGTCTGATCTTATGCCTTTGTGGTTCTTTCCAGCGCTGATCGGATTGTTGGGGGCGGTAAGCCTCATGGCTGGGGTGTGGCTGCTGCTGCACCTGCCGGCAGTTGTTGCCCTGTTCAGTGGCAAGGCCGATCTGGTACGCGGCCGGGCGCGCAGAACCGCTTCCAAAGGTGCGGTCTGGACCGCCCTGATAATTTTCAACGGAGGCTGGATCGCCTGCATCATTATCTGGATCCTGGTCATTGGCGGAGACGCCAACCAGATGGTCGACGCTGCGGCATGATCGAGGATGCAATCCAGCAGCGCCGTTAACGCAAAATTGATCATCATGTCCTATCGTAAAGCCTGACATCACATGATGAAGGGCTAAGATTGTGACCGAACGGGCGATGGAACGCAAACCGGTCAACGCGACATGCAAATATCGGTTCGGTGGCGGCATGGCCCTGCCGGTGACGCTGGCAGATCTTACCACCAATGGCTGCCGGTTGCTGGCAGTGCCCCGCCTCATGCGCAGGGAAGAAGTGGTGACATTGAGGATTGGCAATGTCGGCCCCATCGAAGCGACTGTTCGATGGGTTCACCAGGGCAATGCCGCCGGACTGGAGTTTACCAAGCCCCTGCATCCGGCAGTCTATTCCGACATGATGGAGCGGCTGGGTACCTGAATCTGACGTGCTTCCCCGCCAGAAGAGGTCCGCTCGCACCAGAACAGCCTGCCTGATCCAAAGCGGACCAACAAAGCTGTGCCAGAGCCGCAAAGATGATTGAAAAAGGTGCGGATCTGTGGTGTCTGGAACAGCCATGCCAAAAAAGCGCTTTTCCGAACTGCCTCACATGAACCGCCCGCAACTGCGCAGGCGACGTTTTGGCCGCATTGTCGTTATCTGCATGGTGATTGGGCTTAGCGCGCTGTCGCTTGTCGGCCCCACCGGTGTGCTCGCCTGGAGCACAGCGGCGCAAACGCTGGAGCAGCGGCAGGACGAACTTGCCTTGCTGCAGACGGAGCGTGATCGCATCGCCAACCGGGTGCACCTGCTTGATCCTGATAACGCCGATCCGGATCTTGTTGGCGAACTGTTGCGCAAGAACCTCAATGTAGCTCATCCTGACGAGGTGGTGGTGCCGCTCAATTGATCGGGCACTGCAAGGGGTTGCGCTTGCATAGGGCTGACAAGCATCCCTATATCGCATGAGCAGTTTCATGGGCTTTGCGCCCGCCGGATCAGGGATAAGTGACTTGGTTGGAAAGTCTTTGAAGAAGAACGATGAAGTCTCCGTCGCCAGCCCCGCAGACGATCCGGACTTCAAATTGCGCACGCTTCAGGATCAGCTTGAGAAAGCTGGAAAATACGACGCTTCGGACGAGGAGTTGCTGTCCTTTTACAAGCAGATGCTGCTGATCCGCAGATTTGAGGAGAAGGCAGGGCAGCTTTACGGTCTCGGGCTGATTGGCGGGTTCTGCCATCTTTACATCGGGCAGGAAGCGGTCGCTGTCGGCCTGCAGTCGGCGCTTGCGGAAGGCAAGGACAGCGTAATTACCGGTTATAGGGATCACGGCCACATGCTGGCCTATGGCATCGACCCCAAAGTCATCATGGCTGAACTGACCGGCAGGCAGGCAGGCATTTCGAAGGGCAAGGGCGGTTCGATGCACATGTTCAGCACCGAGCACGCCTTTTACGGCGGTCATGGCATTGTGGGCGCGCAGGTGCCGCTGGGCGCCGGGCTCGCCTTTGCGCATAAATATCGCGGCGATGACGGTATTTGCCTGGCTTATTTTGGCGATGGCGCGGCCAATCAGGGACAGGTGTATGAAACTTTCAACATGGCCAGCCTTTGGCAACTCCCGATAATTTTCGTCATTGAAAACAATCAATATGCCATGGGCACGAGCACGGCACGTTCCAGTGCGGAAACCAAGTTCCATCGCCGCGGTGCGGCGTTCCGGATCCCGGGCATGCATGTGGACGGCATGGATGTGCTGGCGGTACGCGGAGCAGCGGAAGTGGCGCTCGAACATGTGCGCGGCGGCGGCGGTCCGGTTCTCCTGGAAATGAACACTTATCGCTACCGCGGACATTCCATGTCCGATCCGGCAAAGTATCGCACTCGTGACGAGGTGCAGGAGATGCGCGACCACCATGATCCCATCGACAGGCTCAAAGCTGAGATGGTGAAGCGCGGAACGGATGAGCAGACGTTGAAGGACATCGAGAAATCGATCCGCACAACGGTGAGCGAAGCGGCCGACTTCGCTGAAAGTTCACCAGAGCCGGAGTTGAAAGAATTGTATACCGACGTTCTGGTGGAGAATTACTGATGGCCACCGCAATCCGGATGCCGGCACTGTCCCCGACTATGGAAGAGGGCACCTTGTCCAAATGGTTGGTCAAGGAAGGTGACAAGGTGAACCCGGGCGACATCCTCGCTGAAATCGAAACCGACAAGGCTACGATGGAATTCGAGACGATCGACGAAGGGACTGTCGGGCAACTGATCGTTCCGGAAGGCGCCGAAGCAGTCAGGGTTGGTTCTGTCATTGCAGTCCTTGATGGGACCGAGGCCGATTTGAATGAACCGGAACCGGAGACTGAGAAGGCACCTCCCGCCGGTGAGGGTGC
The DNA here is from genome assembly GCF_031846435.1 of Croceicoccus esteveae. Taxonomy (NCBI): domain Bacteria; kingdom Pseudomonadati; phylum Pseudomonadota; class Alphaproteobacteria; order Sphingomonadales; family Erythrobacteraceae; genus Croceicoccus; species Croceicoccus esteveae. Next base: position 416,206 of record NZ_JAVRHS010000001.1, read on the forward strand.
TGAAGTCGGGCAGCAGCCCAGTGAGGCGGAAATTACCCGTCCAGCAGCGCAGGCGGAACCCGTGCGCGACCCTGAAATTCCAGCAGGCACGACCATGAAGTCGGTAACCGTGCGGGAAGCCTTGCGCGATGCCATGGCCGAGGAAATGCGCAGCGACGACCGCGTGTTCGTCATGGGTGAGGAAGTTGCCGAATACCAGGGTGCCTACAAGGTCACGCAAGGTCTGCTGGAAGAATTCGGCGATCGGCGGGTCATTGATACGCCAATTACCGAATACGGGTTTGCCGGCGTCGGCACGGGCGCCGCCATGGGCGGCCTGCGCCCGATTGTCGAGTTCATGACGTTCAATTTTGCCATGCAGGCGATCGACCACATCGTGAATTCTGCTGGCAAGACGAACTACATGTCGGGTGGGCAGATGCGTTGTCCCGTCGTCTTTCGCGGTCCCAATGGGGCGGCTTCGCGCGTCGGGGCGCAGCACAGCCAGAACTTTGCACCCTGGTATGCAAGCGTGCCGGGGCTGGTCGTCATTGCTCCTTATGATGCGGCGGATGCGAAGGGCTTGCTCAAGGCTGCGATCCGCACTGAAGATCCGGTCGTGTTTCTTGAAAACGAGCTTTTATACGGCCGCAATTTTGACGTCCCCGATCTTGACGACTGGGTGCTGCCGATCGGCAAGGCCCGTATTGTGCGCAAGGGCGCTGACGTGACCATCGTGTCCTATTCCATCGGCGTGGGCCTGGCGCTTGAAGCAGCAGACGAACTGGCCGGGCAAGGTATTGAAGCCGAGGTCATTGATCTGCGCACCTTGAGACCGCTTGACACTGCGACGGTCCTGAAAAGTCTGTCGAAGACAAACCGGCTGATTGTTGCCGAAGAGGGTTGGCCGACCTGCTCGATTGCAAGCGAGATTATCGCAGTGTGCATGACCGAGGGTTTTGACGATCTCGACGCTCCGGTGCTGCGGGTCTGCAACGAGGATGTGCCATTGCCCTATGCCGCTAATCTGGAGAAAGAGGCGCTGATCACCTCCACGCAGATCGTCGAGGCAGCAAGAACCGTGTGTTACCGCGACTGACGCTTTTTACGCGGTGCGGCACAAGCAGATTGCACTGACCTGCGGATGAGCGATGAAGCGGCATGGTACGAAACGCTGCGTGCGTCGCTGAGCCCGATGCAGCGGCTGGCGTTGGCCTATGCCCCCGCCCGCGTGCAGGCATCCTGGTGTGCTTTGCTGGCGCTGGATCGGCGGCTTGCCCAGACTGTCGGCCGCAATAGGGAGCCAGGGCTTACGCAGTTGCGGCTGTCATGGTGGCGCGACATGTTTGCAAAACCTGTGGCGCAGTGGCCACATGGGGAGCCTTTGCTGACCGCGCTAACCGGATGGCCGGCGCAACTGGCGGCGCTTGGCGCATTGGTCGATGGGTGGGAACACATGATCGGTCCAGCGCCTATTCCGCAAGGGGCTTTGTCGCTGTTTGTCGACGGGCGCGTCGCGGCCATGTCGGCGTTGTCGCATAGGATCGATGGCGGTGACGTGACTGCGCTGGCGAGGCGCTGGGCGCTTGCCGACCTTGGCTGTCACGTAAGCGATGTGCTGGAACGAGAACAAATTTCGTCCATGCTCGCTGCAAGTGCACGGCCCCGACAGCCGACCGGCCGTGCCATGCGGCCGCTGGCGGTGCTGAACACGCTATGCGAACGCGCATTTGCTGCCAATCGACCGATCGGCGGCGCTGGCGATCTTGCCAGCGCTATGCGCGTGGGGCTATTCGGCCGCTAAGGCGAAAGCTTCAGCCTGGGGGGATGACAAGAATGAACAGGGTGCTGCTTGGCGCATTGGGGGCGTTGATGCTGGTCGCGATCGGTGTTTTCTGGTGGCAGGGGCGCGCCATTGAGGCACCCGGCGCGCCGCCGCCGGACGTTAGCGAGCAGCCGCCAATTTTGCGCGATGCGCCCACTGTTCTGCCCTCTGCTGATGCAAGCACGATGACAGGACCGAAATTACCCGAAGCGGTTGAAATGACCAAGGAGCAGAAGCGATTTGCCCGCTATGACCGCAACAATGACAGCATAATTACCCGCAACGAAATGCTTGCCACCCGGGTGAATGCGTTTCGCAAGCTCGACGTGGATGGCAACAATCTCCTGACTTTCGAAGAGTGGGCGGTCAGCACCGTCAAGAAGTTCGAAGGTGCCGACGGTGATCGCAACGGACGGCTTAGCCCCGGTGAATTTGCTACGACCCGGCCCAAGCCCCGCGCGCCTGCCACGCGCTGCGCCTGCTGACCTAAGCAGCTTTTACGCCGCTGCTGAACCCGGCAGTTCGCCGTGCCAGCGCAGGAAATCCTGCTTGGCGCGGGTGGTATAGGCAAGTTTGCGTTCCTTTTTTCGGACCTTGCCTTCGGGAGCTGGAAAAAGCCCGAAATTGATGTTCATGGGCTGATAATTGGCGGCATCGGCATCGCCGGTGATGTGGCGCAGCAGGGCCCCCATTGCGGTCGTAGCGGGCGGCGCTTGCCAGGACATCCCTGCATGTTCGCAGGCAGTCATCATGCCCGCCGCCAGACCGATCGCCGCGCTTTCCACGTAGCCCTCGCAACCAGTGATCTGCCCGGCGAAGCGGATGTGCGGCGCGCTTTTAAGGCGCAGTTGCCGGTCAAGCAGGGTTGGAGCGTTGAGAAAAGTGTTGCGATGCAACCCGCCCAACCTGGCAAATTCTGCGTTTTCAAGTCCGGGTATGGTGCGGAACAGTTCTGTCTGCGCGCTCCATACAAGCTTGGTCTGAAAGCCCACCATGTTCCACAAGGTGCCCAGACGATTGTCCTGCCGTAATTGCACCACCGCATAAGGCCAGCGCCCGGTCCGCGGATCGTCAAGTCCGACAGGCTTCATCGGGCCATAGCGCAAGGTGTCGATGCCTCGTGCGGCCATGACCTCGATCGGCATGCACCCTTCAAAGTAGGGTGTGTCCGTTTCCCACTGCTTGAACTCGGTTTTCTTGCCGTCAACCAAGGCCTGGTGGAAGGTGCGATATTCCGCTTCGTTCAGGGGACAATTGATGTAGTCGCCGTTCTGCCCCTCGCTTTGCGGACCGGACGCCTTGTTCCAGCGGGATTGCACCCACGCAATTTCCATATCGATCGAATGTCGGTGAACGATGGGCGCGATGGCGTCGAAGAAGGCAAGGCTGTCCATGCCTGTCCGGCTGCCAATGTGATCTGCAAGCGCGGCAGAAGTCAGCGGACCTGTCGCTACGATCGTGTGACCGGAGGAGGGCAGCACCTCGACATGTTCGCGCACGATGGTGATATTGCCGTGGCTTTCGAGCGCGCTTTGCACCGCGGCGGAGAAGATATCGCGATCGACAGCAAGCGCGGAACCTGCCGGAACCCGTGCCTCTTGCGCTGCCTGCATGACCAGCGATCCGCACTGCCGCATTTCATGATGAAGCAACCCGACAGCATTGGAAGTGTCATCGTCGGACCGGAAGGAATTGGAGCAAACCATTTCCGCCAGACCGTTGGTATTATGAGCAGGCGTGCCATACCCTGCGCCGCGCATTTCTGACAGCCGGACGGTAAGCCCGCGCTGCGCCAGCTGCCATGCAGCCTCACTGCCCGCAAGACCGCCGCCGATGACATGCACGTCATGGCTCATCGTGCGCACCTTCTTTTGTGGAACGACAGGCCTGCATCGACTACACGTCCGTCGGTGGGGGATCGTCACGATCCTGCGTCGTGTAAGGCTGCGTATCCGGTGTGTCGCGGCCCAGCATTTCCTCTACGATGGCTTCTTCTGCGGCATTTTCAGGCGCGGCTTCCTCATCGACCCGGGCGACCGAAACGACGTGCTCGTTCTTGCCGACGTTGAACAGGCGGACCCCGGCGCTGTTGCGGCCGATCACACGCAATGTCTGCAGGCCGATCCGGATGAGCTTGGCCTGATCTGTAACCAGCATCAGCTGATCCGACTTTACCGTAGCAAAGCTGGCGACGACCGGGCCATTGCGCTCGATGTTGTCGATGTTCGTGATGCCTTGCCCGCCACGGCCGGCGCGCCGGTATTCATAGGCGGAGGACAGTTTGCCATAGCCATTGGCGCATACGGTCAGGATGAACTGTTCCGCCTCCGCCATCGCGGCATGTTCAGGCAAAAGTTCGACAGGTTCATCGCCGTTCTTCCATGGTGCCACCCGCAGATAGGCATCCCGCTCATCAGGCGTTGCGCTGCCGCCCTCGAGGATCGACAGCGAAACAACCTCGTCTCCGGTCTTCAGGCGCATGCCGCGGACGCCGGTGGAGGTCCGGCTCTGGAACTCGCGTACGTCCTCTCCGTCAAAGCGAATGGCCTTGCCAAGCTTGGTGGCCAGCAGGACATCATCGCCATTTTCGAGCAGCGCAACGCCGATCAGCCGGTCATTGCTCAGATCATCGAAACGCATGGCAAACTTGCCGTTCGACGGAATATTCGCGAACGCATCCATCGAATTGCGACGCACGCTGCCCTGCGCGGTGGCGAACACCACATTGAGCGCACCCCAGCCCGCCTCATTCTCCGGCAAGGGCAGCACGGTTGCGATCGTCTCATCAGCACCAAGTGATGGCAGGAGATTGACGATCGGCCGCCCGCGTGTGGTCGGGCCGCCCTCGGGCAGTTTCCAGACTTTCAGCCGGTAAACCTTGCCTGACGTTGAAAAGAACAGCACGGGATTGTGCGTGCTGGTGACGAACATCTCCGAAATGGCGTCTGCGTCCTTGGTCGCCATGCCGGCGCGGCCCTTGCCGCCGCGATGCTGCGCGCGGAAGGTGGAGAGCGGCGTCCGCTTGATATAGCCGTCCATAGTGACAGTGACGACCATCTCGTCCCGCTCGATGAGGTCTTCGTCCTCCAGCCCGTCCCAGGCAGGGGCGATGGTGGACAGGCGCGGCGTTGCATAGCCATCGCGCACGATTTGCAGTTCCGCTGTCATCACGGCATACAGCCGCGCCCGGTCGCCGAGTATGCCCAGATATTCGGCAATTGCAGCGGCCAGCTTTTCAAGCTCGCTGCCAATCTCGTCGCGACCGATCGCTGTCAGGCGATGCAGGCGCAGATCGAGAATGGCGCGCACCTGTGTTTCCGACAGGCGGTAGGTTGCATCCGCATTGTCATGATCGTCATTCTCGATCGCTTCGACAAGCCGCAGATATTGCGCGATCTCGCCAATCGGCCAGTCGCGTTGCAGCAGGGTTTCGCGCGCAATGACCGGCGTTGCCGATCCGCGGATGATGCGCACCACCTCGTCAAGATTGGTGACCGCGATCACCAGACCAAGCAGGATGTGGGCCCGTTCACGCGCCTTGTTGAGCTCGAACTTGGTGCGGCGGGTAATGACCTCTTCGCGAAAGCGAATGAAGGCGCTGAGAAAATCGCGCAGGGTGAGGACCACCGGTCGCCCGCCGCTGATGGCCAGCATGTTGGCGGGAAAACTCGACTGCGCAGGCGAATGCCGCCAGATCTGGTTCAGCACGACTTCGGGTGTTGCATCGCGCTTCAGGTCGACAACGACGCGCATGCCTTCGCGGTTGGATTCGTCGCGGATGTCGGACACGCCTTCGATCCGCTTGTCCTTGGCCGCTTCGGCGATCTTTTCAACGAGGCTGTTCTTGCCCACCTGATAGGGGATGGACGTGAGTACGATCGATTGCCGGTCGCCGCGTCCGGTCTCTATTTCATGGCGGCAACGCATCAGGACGGAACCGCGTCCTTCGCGGTATGCAGCGCGGGCGCCGCTCTGGCCAAGTATGAGCGGAGCGGTCGGAAAATCGGGGCCGGGAATGATCTCGAACAATTCATCGACGGTAATCGCAGGATTGGCGATCATCGCGAGGCAGCCGTCGATCACTTCGCCAAGGTTGTGAGGCGGGATGTTGGTGGCCATGCCGACCGCGATGCCACCGGCGCCATTCACCAGCAGATTGGGATAGCGCGCGGGCAGGACCACAGGCTCGCTTTCGCTGCCATCATAATTGTCCGCAAAATCGACCGTATCCTTGTCGATATCGCTCAGCAATTGTTCCGCAACGCGGGCAAGCCGCGCTTCGGTGTAGCGCATCGCCGCCGGCGGATCGGGATCCATCGAGCCGAAGTTGCCTTGGCCATCGACCAGCGGCAGCCGCATGGACCAGTCCTGCGTCATCCGGGCGAGCGCATCGTAAATCGCGCTGTCGCCGTGGGGGTGGTACTTACCCATCACATCGCCGACGATGCGGCTCGACTTGCGGTATGGCCGTCCGGCGACGTAGCCTGCTTCCTGGCAGCTGTAGAGAATGCGGCGGTGCACCGGCTTCAACCCGTCACGAACGTCCGGCAGCGCGCGAGAGACGATCACGCTCATGGCGTAATCAAGGTAGCTCGACTTCATCTCATCGACGATGTCGATCGGCTGGATGTCAGGGCCGCTTGCCGGGGCGGTTTCGCTCATGTCGTTCACGCCAGAAGGCTTTCTTTCGAAGGTAGGAAATCGGAAGGGGAGGATCGTGCGCCCGCACCCTAGGCAAAAGCCATCCCGATTTCCAGCACTGACTAAGAGCAGGACCGCCATGGTCAGCAGGCAGCATAGCGCCAGCCATTTTCATTCAAAGCATGTTCAGCCGGCCGCCGGTAGTTTCGTGCAGCTATTCAAGCGTCCGACACGGTTGTCTTTTCGTGGGAACGACGGCATCGGGTTCGGGTTGGTTGCAAAACGCCGTCATCCTGACTGTGTCTCATGGCAGGGCGGGACGGAGCGGTTATCGGGATTATACCCGCAGGTGGAGGAATGTTTATGAACAGATCGATTTCACGGCTCGCGCTGGCGCTGGCGCTCACGGCAGGCGTTGCCGGCATCGGCGCGTCACCTGTCATTGCGCAGGAAGTGAAGATCTCGAAGGGATTCCGCGATACTGCGGTGGCACTGCAGCAGGCGGTGAAGGAAGCAGAAGCCAATCCGACCGTCACTGCCGCTGTCGAGCGGGCAAAGCAGGCGCGCAACGCCGTGACACAGGCACGGGACGATGCAGCGCGCAGCCAGGCAGAAGCCCAGCTCACCGCAGCGCGCAACGAGATCGACCAGGCGATGGGCGGTATGCGTAGCAAGCTGGACAGTGCCATGCAGGCCGCCACCAGTGCCGATGATCGCTATTTTGCCGGTCAGATGGCGCTGAGCACCGGTCAGATGATGTCGGATCCTGCGTTGCAGAAGCGTGGCATCGACGCAATGCTGGCCAGCCAGAAGGTTGCGCCGGAAAGCGTGGCACAGTTCCAGTATTATTCCGGTGCGCTTGCCTATGATGCGCGCGACTATGCCGGTGCGCAGGCTGGTCTCCAGAAGGCTATCGATGCCGGATACAACCAGAACGATGTGCAGCAACTGCTTTCCGAAACCTATTTCGCCAATGGCCAATATGCACAGGGCCTGCAACAGCTTGAAAAGGCGATCGAAGCTCGCAAGGCAGCAGGCGGCGAGGTTCCGGCCGCATGGACGTTCCGGGGGCTTGGCATTGCAGCCAACAACGGCCTTAATGATCAGGCTTACGACTGGGCGATGAAGGTGCTGGAAAGCCCGGCTTCTGCCGAACAGCGCACGCAGGCTTACCGGGTGGTGGCATCGCTCTCGCAGTTCACCGACGAGGAAGAACTTGACTTGCTGCGCCTGATGCAGCGCGATAATGCCTTGTCCGACCGTCAGCAATACATGGCGTATGTCTACCAGGCCGATGCAAGAAGGCGCCCGGCCGAGGTTCAGACGGTCATCAACAGCGGTGTGTCATCCGGAATGCTTGATCGCAACGACGCTTCCATTGCCGACGCATTGCAGCAGGCAAATACCCGGCGTGACCCGGTGCTCAAGGAACTGGCAACAGACGCGGTTGCTGCGCGCAGCCAGTCTTCCGGCAGCGAAGCACTTGGTATCGCCGATATCTATCTGGGCTATGACAAGTCACAGGAAGCTGCCGAGCTTTACCGTCTTGCGATTGAAAAGGGCGGAGTGGATCGCGACCGGGCTTTGACGGGTCTGGGTATCGCGCTTGCCGACCAAGGCATGGTGACAGAAGCAAAGGACACCTTTGCCCAGATCAAGACTGGCAATCGTTCCAATCTTGCACGCGCGTGGATGGCGTATCTTGATTCAAAGGCGACCAGCTGACGAGAAATATGCGGATCGAAAAGGCGGCTCTTCACGGGCCGCCTTTTTGCATCGCAGTTCCGAAGCTCTTTATCGCAGGCGTTTGACGAACGGCTGTCCGCTGCGCATCACGACGTCGAACCGGTCGATTGCGCGGATGAGGTCGATCAGTCTTTTGAAGCCATGATTGCGCACGTCGAAGCTGGACCGGTTGCCGGCGATCTGGCCTACTTCGCTGAGATTTGCATAGCCATCATCGTCACGCCGTGCCGCCTTCCATGACTTGCCCAGAAGATCGACGAGGTCGTCACTGATTGCCGGTGTCGATGGTGCTTTTTGCCGCCCTTGTGCCTTGCCCGTGGCGCTGGTTTCCTCGGCATCACCGGCGATGAGCGCATCGATGTCGATGAAGCGGGTACAGGCGGTCTTGAACGCGTCCGATGTCCGGTCTGCACTGCCGAAGCCATAGACGATAAGCCCGTCCTGCCGCAGCCGGGTGGCAAGGGGGGTGAAATCGCTGTCCGAACTCATGATCCCGAAGCCGTCGACCTTGCCTTGGTAAAGAAGGTCGATGGCATCGATGGTCATCGCCATGTCGGTCGCGTTCTTGCCCTTGGTTAAATCGAACTGCTGCTGGGGGCGGATGCCGTACTGGTTGGTGATCTCACTCCATCGCGACAGGTTCGACTTTGCCCAATTGCCATAGGCGCGCCGGATGTTCACTTGCCCCAGTTCGGCCAGTACGGTCAGGACGGGATCGATACCGGCAGGGCTGGTGTTGTCGGCATCGATCAGCAGGGCAATATTGTTCAAAAGATCTTCAGGCATAGCGCGCCTGTGCTTTGCCACGCCTCCAAATGCAAGACTATCCCTGTCGGCTACTCCGCCCGCAAGATGCCGTGCCGCTTTTTGCCTGCCGAGATGCGCAGGTCGCTGCCAGGGGCAGAGATATGCATGGCTGCATCGGTGACAGGTTGATCGTCCAGCCGTGCTCCGCCGCCTGCGATCAGCCGGCGTGCCTCGCCTTTCGATTGCGCAAAGCCGATGCCCAGCAGCGCATCGACGATCGACAGCCCTTGTTCTGAAACGGCAAGCACGGGCAGATCGGCGCCGACCCCGCCGCCTGCGAACGTTGCCTGAGCGGTCGCCTCGGCTGCTGCTGCTGCATCCGCACCCCGGCACAACGCAGTGACTTCATTGGCAAGCCGGATCTTTGCTTCATTGATGCGCGCACCGTCCAGCGTTTCCAGCGTGCGAATTTCCTCAAGCGGCAGATCGGTGAACAGCCGCAGGAACCGGCCAATGTCGCGATCGTCGCAATTGCGCCAATATTGCCAGAAATCATAAGCGGGCAGCATGTCTTCGTTCAGCCAGACCGCGCCATTCATGCTCTTGCCCATCTTTGCGCCATCGGCAGTGGTAAGAAGGGGAGTTGTCAGGCCGAATACCTCGCGCCCGTCAACACGTCGGGTCAATTCGATGCCGTTCACGATGTTGCCCCATTGATCGGACCCGCCCATCTGTAGTCGGCAATCGTAGCGGCGTGATAATTCGCGAAAATCATACGCCTGGAGGATCATGTAGTTGAATTCCAGGAAGCTCAGCGATTGTTCGCGGTCCAGCCGCAGTTTGACCGAATCAAAGCCGAGCATTCGGTTGACCGAAAAATGCTGTCCGATGTCGCGCAGGAACGGGATATATTCCAGGCGGTCCAGCCATTCGGCATTGTCCACCATGACGGCATCGGTCGGTCCGTCGCCGAAGGTCAGCAACCGGGCGAAGACGCGCCGGATCGAAGCGACATTTGCCGCAATGGTGTCATCCGTCATCATCGAGCGTGCTTCGTCCTTGAAGCTTGGATCGCCGACCTTGCCCGTGCCGCCGCCCATCACCACGATGGGTTTGTGTCCGGCTTGCTGCAACCGGCGTAGCATCATTATCTGCACCAAGCTGCCCACGTGCAGCGATGGTGCGGTCGGATCAAAACCGATATAACCTGGCACGATCCGTTCGGCGGCAAGCGCATCGAGTGCTTCGGCGTTGGTGGCCTGGTGAATATAGCCGCGCTCGTCCAGCACGCGCATCAATCGGGAGGTGTAAGTCATGGGTCCGTCCGGCAAGTTTGTGTCTGGGGCAATCATGGCGCGATTGCCGTTGGCAGGAGCCGTTACCATGCGGCGCAGGTCAGGAGTAGAGGCAAGACGATGATGATGCGCAGCGATGTTCCGGCGCTCATGCCGCTGGTTCCGCATCCAGCAAACGCATCGGGCGATTACCGGGTGGACGTGGGGCTGGGGTTTGGCGACGATGGCCGGTGGCAACTGACATACGCGGTGGCGGGCGCGATCGGGGAGCTGGTGCTGCCGATGAGCAAAGGCGGCGGCGGGGGCAGGAACGGTGGCGGGGCGACACCGCTACGACGCGATGGTCTGTGGCAGGCAAGCTGTTTTGAACTGTTCGTGCGGACAGGTGCGCGCGGATATCATGAATGGAACTTCGCGCCCCACGGCGATTTTGCGCTTTATGCCTTTGATGATTACCGCACGCCGGTGACGCCGCCGCCCCCAACCGTCCCGCCGGTCATCATTGCCGATGCACCCGATCCGGACCGGTCATTCACGTGCCGGGTCTCGGTAGACGTTGCACCCTTTGCAGGCGACGGCGTGCTGTCCGTCGGCATCAGCGCGGTGATGGAGCGGGCGGATGGCGGGCGCGATTACTGGGCGCTTGCCCATCCGCCCGGGCCACCCGATTTCCACGCGCCCGCTTGCTTTGCCGCGACGATCTTGCCACCAGCGTGAGCCATGAACACCGGTATCGACCGCCTGCTTGCCGAACCCGACCTGCGCCGCACATTGCATGGACGCCGTGTGTCGCTTGTCGCGCATCCCGCATCCGTAACGCGGGATCTGACCCACACGCTCGATGCGCTGGCGCAATGCGACGGGATCGAGCTTGCCTCCGCCTTTGGGCCGCAGCATGGATTGAAAGGCGACAAGCAGGACAACATGGTGGAGACCTGCGACGAGCTCGACCCGCTTTACCAGATCCCCATATTCAGCCTCTATGGCGAGGTGCGCCGCCCAACGGATGCGATGATGGACACCGCCGATGTGTTCCTGTTTGATCTTCAGGATCTGGGCTGCCGCATTTACACTTTCGTGACGACGCTGCTCTACTTGCTGGAGGCAGCGGCGCACCATGGCAAGGAAGTGTGGGTGCTGGACCGGCCCAATCCTGCCGGCCGTCCGATCGAGGGCACGCTGCTGCTGCCGGGGCAGGAAAGCTTCGTCGGGGCAGGGCCGATGCCGATGCGGCACGGCCTGACGTTGGGAGAAATGGGGCATTGGTTCATCGCCAGATACAGGCTGAACGTTGCCTATCGTGTGATCCAGATGACCGGATGGCGGCCCGATGATGCGCCGGGTTATGGCTGGCCGCAGGACCGGGTGTGGATCAACCCCAGTCCCAATGCCGCCAACATTAACATGGCGCGCGCCTATGCCGGCACCGTGATGCTGGAAGGCACGACGCTGAGCGAAGGCAGGGGAACCACTCGTCCGCTCGAACTGCTGTTCGCCGCGCCTGATATCGATGCGCGGGCGGTGCTTGATGCGATGCAGACGATCGCGCCGCATTGGATGCAGGGCTGTGCCTTGCGCGAATGCTGGATCGAACCGACGTTCCACAAGCACGCCGGGCAATTGTGCAACGGGCTGATGATCCACGCGGAGGCGTCGTTCTACGACCATGCCGCGTTTCGGCCCTGGCGGTTGCAGGCGCTGGCGCTGAAGGCGATCCTTGCGCTGCATCCCGACTACCCGATCTGGCGCGACTTTGCCTATGAGTATGAATTCGACCGGCTGGCGATCGATGTCATCAATGGCGGGCCGGCCCTGCGCGACTGGGTCGATGATGCCGCCGCCGGTCCGGACAATCTGGACACGCTCGCGTGTGCCGATGAACAGGCGTGGCGCGAGGAGACGGAACCGCTGCTGCTTTATCGCTGAACCTCACGCGGGTCAGCCATGCTTGCGGCTCAACTCGCGCATCGCCTCCTCCAGCCCGTTCAAGGTCAGCGGATACATCCGGTCATTGAAGATCGAGCGGATCATGCGGTTGGATTGGGAGTAATCCCACACGCGCTGCGGTTCGGGGTTGAGCCACACGGCGGCGGGATAGGTGCTCACCACCCGGTTCAGCCAGACGCCGCCCGCCTCCTCGTTCATGTGTTCCACTGAACCGCCCGGATGCGCGATCTCGTAAGGGCTCATCGCCGCGTCACCGACGAACACGATCTTGTAATCATGACCATAGCGGTGCAGCACGTCCCATGTCGGCGTGCGTTCGGCCCAGCGGCGGCGGTTTTCCTGCCATACGCCTTCATACAGGCAGTTGTGGAAATAAAAGAACTCAAGGTTCTTGAACTCGGCGTTGGCGGCGCTGAACAATTCCTCCACAGCTTTGATATGCGGGTCCATCGATCCGCCAACGTCCAGAAACAGCAGCAGCTTGACCGCATTGTGCCGTTCAGGCCGCATCTTTATGTCGAGCCAGCCCTGCCGCGCGGTGCCGGCGATCGTCGCGTCGAGGTCAAGCTCGTCGGCTGCGCCTTCGCGTGCGAAGCGGCGCAGACGGCGCAGCGCCATCTTGATGTTGCGCGTGCCAAGATCACGGCCCGCATCCAGATCGGCAAATTCGCGCTTTTCCCACACCTTGATGGCGCGCTTGTGCCGACTTTCCCCGCCGATCCGCACGCCTTCGGGGTTGTAACCTGAATTGCCGAAGGGGGAGGTGCCGCCAGTGCCGATCCATTTGTTGCCGCCCTGGTGCCGGCCCTCCTGCTCCTCCAGCCGCTTCTTCAGCGTATCCATGATCTCGTCCCAGCTGCCGAGCGCCTTGATCTTTTCCATCTCCTCGGGATCGAGGTATTTTTCCGCCACCGCCTTCAGCCAGTCTTCGGGAATTGCGACCGGCTGCTGATCATCTTCGGCAAAGACGCCCCGGAACACTTTCTGGAACACCTGATCGAACCGGTCGAGCAGGGTTTCATCCTTCACGAAAGTGGCGCGCGACAGATAGTAGAACGCCTCGGGCGTATGGGCGATCACCTCCCGGTCCAGCGCTTCCAGCAGGACCAGATGCTCCTTCAGGCTGGCCGGAATACCCGCCGCCCGCAGTTCATCTAGAAAGTCGAGCAGCATGACGGCCGCTCAGCGTTCCCGTCGCGCCATGAAGGCGAGCCGTTCGAACATCATGACGTCCTGCTCATTCTTGAGCAGCGCGCCATGCAGCGGCGGGATGGCCTTGGTCGGGTCGCGGTCCTGCAATACCTCGAGCGGCATGTCCTCTGCCAAGAGCAGCTTCAGCCAGTCGAGCAGCTCGGACGTGCTCGGTTTCTTCTTCAATCCCGGCACATCGCGGATGGTGTAGAACATCTCCATCGCCTTGGCGACGAGGCGTTTCTGGATGCCGGGAAAATGCACTTTGATGATCGCTTCCATCGTGTCGCGGTCGGGAAACTTGATGTAATGGAAGAAACACCGGCGCAGGAACGCGTCGGGCAGTTCCTTTTCATTGTTGGAGGTGATGACGACAATGGGCCGCTCGGCCGCCGTCACCCGCTCCCCCGTTTCGTAAACGTCGAAGCTCATCCGGTCGAGTTCCTGCAACAGATCGTTGGGAAATTCGATGTCGGCCTTGTCGATTTCGTCGATCAGCAGCACGGGCAGTTCGGGCGCGGTGAACGCCTCCCACAATTTGCCCCGGCGGATGTAGTTGGAAATGTCATGCACGCGTTCGTCGCCAAGCTGCCCGTCACGCAGGCGGGCAACCGCGTCATATTCGTACAATCCCTGCTGCGCCTTGGTCGTGGATTTGACGTTCCATTCGATAAGCGGCGCGCCGGTCGCCTTGGAAATTTCATGCGCCAGCACGGTCTTGCCTGTGCCAGGCTCCCCCTTCACCAGCAGCGGCCGGCGCAGGGTCACGGCTGCATTCACCGCCACTTTCAGATCGTCAGTGGCGACATAATTGCTGGTGCCTTCGAAACGATTGGTCATGACCAGAGGAGTTCTTTCGCTGCGGCTATAATTCACGCCATCGCTAACGCCGGCGCACGCGTGTGGCAATAAGGCAGGGTGCAACGGCAGGCAAATGGCCTACTTGGTTTGTTCGGTTTCAAGAGCATTGATCTTTGGCGCAAGCTGGACATCCGCAAGACTCCTAGTGTTTTGCATGTTGATGTGATTCAGCATCGAGCGAGTAAATTACGCTGATACACCTGTCGAACATATTTTCGTTTTTCTTTTTAAGCATCTGCGCAATAAGATCAATGTTATTATACGCTTCAGAATGATCTTTAATCAATGTATAAAAAGGTTTAGTTGTGAATAAATCCGATTATCTGTTCCTTAGCTCTAAATGTGCAGATGAAGCTGTTGAACAGATAATCAAAGAGATGAACACAATTCGCAGGAGATATTCACGCCCATCTATCAAGATTCCTGCACTCTTGACATTAGCCGTCATTCATCTAGGCAACGGACTGCAGCTTTTGAATAAGCTGGGTAAAAGAGTAAATGAAAAAGGTCTATTCATCCAAACAGTTGGAAAAGAGGGAGACCTGACATCGCTGATTATAGAAGCACGTAATGCGGCATGTCACATAAATTCAAGAAACTGGGAGAATAAGTCAGGAGGGTATCTTGCATGGACCTCGCTTGGACCGGGCATGAAAGGTGTGGAAGCATTCGGTCATGCGAATGCTACGTCGGATGATTGGATGTTCCTAATCGGGAGCATGGGGTTATATTTGCACGAGAACTTGGGATTTGCAGCAGATACGTTAAGAAAACATGCCAAATGTTTGCAGCAACAGCAGACGCTGGACCTCGGAAATTGAAGACGTGCAAAGCACACACTTCCATGCCGCCGTTTTTCACCTTCAGCCTGTACGTCACCGGGCTTAACCCATGCTTGCGGCAGAGCTCCGCCGTCGGCAGTCCCTTGCCGCCAAAGCCAGAAGGTCTGCATGTAAAGCTGGTCAAAGGCAAGCGGGGGTGCGTGCAACATCAGCGACCGTTCGCCACGCCGGGCAGCAGCCCTGAACCCATTTGCATCCCGAAACATATGGTGCCGGCTACAGGATTCGAACCCGTGGCCCCCTGATTACAAATCAGGTGCTCTACCAACTGAGCTAAGCCGGCGTCCGCTGCTCCTTTGCGTCAGCGCACGCCAAAGGTCCAGCCCTCTGTTGCGGCAATTTTTTCCGTGAGCGCAGGCGGATGCCACAGCGTCTCGTCATGTGCCACCGTGCGCAGCCATGCAGCGGTAATGAGGGCATCTGCGCTGTGGTCGTCGATCGCGCCTCGCTGCCCGATCTGCCTGCTGCCCAGCGTTGCCAGTGCATGGTCCAGCATGTCGCCGTCGGTAATCTTGCTGCGCGCGGCGGTGCGGCCGGCAGCAATGGCAGCCAGCGCTGTGTAGATCTCGGTGATCACTGGTCCTGATGATGGCAACGGGTCGACGGGCCATACCGCTGCACATCCTTGCAGTCGGTGCAGGACGCGCATGCCCGTCAGGCTGGCCTTGCCGACCTGTGCAGCGCCCACAAGGTTGAAGTTGGAGTAAGGCTTGCACCCCTGCCTTTCCTGCCAAAGCTCGGTGAGGCGCAGGCGTCCGCGCAGATGGTGTGCTCCCGCCAGGTGGAACCGGTTGCCTTCGCGGCCACCATGCCGGCGAAAATAGGCGCTGAGTGCAGGGTGATCGACCACGCCATCAGCGCCAAGATGGAGATCGCCTGCGCATAGATCATCCACCAATGCCCACAATCTGCGGCAATCGGGTGGGCTGTCCGGCCATCCGGGGAAATAAGCGCCTGCATCGACGAACGGCAATGCAATGCCAAGGTCAAGCCCCACCAGCGTGTCGTCGGCAAGATCGGAGCGCAGCATCGCGAGGACATCGGCACGCGACCATCCACTCTCTCGCTTCAGCAGAACGGGGGCGCCGCCGTCCAGCCGGCATGACGCAATTGCGATGCCCTTGTGCCGTTCACCGCGCGCGCCAGACCAGTCAATCGCGATGAACTGTCCGAAGCGCGCAGCTGTCATGCGCCCTCGGCTGTCGAACGTCTGCGGTTCCACCAGTCCATGCGCTCTTTCACCTGCCGCTCGAAACCGCGCGCGACCGGGCGGTAGAACTGCTGCGGCTCCATCTCCTGCGGCCAGTAATCCGCGCCCGAAAAACCGTCGGCAGTGTCATGATCGTAGGCGTAGCCCGCGCCGTAACCAGCTTCCTTCATCAGCCTTGTGGCTGCGTTGAGGATGTGGGCCGGCGGCGCAAGCGAGCCTGTCTGCCTGGCACTGCGCCAGGCATGGCTCTGCGCCATGTAGGCTGCATTCGATTTTGGCGCCGTGGCACAGTAAAGGCATGCCTGCACAATGGCGAGTTCGCCTTCGGGACTGCCAAGAAAATCATAGGCTTGTCTTGCCGCGAGGCATTGCACCAGCGCCTGCGGATCGGCAAGACCGATGTCTTCCGATGCAAAACGAACAAGCCTGCGCAGCACGAACAGCGGCTCTTCTCCTGCGGTCAGCATACGCGCAAGATAGTAGAGCGACGCCTGCGGATCGGACCCGCGCAAGGATTTCGTCAGAGCCGAAATAAGGTTGTAATGTCCGTCGCGATCCTTGTCGTAAACTGCGACGCGCCGCTGCAGGAACCTGCCCAACGCAGCCGGATCGAGCGGCGCATCCAGATCTGCAGCATACAGGGTCTCGATCTGGTTGAGAAAAAACCTGCCATCACCATCGGCAGAGGCGATCAGCGCGGCACGGGCGTCCTGATCCAGCGGCAGCGGCCTGCCTGTAACCTGCTCTGCCCGTGTTGCAAGATGCGCAAGATCTGCATCGTCCAGCCGCTTCAGGATCAGCACCTGTGCCCGCGACAACAGGGCGGCATTGAGTGCAAAGCTGGGATTTTCAGTCGTCGCGCCGACCAGCGTTACTGTGCCGCGTTCGACAAACGGCAGAAAGCCATCCTGTTGGGCGCGGTTGAAGCGGTGGATTTCGTCAACGAACAGCAAGGTGCGCTGTCCTGCCGCCTGCGCACGTTCCGCATCGGCAAAGGCCTTCTTGAGATCGGCAACACCGGAAAAGACCGCACTGATCGCTACGAACCGCATCTGCACCGCAGCAGCCAGCAAGCGGGCGATGCTGGTCTTGCCGGTGCCGGGTGGCCCCCACAGGATCATGGAGGTGAGGCGCCCTGCTGCCACCATGCGGCCGATCGGGCCAGACGAGCCTACCAGATGGTCCTGTCCAACAATCTGGGAAAGCTGCTCGGGGCGCAGGCGGTCGGCAAGCGGCGCGTCGGCACTGTCGGAGACAGGCTGAGGGTGCATCGGTGCGTCGTCGGCAAACAGGTCGGTCATGATGGCAGCAGTTTAGGGATCATGCCGGCTTTTGCGAGTCCGGCCCGCTGCTTGGCCCAGGCATGCGCATTGCAGATGGTCAGTCTTGCCGCTCGCGAAGCAGTCGCGCATAGGCACCGGTGACAGCGCTGTTGACACTGTCCCAATCATAATCGGAAGCCAGCCGTTCTCCTGCAGTGCCATGGCGGCGGGCAAGGGCAGGGTCCAGCAGATAGCCGCTCAGCGCCTCGACGAAGCCGGCGCAGTTCTGGGGCGCCACCAGCATGCCGGTCACCTGGTGTTTGACCAGATTGCTGCTGCCTGTAGCTGCCGCAGCGACGACCGGCACTGCGCAGGCCATTGCTTCCAACGTGACGTTGCCAAAGGTTTCGGTGACCGAAGGGTTGAAGAACACATCCATGGAGGCTACCGCCCGGCCAAGCTCGGCACCGGTTTGATGGCCTGTGAAAATCGCCTCGGGAACATGTGCTGCAAACCAGTCGCGGCCGGGTCCCTCGCCAATGACCATCACCCGATGGGCGACGCCACGCTCGAGCAGTTGCGCGACGCTGGCAGCAAAAACGTCCAGCCCCTTTTCCATGACCAGACGGCCAAGAAAGCCCACCACCCGTTCATTGTCTGCAATGCCCATGGACCGGCGCCAGGCCAAATCGCGCCTGTCTGCATTGAAGATCGTGTGATCAACGCCGCGGGTCCAGAGCGACACATCCTCGTTCATGCCCTGCTCCTGGAGCAGCGACACCATTGACGGCGATGGCGCAACCAGAGCATCGCAGCGGTTATAGAACCGGCGCAATCCACGCAGCATCAGTGGCTCCAGCATCTGCATGCCATAATATCGCGGATAGGTTTCGAACCGCGTATGCACCGAGGCGAGCACCGGAATGCCGCGCTGCCGTGCCCAGGTGACCGCCCGATGGCCAAGAAGGTCCGGGCTCGACACATGCACGATATGCGGAGCAAATCGCCCAAGATCGCGTCGTGCCGCAAAGGCCAGTGCAACCGGCATTCGATATTCGCTGCGTCCCGGAATAGGCACAGCGGGAACGCCAACCAGCGGGCCTGTTGGTGCAAAGGCCGGCTGGTCCACGACAGGGGAATAGGTGCGCACACCCATACCTTGCCGCATCAGATAACCAACCAGCCGGTTCAACGCCTGATTGGCCCCATCGCGGACATAATTGTAATTGCCGCTGAACAAGGCGACGCGAAGGCCATCGACTGACATGATGCGCCCTTAGCCGCCGCTGCCCGCTTTGGCGAGCACTAGGCGCATGCTGTTTGTGCAGACCGCAAGGTGCGACATGCCGATTGCGATGCAGGGTGCGGCATACACATGCCGCACCCGCTGCTCTCAAACGTCTGCGAGCAGTGCCGTCAGGAACCAGACACGCTCTTCTGCCTGATCGGTCCAATCGTCGATCAGCCCGTCAGTCGCATTGTCACCCGCTTCGCCGGCCAGCGCCTTTACCGTCTTGAGCGTGCGAACCAGGCCTGCATTGTCGTCCCGCAACCGGCCGATCATGCTGCCTGGGTCAAGCGCAGGATCGTCATCGTCGGCAATGCAGGTCTTTGCCGCCACCGCACCGATGGACGTGAGCGTGGCAGCGCCGTTCTTGCGCACGCGCTCGGCAATGACATCGACCAGCGCAAGGATCTGCTGCGCCTGCTCGTCAAACAGGAGATGCAGATCGCGAAAGCGCGGGCCTTTGACGTGCCAATGAAAATTCTTCGTCTTCATGTAAAGTGCCAGGTGATCGGCAAGCAGTCCGTTCAGACCGTCGACCAGCGCCTTTTCGGCATTGTCACCCATGTTGTTTCTCCTGTCCCGTACCAAAATGTGCTTGTTGAACGGCCTCACACTGATCCGGTTTCACATGCATATAAGTGCACACTGATCGTTTATTTCAATCATGTGAGGCTGATGAGGTCGTATTGGCTGGTCGGAATGCAGTCGCAGCCAGTTTGAGGGATAAAGCGCGCGCAGCTTGCCATCATCGTCTCGACGTTGCGCGCTTGCTTGGCACTGTCACCCACCGCATCGTAGAACACTGCCGGATCGTTCAATGCCTCGATCGGGAAGCACTCCTCGACGATGGCAAGCACCTTGCTGTCGCCATTCGTCAGCGGTCTTGCCACCAGGTTCTGGATGTATTCGAAATTGCTCTGTGTCTCTATGCCCACGCGGGTGTGGTCATTCTGCCAGTTGCGGCGCCACTCGTCATGGCTGAGCTCCTCCGGTCTGGTCAGCATGACCATTTGCGAGAAACCCGGCGTCCTGCCGCCCGGCTCGGCCCGATGCGCGGAGTTGGGAATGATCGTGGCTTCTGTCACCAGCCATCCTTCAATCCTGTCACACAGCTTGCCAAGCACTTTCTCGATCTGCGGTGCAGCGCCATAAACACTGTCTACCCAAAGCTGAACAAAGGCATCCATCTGCGGCTGGGTCACGGCAGAGCGCGGGCTGTTGCCGCTGGCCACCTCTTCGTCCTGCACGTTTATGCGCAGGACCCTTGCATGTTGGCCGAGCGCGTCCGAAACAGGGCCAAGCAATGCCTGATTGAGCGTCTCGCGGTTGCCGTTTCGCGCCCAAAGTGCATAAATCAGTTTTTCCATTGCGAATCCTTACAGAACATTTTGAGGGGATGTATGATGTTGAGCTTGCAGCAATTGTCGGATCGTGCCGAGATCCAGGATCTGATGACCAGCTATTCCTATGCTATCGATGACCGCAACTGGGACGCGCTGGACGATGTATTTACGCCCGATGCCATCATCGACTATTCCGAAGCCGGCGGCTCCAGAGGCGATGTCGCCACCACCAAGCGCTTCCTCGCTGGTGCAATGAAAAGCTTTACGGGCTTTCAGCACATGGTCAGCACGACCGACATCAAGATCAACGGCGATGAAGCGCACGCCCGCACCATCCTGTTCAATCCCATGATCATGGAAGGCGAAGCGTCGGGTGAAAACCGCGGGCGGATCTTCTTTATCGGCCTGTGGTACGAAGACACGGTCGTGCGCTCTCCCAAGGGCTGGCGTATCAGCCACAGGCGCGAAAGGATGAGCTGGTCCCACAACGTCCCCGACGGGATGCTGCCGGAGTGATCCGGCTGCATCATCGGGGGAGGAGCAGCAGGGTTGCGCCATGCTTCAGACGCCGTATCCGCCCGACACGCTGATTTGCTGGCCGGTGATGTAATTGGCCTTGCGCGAACACAGGAAGGTGGCCGCAGCGCCGATATCCGCAGGCTTGCCCCAGCGCTTGAGGCCCAGGTTCTTCTGCACTTCTGTCACCCATTCCTCGGTAAAGACGCCCTTGCGCGTGAGTTCAAGGAACATCCCGGCCTCGATCACTCCTACCAGCACGGAATTTGCGCGGATCTCGTGACGACCTTCCTCGCGCGCGATCCCGCGTATCAGCGCTTCGTTGGTGGCCTTGGGTGCGACGGAAAGACCGTCGCGTGGCGGCCACCAGCTATCGCCCGCCGAACCCAGATGGACGATGGACCCGCCTCCTGCATCGCGCATGAGCGGCAGCACGGCCTTCATGGCATTGAAAAAGCCGAACACCTCGACCTCCATCGCGCGGCGAAACTGTTCGGCGCTGGTTTCGGACAGCAGGACCTGATCGACTAGCGGACCTGCGCCCCATACCAGCGAATGAACGCGACGATGGGTGGCACAGGCGTCATCGAGCGCGGCAGCGACGCTGGCGGCGTCCTGGACATCAACCTTGTGGACTGAAGCCTGCCGCCCCGCAGCCTCGACCAGCGCGGCGGCATCCTCGGCAGCCTCTTTGCGTGAGTGATAACATATGGCGACATCTGTTCCTGCGTGCGCAAATTCCTGCGCCACGCCGCTGCCGATGCCGCCGCTTCCGCCAATGACCATGACGCAGCCGTCGTCGAAAAGACGTTCTTCCATTTCTTCTCTCCCTTCGATCATGCCGGGTACGCGCCACAATACCCTAGCGCGCCCAGGAATGCGTTGCTAGGCATGCCGGGTGTTTCGAATTTCGGCAATGGAAGAAGGATGCGGCGATGAATTTTGACAGGAGCGTCGATGTTCTGATTGTCGGCTCGGGCGCGGGCGGACTGGTTGCCGCGCTGCGGGCCGCAGAAGGCGGCGCCGATGTCCTCGTCATTGAAAAAGGATCGCTGTGGGGCGGCACCTCGGCGACTTCGGGTGGCGGTATCTGGATACCCGGCAGCAGCCTTGCCGCCGCTGCGGGACAGCCAGACGATCTGGACGATGCATTTGGCTACATCCGGGCGCTTACTTCCGACAACGTGCCAGACAGCCAGATCCGCGCTTATGTAGACAACGCGCATGTGATGCTCGATTGGGTGGAACGCGTGGCGCATACCGGTTATCAGGCGCTGCCGTACCCCGACTATTACCCCGAAACGGCTGGCGCCAGAGAAGGCTTTCGCACGCATCTCATCGGCGATTCCATGCACGCCAGCGACATGGAAGATGCCTCCTTTGCCACCATGCAGAGCGCTTCTCCGGCAGCTTCGCTGTGGGGGCGGATCAACTGGAAACTCGATGAAACCTATCTGGCGCTGTTCCGGCCCAAGGGGTGGATGAAGCAGATGGGCAAGGTCATGCTCGGCTACTGGCTGGATTTTCCGCACCGGCTGAAAAGCCCGCGCGACCGCCGGCTGACGCTCGGCACCAAGCTGCTGGGCTCGCTGCGCAAGGCACTTGACAAACACAAGGTGCCGGTCTGGCTTGAAACGCCGCTGGTGTCGCTGATTGATCATGGCGGAGAGGTGGCAGGCGCGGTCGTCATGCATGAGGGCCGGGAAATGCGGATCGGTGCCACCAAGGGCGTGATCCTTGCCGCCGGTGGTTTCGAACGCAATCCGGACCTGCGCCGTGACAATCTGCACGGTTCGCTCGACCTTGCCCATGCCAGCGGGTCGCAGGAAAACAATACGGGCGACGCGCTGGTCGCGGCACGCGAACTGGGCGCGGCGACCCGCAATCTCGATGCCGCGTGGTGGGCGCCCACCTTCCGCATCCCCGGAGAGGACCGTTCGCGCCTTTCGACGACGGAACGGGCGTTGCCCTATTCGATCGTGGTGGACCAGTCAGGACGGCGTTACGTCAATGAGGCGCTTGCCTATCATCGCTTTGGCGAAGTGATGCTGGAAAGCGTGCGCAATCCCGATCTGCCAAAGCGCGATCCAAGCTGGTTTGTGTTCGATTCGCGTTATCGCGACCGCTATCCGGCAGGGCCGATCATCCCCGGTATGCCCGATGCCCTGCTTACCGGCACGATCAAGCAGGTGCTGCTGAAGGCCGATTCGACGCGGGAACTGGCCGAAATGATGCAGGTTCCGGTCGATGTCTTCGAAGCGACCGTGGATCGCTTCAACACCATGGCGGAAGCCGGCAAGGACGATGACTTTGGCAGGGGCAACGCCGCTTACGACAGGTTGTATGGGGATCCACGCGTAACACCCAACGCCACGCTCGGATCGGTCGCAGAGGGCCCGTTTTACGCCATTCCGCTCCATCTGGGTGACATCGGCACCAGTGGAGGCCTTGTCACCGACGATCGTGGCCGAGTCATGCGGGACGACGGCAGCAGGATCGGCGGATTGTACGCGATTGGCAATCTAGCCGCGTCGGTCATGGGGTATAGCTATCCCGGCGCCGGTTCCACGCTGGGTCCGGCAATGACGTTCGGCTATCTGGCCGCTGGCGACGCGGTCGGCATCAACAGCTAACGGTTGCACGACCTCGCTGCCCTGATGGATTGGTCAGGGCAGCGGTGCTCGCAAGGCTGGAGGGAACAGGATGAAAGCGTTCAGAACGCTGCAGCATCCAGTGCCATGGTCGATTGCTTGCCACCTTTGATCGCGCGCAGATTGGCAAACACTTGCGGCAGGATGCGATCGTTAAAGAAACGCGCGCTGATGATCTTCGCTTTGTAGAAATCCGCTTCATCAGTGCCGCTGGCGATCCTCTTATGGGCGATAGCGGCCGATTTGAGGAAACAGAACCCTAGCGCGACCAGCCCTGCCATGCGCAGGTAATCGCTTGCCGCCGCTGCCGCTTCTTCGGGGTCCTGTGCGCCTGCGCGCATGACCTCGTCAGTCGCGGTCCGTAATGCTTGAAACGCTTCTGACAGGCTGTCGCGCATCGAGCCAATCTGCGGCTCTGTTTCCTGCGACAGATCTTCCAGCAGACAGGAAATCGCATGAAACAGCGGGCGCAGATTGCGGCCGCCGTTCGCCGGCAGCTTGCGCCCGACAAGGTCAAGCGCCTGGATGCCGTTCGTGCCTTCGTAAATCTGGGTGATGCGCACATCGCGCGCAAATTGCTCGACACCCGAATCGACGATGTAACCGTGTCCGCCATACGTCTGGATCGCAAGGCTGGCCGCTTCTGACCCCAGATCGGTGAACAGCGCCTTCACGATCGGCGTCATCAGCGCCATGAAATCGGTTGCGCGTTCCTTCACCTCCGGGTCGGTGCTGTGTTCCGACGCGTCGAGCGCACGCGCAGTCCACACGCCCAGTGCCCGACACCCTTCGGCATAGACGCGCATCGTCATCAGCATCCGGCGGACGTCGGGATGTACGATAATCGGTTCAGCTGGCTGTCCTGGCTGAGGTGTCCCGGAAAGCGAGCGCCCCTGCAGTCGCTCCTTTGCGTAAGCCGTGGCAGATTGATAGGCGGCCTCGATGATGCCAAGACCCTGAATGCCGACCGACAACCGTTCCTGGTTCATCATCGTGAACATTGCGAACAATCCGCGGTGCGCTTCCCCGACGAGCCAGCCCCTGGCATCGTCGAAGCGCATCTCGCAGGTCGCCGCGCCGCGCATGCCCATCTTGTGCTCAAGGCGCATGGCAAAGGCGCCATTGCGGGCACCGATGCGGTTTTCCTCGTCCACAAGATATTTGGGGACAAGGAACATGCTGATCCCTTTCACGCCGGGCGGAGCATCGGGCAGTCGTGCAAGAACCAGGTGGATGATGTTTTCGGTCAGGTCCTGATCGCCTGCGGAAATAAAGATCTTGGTGCCGGAGACGCGATAGGTGCCGTCACTGTCCGCCTTGGCCTGTGTGCGCAGAATACCAAGATCGCTGCCGGCATGCGGTTCGGTAAGGCACATGGTGCCGCCCCATTTTCCACTTATCAGATTAGGCAGATATTTGGCCTTGAGTTCGTCCGAACCATGCGTCTCGAGCGCAAGCGTCGCGCCATGGGTAAGCCCCGGATAAGCGCTGAAGGACAGATTGGCCGAGCACAGCATCTCCTCCACCAGCTTGTTCAGCGTTTCGGGCAGCCCCTGGCCGCCCCATTGCGGATCATTGGCAAGCGCGGCCCAGCCGCCCTGGCAGAACTGCTCATAGGCATGCTTGAAACCGGCTGGCGTTCGTACGACGCCATTATCGAACTGGCATCCTTCGACATCCCCGCTGATGTTGAGCGGCAGGAGCAAGTCCTGCGCCATCTTCGCGGCCTCTTCCAGAACTGCGTCAAGGAGATCGGGCGTGAACTCATCAAAGGCGGCAAGATTGCCATAACCGTCATCAGCAAACAATTCGTGCAGCGCAAAGCGCATGTCGCGCAGCGGAGCCTTGTATACCTGCATCCCGTCTTCCCTCTTTTGCGGCAGGCGATTCCTGCGCCCGAATGCACCGGCCCGACCCGCCTGGATATAGCATCCCGGGCCGGGATCGGAGCGCATCGGTCGCGTGCCTCCTCATGCGGTGAAAACCACTTCCCACCGTCGTTGCGGATGAAGGTATCACGAAGCTTGTGGCGCGCGAGGGAAAAATGATCTTCGGCGGTGTCAGCAAGGGCTATTCGGGAAAGACGACCGTGGTCGCGCCGTTGATGATCACCCGGTCGTCAAGATGGTAGTGCACTGCGCGCGCCAGCACGCGGCGTTCGATGTCGCGTCCCTTGCGGATAAGTTCCTCAGGCCGGTCGCGATGACTGATCCGCTCGACATCCTGCTCGATGATCGGTCCTTCATCGAGGTCGCTGGTGACGTAATGTGCGGTCGCGCCAATGATCTTGACGCCGCGTGCGTGCGCCTGATGGTAAGGTCTGGCGCCCTTGAACCCGGGCAGGAAGCTGTGATGGATGTTGATGCAGCGCCCCGCCAGATCAGAGGTCATTTCATCGGACAGGATCTGCATATATCGCGCCAGCACGACAAGCTCCGTGCCGGTCTGCGCCATTATGGCCCGGATCTGCGCTTCCTGCTGTGCCTTGTTCGCGCTGTCGACCGGCAGGTGATGGAACGGCACCTCGCCGATATTCGCGCGTTCAAGCGCGGCAGCCGGGTGGTTGGAGATGATGCCGACGGGCTGCATGAACAGCTCGCCGCTACGCCAGCGAAACAGCAGGTCGGCAAGGCAATGGTCAAATCGGGACACCAGCAGCAGGACACGTGGTGCAACGGTCCGGTCCCGCAGACGCCACTCCATGCCGAACTCGTCCGCAATGGCGCCAAACCGGTAGCGCAGTGCGTCTGCAGCATCCGGCGCGCCAAACTGTTCAAACTGGATGCGTGCAAAGAAGCGATCCGTTGCGCGGTCGTCGAACTGCTGCGCATCGACAATGTTGCACCCGTGGTCATGAAGGCACCCCGCCACCTTGGCCACGATGCCCGCACGATCAGGGCAGGAAAGGCGCAGGACATGCTGCAGCGGTGCAATCATCGGACAAACTCCATCGGCAGACAGGAAGCGTGGCCTGCCGCCGACCGGTCCTTAAGTCGCGCTCAGGTCGAGGTCCAGCGGGCGCGGCATTCCAGAAGGATTGCGCCGCCATATTCTGCTTTCATCCCGCGGGTAAGCACCGCTGTGCTCCTGCATGTGCAATCATGCCGCTGTTCCTCACGACAGCATCATCAGGCTGGCGTTGCCCCCGGCGGCGGCAGTATCGATTGATGTCGATACTTCCTCAAGCAGCCAGTCCACGTGCCAGACGCCTCCTGCAAGGCATTCTTCCGGCGTTGCGGCCTGCGTCAGCAGAAGCGGTCCGTCGCGCGCGGCGATTTCCTGCTGGATAGAGATCACCCGCTCGCGGTCCCCTTCGATAAGCGCTCCGGCACACGGGGCGGAAGGGTCGCGCGATATATGCGCTTGCACGCTTGGCGGCAGATCGGCAGGCACGGCAAATTCGGGCTCGATGACCGCGGTGCCGCCGGCTGCCAGAACGGCGGCAAGCTGACCGAACAGGCCCCGCTCCGTTTCCGGCTTGAGCAGGATCCGACCGCGGCTGTGCAGTGCATAAAGGTTCTGCTCTCCCACCGGACCGGGCAGTTCCACCTCCATGCCCAGCGCGGATTGCCAGCCATAGGTCTTGGCTCGCCGCGCCGCGCTTTGTTCCCCGCGCTGGTGCAGCCATTTGCCGTAGTCGAGGAGGGCTGTATCGCCCCTGACGGCAAAGGGATGTTCCATGACCGGCGGATTTGCCACCAGACGCCGCAGATACAGCGGGCCGCCAGCCTTGGGTCCGGTGCCGGACAGACCCCGCCCGCCGAACGGCTGCACCCCGACGATCGCGCCGATCTGATTGCGGTTTACATAGATGTTGCCCACCTCGATCCGCCGCACGACACGCGCAACAGTTTCGTCGATGCGCGTGTGCAGACCAAAGGTCAGGCCGTAACCGGTGGCGTTGATGGTATCGATCATGCGATCGAGATCATCGCGGGCATAACGCACGATATGAAGCACCGGGCCGAACACTTCGCGCGTCAGCATGGCCATGTCATCAAGCTCGATGATTGCCGGTGCGACAAAGGTTCCGTGCCGTGCAGCTTCAGGCAGAGGGAGGCGGTACACTCTGCATCCCTTCGCCGCCATTTCGGCGATGTGGCGTTCGATGCCGTCGCGCGCCTCGGCGGAAATGACCGGTCCTACGTCCACCGTCAGCCGATCCGTCGAGCCGATCCGCAGCTCTTCCATTGCTCCCTTGAGCATGGCGAGCGTGTGGTCGGCAATGTCGGTCTGCAGACACAGCACGCGCAACGCGGAACACCGTTGACCCGCACTGTCGAACGCGGATGCGATCACATCGGCGACGACCTGTTCCGGCAAGGCGGTCGAATCGACGATCATGGCGTTCTGCCCGCCGGTTTCGGCAATCAGCACGATGGGCTTGCCCGCTGCCGACAGCTTGCCGGCCAATTGTTTCTGGATCAGCCGGGCAACGTCGGTAGAGCCGGTAAAGATAACGCCCGCCGTTTCATCCGCCTCCACCAGCGCGGCACCGGTGTCGCCAAATCCCGGAACCAGTTGCAACGCATCAGCAGGGACGCCCGCGTCATGCAGGATACGCACGGCTTCTGCCGCGACCAGCGGGGTTTCCTCTGCCGGCTTGGCAAGCACGGCATTGCCAGCCACCAATGCCGCAGCGACCTGCCCGGTGAAAATGGCCAGCGGGAAGTTCCACGGGCTGATGCAGACCACCGGCCCCAGCGCCTGATGCGATTCGTCGAAAATCTCGCGTGCCTGCTGCGCATAATATCTGAGAAAATCGATCGCCTCGCGCACTTCGGCAATGCCGTTGGGAATGGATTTGCCAGCCTCGCGCGCCAGCAGGCCGAGAAGATCAGGCATTCTTGCCTGCATTGCATCGGCGGCATGGTCGAGCATGTCGGCGCGCTGCGCCAGCGGCACCTGCGCCCAGTCACTCGCCGCTGCTCGCTGTACGGCAGCTTTGGCACCAGCGGCAGAAACCGTCTGCATCTGGCCGACAATGTCGCAATGGTCAGCGGGGTTGCGCACGGGCAAGGCTGCATTGCTGGATGCATCCAGCGCAAAGGTGGGCTGCGCACGGCGCGGCAGCTGCGCACCTTCACGCATGGCCTGGCTCAACATGGCAAGCTGCCGCTCATCCGCCAGGTCCAGTCCGGCGGAATTGCGGCGCTCGGCATAGATCGCATCGGGCAAGGCGATGCGGTCGTGCATGCGGCCGGGCATGGGCATGTCACGCACGATCTTTACAGGGTCCACCACCAGTTCGGCGGCCGGCACGGCGGGATCGGAAATGCGGTTCACGAACGAGGAATTCGCTCCGTTTTCCAGCAGGCGCCGCACGAGGTAGGCAAGGAGGGTTTCATGCGTGCCGACCGGCGCATAGATGCGGCACGGGCGGTTCAGCTTGTCCTTGCCGACGACCTGTTCGTACAACGGCTCGCCCATGCCGTGCAGGCACTGGAACTCGTAATCACCAAAAGTGAAATCGTCCGGGCCAGCCATGTGGTAGATCGCCGCCAAGGATTGCGCGTTATGCGTGGCGAACTGCGGGAACACCGCTTCCTTGTTTTCCAGAAGCTTCTTGGCGCAGGCGAGATAGGACACA
This sequence comes from Croceicoccus esteveae, assembly GCF_031846435.1. Taxonomy (NCBI): domain Bacteria; kingdom Pseudomonadati; phylum Pseudomonadota; class Alphaproteobacteria; order Sphingomonadales; family Erythrobacteraceae; genus Croceicoccus; species Croceicoccus esteveae. The sequence continues at coordinate 445,140 of NZ_JAVRHS010000001.1, forward strand.
TCGGTGTGCAGCTTGCGCGTATAGACCGGGAACCCCGCAAGACCTTCGACCTGCGCGCGCTTGATCTCCGCATCCCAGTAAGCGCCCTTGACCAGCCGCACCATGATGCGGCGATCGGACTGCCGCGCGAGATCGATGATCCAGTCGAGCACCGTAAACGCGCGTTTGCCATATGCCTGCACGACAAACCCGAGACCGTTCCAGCCGGCCAAATTCGGGTCCAGTGCGAGGCTCTGCAAAATGTCGAGCGACAGTTCCAGTCGGCCCTGCTCTTCGGCATCAATGTTGAAGCCGATGTCATAGGATCTTGCCAGTCTGGCCAGTTCGACCACCCGCGGCAGCAGCTCGTTGACTACCCGGTCTGTCTGTGCGCGTTCATATCTGGGGTGCAGCGCCGACAGCTTGATCGAAATGCCTGCGCCGCTGTAGATACCGCGTCCCGCAGACGCCTTGCCAATGGCGTGAATGGCGGATTCGTAATCTCGGTAATAGCCCGCTGCCCCTTGGGCAGTGGCAGCCGCTTCGCCCAGCATGTCGAAGCTGTAGGAAAACCCCTTTGCCTCCATGCGGCGCGCACGTTTCAGCGCTTCCTTGATGCCTTCGCCGGTCACGAACTGTTCGCCCATCATCCGCATGGCAAGATCGACCGCCTTGCGGATCACCGGTTCGCCAGCGCGGGCAATGACGCGCGTGAGGGCAGAACCCAATCCCTTTTCCTGTGCTGCCTTGGCGCCTGTGCTGCCGGCAAGCTGGCCGGTGAACATCAGACCCCAGCTCGCCGCATTGATGAACACCGGCTTGTCCTGCCCCACATGCGAACGCCAGTTGCCGCCGGCGATCTTGTCCCGGATGAGCGCGTCGCGCGTATCGGCGTCAGGCACGCGCAGCAGCGCTTCTGCCAGACACATCAACGCAACGCCTTCCTCGCTCGACAGGGAAAACTCCTGCACCAATCCTTCGACTCCAGCAGGCCGGCGCCGCGCGCGCAAACCCATGACCAGATCGTAAGCGGTGTCCTGTGCCGCCTGCCGCATCGGCTTGGGCCGCCGCGCATATTCGAGCAGCGGAGCCAGCGCTTCGGCCTCGTCACAGCGGGTTGCATCGGTGATCTGCTGGCGCAACGGCGACTGCGGCCGGATGGGCGGGGCAAAGGCGGAAAAAGGGGCAGTGCCCGCAGGAGGCGTCATGTCGTTCATAGCTCGCTATAAATGGGAATGCTGCGGCAATTTGCCTTTTCAATGGCGCAGATCGGTCTAATCAAACATAATGGCACGCATGATCAGGCAAAATGAACTGCATGTGGGCAATCCGCAAGTCGATCTGGATGGTTTCGACCACAAGATCCTCGCCGCGCTGGTGAGCGATGGCCGCATGTCGGTAACCGAGCTTGCCAGCCGGATCGGCCTTTCCAAGACACCATGCCAGGTGCGGCTGAAAAGGTTGATCGACACAGGCGTGATCACCGGTTTCCGTGCCATGGTGGACCCGGGCAAGCTGGGGCTCGACCACATCTCCTTTGTCGAAGTGAAGCTGTCCGACACGCGCGAAGCCGCGCTCACGGCGTTCAAGAATGCAGTGCGCCGGCTTGCCGAAGTGGAGGAATGCCACATGATCGCCAGCAGCTTCGATTTCCTGCTGAAGGTGCGCACGGCCGACATCCGGCGATATCGCATGGTGCTGGGGGAAAAGATTTCCAGCCTGCCCCATGTCGCCAGCACCTCCACTTTCGTCGCGATGGAAACCGTGCACGATCATTCGCGCTGATGCCGGCAGGATTGGCTGCTGACTTTATCTGGCTTCCGGCATCATCAGGCTTATGGTTTCATTTGTGACCGGTTTTCTGTTATGGGGAAACCTTGACGCTTCGGCGCGTTGGAGGAGGCAAGATCATGACCGTGCCATTTGAACTCAGCCGCATTCACCACGTTGCCTATCGCTGCAAGGATGCGAAGGAGACGGTCGAATGGTATGAACGCATGCTGGGAATGCGTTTCAAAAGTGCATTTTCAGAAGACAAGGTGCCGTCCACCGGCGAAGACGATCCCTACATGCATGTGTTTCTCGACTGCGGCGGCGGCAATGTGCTTGCCTTCTTCGAGCTGCCGGGACAGCCGGGCATGGACCGGGACCGCAACACGCCGCTGTGGGTGCAGCATCTTGCCTTCGAAGTTCCCGATTACGAGGCGCTGCTTGCGGCAAAGGATCATCTGGTGGCGCATGGCGTCGAGGTGCTTGGCCCCACTTTCCACGGCGTCTTCAAATCCATCTATTTTTTCGATCCCAACGGGCATCGGGTGGAGCTGGCCTGCAACATCGGGACGGACGATCAATATGCAGAGCTGGCGCGGGTCGCCCCGCTGATGCTTGACGAATGGTCACGCACCAAACGCGCGCCTCGCCATGCCGCATGGCTGCACAAGGAACCTGAAAGCTGATGCCGACTATCGATTTTACCCATGATCCCGCCACCCGGAGCTGGGTGGAAAGCGCGCAGGGACATCCCGACTTTCCCGTGCAGAACCTGCCGCTGGGCATGTTTTCATCGCATGGCGGCAAGCCTTGCCCGGGAATCGCAATCGGTGACAAGATCCTGGATCTTCGCGCTGTTGCGCCGCTGTTGCCGGCAGATGCGGCCGCGCTTCTCGATCTGGTGACAGATGACACGCTCAACGCGCTGCTCGGGGCCGGAGAAGGGGCATTGCGCACGCTGCGTCATGGTGTGTTCGCTTTGCTCACCGATACTGCACAAGCAGAAGAGGTGCGCCCGCATCTTCATGCGGCTGTCGATTGCACCATGCATATGCCGGTGGCAGTCGGTGATTATACCGATTTTTACAGCGGCATCCATCATGCGCTGAACATCGGCAAGCAGTTCCGTCCCGACAATCCGCTGCTGCCCAATTACAAGCATGTGCCGATCGGCTATCACGGCCGCTCGTCCTCCATCCGCGTGTCAGGCGAAGATGTGATCCGTCCTGTCGGCCAGCAAAAGCCGGAGCAGGACGGTGGCGAGCCCCGGTTTGGCCCGGCCGCCCGGCTCGACTACGAAATGGAAATGGCGATCTGGGTCGGCAAGGGCAATGCGCTTGGCCACCCGGTGCCGATCGGTGAGGCAAGCCAGCACATCGCCGGCATGTCGATCCTCAATGACTGGTCTGCCCGCGACCTGCAGGCCTGGGAATACCAGCCGCTCGGGCCGTTTCTGGCCAAGAACTTCCATTCCACCGTTTCGCCATGGATCGTGACGGGCGATGCGCTCGCCCCGTTCAGAATGGCGCAGCCGGACCGCCCGGCAGGCGATCCAAAGCCGCTGCCCTATCTTTGGGACGATGAGGACCAGCAGACTGGCGCCTTTGCCATCACCATGGAAGTGCATCTTCACACCACCAGAATGCGCGATGCAGGTGATCCCCCTGTGCGGTTGAGTAAGGGGCCGATGTCAGCGATGTACTGGACAGCGGCGCAGTTGCTTGCCCATCATTCCGTCAACGGCTGCAATCTGCGGCCCGGCGATCTGCTTGGTACCGGCACCCTGTCGGATGCAGAGGATGCAACGCGCGGCAGCCTGATGGAGATCAGCGAGGGCGGCAAGCATCCGCTTGCCTTGCCCAACGGCGAAACCCGCAGTTTCCTCAAAGATGGTGATGAAATCATCATGACGGCCTATGGTGACAAGGCGGGCGCGGTGCGGATTGGCTTTGGCGCCTGCCGCGCAATTGTCCGACCTGCGCCGGCAATCGGGAAATGACAACGCCGCCTGACCTCATCCTGCATGGTTATTGGCGATCGGGCACCAGCTATCGAACGCGGATCGCGCTGGCGCTGAAGCGGCTGGACTACCGGCAGGTCACGCATGATTTGCGCACCGGCGCCCAGCAACTCGACACTTTCCGCAGCATCGCGCCGCAAGGGCTGGTGCCGGTGCTGGAGGAGGAGGGCGTATACGTTCTGCCGCAAAGCCCTGCCATCCTCGAATGGCTGGAGGAACGCCATCCTGAACCGCCGCTGCTGCCGGGCAACCCCTATGAACGGGCGACGGTCCGAGCGATGTGCGCCCTTATCGGCTGCGATATTCACCCGCTTAACAATCTGCGGGTGCTCAATGCGCTGAAGCACGATTTGCAGGCCGATCCGAACGCAGTCAAGGCATGGGCGGCCCGCTGGATCCATGAAGGTTTTGCAGCGCTTGAGACAATGATCGCGGAGTACGGCGGACGGTTCGCATTCGGCAACAAGCCGACATTGGCCGAGTGTTATCTGGTGCCGCAGGTCTATTCAGCGGAGCGTTTCGGAGTGGATCTTGCCGCATTTCCAAAGATCCTCGCCGTGGCGGACCATGCGCGAGCCAATGCCGCCATTGCCGCTGCGCATCCTGACCGACAACCGGATGCTGATCAGCCGGTTGACTGATCGCGCACGCGTTCAGCTTGGTTCCGACATTTGTGTTGCAACCGCCAGTGGTGCAGCAGCGGTTCTGTATAGCCCGATGGCTGCGCCGCGCCCTTGAACACCAGATCATGCGCCGCGCGATAGGCGAGGCTGTCCTGCAACTTGCCAGCCATTGGCACATAGTCCGGGTCGCCGGCGTTCTGCGCATCCACCTTGGCAGCCATGCGTTGCAGGGCGTCTTCCACGTCGGCTGCGCTGCACACCTTGTGCGCCAGCCAATTGGCAATCGCCTGCGATGAAATGCGCAAGGTGGCGCGATCCTCCATCAAGGCGGTATCGGTAATGTCCGGCACCTTGGAACACCCGATGCCTTGGTCGATCCAGCGTACGACGTAGCCAAGAATGCCTTGCGCATTGTTATCAAGCTCACGACGAACGTCTTCTGACGCAAAGGCGCGCTCAGCCAGAGGGATGTCGAGCAGTGTCTCAAGCGGCAACGCAGGCTGTGCCGCAATCTGCACCCGCTGATCGAACACATCCACCTGATGATAATGCATCGCATGGAGCGTCGCGGCGGTGGGCGAGGGCACCCACGCGGTATTGGCCCCTGACAAAGGATGGGCGATCTTTGCCTCAAGCATGTCCGCCATGCGGTCAGGCATTGCCCACATCCCCTTGCCGATCTGTGCCCTCCCATCCAGACCGCAGGCAAGGCCGATCGCCACATTGCGGCGTTCATAAGCGTCAAGCCAGGGCTGATGCTTCATTTCGCCCTTCGGAACCATTGGCCCTGCGTGCATGCTGGTGTGGATTTCATCGCCGGTGCGGTCGAGGAAACCGGTGTTGATAAACACGATCCGGTGCCGCACAGCCGCTATGCACGCAGCAAGATTGGCAGAGGTGCGGCGTTCCTCGTCCATGACGCCGATCTTGATCGTGTGACGATCAAGGCTCAGCAGATCTTCTACCTTGTCAAACAACCGGTCGGCAAAACAGGCTTCATCGGGGCCTTGCAGCTTGGGCTTGACGATATAGATGCTGCCCGTCCGGCTGTTCCGGACATCTGCACTTCCAAGCCGCTTCAGATCGTGAAGTCCGCACAGCGATGTGATCACTGCATCCATGATGCCTTCGGGCACCTGCGATCCATCGGGAAGCAGGATTGCAGGATTGGTCATGAGAAGCCCGACGTTGCGCACGAAAAGCAGGCTTCGCCCCGGCAGCACGATGTCTTCGCCATCAGTTCCGGCAATGCGCCGGTCTGCGGCCAGCGTCCGCGTGACACGCTGGCCGTCCTTGTCGAACCGTGCGTCCAGTTCGCCGCGCATCAAGCCCAGCCAGTTGCCATAGGCGGCGACCTTGTCCCGCCCATCCACAGCGGCGATGGAATCCTCCAGATCGACAATGGTGGACACGGCTGCTTCCAGCACGATGTCGGCAATGCCAGCCTTGTCCGTGCCACCGATCGGTGAGCCAGGATCGATGACGATTTCGATATGCAGCCGATGGTGCCGAATGAAAAGGTTGCGTCCGCGCCGGCCGATCACCTGCGCTCCGGGCCGAAGGTCGGCCTGGCCGCCGTTCCAGTCTGCCCAGCTTCCTGCTGCCAACGGAACCGCCTCGTCAAGAAATCTGCGCCCCGCCGCGATTACCTGATCGCCGCGCTCTCGATCATATCTGCCCCCGGTCGGCGTTCCGGACAGGGCGTCGGTTCCGGACAGGGCGTCGGTTCCATACAGGGCATCATAAAGACTGCCCCAGCGGGCGTTGGCGGCATTGAGGACGAAACGGGCATTGAGCGCCGGCACCACCAGCTGCGGCCCCGCCATGGTGGCTATTTCGGGGTCGACACCACGCGGGTCGATGCAGAACCGCTCCGGCTCGGGGACGAGGTAGCCGATCTGGCGCAGGAACTCTGTATAGGCACAAACATCGTGTGGCTCTCCCTTTCGTGACAGGTGCCACTGGTCGATCTGTCGCTGCATGTGCTCGCGCGTTGCCAGGAGCTCCCGGTTGACCGGTACAAGATCGGCGAGGATTGCGGCGAAGCCTTGCCAGAACCTGTCAGCGTCGATCCCGGTGCCGCAAAGCGCGGCATCCTCTACAAAGAAGGCCAGTTCGGGGGCAACGCGCAGTCCGGCCCTCGTGATCATTTCCATTTTCGCGTCGCCTTTTCGTTTGGTCCGCACTTCTCCTAAAGCGTGTGGCGAACCCGGCAAAGCGAAGCGTCATCGCTTCACTCGAAGCGTGTGGCGAACCCGGCAAAGCGAAGCGTCATCGCTTCACTCGGAAAAATCGGCAGCGGCGCCTGGCAGCATCGCATATCATCCATAGCTCTTGCCAAGCGGGGGCAAAGACGCACATTGCACCCGATGGCAACAACAAGTCTCGACAGCACGGCAAATGCACCTGTGACTCTCAAGCGCCATGGCCTGTTCACCCGGCTGTGGCACTGGACCAATGTCGTGGCGGTGTTCACCTTGCTGATGAGCGGGCTGATGATCTTCAACGCGCACCCGCGGCTTTACTGGGGTCATTACGGGGCCAATTACGATTACGCCTGGATGGAAATCGGGGCACGGGGACAGCCTGCGCAAGGCTATCTGCGCGTCGGACCCATGGCGGTGCAGACAACAGGCGTGCTTGGCGTCTGGCAGCATGACGGTGCGGTGCGCACCCGTGCCTTCCCACACTGGATGACGCTTCCGTCCACCTACAGCCTTGCCGAAGGGCGCCGCTATCATTTCCTGGGCGCATGGCTGCTCATGATTGCAGGAATTGCCTATCTGGGCTGGAGCATGATCAACAATCACATCCGGCGGGACCTCCTGCCAGGCAGAAGTGAATTACGGCCTTGCAACATCTGGCAGGATATCAGGGCTCATGCGCGCCTGCGCCTGCCCAGGGGTCAAGATGCCGCGCATTACAACATTCTCCAGAAGCTGAGCTATCTTCTTGTCATCTTCATTGTCCTGCCAGTCATGGTGCTGACGGGTCTGGGGATGAGCCCGATGATGAACACGTCCTGGACCTGGGTACTAGATCTGTTCGGCGGCCGTCAGAGCGCACGATCGGTCCATTTCATCACGGCATTCATTCTGGTCGTTTTCATTGTCGTGCATGTTGCCATGGTCTTCCTTGCAGGACCGATAAACGAGCTGCGGTCAATGATTACCGGCCGCTTCCGCCTTCCGGAGGAGAGACGATGACAACTGGCCGCCGCCGCTTCCTTCTGCGCGCAGGTGCAGGCGCGGGTGCTGCACTTGTCCTGAGCGGGTGCCAGAAGGTCCTCGAGACTGCGCCTGTGCGCGACCTGGCCCTGTCGCTGGACGATTTTACCATGCGTTCGCAGCGCCTTGTCACTGATCGCAAGGCGCTTGCCCGCGAATATGCACCCTCTCAGATGAGCCCATTCTTTCGGCCGAACGGATCGCGCACGGTCGATAGACCCGAGTATCAGCGGATGCTGGCAAACGGCTTTGCGGATTTTCGCCTGACCGTCGGCGGGCTTGTGCAAAGGTCGCTGCAGCTCTCCCTTGCTGAATTGATGGAGCTGCCGGCCCGCACGCAGATCACGCGTCATGACTGCGTGGAAGGGTGGAGCGCGATCGGCCAGTGGACAGGAACGCCGCTGAAGCTGCTCATGGATATTGCGGGTGTGGATCGGTCAAAGGCGCGTTACCTGCTGTTTCAGTGCGCAGATGAAATTGGCGGAGTGCCCTATTACGAAACCATCGATCTTGTAGAAGCGTTGCATCCCCAGACGATCCTTGCCTGGCGGATGAACGGCCAGATGCTGCCAGAAATGTACGGTGCCCCCTTGCGCCTGCGGGTGGAGCGGCAGCTTGGCTACAAACATGCCAAGTTCGTAATGGGCATTGAAGCCATTGCGGATTACCGCACCATTCGCGGCGGTAAAGGCGGGTATTGGGAAGACAGCGCAGATTACGAATGGTGGGCAGGCATCTGAAGCTGAGCCTGGATCGGCGCTGCTTCAAAGAAGGCGACGTTCTTCCAGCAGGTCAGGCAGATCGTTTTCGTAAAGAATGACATCCTGCGCACGGGCTTCGATCTGAAGCGCACGGCGCGCATCCGCAAAGTTTGCCACTTCGCGCGCCGGCTTGCCAGCCGCGGTCAGGGATTGGGTAAAGCTGGCGATCCGCTGCGGGTTGACGGCATAGACGATGTCAGCGTGGTGAGCGGTAAACTCACCCAGCGCTGCATGTACCCGGTCATGCTCCATCCCCAGTTCTGCAATGCCGGGCGTTACGACAATAGCCCTGCCGCCGCGTTGCCGGGCCAGTTGCGCCAGCACTTCAACCGCGTTGCGGAAACCCTGCTCATTGGCATTGTATGCATCGTCCAGCACCAGCGCCTCGCCCGGGCTTTCCCGCTTTTGCAGCCGGTGGGGCACTTGCTCGACATCGCGGGTAACAAGCGCGATGCGTTCGGCAATCGCAGGGTCCATCACCACCGCAGCTGCGACTGCAAGCGCAGAGTTCATGACATTGTGTTCACCCAGCAGCGGCAGCGAATAGGAAAGCGTGCCGAAGCCATTGTGGCGCCTGTCGACCAGCGTCACCTGCCATGCAGCGTCTTGCATTACCGCAGCGGCAATGTGGATGTCGCAGGAGTCTTGCGTTCCTACCGTCACCACCTGTCCCGGATTGTCCTGCGCCAGCATCTGAAAGGGGTCGTATTGCATGACTTGTGCAGCGACAATCGCCGTGCCGCCATTGCGGCAAACGGCATCGACCAATTCGCTTTTGGCAAGAGCGATGTTTTCGACCGATCCGAACCGTTCGGTATGCGCATCGCCAATCGCGGTAACGATGCCGAAGTCGGGCTTAACAAAGCGGCACAGCCTGGCAACGGACCCGATCTGGTATGCGCCCATCTCGGCGATGAAATAGCGATGGCTCCACTGCAGCCGCTCGCGAATGTGCCGGGTCAGGCCCAGCACCGTGTTGATGGATCCCCGCGAATAGAACACCGGCCCCGAAATCGCCAGAACCTCGGCCAGGATGTGTTTGGTCGTCGTCTTGCCAAAACTGCCGGTGATGCCGATCCGCTTCGGATCGAGCCGCGCAAGCTTGGCCCGCGCCTGCGTTACAAACCCTTCGTTCTCGCGCGATTGTGCAGGCGAAAGGATGGCATTGGCAGCAATCAGCGCCAGCGGCAGCAGTTGCAGCGCAAGCAGCGCAAGCAGCGCAATCAGCGGCGATGCAAGAGCGGCAGGGATGATAAACAGCGACAGGATGACAGCGACATTGCGGATCCGACGTGCGCGCGCAGTCATCACCAGCGCCTTCTTGTAGGCGTATCGCTTCTCCACCCAGCCGATTGCGACGATCAGCGCCGCGCCTGCATAAATGGTCAGCGACAGGATTGTAACGCCTGCAGGAGTGGGCGGAACGGTCAGACGCACCGCAAACATGGCCAGCAGCACCGCGCTCGCCCGGACATCGTAAAGGCGTACCCGCAGCACTGCGGCTGCAAACCTGCCGGAGTTATATTCCTCCTGCTGGTAATAAGTCAGCAGCGTGTGCAGGCGCACCCATGCCAGCCACGCAAGTGCAGCGGCAAACAGGAGAAGGGCAAAAGTCATGCGGCGTGCTCCCCGAGCCCTTCCTTGATGGCAAGCGCGATCTGGTGCCGCCCGCGATCAAGGATGGAGAGATGGTCGAGGAACGGGCATTCGATGTATTCAGCGCCGCTTATGCCTGCCGCGATGCTGCGCCCGATCTGCGGCGGTGTTTCAGTGTCCAGTGCACCGTAGATCAACGCAGTCGGCACGCTGATCCTGCCGAGCTGATCGGTCTGATCCTCTGCAATCGTGGCCACGAAAATGTCGCGCATGCCTGCCTCGCGTGAGGCGACGTAATCGGCGCTGCCATACTGCTGCTCCAGCGCAAGCAGCGCCTCGGGCGTCGTGGCTTTTGCCTTGAGCCGCTGGAAACGCATCGAGCGCTGCTTGCGCCGCAGCCGCTCCTGCCATGGCAGGACGCGCGGGACACCGGCGCCTGCGACAATGACAAGGCGCCGGACCAGACCGGGCGCCCGTGCACCCAGACGCAGCCCGACCCTGCCGCCAAAACTGTGCCCGACAAAGGTGCACTGCTGGATGCCGCATTGGTCGAGCAGGTGACGTGCCATGGCTTCTGCGTATTTTGCCGTGCCCCACGGTTCTGAAGGCCGTGGCGACTGGCCGAACCCGGGAAAATCGAACAGATAACCGTCGATGGACGGGGCGAGTGCCTCTGCCACCGGGATGAAATCGCGGTGCGTGCGACCCCAGCCATGGCCGAACACCACGCAGGGTTTGCCCGGTGTTCCGATCCTGATGTGGTGAAAGTCGATAAGCGGTGCAGGCTTCATAAGGGTCTTCTTACAGCGGCATTTTTAAGGCACAAGACGGCGCATTCAACCGGCGCTGCGAGGGCGCGCAACAATCTTCGACACAACATCGCATACAGACGGGGACGTGAATTGCCGGACGAAAGATTGCAGGTAGCGGTACTTTTTGGCGGTGCCAGTCAGGAACATGATGTTTCGGTCGTGTCCGCGCAGCAGCTGATGGATGCTGCCGATGTGCGCAAAATCAGCATAACACCCGTTTACACAGACTTTGAAAACCGTTTTTTTTCATCACCAACTCTACGCGATATCAGGCAGTTCAAGCCCAAACCTGCCAATGCGGGAGAGGTCTTCTTTCGCTGGTCAGCCAATGGTCCGGTGATGCAGGAGATGACTTCGGGCCGGCAAAAGCCAATTGACTGCATCCTGCCCGTTTTCCACGGGCCGTTCGGAGAGGATGGACGATTGCAGGGGCACTTCGAGCTGCTCGGCATACCGGTTACAGGCTTTGCCGCCGGCAGCAGCGCCATGGCAATGCGCAAGGATGCGACCAAGGCGCTGGTGAAGCTTGCCGGTGTCAACGTGCTCGACCATGTCACTGCCAATCGCGCCAGTCTGGCCGACAGCGCAACGCTGGTGCGCGAGGTCACGGACAGGATCGGATTCCCCGCGATTGTCAAACCTGCCAATCTGGGATCGTCGATCGGCGTGGGGCTGGCCAAAACACCCGATGAACTTGCCGCACTTGTGGCTTACGTGCTGGCGCAGGATAACCTTGCTCTGATCGAACCGCAGGTGCAGCATCTGGTGGAATACAACATCGCGATGCGCTGGTCAGCCGGGGAAGTACATCTCTCAGCGATAGAACGTCCCAAGAGTAGCGCGGAGCTGCTTGATTTCAGAGAGAAATATCTTTCTTCCGGTGGAGCGGTCAAGGGCGCTTTCCTGCCTTCCGAAGGCATGTTGTCTCTTACCCGCGACATTAACCCGCAACTGCCTGACGATTTGCAGTCCCGCATTCATGATTATGCGCGCAAGGCTTTCGTGACGCTCGGCCATCGCGGTACCCCACGGATCGACTTCATGGCCAACGCCAGGACCGGTGAATTATGGTTCAACGAGATCAACGCAATTCCGGGCAGTTATGGATTTTTCCTGTGGGAGGCCGCGCCGCAGCCGCTGCTGTTTCCTGAACTGATCAACCATCTGGTCACCGAGGCGCTTGGCGATACGGTGAAACGGTTCGACGATCCTGTCCCGCAAGGTGCCTATCTGCTGCCACGTTGAGCGAGGCGTCGGTGTTCCAGAAGAAGGCCTGATCGCCTCATTAAAAAAGGCCTCCGGGTAAAGGAGGCCTTTCTTCGTTATTGCCGGAGTGGCGATCATTCCATGGAGTCGGCGACCTCGTTGATCTGGTCGGCGCGGGCATCAGCCTGTGCCTCCACCGCATCGGCACGTGCGTCAAGCTGGTCTTCCATAGCTTCTGTCGGAGCGGCATCAGCACGATCTTCGAGCATGTCGGCGCGGTTGTCGCCAGCTTCCTCGACGGCGTCGGCGCGCTGCTCCATCTGATCACCGGCTTCTTCGACCGCCGTGTCGGGACCGCAAGCGGCCAGCAGAGCAATGGCGGGAAGGGCTGCAAAAAGAGCAATCTTCATAAAATCTTCTCCTGTTGGGACGAGCGGGTATATTCCCTCTCGTCGCCAGCGCCTGTATCTTTCAGCGCTTCTTAAGACAGCGGCCGCCAAAGCGGGATCGGTTTCGCTGATCGCGAGCTTTGGCATGGTGTCCGCCACTGCTGCGATAGGCACACGTGTCGCTATTGTCACGCCTTAATTTCGCCATAATCGCGATTGCCGGAAGTTTCGTCAGCACAACACGGGCAACGCCGCGCCTTGCGATCGGATTTCGCGCAGGTTAGCAAAGGCGGTCGGCATCCACTTCAGGAAATAAACTCACCATGGCGCGCAGCACGGATCTTGTCGCGGTCGACGTAGGGGGCACCAACGCGCGGTTTGCGCTGGCGCAGATCAGCAATGGCGAGGTTGTTTCACTCGACGAACCGCAAACCTTTGCCACGGGCAGCGTATCGGGCCTTGAAGCGGCATGGCAGCGGTTTGCCCAAAGCTGTGCTGGCGAGCTGCCGCGGGCTGCCGCCATTGCCGTTGCCGCGCCGCTACGGGGCGGCGAGATGCGCTTTACCAATTCGCATTGGGTAATCCGTCCCGACCGTATCGCACGCGAGCTGCAACTCGATGATCATATCCTGATCAATGATTTTGCCGCCGTCGGCCATGCCGTTGCCAAGGCAGGCGACGAACATTTCGTGCATATCTCCGGACCGGACGAACCGCTGGCACGCACTGGCGTGACGACAATCACGGGACCGGGTACGGGTCTGGGGGTCGCTCAACTATGGCACGCCGACGGCGATGCAGCCGATTATCGTGTGCAGGCAACAGAGGGCGGCCATGTGGGTTTTGCGCCAGAGGACAGAATGGATGAAGCCATTCTTGCTCATGTTCGCGAAGTGCTACCCCGCGTTTCCACTGAACGTATGTGTTCAGGGCCTGCAATCGTGAACCTTGCACAAGCGATCGCCCGAATCGAGGGGCTGCACGCCCCTTCGGGAGACGACCGGGAATTGTGGCTCGGTGCTCTGACCGGCACCGACCCGCTTGCGGTAAAGGCATGCGATCGCTTCTGCATGATCTTGGGCAGCGTCGCAGGCGATCTGGCGCTGGCGCATGGCGCAGGCACGGTGGTTATTGCCGGCGGACTTGGCCTGCGCATCAAGGACAAGCTGTTGCAAGGCGACTTTGCCCGCAGGTTTGTCGCCAAGGGGCGGTTCAGGGACCTGATGGAGACGATCACCGTAAAGCTGATCATTCATCCGCAACCTGGTCTGTTTGGCGCAGCGGCGGCATTTGCTCAAAAACGGCGCTAGAAACTCATCATGCTGACGAATTCTCGTTGAGGTGAGGCAGGGCTGATGATGATGGAACGTTCCTGCCGTCGTCACGTTGCGCACGGATGACAGGAACAGAATGGATGGTCCTTGGGGCGGGCCTGGCGTTTGTCGCGTTTCTCGGCGCATGGCATCTTGGCGGTATTCTCCTTATCAAGAAAATGAAGCCGCAGATTGGCAATTACCGTTATTTTGCCGTGCTGTTTGCCTTTTGGGGCGTGGCGCTGCTGCATTTCAGCGAGATTGTGCTGGGCAGCCTGCTGCTGTATTTCATGTTGGAGCTACCAGGTGTTGGCAAGCTGGCTGAGGGATACGAAACCGCAACCGACATCCTTTATCTTGCCGGAATGAGTTACACGACTCTGGGTTTCAGCAGCGAAACGGCAGATGGTCCGGTCCGCTTGCTGATCATGTTGCAGGCACTGGGAGGCTTCATGCTGATTACCTGGTCGGCAACCTTTGTCTATTCCATCTGGAACACCCGTTTCATCGAGGATGAGGAGGGCGGCTGAGGCAGGAGCGCATTACGCATGCGCTCAGAACCTCAGCCCCATTCAACCCCTGCTCCTGGAGCCTCTACCGCCATCTCATCCGCTGAAGCTGCCGCCTTCGCGCGCGAGCCTGGTGAGCAGCGGCGCTGGCGTGTGCCCCATTTTCTTCAAGCCGTCGACAATCCTTGCCAGCCCATGCTGATCTGCCCAGCACATCGGACCGCCGGTAAAGTCGGGCCAGTTGTAACCAAGGATTGCCGTTACATCGATATCGCCCGAACGCAGCGCAATCCCTTCGTCAAGGGTTTGTGCTCCTTCATTGATCACGGGGTATAGCAGACCGGTGACGATCTCCTCCGGCTGCCGGCGCCGGTCACCTCTGATCCCACGCCGCTGCCGGACGTCGTCTATGACTGCCAGCGCAGCAGGCGAGGGCGTTGCGCGCCGTCTGTCATCATAATCGTAGAACCCGCCATTGAGCTTCTGACCACGTCGTTCCTGTTTCACCAGCTCCTCGGTCAGCTTGATCTCGCCGGGAAAAGTGACGACATCCAACCCGACCAGATCAAGCAGCGAAATCGGCCCCATGGCAAAGCCGTAATCAGTCATGGCGGCGTCGATCTCCTCCATCGACGTGCCTTCGACGAGCATTTCCTGCGCATTTACCAGATAGGGCAGCATCAGGCGGTTGGCTATGAAACCATCGCAGACCCGCGCCAGCACCGGTGTCTTGCCGATCTGTCGCGACAGCTTCATTGCGGTGGCAAGCACGGTGTTGCTGGTCTGCTCGCCCCGGACCACTTCAAGCAAAGGCATGACATTGGCAGGCGAGAAGAAATGCAGCCCGAGAACATCGTCTGGTCGCTTGGTGAAGCCGGCTATATGATCGATGTCGAGAAAGCTTGTATTGCTGGCGAGGACGGCACCGGGTTTGGCGATCCGGTCGAGCTGGCTGAAGACCTGTTCCTTGATTTCCATGCTTTCAAAGACGGCTTCGATAATGAGGTCGCAATGCGCCAGATCGTCCATGGCAAGCGTGCCGGTGATCGCTGACAGCCGCCTGTCGACCTGTTCCTGAGTCAGCTTGCCTTTGGCCGCGGTGTTCTCGTAATTGCGGATGATCACCGACAGGCCGCGATCCAGAGCTTCTGCCTTCACTTCGACCATGGTGACGGGGATGCCAACATTGGCGAAGTTCATCGCGATGCCGCCGCCCATCGTACCTGCGCCGATCACGCCCACGCTGTTGATGGGCTTTACAGGAGTATGTGCCGGCACATCCGGAATTTTGGCTGTCTGGCGCATGGCAAAAAAAACATGGGAGAGCGCCTTTGCCTGATCGGACGCCATCAACCGACCTGATTCTGCCTTTTCGACACGGACTCCTTCTTCGAACGGCAGGGTCACGGCAGCTTCAACGCAGCGGATGATTGCCTCTGGCGCAAGCAGGTGGCGCATCGCGCGGGCATTGCGGCTGCGAATTCTTGCAAACAGCTCCTTGTCGGCGCGATCCTCCTTGATGCGCGCATCTCGCGTCGATGATCGCGGCAGTGGACTGTCAAAGTTCATCATTTCTGTTGCCAGCCGCAGCGCTTGCGCCAGCAGGTCCGCATCGCCGGAAAGCTTGTCGACAAGTCCAAGCTCCAGCGCCTTTGCAGCGGTAATCGGTTTGCCTGAAAGCATCATGTCCAGCGCCGCCTCGGCGCCAATCAGTCTGGGCAACCGCTGCGTTCCTCCCGCGCCGGGCAGAATGCCGAGCTTCACCTCGGGAAAGCCGATCCGTGCAGTGGGCGTCGCGATCCGGTAATGGCAGGCCATCGCCAACTCTGCGCCGCCACCCAGAGCGGTAACGTCAATGGCCGCCACCACTGGCTTCATCAGCCCCTCTATCTGGTTGAATACTTCGGAATGCGAAGGTCCGGCAATGTCGCTGCCAAATTCCCGGATATCCGCCCCGGCAGAAAAACGGCTGCGGCCCATGATCACTGCCGCCCGGATCTGTGTATCATCGCCAATCCGTGCAGCTGCATCGCGCAGGCCGACGCGGACCTGATGGCCAAGCGCATTTACCGGGGGATTGTCGATCAACACGGTAGCAATGCCGTTTTTGACAGTGAGGGTAACGGGATCTTGCATCTTGGCCAACTCTCCTGACATTGTGCGGCGCATTGTTGCACAGCACACTGCCGGCTTGGCAACCTCGATTTTTTGCAGGGCTACTTTGGCCGGCATGCCGTCACGCCACGAAACCTTGCTTTTACTGCGGCGCAACTATGGCCGTGCAGAAACGCGACGTGCAGATACGCAACGTGCAGATACAAGGAAGGCCCGGAGCAGGGTCGCACCTGTCCGAGCCTTCGCATGGTCAGCGGCCGGAAGTGCCGCCGTTCACAATTCCTGCTTGTCCTGTGCCTGAAGGCTAGATCAGGCAGGAACCTTTCACGGACGTTTCCGACCTCTGTGCTTGACCATGAGACATCGGATCACCTCCTTTCGCGCCGGAATGCAAAGGCCGCGCTGCGCAGGCTCCGGCCAGAACCCGGGCGGCGGCAGGGTCCCGGCATCTTGACCGGACCCATGGTGGACAACATGGCAAGGCGCCATACGTCCTGCAAGTCCCGCGAACAAAGATCTCGATGATGCTGACGAGCCGGACCTTGCCTGGGCAGGCTCCGGCACAAGGTCGATCAGCGGCAATCCTCGGCGACCCGGGCGATCTCGGCCCAATTGGGCAGCAGCAGATCCGGCGCGCCCGGGACCATGACGGCAAAACGTCCGCGTGAAAACACCATGGCATCTATGATCGGATCGTGCGGCGGCAGCGTGGCCATGGTCTGCGGCGTTGATCCGTCGACCACGAGTGCAGGCAAGGTCCTGCTTTGCGATGTTGTCACGATCGTCATTGCAGCGGCTTTGCCGGTAGCACCAGCGCGCCATAATCTGATCTGGCGATTGGCCGGCTCGCAGGCCATCGTGAACAGCGTTGCTCCGCCAGCGGTGCCGAACAGCGCCCGCGTGGCCGCGGGATCGGCGCGATAGAACCAGTCGCCCGGCGTCAATGCCCCATCCTGCCAGTTGGATGCAACGGTTGCTGGCGGCGGTGGAGCAACAGGAGCAGCGGGGCGCACAGGTGCAGGGGCGGGCGCAACTGCCTGCTGCGGGGCACAGGATGCAAGCCCCAGACCGGTAAATGCGATGGCCATGCCGGTCAACATCCAGCATTTGCGCATCGCCTGCTTCGCGGTCGTATCATGACTTGGCTTCATGGCGTGCTTATGCGAGTGGAGGCCGCCATGTTCAAGCACAAAGCCGGCGCTGACCAGCTGCCGGCCTCGCAATTTGCAGTGGCATGTTCATGACAAGGAAGCCGTTCTTGCCCAAAGCCGGTCCACGAGGTGCGGGCAAGACCCGGGCAGACCAGCTGCTGGTCCAGAACGGGCTTGCGCCAAGCAGGGCACGGGCACAGGCGCTGATCATGGCAGGGATCGTCTTTACAGGGGAAGACAAGATCACCAAGCCTGGGCAGCAGCTTGCCCCCGACGCTGTGCTGGACGTGCGCGGACGCGATCATCCATGGGTTTCGCGTGGCGGCATAAAGCTGGCGCATGCGCTGGAGACATTCGCGTTGAACCCCTCGGGCGCGGTGGCGATGGACATCGGCAGTTCGACGGGCGGGTTTACCGATGTCCTGCTGCAGAACGGGGCAGCGCATGTGTTTGCCGTTGATTCAGGCACAAATCAGCTTGCCTGGTCCTTGCGCAGCGATCCACGTGTCACGGTGCTGGAACAGACCAGTGCGCGGGTGCTGACGCAGGTGCAGATCGACCGGCCATGTAACTGGGTGGTGTGCGACGCAAGCTTCATTGGCCTTGCCAAAGTGCTGGAGGTGCCGCTTGCCCTGGCAGCGCCTGCTGCAACGCTGATCGCGCTCATCAAGCCGCAGTTCGAGGTGGGGCGCGGCGAGGTGGGCAAGGGCGGCATTGTACGTGAGCCTGCGCTGCATGCCCGCGTCTGCGACGAGGTGCAGCAATGGCTGACACAGACTGGCTGGCAGGTAAACGGCCTCACCACCAGCCCGATCCGTGGGCCGGGCGGCAATGTCGAATTTCTCGTCTGGGCGCAAAGAACATCCTAGCGAGGCGCCCGCACATCGGGCAATCTGCACCGGAATAACAATCGTGAGCGCGAAACATGATGAACAACGCCGATCAAGACGACGAACGTCCAGTAGCCGGCTCCATTCATCATGAGCAGGATCCCGCTGCTCGGGGCGATGTTGCTGCCGGGCCTGCCGCAGCGACGCACCATACTGCCAGTCATCGGCAGAAATCCCTGCTTTGGTGGGCGTTGCTGTGTGTGCCGCTGGTCGTGGTCGCCGGATTGCTGGTCGGGCAATTGTCCGGTTCGTCGGAGAATGACCCATGGTTAGAGACGCTGATCAAGCCCGATATCTTTCCGCCAGGCTGGGTGTTCGGCGTTGTGTGGACCATTCTCTATGCGATGATGGGCTTTGCGCTCGCTCTGGTGATTGCGTCTGATCGACGGGGGCACAAGGGATCGGCAATCGCCATTTTTCTCATCCAGCTTGTCGTCAATCTTGCCTGGACTCCGCTTTTCTTCAGCGCGCATTTGATCGGCATTGCGTTTTTCTGGATCGTGCTGCTGCTGGTGCTGGTCATGACCACCATGGCAATTTTCGCCAAGGTAAGCCGGCTCGCCGCGGCCCTGCTCATTCCGTATCTCGGGTGGATAGGGTTTGCCGCCGCCCTCAATTTGCAGATCTGGCAGTTGAATTGAACGGTCAAAACAGCCATCTTGCATCGCATGCAAAGCGACAATCCACGGATATCCGACCTCACCCGCCTTATCACCGCTGCTGCCGGCACTTTTGCCGGCATGGGCCGAGAGGCTTCCGAAGCTGCCCGTGAACGGCTGAAGGAAGCGATGGGCGGGCTCGACTTCGTCAGTCGCGACGAATTCGAAGCGGTCAAGCAGATGGCAGCGGCTGCCCGGAGCGACAACGAAGCGCTTGTCCGCCGTATCGACGCGCTGGAGAGCAAGCTGGCGCAGGGTAACGACAGGTCTGCCAATCCTGCCGACGTGACGGGTGTACGCGCATCCGACAGTTCGGATGCCGGCTTACCCGGAACCGCAGGCACCGGCCCTATCTGATCCTGATGATCCGCCGGCCCTTCGCAGCGCCGGCGGATCCAATATTTCAGGCAGCAGCCGCTGTGTTGCGGATTACTCCGTCGCGTTCCGGATAGTCGGTGTAACCCTGCTCCTCACCTGTATAGATGCGATCCCGGTCGACGCGCGTCAGTTCCGCGTTTTCGCGCAGCCGCTCCACCAGATCGGGATTGCTGATGAAGTGCCGCCCGAAAGATACCGCCTGCGCCCGCCCGCTGGACAGCAGTTCGCGTGCCCCATCTGGCTTCAACCCGTTGTTGGCAATGATGGAGCCTGACCAATTGTCCTGCACCATTTGCAGCATGCCGCCCACATCCACGAGGTGCACATAGGCAAGGCCGAGCTTGTCAGCCGCCTGTAGCAACGGCACGAAGGTTGCCGCTGGATCAGGATCGACCATGTCATTGTAAGGATTGCCGGGAGAAATGCGGAACCCCACGCGATCATGTCCGATGGCATCGCCCATCGCCTGCAGGACCTCGATTACAAAGCGGATGCGGTTCTCGACCGATCCGCCGTATTCATCGGTGCGATCATTGCTGTTGGGGTTGAGAAACTGGTTGGCCAGATAGCCGCTGGCGCAGTGCAGCTCAACACCATCGAGCCCGGCCTTTCGCGCATTTCGCGCTGCATCGGCGTATTGCTGCACCACTTCGCGCACCTCTTGCGTGGCAAGCGCGCGCGGCTGGGCAGTGGGTACCGGCACCCCGTCGGGACCCGGCACCTTGTCCGCTGAGGGAATTGCACTCGGAGCGACCACCTGTGAGGCGTCCTGTTTGTTGGCAATGACGCATACGCGGCCGCAATGCATCAACTGCACGACGATCAGGCCGCCACGTTCGTGCACTGCTTCGGCAATGCGCGACCAGCCGGCGACCTGATCGGGGGACCAGATCCCCGGAGTGCGCCAATATCCCTTGCCGTCGGCGCTGGGTTGCGTTCCTTCCGTCACGATGAGCCCGGCGGAAGCCCGCTGCCGGTAATAATCCACCATGAGATCGGTTGGAACATCGCCCGGTCCGGCGCGGTCGCGGGTCATGGGTGCCATCACCACCGCATTGCGCAAGGCAAGCGCGCCCAGGTCAACAGCTTCAAACAGGGGATCGGTCATGGCAACAGTCTCGTTTCTGGTGTCGTCTCCGGCTGACGCAAAGAGATCGGCAGCCAGCGGTCATGGATGAGCAGGTTAGCGGATCGGGCAATCAGGAGAGAGCCGAAAGTCAAGGTAATTGCCCACTGCCCGCATCAGTTCGTCGTGCTCGTGTTCGAAGAAATGGTTGGCACGGGGAATTTCCTCGTGGTGGATGGTGATGTGCTTTTGCGTGCGCAGCTTCTCTACCAGCTTCTGAACGGACACGGGCGTAACGACCGTGTCGGCCGCGCCCTGGATCATGATGCCGGACGCAGGGCAGGGCGCCAGAAAAGAAAAATCATACATGTTCGCAGGCGGAGCGATGGAAATGAAGCCGCGGATTTCAGGCCGGCGCATCATCAGCTGCATGCCGATCAGCGCGCCGAAGCTGACGCCGCCCACCCAGGTGACCTGCGCCTCGGGATGTACCGCCTGCACCCAGTCGAGCGCGCTCGCCGCGTCGGACAATTCACCGATGCCATTGTCGAAACTGCCCTGGCTGCGTCCGACGCCGCGAAAGTTGAAGCGCAGCACTGCAAAGCCGCGGGACACGAAATCCTTGAACAATGCCTGCGTGATCCGCTCATTCATGGTGCCGCCGCCCTGAGGGTGCGGGTGCAGGATCATGGCGAGCGGCGCGCGCGGGCGCGGTGCTGGATGAAAACGGCCTTCGAGACGGCCTTCGGGGCCGGGAAAGATTACAGCTGGCAT
Organism: Croceicoccus esteveae; assembly: GCF_031846435.1. Classification (NCBI taxonomy): domain Bacteria; kingdom Pseudomonadati; phylum Pseudomonadota; class Alphaproteobacteria; order Sphingomonadales; family Erythrobacteraceae; genus Croceicoccus; species Croceicoccus esteveae. Next base: position 466,378 of record NZ_JAVRHS010000001.1, read on the forward strand.
GGTTTGTATCGTAAACCCGATGTTGGCCCCGCCTCGTGCCGCAAATGTGGCGGGCAGGGGTGTGATTTGCTTGCGCTGCCTATATAGAGTGCAAGCGCGCCAAGGCAATGCACACGCTGTCTGGCATCATCCGGTCTGATCTGCCTGTGGTCAGCCAAGTTTCAAATCTGGACAATCCGCTCTGGTTCAAACCGTCTATCTCGATCATGCGGCAAGTGCGCCGCTCCTGCCCGATGCGATGGACGCGCTTCGTGCCGGTCTTGCTCTTGACGCCAATCCATCCAGTCCTCATCGCGCCGGCCGTGCAGCGCGTGCAGCGCTCGAAGAAGCACGCGGACATATGGCAGAGGCGCTTGACTGGGATGGGCTGGTGATTTTCACCAGCGGCGCAAGCGAGGCGCTCGCTATGGCGATGACCCGCGCCCATGCAAGAAAGCGGATGGTCAGTGCAGTGGAGCATGAGGCGGTCAGCAGGCATGCCGGGCAAGCGGTGACGCTTCGTGTGGGATCAGATGGGCTTGTCGATTGCACGTCCTTGTCAGACACACGCGACACGCTCGTCTGCATCCAGCAGGTGAACAATGAAACTGGGGTGATACAGGCACTTGACGCAGCAGCGCCGCTGATCCGCGATGCTGGCGGCGTGCTGCTGGCCGATTGTGCGCAGAGCGCCGGCAAAATACCGCTGCCGACATGCGATATGGCAGCCATTTCTGCCCATAAGTTTGGCGGACCTCCCGGCATCGGTGCCTTGCTGGTGCGCGATCCGGCACTGCTGGCGCCAAGTGGCGGGCAGGAGCGCGGCTATCGTGGCGGCACCGAAAATGTGGCAGGCGCGATGGCAATGGCGGCGGCGTTGCAAGCCGGGCGCAAATCTGCGTGGCTGCCCGAGGCCAGGCAATTGCGCGACCGGCTGGAAAGCGCAATCAGACGCGACGGCGGCATGGTGGTGGCGGCAGGATCACCGCGCATCGCGACGATCGGCGCCTATCGTCTGCCCGGAAAGGCGGCGGCAGTGCAACTCATCCGGCTGGACAGCGCCGGCATTGCGGTGTCGGCGGGTAGCGCCTGTTCATCGGGATCGCTGCGCACGAGCCATGTCTTGCAGGCAATGGGCATGGACCCGCGTGCCGCTGCCGAGGTGATCCGCGTCAGCATAGGGGTCGAAACCACGGCTCGCGACATTGATCGCTTTGTCGCGGTGTGGAGCGAAATGGCGCAGCCGCGCAAGGCGCCGGCATGATCTACCTTGATTATCAGGCAACGACGCCGCTTGCGCCTGAAGCACGTGAGGCGATGCTGCCATGGCTTGACGGGCCGGACGGCACAGGCTTCGGCAATCCGCACAGTCCGCACAGGCTGGGGCGCATGGCGCAGGCAGCAGTCGAGCTCGCGCTTGACGATATCGCTGCGCTTTTCCCGCCAAATGGGCGTATTGTTCTTACCTCCGGCGGGACAGAGGCGATCAACCTTGGCATCCGTGGGTCCGCGCCATGCGCCGACACCCGGCCCGTGCTGGTGTCGGCGATAGAACACGCTGCCGTCCTGGACACCGCCGCTGCGACAGGTGCACCCGTTGTCACGCTGCCGGTCACCAGAGACGGTATCGCCGATATTGGCTACAAATGGCCGGAAGACGTGCGCCTCGCCTGCATCATGCAGGTCAACAACGAGATTGGCACGATCCAGCCGATCGCCGAGTTTGCCAACAAGGCCCGCGAAGCTGGCGCATTGCTTTTGTGTGACGCGGTGCAAGCCTATGGCAAGCTTCCGGTGGCAGGGGCGGACATGATCGCGGTATCGGCACACAAGCTGCATGGCCCCAAGGGGATCGGCGCTTTGTGGGTTGCAGACGGCATCGAACTTGTCCCTCAGATTACCGGCGGCGGACAACAGGGGCAGATGCGTTCCGGCACTTTGAGCCCGGCGTTATGTGCAGGCTTTGCCATGGCAGCGCGGCTTGCGCGTATGCAGATGGAGGAGGATGCCATCCATGTCGCAGCATTGCAGCGGCAGGCTCTTGCCAGCCTGACTGGCTGGACAGTCAATGGCAGCCTCGAGACGAGATGGCCGGGCAATCTCAACCTGAGGAAGGACGGGCTCGATGTTGCCCGGCTGATGTCGCAGGTGCGCAGCGTTGCCTTTTCGGCAGGATCGGCCTGTGCTTCGGGATCCGGCCGGCCTAGCCATGTGCTGCGCGCGATCGGCCTTGATCCCTCGCAGACGAAAAGCGCTATCAGGCTCGGGTTTGGACGATACACCACATCGGCGCAACTAGAGGAAGCCTGCGTCCTGATCGAAACTGCGGCTGAGGCTCAGCTTCTGGAAAAGGTGCCCCCGGCATGATCCGCGTCAATTTCATCAACGCCGGCGAAGAGCAGGTCAGCGTGCAGGCGCAACCCGGCGACAATCTGCTCAGGGTTGCGCAGGCGGCAGGGATGCCGCTGGAAGGCACCTGTGAAGGGCAGATGGCCTGCTCGACGTGCCATGTCATTGTCGCGGCCGACTGGTTCGACAGGCTCGGTGACGCTTCGGATGATGAGGAGGACATGCTGGATCTTGCCGCAGGCGTGCAGCGGACCAGCCGGCTATCCTGCCAGATCAGTCTGACCGAGGCGCTCGATGGACTGACCGTGCGGATCCCAGGGCGCTCGCGGGACATGCGACAGACATGATCGGGGGCACCTGATCACGAAGGTCCGATCAGGCGTGAAGGACGGACGCCGCAACCTGCATGCGCCCGCCCGACCAGCCACAGGTTAATCTTGCAACGACTTGATGATGGCAGCGTTGAAGGCAGGGATATCGTCAGGCTTGCGGCTGGTGATGAACTGCCCGTCGGTCGCGACTTCCTGATCGACGACCTTTGCTCCTGCGTTCTTCAGATCCGTGCGAATTGACGGCCAGCTGGTCACCGTCTTGCCTTTTACCACATCGGCTTCGACCAGCAGCCAGGGTCCATGGCAGATCGCCGCAACGGTCTTTCCTGCCTGGACAAACTCCCTTACGATAGCGACGGCTTTTTCCTCCATCCGCAGTTTGTCAGGGTTGATCTGTCCGCCCGGCAGCACAAGCGCGTCGTAATCGCTCACCTCGACTTCGCTCAAGGTCCTGTCCACCTGGACTTCCTTGCCCCAGTTTCCCTGATCCCAACCCTTGATCGTGCCGCTGTCCGGGCTGGCAACGTCGGTGGTGAAGCCTGCGTCCTCGAGCGCCGCTTTCGGCTTGATCAGTTCGGATTGTTCAAAGCCGTCGGTGGCCATGATCAGCACTTTTGCCATGCAAATTCTCCTGTGAGTGCAAATGGGGTCTTTCCCCGCCAACGGACCGGGGATGGGATACGTTCCGCCGTTTGCCACGCTCCGCCGTGCTGCTAGAGCGGTTGGCACGATGGCAATCAAAAAGACCGACAAGAACGAACCCGATCCCTTCGACAAGCTGATCGACGCCCCTTTCGATGCCGCGCTATCGGAACGCTACCTCGTTTATGCGCTGTCCACGATAACGGCACGATCACTGCCAGATCTGCGCGACGGGCTGAAGCCGGTGCATCGCCGGCTGCTTTGGGCGATGCGGCAGTTGCGGCTCGACCCGGGGCAGGCCTTCAAGAAATCGGCACGCGTGGTGGGCGACGTGATCGGCAAATATCACCCGCATGGCGACACCAGCGTCTATGACGCCATGGTGCGTTTGGCGCAGGATTTTGCGCTGCGCTACCCGCTGGTCGAGGGGCAGGGCAATTTCGGCAATATCGACGGTGATAATGCCGCAGCCTACCGATATACAGAAGCACGGCTGACAAAGACTGCCAGCCAGCTCATGGCCGGGCTGGAAGAAGGCACTGTCGATTTCATCGCCACCTATAATGGGGAGGAAGAGGAGCCCGACATCTTCCCCGGCCTGTTCCCCAATCTGCTTGCCAATGGCGCCAGCGGCATCGCAGTCGGCATGGCAACATCAATACCAAGTCACAACGTGGCTGAAATCATAGACGCCACCTTGCTGATGATCGATGATCCGCAGGCGAGCCATGATCAGCTGATGCAGGTGTTTACCGGGCCCGATTTCCCGACCGGCGGACTTGTCGTGGACAGCGCCGCATCGATATCGCAAGCCTACGCCAGAGGCCGGGGCAGCTTTCGCATGCGGGGGCGCTTCCACGCAGCAGAAGCGCAGCGGGCGGAGGACCGGGATACCGGGATCGAGCGGCTGAGCGGTGGACAATGGCAGCTGGTCATCTCCGAAATTCCGTATCAGGTGCACAAGGGCAAGCTCATTGAGCAGATCGCCGACCTCATCGCCGATCGCAAGCTGCCCATCCTGGAAGATGTGCGCGACGAAAGCGATGAGACGATCCGGATCGTTGTCGTGCCCAAGAGCCGCAAGGTGGACCCTGAACTGCTGAAGGAAGGGCTTTACCGGCTCACCGATCTGGAAAGCCGGTTCTCGCTCAATCTGAATGTCCTTGACGCGACACGCACCCCCATCGTCATGGGTCTGCGCGAAGTGCTGGCCAACTGGATCGCGGCGCAGACCGATATCCTGTTGCGTCGCAGCCAGCATCGGCTGGACAGGATCGCTGCCCGGCTGGAACTGGTCGAAGGCTACATCATCGCCTTCCTCAACCTTGACCGGGTGATCGAAATCATTCGTTCTCAGGATGAGCCAAAACCTGTGTTGATGGCGGAGTTCCTGCTCACCGACCGGCAGGCCGAAGCGATCCTCAACATGCGGCTGCGTTCCTTGCGCAAGCTGGAGGAAATGGAGCTGCGTCGCGAACGCGACACGCTGATGGCGGAGCAGGCAGAACTGCTAAAATTGCTCGACAATCCGGCGCGGCAACGCACCCGGATGAAGCGCGATCTTGTTGCATTGCGCAAGGATTATGCCGAAACAACAGCGCTTGGCGCGCGCCGCACGACCATTGCCGAGGCAGAACCCACAGTGGAGTTCAACCTCGATGCGATGATCGAAAAAGAACCGGTGACCATCATCCTGTCGCAGCGTGGCTGGATCAGAGGTCTGCGCGGTCATGCCGAACTGGACGGCGATTTCAAGTTCAAGGAAGGTGATGGCGCTGCCTACGCCTTGCACGGGCAGACCACCGACAAGCTGCTGCTCGCCTGTGACAACGGCCGGGTCTATACCATCGGCTGCGACAAACTGCCGGGGGGGCGCGGTTTCGGCGAGCCGGTGCGGTCCATGGTCGACATCGATTCATCGGCGCAGATCGTCGGGGCAATGCTGTACAAGGCAGGTGAACAGGTCCTCCTGGTTACCGACAGTGGCCGCGGCTTTGCGGCACAGATGGGCGATCTGCTTGCCGAAACCCGCAAGGGCCGGCAGGTGGTGAATGTGAAGGAAGGATCGCAGTTGCTTATCGCCCGGCGGATCCCTGCAGAACATGACCACGTCGCTGCCGTTGGCGACAATCGCAAGCTGATCGTATTCAGTCTTGAGGAACTGCCGGTAATGGCGCGTGGCGCGGGCGTGCAATTGCAGCGTTACCGTGATGGTGGCTTGTCCGACGCGATCACGCTGAAGCTGGAGGACGGGCTGAGCTGGGCCATGGGCGGCGAAACCGGCCGCACGCGCACTGAAAAGGACATGTGGCAGTGGAAAGTTGCCCGCGGTGCTGCCGGCAGGCTGCCGCCCAATGGGTTCCCGCGCGACAATCGGTTCTGACGGCCCCTTCCGATCATCCGGTATCGGCTGCCCCCTCGCACGAAAACAGGGGCCGCGCCTGTCCGGCACGACCCCTGTCATCATGGCTTTTCTGAAGGACAGGCTCAGGCGCGGGCGGCACCCTTGTCCGACCCGCCCGGACGCGGACCGCGGGGCCGTGACCTGCGGTTGGCATTTCCGCTGTCGCCATCGGTCCGGCGTTCGCCGCCAGACTGCGGGCGTGAGCGACTCCGATTGTCTCCGCCTGCGCTGCGTCCACCTGCGCCGCGCCCACGTCCGCTGCCGGAACCGCGCCGTTCGCCTTGCGGTGCCCGTTCGGCTCCTGCGGGCTGGCGCGATGGCTTGGGCAGGGTCTGCGCCTGCATGACGAAGTCGGAGGGCAGCGGCACCGGGTCCAGCTTCACGCGGGTGAGCCGTTCGATGTCGCGCAAATAGGGTTTTTCATCGGGCGCGACATAGCTGATCGCGATGCCGTCGGCGCCCGCGCGCGCAGTGCGGCCGATGCGGTGGACATATTGTTCGGCGACATTGGGGATCTCGAAATTGAACACATGGCTCACTCCGGTCACGTCGATGCCGCGTGCGGCGATGTCGGTCGCGACCAGCACCGGCACGCGCCCCTCGCGAAATCCGTCGAGCGCGCGGGTCCGTTGTGCCTGGCTCTTGTTGCCATGGATGGCGGCGGCGTTGATCCCGGCGGCGGCCAGATGGCGCACAACCTTGTCGGCGCCATGCTTGGTGCGGGTGAACACGAGGCAGCGTTCGATCTTGCCGTCGTCCAGCCCGGCCTTCAGCGACAGGGTCAGCAACGCCTGCTTTTCCGCCTGGTTGACAAAGGTGACATATTGCTCGACGCGTTCCGCCGTGGTCGCCTGCGGCGCGATCTCCACCTTCACCGGATCCTTGATGAAGCGTTTGCCGAGCTGTTGAATGGCGGACGGCATGGTTGCCGAAAAGAACAGGCTCTGCCGCTTTTCAGGCAACATTGCGGCAACGCGGGTCAGAGGCTTGATGAAGCCCAGATCCATCATCTGATCCGCTTCGTCGAGCACGAAGATTTCCACATCGCGCAAGGTCAGCGCACGCTGATCGATAAGATCGAGCAGGCGGCCCGGCGTCGCGACGAGCACATCTGTGCCGCCCACCAGCTTGCGCGCCTGCTTGGGCACCGGCACGCCGCCGAAGATGCATTGAATGTCGAGCGACAAATGCTTGGCATAATAGGCCATGTTGTCGGCGATCTGCGCCGCAAGTTCACGGGTCGGCGACAGCACCAGCATGCGGCACGACGCCGGCTTGCGTTTGTTGCCGCTCTGCGCGAGCCGGTGGAGCGAAGGGAGCGCAAAGGCCGCGGTTTTGCCGGTGCCGGTCTGGGCGATGCCCAGAAGGTCGCGCCCTTCCATCAATGCGGGGATTGCCTGCCGCTGGATCGGGGTGGGCTCTTCGTAACCCTTGGCGGCAAGTGCGCGCAGGATGGGTTCAGGCAGGCCGAGTTCGGAAAAATAGGACATGAATTGATCTCTTGTACAGGCGCACGGCCGCGTTCCGCATGGCGGAAGGCGCGCAGATTGCGCGGGGGTCTTTCAGGCGACCCTAGCGTGAATGGGAAGCTTTGCGGTATGAACCGTAAATCGGGTGCGGACATCTGCCTTTTGAAGTGGCAGCGTTCACGCTGGCATCCGATGCCGCGGGACGAACCCGCGCTGTCATGGCCGGGCAGATAGTCCTGCTTGTGCAATCATGCAAATCCTTTCTGCATGACGAGCCGGAAGTTTGATGCGTCAGCCTGTGGCTGCCGGCTGCGGATGATGCGGCACGAGGATCAGCACGCCATCCTCCACCCGCCAGCTGTCCAGCCGCGACAGGAAGTTCATGCCGATCACGTTCATGCCCTGCATCGATGGCGCAACGACAGCGTCAAGGTCACGCGCAACGATGTTGCCGGCCCGCAATTCGCCGATTGACGCCAGCTGTGCAGGAGCAGCGCCATTGGCAGTGCGCAGCGCGATCGTGCCGCGCAGCGACGCTTTGGCAATGCCGCCCGCCAGCGCGGTTTCAGGCGCGATCGCTGTGAGCGACGCACCGGTATCGACGAGGAACCGTTCCGGGTGACCGTTCACCGTCGCCTCAAGCCAGTAATGCCCGTCCCTTCCCAGCGGCACCCTGGTCTCGTCGCCCTCCACAATCTGTTTCGGGAGGCCGAGCTGCGGCAGGGCCAGGTCGAGTTCGGGATTGAGCCGCGCCACATCGACGATGGTAAGCACAAGCACACCGGCAAGTCCGAGGCTGCCCATCATCCGCATCGCCGCTCCCGGCGCAGGGGCAATGCGCCCCACAACGCCGCCGATGATGGACAGTGCAATCGCAAGAAGCGCCAGCGCAAGCAGCGGCTGCGCGGCAAGGACGGCGCCAAACGGGAGGCGCTCAAAGGGGATGAAGGACAGATCCATGGCAGCCATCATAGCATGACGCAGCTTTCGGTGTGGTGACTATCTGTACTGCCTGGCTGTGCCCGCTGGTTGTAACGCCAAGGCTGCCATGTCAGGCAACTATGCCACTCCGCTGCCAAGCTGCGCAGCGAGTATTTCGCGGGTTCTGGCTTCGTCGGGAAAACCTTCTTCGATCCAGCACTGCTCGACCGTCTTCAGGATGCGGGCGATTTGCGGACCGGAGTCAACTCCAAGCGCCATCAGGTCGCGTCCGCCAACCGGCAGTCGCGGTGCCTGCCAGTTGCGCAGCGGCGCGATGGACTTGCCACAAAGCAACAGGCGATCGACCGCACATTGCATGCCCAGACGATAGGCAAGCGCACGCGGATGGCTGCCATCCACGTCGCCGGCCTCCACTGCGCAGGCAATCCGCTTTTTCTGTGCATTCGAGAGGCGCAGACGCGAAGCGGCCTGCAGTGCAGCCTGCCGTTCGTCGGGTAACAGCGCGACCAGACGCCGCATGGCGTCAGGTGCCACATCGGCATCGCGTTCGCCGGCGACCAGAACAACCAGCGTGTCGAGCTGCGTCGGGCCTGCTGAGGGAAGGATTGTCGGCAATACGCCGCACGCTGACATGAGGCGCACGGTCGCGACCGGATCGGCAAGCCCGAGCAGGCTTGTCAGCTCGGCTCCCACCCGTTCGCGCGACAACGCCATCAGCATGGGCGCGCCCTGGCTGCAGGCCGCCAGCGCCTCTGCGTCGGCAGGTTCGGAACCGAATCGAGCCTGGAAGCGGAAGAAGCGCAGGATCCGCAGATGATCTTCCGCAATCCGCGCATGCGCATCGCCGATGAACCTGACCTTGTGGGCAGCAAGGTCATCAAGACCGCCGAAGTAGTCGGTAATCTCGTGCGTCGCCGGGTCGGCGTAAAGCGCGTTGATGGTAAAGTCGCGCCTTGCGGCATCTTCCTGCCAGTCGCAGGTGAAAGCAACGACTGCATGGCGTCCATCTGTCACCACATCGCGGCGCAGCGTGGTCACTTCGACCGGACCGTCTGTGAGCAGCGCTGTGATCGTGCCATGTTCAATGCCGGTGGGGATTGTCCGGATGCCGGCACTTTGCAACCGAAGCATTACCTCTTCCGGAAGATGGCGGGTGGCAATGTCGATGTCGCGCGCGGCCGTTCCTGCCAGCGCGTCGCGCACGCAGCCGCCAACATAACGGCAGTCGGCCGCGCCCAGTGCTGCGACCAGTGCTGCCAGCCCGTCCCGCCGGGTCCAGTCGAGTGGCGGCAGCTTCACCGAGGCTGCTCGTCCCAGCCCAGCCGTTTCGACAGGTTCTGGATGATGGCTGCCGTTACGCCCCAGATGCGGTGGCCCTGCCAGTGAATTTCGATGAACTGGCGCGCGCGACCTTGATGCATGGCGCTGCGCGAGACATGGTTGGCCGGATCGAAGACGAAGGACAAGGGTACTTCGAACCATTCATCCACCTCTGCAGGGTTGGAGCGAAGCGCAAGGTCAGGCGGCACCGTCGCCAGCACCGGTGTGATGGCAAAGCCGCTGCCGGTGCGGTACCGGTCCGTTTCGCCGATGACGTGCACCTGGCTTATTGGCAGGGCAATTTCCTCCTGTGCCTCGCGCAAGGCTGCCTGGACGGGAGTTTCGCCGCTGTCGATAGCTCCGCCGGGAAATGCCACCTGCCCGGGATGAGTGCGCATCGCACTTGGCCGCTCGATCAGAAGGATGCCAGGCTCGTCCTGGCGCTGTGTGACAGCGATCAGCACGGCAGCGGCCCGTGCTGGCCGGTCCGGCATGAAATCTGCTTCATCCCGCAGGTCGGTAATGGCGCGCGTGTGCCCACGCCGGTGCATCGCGATAAGCCGGCCGTGAATGTCGTTCATGTGGAGATCAGGTCCCGGGCAGCAGCGAAAAGGTTACGCCCCTGCTGACAATCGCAAGCGGATCGCTGCCATTGTCCATCGCCATGGTGGCAAGCTGTGTATAGGTGGACCGGTCGAGCCGCGCTTCGAGCCTGTCGCGTACCAGCACATAAAGCGCCGGCGTATCAGGATCGCCGTGCGCCGTGATCGGATGCGCGGCATCGGCGATGACCAGTTCGTCTGTGTTGGTGCGAAAGGCGAGCACCTGTTCACCGGCTTCGTCAAGAGCGACGACGTCAGTAGCAATGAACGGGGCATCCTCAACGATTATGGAAAGTTTCTGGTGTGGCATTACGAGCCAGAAGCCGTCCTCATCAAGGCGCAGCAATGCTGAAAAGCTGCGCACCATCGCTGGCCGATGGATGATGCCGCCCTCGTGCCACCAGCGCCCGTCGCGCGCGATGCGCATATTGCTCGTACCTGTTTCAACAGGGTTCCATTGTTCCAGAGGCGCAAGTCTGCGGGCAGCAACAGCGGCGCTGATATCCTCAAGACGCATGGCGGCAAGATCGGGGGAGGGAGTGTACGGCACATCATCTATCTGGCACCCCGGCACCCGATCGCCAAGAGGCATGTTGCAATTGCCTTGGCCGATGTCACGCTATTGCACAGACGGCACCGCCCTGGTCCACGGACCGAGCATGCCATGGGTGGGAAGCACCAAAGGATTGGCCGTGCGGCACAGCAAGCGTGCCGGGTCATAGGGGCCGGGCAGCCGCCAGCCAGCGGTATGATCGGCGACAAAACCGAAGAACCTGCCATAATAGGCAGGGTCACCCACCAGCACCTGCGGCAGTGGCCCGCGTGCTCCCGATGTTTCGGACAACGCCTTTAGAGCGGTGAGCATCAGCATCCTGCCAAACCCTGTATTCTGCGCACCGGGCACGACCGCCACCGGCCCGACCATGACCAGCGGATGGACGCGCCCTGCAGGATCCGTGAGGCCGACCGGCCAGCACTGAATGGTGCCGGTCAGCATTTCCTCGTCGTCAAGCGCGGCGAAGGACAGCGCAGGCAACCAATCCATCCCCTCACGCACGAGATAAGCGGTGCGGCGCTGCCGTTGCGGATCAAACGCGAGATCGAGCAGATCTTCGATCATGCCCGTCTCGACATTGGAAAGAGGAATTATGGATGCCATGCTGCGCGCGCCGATAGGCTTTGCGTGCGGCGCTGTCGATCCGCTTTCATGTCTCCTGATCTGTCTTGTGCTTGAAGCCGGACAGATTTGCTCAGCGTTTTGGGGTCAATCGCCACAGTTTCGCGCCTTTGCCATCTTCCACAGCCCAGATGGCCCCGTCTGCAGCCTGCGCAACCTCTCTGATCCGCGCGCCCATTGGCTCACGCGAAAGCTCAACCGGGGTTCCGCTGTCAAAGCCCACCGTGACGATGTTCTGCGTTTTCAGCCCGGCGATGATCGCCTGTCCGTCGAGCGCGGGAAACATAGTGCCGGTGTAAAAGATGAAGTTGCCCGGTGCGATCACCGGATCCCAGGAAATATCGGGCGCATTGAATTCGGGTCGGGTCGAATGGTCGGGGATGTTGCCACCATCATAGTCAATGCCGTTCGACACGATCGGCCAGCCGTAATTGGCACCGCGTTCCACCAGATTAAGCTCATCCCCGCCTTTGGGGCCGTGCTCCAGCGTCCATAACTGGCCAGCCGGGTCAAAACCGATGCCCAGCATGTTGCGATGACCGTATGACCAGATCTGCGCCGCGGGTCCGCCTCGTCCGGCGAACGGATTGCCGGGCGCGGGGGTGCCATCGGGCAGCAGACGCACGATTGTTCCCAGCGTGTTGGAGAGGTCCTGCGCCGGCGTCTTTTTCTGGCGTTCGCCGCTGGTGATGAATAGGTAATTTCCATCTGGCGAGAACGCGATGCGATGGGAGTAATGCGCGCGTCCTGTCACCTTTGGCTCCTGCCGCCAGATGACCTTGAGGTCATCGAGGCGGCAGCCGCTTGCGCGGTCCTCTTCGCATTTCAGGATGGCACGACCCACGACGGCTCCGCGGGTGTCGGCAGGACCTGCCTCTGCCCAGCTCAGGTAAACGGCACCGCTTTGCAGATAGTCGGGCGCGAATACCAGATCACCGAGCCCGCCCTGACCGCCATAGTCCACCGCCGGCACTCCTGAAACACTGCTGATCGTGCCGTCGGGCTGGCGGATGCGAATGGCGCCCTCGCGTTCGGTAATGAACAGATTGCCGGTGCCCGGCTCGAATGCCATCGCCCAGGGCTCGTCGAACGTGCCCATGTTCTCGCGAGCGAAGCCTGTAAACTGCTGTTCGCCTGCACCCATGCGCATTTCGTCATCGATAACAGGACGCGAAGGCGAACTGCAGCTTGCCACAGATGTCCCGCCAAGCAAGAGAGGCAGGACAAGGAGCAGGGCTGGACGATGCAAGGCAGATCTGATCATGAATTGGCAACTTTTCCGAATATGACGCTTGTGCCGCAAACCGATACCATGATTGTCGGCGTTGATGAAGCGGGTCGTGGGCCGCTTGCAGGTCCGGTCGTGGCAGCAGCGGTGGTGCTATGTAAGCCCCGGCCTGCCGGGCTGGGCGATTCCAAGACGCTGTCCCGCCCGGTTCGCGCCGCACTGGATGAAGCGATCCGTCACCGCTGCGTCTGGGGCATCGGCGTGGTGGATGCAGCGCAGATCGACACTCTCAACATATTGGGCGCGACCATGCTCGCCATGTCCATGGCGGTAGAAGCCGTTTGCAAGCAGCGGCTTTGCAAATCCATGGACGTGCTGATCGACGGCAATTTGACGCCGGCAGGCCGCTGCCACAGATGGCGCTGGCCAGCCCGGGCGATTGTGCGCGGGGATGCGACGCAGCCTTGCATTTCGGCTGCATCCATCGTCGCGAAGGAACATCGCGACCGGCTGATGCGGGAGGCAGCGCTGCGCTATCCGCACTATGGCTGGGAGCGGAACGTGGGGTATGGCACCAAGGAGCATCTGGCCGCGCTGCGCAAGCATGGACCGACCCCGCTGCACAGGCGCAGCTTTGCCCCTGTTGCCCAGCTTGACATGTTTTGAACCGGGCGAGTCCACAAGGGCACACCACCAGATATTGAGGTGCTGCGGCGCTCCCGCCACCTGCTGCGGTGTCTGATCATCGTTTCGCACCAGGAGAGGCTGGGGACTTGCAGGTGTGTGCGCTGGCGCGTCTTGCGCATGACCCTTGACGCGGAGTCCGCGCGGACTCAAACGGGTTATCCACAGGCAGAAACGGGATATCATGGCCACAGTTTTGAAGATCCGCACCAAAACTTCACCTGCGGCAGGACAGTCGCACGCTGCGTCATCTTGCGACGTTTCGCCTGCCGCCAAGCTGCCTCTTGGCACGATCCTTGCCGGGGACTGCATTGCCGCCATGGCCGCCATTCCCGACGACAGCATTGATATGGTGTTTGCCGATCCGCCCTATAATCTGCAGCTCGGCGGCAATCTGCTGCGGCCGGACGGCAGCACGGTCGATGCCGTTACCGACGATTGGGATCAGTTTGCAAGCTTTGCCGCTTATGATCTGTTTACGCGCAACTGGCTGGCGCAGGCACGCCGGATCCTGAAGCCTGCCGGCTCTTTGTGGGTCATCGGCAGTTATCATAACATCTTCCGCGTCGGCACGGCGATTCAGGATGCTGGGTTCTGGATCATGAACGACATCGTGTGGCGCAAATCCAATCCAATGCCCAATTTCAAGGGTACACGGTTCACCAATGCGCATGAAACGCTGATCTGGGCGGCCTTTGATGAGAAGGCCAAATACACGTTCAATTATCGCGCCATGAAGACGCTGAACGATGAACTGCAGATGCGATCTGACTGGCTGTTGCCGATCTGTTCGGGACAGGAGCGGCTGAAACATGACGGTGTCAAGGTTCACCCGACTCAAAAACCCGAAGCATTGCTTTATCGGATCATGCTGGCAACGACACGGCCCGGCGATGTTGTGCTCGATCCCTTCTTTGGTACCGGCACCACCGGCGCGGTTGCAAAAAGGCTGGGCCGCGAGTGGATCGGCTGCGAACAGGAAGCCCGATATCGCGACGCGGCGATGGAGCGGATAAGAAGCGCGCTTCCGCTCGATGAACGAGCAATAAAGACGATGCAGTCCAAAAGACAGGCGCCGCGGGTGCCGTTCGGGATGCTGGTTGAAGCGGGATACATTGCGGCAGGCACGATGCTGGTGGACAAGAAGCGGCGTTTCAGCGCCTTTGTACGTGCCGACGGATCGCTTGACGCTGCCGGTGCGACAGGCTCGATCCATGCAGTTGGCGCGCAGCTGCAGAATGCTCCGTCCTGCAACGGCTGGACTTTCTGGCATGTCATGCATGAGGAGGGGCTGAAGCCCATCGACACGGCGCGCCAGCTCTACCTTCTCGCCAACGAGGAGTGACCCGGTCGGTGGAACGGGTCTATATCCGACCGGTAGCATTTGTCGATGCGCCGCAGCTCGTTGGTGTTACGCAAGAAGCGGTACGGCTGGGCGGCTCCATGGTGTATGCCTGCCGGTTCGCATTGATCAGGCGCGACGATGATGGTCGCGTCATTGATTGGCACATGACAGACAGCGTCGGAATGACGCGCGCGCTGGGCAAGCTGCCTGATGCGCTTGCCGCGGCAGGAGAGGAGCAATGGGCCAATCTGCGCCGATCCCAGCCGCCGCTTGTGCTGCCGCTGTTCAACCGGGACAGGCGCATTATCCCTCTCGATCAACCTCAGATGATGGGGATTCTCAATGTCACGCCGGATAGCTTTTCGGACGGCAATGCATATGCTGGCGCGCCCGATCAGGCAGTCGCTGCCGGTGTACGCATGCTCGAGGCGGGCGCAGCAATCATCGATATCGGTGGCGAATCAACCAGACCCGGCGCTGCCCCGGTGTATGAGGAAGAGGAGCAGGCCCGGGTCCTGCCCGTCATTAAAGGCTTGGCGGCGACAGGCGCGGCGCTGTCGGTCGACACCCGCAACGCCACCGTCATGGCAGCAGCGATTGCCGCTGGCGCGCGCATCATCAACGATGTTTCCGCGCTCCGCTTTGACCCGCGAGCCACGCAAATCATTGCCGATGCAGACGTGACGGTGGTGCTGATGCATGCATCCGGCAGTGGCAGCGATTTGCACGCCGGAGCAGGTTCGAGCAATGTTGTGCTTGACGTGTTTGACTGGCTGGCCGAACGGCGCGACCGGGCCATTGCGGCGGGAATTGCGCGCGACCGCATCATTCTTGATCCAGGCATTGGTTTTGGCAAATCGCTTGCCGAAAATCTTGCGCTCATCAACGCTCTGCCGCTGTTTCATGCGTTGGGGCAGCCGCTGCTGGTGGGGGCAAGCCGCAAACGCATGATCGGCGCGCTTTCAAAGGAGGCACCGGCAGACCGGCGCCTTGGCGGATCTGTGGCAATTGCAGGAAAGATCATGGACGCAGGCGTGCCCTTGCTCCGTGTCCATGATGTCGCCGAAACCCGTCAGGCTGCCGACATATGGCGCGGCTTGAAGGATGCGGCACTTACCGATTTCAGTCAGATCCCTGAGGATTTGGCCTGAAGAAGGGGCGCTTCGCCGCGGTGGCCAGAACGGGTAAAGCCGGTGGTTGCCGATCAAGGGGCGAGCACACAGTCAGGCCGCGTTGTCGATTCCCAGCTCAACCAGCTTGCGGTAGAGCGTTGATCGTCCGATATCCAGCCGGCGGGCGACTTCGCTCATGCGGCCGCGATAATGCCCGATCGCAAGCCGGATCACATCGGCTTCGATATCTTCCAGCCGCCGGATGTTGCCATCTGCGCTGAAGAGGGTAACGCCACCAGCCGCTGGCGCGCTGGGCACAAGGTCGGCGCCGACAATGTTGAGCAACTGCGGGAAGTCCGCAGGTGACAAGGCATCGGTGTCGCAAAAGATTGCCGCACGAAACAGCACTGCCTGCAATTGTCGAAGGTTACCCGGCCAGCTGTAGCCGTTGAGCAGGGCAAGCGCTTCATCCGTGATGCTCAAGGTGCGCAGGCCGGGTTGCTTGCCGATCAACCGCAGGAAGTGTCGCGACAGGGAGTAGATATCGCCTTGTCGCGCGCGCAACGGTGGAAGCAGGATTTCAGCGGGGTCGAACAGACCGCACAGCCGGGGATCGAGCACACCAGCTTCCTGCAATTCGCCGCACGGAGCCGAGGAGGTGCAGATGATGCGCACGTCGACGCGAAAACCATGCTGGGCCCCAACCGGCTTTATCTCGCCTCGTTCAATGGTCTGCACCAGTCGCGCCTGGAGCGCCAGCGGCAGATGCTCGATATCGTCGATGAGCAAGGTTGCCCCGTCGGCTTTCTCAAGAGCGCCTACACGACGGTCGAAAGCTCCGGCAAAGGCGCCGCGTTCGTGTCCGTAAAGCGCGGATTCAAGATGGCCAGGTGCCATGCCTGCCGCATGCATGATGTGCAGCGGCTCACGCGCGCGGGGGCTGGCGGAATGCATGGCCCGGGCCAGCACCTCCTTGCCTGTGCCGATCTCTCCGCTGATCAGGGCCAGACCATGACCACGCGCCGTCTTGGCAGCCCGGGCCAGCGCCGATCTGAAATTCGGTGCAGAGCCGATCATCATGTCGAAATCGGGTGGGCTGTCGAGCTTTTCGGACAGAGGCAGCAGCGTGCCTCCGTCCGCTTCGCGCGAACTGGAGCTTTCCAGTGCATACAACAGCCGTTCGGCCGCTAATGGCTTGATCAGATAATCCGCCGCCCCTGCGCGCATCGCCTGCACCGCCAGCAGTGGCGAGGATGACGCGGTCAGGAGCAGCACTGCGAGTTCAGGAAGGAGAGCATGGATCTGCCCGATCAGCTGGCAGGAATCCTCGCCGGCTATCCAGCTGTCGAGAAGCAGCGCGTCAAAATGGGGAGCGTCCGGCTGCCTGAGCAGGGACAGCGCCGCATCACCATCCCCAACGTGCATCACTCGCCATGTCGCGCGCGACGCAATGGATGAGACCATACGGATCTGCGCGGGATCATCGTCGACCAGTAAAAGAAGCCGGCTTTCCTGTTCCACATTTCCCCCTGCGGGCAGCCCTGACCACCCGTTTGGCGCAGCCCTGGGACTGCTTTTGTTCACTTCACCATCTAGCTAGTGCGGGTTTGTGAACAACACCTTTAGACTGCGCCCAACATCCTAAATCTTTTGTCCGACATGTGCGAGCGACTTTTGCACCGGACCTGTAAAGCCCAATGCGTGAAGGCTTGTGCCGGTGCAGCGGGCTGTATAAGCAACCCGAAAAGCCGGCAGGCCTTCAAGGGAAGCCGCAATTGTGTGACATCAGTGCCATCATGACGGTGGTGGACAATCGGCCAAGGAAGACAAGGTGATGGCAAGACGCGACAATCTGCAAAGTGCCAAGGGGACATACGCCGGGTTCATCACCATTGCCAAATGGAGTGCGGTGGCTATAGCGGTGATCGTGGCAATCGTGGTACTCATCATCAGTTGAGCAGCCGGGTTCAATACCGTTCGTCGGGTCGTTGAAATGAATGACGTAACCTGTGGCTTGCGAGCCCGAACGGTTTAAAGGGGTACAGCCGGCTGTGGCGACGACAATCGCGATCGTGAAGGAACGTGCGGCGGGTGAATCCCGCGTTGCTGCAACGCCGGAAACAGTGCGCAAGCTGATCAAGCTTGGGGCGCATGTCCGGGTTGAAACAGGTGCCGGCGACACAGCTTCCATCACCGATACAGATTTTGCTGATGCAGGGGCGCAGGTCGGCGACCTGGCGGCCATCATGCAAGGGGCCAATGTGGTGCTTGGTGTGCAGGCGCCGGCGTTGGAACTGCTGCAAGGTGCGGCACCCGGCGCGCGCATCGCCGCCATTTTCGATCCTTTCGGAAGACGCGATCTCATCAATGATTATGCAGCGGCCGGCCTTGAAGGCTTGGCGATGGAGCTGATGCCGCGCATCACGCGCGCGCAGTCCATGGACGTGTTGTCCAGCCAGTCCAATCTGGCGGGCTACAAGGCGGTGCTGGCCTGTGCTGACAATTTCGGCCGCGCCTTTCCCATGATGATGACTGCGGCAGGCACGATCACTGCAGCGCGTGTTTTCATAATGGGCGTAGGCGTGGCGGGTCTGCAGGCCATCGCGACTGCAAAGCGGCTCGGGGCGCAGGTATCCGCCACCGACGTGCGCTCGGCAACGCGCGAGCAGATCCAGTCGCTGGGCGCCAAGCCGATTTTCGTGGATAGCGTCGCAGGCATCGAAGGTGAGGGCAGCGGCGGTTACGCGACTGAAATGGGCGAGGAATACAGGCTCGCGCAGGCAGAGCTTGTTTCCAGCCATATCGCAAAGCAGGACATCGTCATTACCACTGCACTGATCCCGGGTCGGGCGGCGCCTCGCCTGGTGACCGACGCGCAGATTGCAACGATGAAGAACGGCAGTGTCATTTTCGATCTGGCGGTTGCCCAAGGCGGCAATGTGGAAGGCTCCCAGCCTGACCGGTTGGTGGAGCGTCATGGCGTCAAGATCATCGGTTACGCCAACACGCCGGCGCATTTGGCAACGGACGCTTCTGCCTTGCTGGCGCGCAATTTTTTGAACTTCCTGTCCGCGTTCTGGGATGAGGCGGCCGGCGAACCGGTGC
The DNA here is from genome assembly GCF_031846435.1 of Croceicoccus esteveae. Taxonomy (NCBI): domain Bacteria; kingdom Pseudomonadati; phylum Pseudomonadota; class Alphaproteobacteria; order Sphingomonadales; family Erythrobacteraceae; genus Croceicoccus; species Croceicoccus esteveae. The sequence goes on from NZ_JAVRHS010000001.1 coordinate 485,068, forward strand.
TCGATGACGAAATCGGCACGGCGATACGGCTGACGCAAGGCGGCAGGATCGTGCATCCGCGGCTGCTGGAGCAGGGGAACCTCACATGACTTTCATCGCCATCCTGTCGATTTTCGTGATGGCCTGTTTTGTCGGCTATTATGTCGTCTGGTCCGTCACCCCTGCTTTGCACACGCCGCTGATGGCAGTCACGAATGCCATTTCTTCGGTCATTATCGTGGGCGCGCTGATCGCTTCGGCAGAGGCAGGATCGGTGGTATCCAAATGGCTGGGGCTCATTGCGGTCGTCATGGCCAGCGTCAATATCTTCGGCGGCTTTGCAGTCACCGAGCGCATGCTTGCCATGTACAAGAAAAAAGAACGGTCGGCCGCGCCGGCGCCGAAGGACAGGGGTTGAACACCATGGGCCTGGCCGGTTCTGTATCCTTCCCGCAATTTTTCGCAGGCGTCGCTTTTGCGCCGCCACCAGTATTGGGCAATGATTACGCGGTAGTCCCTGCCGCAGGAGCGCATGCGGTGAACCCGTGGGTTGCACTTGCCTATCTTGTGGCCGGCGTCTGCTTCATCTTCGCCTTACGCGGACTGTCTTCGCCCGCCACGTCGCGCAAGGGCAACCGCTACGGCATGGCCGGCATGCTCATTGCCGTAGTCACCACGCTGGTCACGCATGACATTGCCAGCCTGCTGGAAATCATCATCGCAATCGCAATCGGCGGCAGCATCGGCTTCGTTATTGCGCGCAAGATCGCGATGACAGACATGCCGCAGCTTGTGGCGGGATTTCACAGCCTGGTCGGCCTGGCGGCAGTTCTGGTCGGATGGGCAGCCTATCTGAACCCGGGTGCGTTCGACATTCTGGCCGAAGGCGTTATCGATCCCGTCAGCCGGGCGGAAATGGGGTTGGGCATTGCCATTGGCGCGATCACCTTTTCAGGATCGGTAATCGCATTCCTGAAACTTGCAGGCACGATGAGCGGTGCGCCAATCATGCTGCCAGCGCGGCATGTCATCAATCTGGCTACGCTTGCCGCAATCATTCTGCTGACTTTGTACTTCACGGTGGATCAATCGGTCTGGGTAATCGCCGTCATCACGGTGCTTGCGTTTATCATCGGCTTCCTGCTCATCATCCCGATCGGCGGAGCGGACATGCCGGTCGTGGTTTCAATGCTCAACAGCTATTCAGGCTGGGCGGCGGCGGCGATGGGCTTTACCCTGCACAACACCGCCATGATAATCACTGGCGCACTGGTCGGGGCATCGGGCGCAATCCTTTCCTACATCATGTGCCGGGCCATGAACCGCAGCTTCATTTCCGTTATTGCCGGCGGTTTTGGCAGCGACGGCGGCGGCAGTGGCGATGCCGCAGCAAAAACAGACCGGCCGTGGAAACGCGGCAGCGCGGAGGATGCTGCGTTCCTGATGAAGGAGGCCAATCAGGTTATCATCGTTCCCGGCTATGGCATGGCTGTCGCGCAGGCACAGCATGTCTTGCGGGAGATGGGCGATATCCTGAAGGAAGCAGGCGTTTCCGTAAAGTACGCAATCCATCCGGTTGCCGGCCGGATGCCTGGTCATATGAACGTGCTGCTCGCCGAAGCGAATGTGCCTTACGATGAAGTGTTCGAGCTTGAGGACATCAACGGCGAATTTGCACAGACCGACGTGGTGTTCATCATTGGCGCCAATGATGTGGTAAATCCGGCCGCGCGCACCGACAAGACCAGTCCTATCTATGGCATGCCGGTTTTCGACGTCGAAAAGGCAAAGACAATTTTCTTTGTCAAGCGATCCATGGGTGGTGTCGGTTACGCCGGGGTGGACAATGACGTGTTCTACATGGATCAGACCATGATGCTGCTGTCCGATGCCAAGAAGATGGTCGAGGAAATCAACAAGGCGCTGGCGCATTGATGCAGGCATGGCTTCCGCCAACCGGCATCTTCTCTTGTTGTTAACGACCTCGATGCGCAGGTGAACCGTATCCAAGCAGAACCATCTGCCCAAGCTGCTGCCAGAGCCGAAGATGACCGACCGTTGCGCAAGCTCGGACTGATCGGCGGCATGAGCTGGGTGTCGACACAATCCTATTATCAGACCATCAACCGCGTCGTGCAGAAGCACGCCGGGACCAACCGCAGCGCGCCGATCCTGATCGAAAGCCTTGATTTTGGTCCGCTGTACCGCATCGGCAACGATGAGCAGCACTGGCAACGAGCCGCCGAAATCCTCAGTGCCTCGGCTCGACGGCTTGAGGGCGCAGGCGCAGGCGCGATCGTCATTGCGGCCAATTCGATGCACCGCATCCATGCTGCCGTGACTGACGCAGTAACCATACCCGTGTTCCACATTGCCGATTGTGTGGCGGCGCGGATGAGGGATGCCAAAGTCGAATGTGCTGCCCTGATCGGGTCTGCCAATGTGATGACCGAAGATTTCTACCGCGACCGGCTGATCGGGCAGGGTGTTACGCTGCTGCCGCCGGACACAAGCATCATCGAGCGCCTCGACGCGATCATCTACGGTGAACTGATGCTGGGCAAGGTCACGCGATCTGCGGAACGCGAGCTGAAGACGATCATGGCCAGCCTGACGCGCGTTGGCGCACAAGCCGTGGTGCTGGGCTGCACCGAGCTCGAACTGATCGTGGATGTGAACGCCAATATCCTGCCGGTATTCGATGGCGCGCACATTCATGCCACGGCCGCAGCGGAATGGATTCTTGGTATCAACCAGCAATAGCGGCGCCAAAGGCGCAGGTTCCCTGTTTGATCCGGTATTCTTGGCAGCGACGATCTGGCACACCGCCAGGGATGGAGACACCCTGCATCCCGGCATCAGGCAATCGCGCACTCTATGCGGCCAACCCCGCGCTTGGTCGGGGACGTGAATTTGGTGAGCCACAAGGCGGCGTGCGCGGCCCGCGCAGCCCCTATCAGCGCGACCGCGACCGCATCGTCCACTCCATCGCATTTCGCCGCTTGCGTCACAAAACCCAGGTGTTCGTCGCCCCCGATGGCGATCATTTTCGTACCCGGCTTACCCACAGCCTTGAGGTTGCGCAGATCGGTCGCGTGCTCGCCCGCGCGCTCGGCCTTGATGAAGATCTGACCGAAGCCTTGTGTCTGGCGCATGACATCGGGCATCCGCCGTTTGGCCATGCTGGCGAACACGCGCTTGACAGGGTGCTTGAACCGCATGGCGGCTTCGACCACAACGCCAACACCCTGCGCGTGGTCATGCGGCTGGAGAGCCCGTATTGCACCCACGACGGGCTCAACCTGAGCTGGGAAGTGCTGGAGGGGCTTGCCAAACATAACGGGCCGATCGCGCCCGGAACAGCTCTGCCATGGGCGCTGGATGAATTGAACGCTGCATGGCCGCTCGATCTTGCCACCTGGCCGACGTTGGAGGCGCAGGTTGCCGCCATTGCGGATGACATAGCTTACGACAATCATGACATAGACGATGGACTGCGCGCAGGTTTTCTAACGCTGGAGCAGCTTTTCGAGCTCGATTTCCTGGCAGAGGATTGGCTCCGCCTGCAAAAGGTTTTCCCCGGCGCCCCGCAGGATCGGTTGCAGCGCGAGCTTGTGCGCGGGCAGATCGGGCGGATGGTAAATGACGTGCTGGACGAAACGCGTCGGCGGATCGCCTGCGCCGGGATCGGCACTCTTGCCGATGTCCGCCACGCAGATGGTGCGCTGGTCGGCTTTTCACCGGCAGGCGCGGCGCGCGAACACCGGCTGAAGCGTTTCTTGCACACCAATCTCTACTTTCATCCCTCGCAGGAGCGCACAGCCCAGCTTGCCGACGATCTGCTGACCCGCCTGTTTGGTGCCTACAAAGCGGATCCGCTGCTGCTTCCACCTGATTGGCAGGCTGCGCTGCCTGCTCACGAGCCGGGTCGCAGCCGGCGAATTGCCGATTACCTGTCAGGCATGACGGATCTTTACGCAATCCGCTGCCACACCGCGTTGTTCGGTCCGCCGCCCGAAGAACTCGTGAACGTGTAACAGATGGCCGTGCCTGCCTCTGCGGCGTCAGGATCAGCCGCGCAGCCGCGATTGACTTTGCAGGATGCGGACGTAACAACCGGCGCGTCGCTGACCAAGCGGGAGAGTGCCGATGATTCGCCTTGGCAGCGGGTTTCGGCCGCCGAAGGAGCAACCGCCCCGGAATCTCTCAGGCACAAGGGACCGCCCCGGTCGATAGCGATACTCTGGAAAGCGCCTTTGCCAATGCTGGCGAGGGCCACCGACGGTGTAACCTTCTGCCGCAAGCGGAAGAAAGCTCTCAGGTTTCCGTGACAGAGGGGGTCAGGATCGTGTTTTGCGATTGTGTGGCCTTTTGCATGTGACGGAACAAGGAGCAGCCATGACTGACCAGCCAGATGATGACGAGGCGCCTGCTGCCAACCTCCTGCCGCTCGACCAATGGCATCGGCGCCATGGCGCTCGGATGGTCGAATTTGCAGGCTATGTCATGCCGATCCAGTATCAAGGTATCCTCGCCGAACATGCCTGGACTCGCGAAAATGCCGGTCTGTTCGACGTCAGCCACATGGGCCAGCTTCTGGTCAGCGGGGCAGAAGCGGCCGCCGCCCTTGACGCTGTGCTGCCGTCAGACATACAGGCGCTGCGGGCAGGTCGTGTGCGCTACTCGCTTCTGCTGAACGAAGCGGGCGGCATTCTCGATGATCTCATGGTGACGAATATCGGCACCGCAGACGAGCCGCGCTATTATCTGGTGGTAAATGGGGCAACTAAATGGGATGACATGGCCTGGCTGCATGAAAACCTGCCTGAGACTGTGACGCTTACCCATCTTGACGAACATGCGCTTCTGGCGCTGCAGGGTCCCAAAGCGGCAGCGGTGCTTTTGAAACTCTTGCCGCAGGTCGTAGATCTGGCGTTCATGCAGGCGACGCAGGCCAAATGGCAGGGGCACATGCTCGGCATCTCCAGAACGGGTTATACCGGCGAGGACGGATTTGAAATCTCGCTGCCGGCTCATTGTGCCGAAGCTTTTGCAGATGCGCTGCTGGCGGATGGCGCGGTACGGCCGATCGGCCTTGGCGCGCGCGATTCGCTGCGCATGGAGGCCGGGTTGCCGCTGTACGGTCACGACATGGACGAGCGCACCGATCCGGTCACCGCCGGGTTGGGCTTTGCCATTTCCAGACGCCGGCGCTCTGAAGGCGCATTCATCGGTGCTGCCGCGGTGCTGCCGCTGCTGGAAAACGGCACCAGCGCCCGGCGTGTCGGCCTGCTCCTCGACGGGCGCATGGCCGCGCGCGAAGGCGCCGCTGTTTACGCAGGCGATGCGCGGATCGGCACCGTCACCAGCGGCGGCTTTGCACCCAGCGTTGGCGCACCTGCCGCGATGGCCACGATCGAGGCTGGCCATGCCTTGCCCGGCACGGCCCTTACGGTCGAACTGCGCGGAAAGATGGTTTCCGCAACGGTCGCGGAAATGCCCTTTGTACCGCATCGCTACCATCGCAAGGTTCAACCCCAGACACAAACTCCACCCAAGCCCAGCACGCAGGAGACGAGCCGATGACCACCTATTACACCAGGGAACACGAGTGGATTGCCGTGAACGGCGACACCGGCACTGTCGGCATTACCGGCTATGCGCAGGAACAGCTGGGTGACATCACATTTGTCGAATTGCCAGCAGCGGGCGATACATTGACCAAGGGCGCGGCGGTGTCAGTGGTCGATTCGGTCAAGGCCGCCAGCGATGTATTCACGCCTGTTTCGGGCACGGTGGTGGAACATAATTCCGCGCTTGAGGACACGCCTGAACTGGTCAACACCGCTGCCGAAACAGATGGCTGGCTGTTCAGGATCAGCCTGTCGCAAAAGGGTGAACTCGACGGCCTGATGGATGCAGATGCTTATCGCACCTACACCGACAGCCTGTAAAGGCGGTCACCAAGTCCAGCCTTGATCCTGTTGATCGCATGGCAAGAAAGATCTGTTGATGCGGTATCTGCCTCTCACTCCCGATGATCGTGCGGCCATGCTGGAACGTATCGGCGTGCCCGATATCGACGCACTTTTTGCCGATGTTCCTGCGTCAGCGCGGCTGACCGGCCCGATCGAGGGACTGCCGCACCACGCCAGCGAGATGATGGTTGGCCGGCATCTGCGGGCCCTGGCCGCCAGAAACCTGTCCGCCGCCGATGCGCCCTTCTTTCTGGGGGCAGGCGCTTACCGTCACCACATTCCGGCAAGCGTGGATCATATCATTCAGCGCGGCGAGTTTCTGACTGCTTATACACCCTACCAGCCGGAGATTGCCCAGGGCACGCTCCAGGTTCTGTTCGAATTCCAGACGCAGGTTGCGCGCTTGTTTGGCACAGATATCGCCAATGCGTCGATGTATGATGGCTCCACCGCCTGCTGGGAGGCGATCGCGATGGCAGGCCGCATCACCCGACGCAATCATGCAGTTTTGTCATCAGGGCTGCATCCGCACTATGTCTCGGTTGCAAGCACGATGGCGAAATATACCGGCGACGTTCTCGCCACCGCGCTGCCTTCGCTCGAAGCGGCCGCAGACGACGACCGGGTGATTGCTGCGATCAGCGACGAAACCGCCTGTGCGGTGGTGCAGTACCCCGACATTCTGGGCCGCATTCCCGATCTGGCGCGCATTGCTGACGCCGCTCATGCCAAGGGCGCTCTGCTGGTTGTCGTGGTGACTGAGCCGGTGGCGCTCGGCATGCTTGAAAGTCCTGCCGCACTGGGCGCGGATATCGTCGTCGGCGAAGGACAGTCGCTTGGGGTGGGGCTGCAGTTCGGCGGTCCTTTTCTGGGCCTGTTTGCAGCGCGGGAAAAATACGTGCGGCAGATGCCGGGCCGCCTGTGCGGAGAAACGGTGGACGCCGATGGAAAGCGCGGTTTCGTGCTGACGCTATCAACGCGTGAACAGCATATCCGGCGAGAGAAGGCGACCAGCAACATCTGCACCAATTCAGGGCTGTGTGCACTGGCATTTTCTGTCCACATGACCTTGCTGGGTGGAGTCGGTCTTGAACGATTGGCAAGGATCAACCACGCGCGTGCAGTGCAGGCTGCCGAACGCCTGACGCAGATCGCCGGGGTCTCCTTGGTCAACGATGCTTTCTTCAATGAATTTACCTTGCGCCTTGGGCAGGATGCCCGCGCAGTAGCCTTGCGTCTGGCCAACAGGGGTGTGCTCGGCGGCGTTACGATGGGTCGGCTGTTTCCAGGCGTGACCGCACTGGAAGGCGGGCTGATCGTGGCAGTTACAGAAACGGTCAGCATGGAAGACATCGAAACGCTGGCAGCCGCCCTTGAAGGAGAACTCGCATGAATGCGCCGAACAGGGCAGGCTGGAAACCGCAGATGCCGCAAGGCGACGCAAACAAGCAGATCACCAGCAGCGGTGATCTGGGCTTGCAGCTTGAAGAGCCGCTGATTTTCGAGCTTGCCAGCAACGGCAATTGCGGGGTTGATTTTGATGCGGAGGCAACGGAGCCATCCGCATTTCTGGCGCCCTTCATCCGCAAGCAGCCGGTTGATCTGCCCGGCCTCTCCGAACCGGAGACGGTGCGGCATTACACGCGCCTCTCGCGTCAGAACTACGCCATTGACCTCGGGCCATTCCCGCTCGGGTCCTGCACCATGAAACATAATCCGCGGCTCAATGAAGCAGTGGCGCGGCTGCCCGGCTTTGCCGACATTCACCCGCTGCAGCCAATGGATACCGTGCAAGGCGCACTGGCAGTGATCGAACAGCTTGCCGACTGGCTGATGAAGCTGACCGGGATGCCTGCTGTTGCGATGAGCCCCAAGGCAGGCGCGCATGGCGAATTGTGCGGTATCCTCGCGATCCGCGCTGCTCTTGAGGCAAGAGGCGACCGGCGCGCGGTAATCCTGGTTCCCGAAAGCGCACATGGCACCAATCCCGCCACCGCCGCTTTTGCGGGCTACGCTGTCGAGAACATCCCGGCAACAGCGCAGGGGCGTGTCGATCTTGCCGCGCTCGAGGCAAGGCTTGGTCCCGATGTTGCCGGGGTCATGATTACCAACCCAAACACCTGCGGGCTGTTCGAACGCGACATGAAGGCGATTTCTGACGCGGTGCACGCGGCCGGCGGGTTGGTCTACTGCGATGGCGCCAATTTCAATGCCATCGTCGGCAAGGTGCGACCCGGCGATCTTGGTATCGATGCGATGCACATCAATCTGCACAAGACCTTTTCTACGCCACACGGCGGCGGCGGGCCGGGGTCGGGACCTGTGGTACTGTCAGAAGCTCTTGCGCCGTTTGCACCAATCCCTTTTGTGCACCGCGACGAAGAGGGAAGATTGCGGCTGGTGGAGGAGCGCGGCGCATCTGAACTGCTTCCCGACAGCTTTGGTCGCATGGTTGCCTTCCATGGTCAGATGGGCATGTTCACCCGCGCTCTTGCCTACATGCTCAGCCATGGCGCCGATGGGCTGAAGCAGGTGGCCGAGGATGCCGTATTGAACGCAAATTATGTGCTGCGCAGTCTGGATGACATGCTGGATGCGCCGTTCGGCGACAGCGGCCCCTGCATGCACGAGGCGCTGTTCAGCGATGCCGGAATGGCCAAAGGGTTTACCACGCTCGATATTGCGAAGGGGCTCATCGACGAGGGTTTTCACCCGATGACAGTGTATTTCCCGTTGGTGGTTCACGGCGCGATGCTGGTCGAGCCAACCGAAACGGAAAGCCGCAGCGGGCTCGATCGCCTCATTGGCAGCCTGCGCGCAGTGGCCTCTCGGGCGAAGGAGGGCGATGAGACGCTGAAATCCGCGCCACATCATGCCCCCCGCCGGCGGATGGATGAGACGCTGGCGGCGCGCAAACCGGTGCTGGTGTGGAAGGGGCAGCCCGCTCCATCAGGCGAGCCTGTGCCTTCCGAAATCGGCGGACGTTAAAAAGCGGAGATGGCCTGTTGGGAGCATTTTGGCTCTCGCATGCTCGTGGCGCAGCTTGAGGAATGACATGAATGGTTGAGCAGGATGCACGGCAGCACGCGCCTGCAACGATGCGCAATCGGGAGCCAATTGCCGAATGCCTGCTTCGGCTCCTGCCTGCACGGGGCACCGTGCTCGAGATTGCCAGCGGTACCGGAGAACACGCCCGGTACTTTGCGTCCTGCTTCCCCCATCTCGAATGGCAGCCAACCGACAGTGATCCTGCCGCGCTTGCCTCGATTGCGGCCTGGCGCGAAGCCGATCCAATCGGCAATGTGCATCCACCGATGGTGCTTGACGCGAGTGCGCCTGATTGGAAGGTCGGGTGGGCAGAGGCAATCTTGTGCATCAACATGCTTCATATCAGCGCATGGACAGCCACATCGGGCTTATTTTGCGGCGCTGAACGCAGCCTGCAAGCTGGCCAACCGCTGATCATCTACGGGCCGTTTCTTGAGCAGGACGTAACCACTGCAGCATCAAACATCAGCTTCGATCAAGCCTTGCGTGGAAGAGATCCAGGATGGGGTTTGCGCGACTTGTCGCATGTAGATGCAACAGCCAAGCAACATGGCTTTCGCCGGACAGAGCGGGTCGAAATGCCAGCCAATAATCTGCTGCTCGTGTATCGCAGATAGCAAAACGCCCCCGCAATGTGAAACTGCGGAGGCGATGGATGCTATCAGCGGATCAGCGGATCAAATTTCTTCCTCTACTGCGTCAGATGCCGACTGCAGATCTTCTCCGGCTCCGCTTACGGTGTTGCATGCAGCGGCGGTTAGGGCGAGGCTGCCGATGGCGGCGGCCATGACGATACGACGGATCATACGCAGGTCCTTTTTTTTGATACTACGCGTGCCAAACGCACGGACGGGCAGCGCGTTCCCCGCGTCATACGACGTCTGGCGCACCGCGGACCCGTGCCAGCCGATGTTCCCGCCAAACGATGATAACTCCTGCGCTGATCACGAGTGGCGCACCAGCCCAAAGGGTCGCTGGGGGCAGGGTACCAAACACGGCGACGCCGTAGAGTGTTGCCCAGATCAGCATGCCGTAATCCATGACAATGACGCTCGACACCGTGCCAAAGCGCAAGGATCCGGTCAGCAATATCTGGCCGGCTGTGCCAAAGCAGCCCATCAACAACAGCAGCAGGTAATCGACGGTATTTCCCGGCCACGGGAAGAAGAGCGCGATCAAAAGCAATAACGGCGCCGAAAACGCGGAAAAATAGATGACGATGGCGATGCTGTCTTCCGTTCTTGCCAAGTCGCGGACCTGTACGGAGATGATCGCCACCATGAGCGCTCCACCCAGACCCACCGCAGCACCAAGCAGCGGAATATCCGCGCCTGACGGTCCTGCAATGATGATCACGCCTGCAAAACCAAACGCCACTGCAGACCAGCGCCAGCGACCCACCTCTTCGCGAAGGAACATTGCAGAAAGAATGACGGCAAATATCGGACTAGCAAAACCGAGCGTGGTTGCTACCGTCAGTGGCAGCAGGATTGGCGCACCAAAATTCAATGCCATACCAATAGTGCCGGTAATCGCCCGCGCTGCGTGCGAACGCACCCGCCTTGACGCCAGGCGATGGAGTTCACGGCGAACAAGCAGAAAGCCGGTCAGTACGACGATGGAAACCGCTTGCCGGAAAAAGAGGATCTGGGGCAACTCGACGTTGCGGTCGGACAGCAGTTTGACCAGCATCAGCATGGTAGCCAACATGATCCCTGCACCCAACCGCAGGATCAGGGCATAGACTGGCCGTTGCCTTCCATCTTCATTACCGGGCTGGCGTGAGGAGATGATTTTGAGAGGCAGGATCGTGCAGAGCATGCCGCGGTATGGAACCGGCACGGCATCTGGATCAAGGCTGCTGACTGGCGAAGAAGGCGCAAGGAATGCAGCGCCAGCAAGGAACCTTCACAGGCAGGCCTGAAGATAAGCCTGGTCGAACCCAAATTGCCGTGCTTTTTCAAGGGTGTAAGGGCGAAGGCCTGATGAGCGATATTCGCCCATGATCTTTCCGTCCGCTCCTTCGTCCAGATAATCGAACCGGAACAGTTCCTGGGTGACGATGACCTCGCCTTCCATGCCGATTACCTCAGTGATGCTCGTCGTCCGGCGTGATCCGTCCCGAAGCCTTTTTACCTGAACGATGAGATCAACAGATTCCGCGATCTGGCGGGAAATTGCCTCCTTCGGGATCTTGATGTCGCCCATCAGGATCATGTTTTCCATTCGGCCAAGACATTCGCGCGGGCTGTTGGCGTGCAGGGTACACATCGACCCGTCATGCCCGGTGTTCATCGCTGCAAGCAGGTCAAAGCATTCTGCGCCACGAATTTCACCAAGGATGATGCGATCTGGACGCATCCGCAATGCGTTCTTTACAAGGTCGCCAATGGTAATGGCACCCTGCCCCTCTAGATTGGCCGGCCGCGTTTCCAGCGGCAACCAGTGCGGTTGCTGCAGTCGCAACTCGGCCGCATCCTCGATCGTCAGGACACGCTCACCCGGATCGATCATCTTCGACAGGGCGTTGAGCATAGTGGTCTTGCCCGATCCGGTGCCCCCTGAAATAACGATATTCATCCGACAAGCGCCAGCGATCTTCAGCGTTGTAGCCATCTTCTCGCTCATGGATCCGAATTGCCGCAGCATGTCGATCGTGATCGGTTTTTCGGAGAATTTGCGAATGGAAATTGCCGTTCCACGCAGGCTGAGCGGCGGAACAATGACATTCACCCGACTGCCGTCTTTCAGACGGGCATCGGCAAGCGGTGTCGTCTGATCCACACGGCGGCCGACCTGATTGACGATGCGCTGGGCAATCTGAAACAGATGGCTCTCGTCGCGAAAACGGATCTGGGATAGTTGCAGTTGCCCTTTTCGCTCGATGTAGGTCTGCTGCGGCCCGTTCACCATGATGTCCGAAACGTCAGGGTCGGACAGCAGTTCTTCTAGAGGACCAAAACCAAGCAGTTCATCTATGAGGATTTTTTCCAGCGCGAACTGTTCACGACGGTTGAGCGTGATTTTCAGTTCTGACAGCACTTCCATGATGATCGGTCTGAACTCGTCCGAAAGTTCATCCTTGGATAACGCCGCAGCCGCTTCGGGATCGACACGCTCCAGCAAGCGCGGCAGCACCTGTTCCTTGATCTTGTGGAGACTGGCCGCAAACCCATCATCTGGTGCAGGTTGGTCGTTGGCTGCTCCGGCACGTTCGGCAAGCCGCTGCATGGCGGTAAGCCGATCCTGGCCAAGCGCGTCATGGTGATCCGGCGAGGTGTCGCGTGCGCTATTCTGTTCCTGCGGTGCAGGGTGGCCGCGCAACTCAGCGCTGCTTGTCATCGGTCGGGCTATGCCAAAACTGCGGCGCTGGCGAGGCGAGCCCTCAAACAGTTCCGCGCGACCTGAACCCTTCATTCCTCTTGCACCTTTGATCCAGCCTGCACCTGTCCGATCTGGCCGGACAGACAATCTGTAGCAGCTGTTGGTAAATCAGAAGTTACCGAGCTGGGCCTCGCACTCCGGATCTTTTGCAGATTGAAAAAGGCCACCGAACTGCGTGTTCGGCGGCCTTCAGATTTAAGTGGGATGGTATTTCTTTCAGTTAGCCGTTCGGTTCAGCCCGTCGCATGTTCGGCAAGCACTGTCAGGCGGCCATCGGCGACCTCGGCAAAACCGCCTTCGACGCTGATGACTTCAGGGGTGGCACCGGGCGATGCAAACACGCGCACATCGCCGTCGCGGATCGTCGCCATGAACGGCGCATGGCCGCCCAGCACGCCGAATTCGCCTTCGGTTCCGGGTACCACCACCATATGTACCTCTTGCGACCGGATCAGCCGGGCAGGGGTGACAAGTTCAAAGTGCAGCGCCATCGCGTCAGGCTTCCTCGGCCAGCATCTTGGCCTTGGCAACCGCCTCGTCGATACCGCCCACCATGTAGAACGCTGCTTCGGGTAGGTGATCGTACTCACCTTCAACCACTGCCTTGAAGGAGCGGATCGTATCCTCCACAGCGACGAACTTGCCCGGAATTCCGGTAAACACTTCGGCAACGTGGAAGGGCTGTGACAGGAACTTCTGGATCTTGCGCGCACGCTGGACAGTCAGCTTGTCCTCTTCGGACAGTTCATCCATGCCCAGAATGGCGATGATATCCTGCAGCGACTTGTACTTCTGCAAGGTTTCCTGAACGCGTCGTGCCGTCTCGTAATGCTCCTGTCCGACCACGCGCGGTTCCAGCACGCGGCTGGTGGAGTCGAGCGGATCGACCGCAGGATAGATTCCCAGTTCCGAAATTGCGCGGTTGAGCGTCGTTGTCGCGTCAAGGTGAGCAAAGGATGTGGCAGGAGCAGGATCGGTAAGATCGTCCGCGGGCACGTAAATCGCCTGTACCGAGGTGATCGACCCCTTTGTCGTGGAGGTGATGCGTTCCTGCAGCGCGCCCATATCGGTCGACAACGTCGGCTGATAGCCCACTGCTGATGGAATACGACCAAGGAGCGCAGACACTTCAGAGCCTGCCTGCGTGAAGCGGAAGATGTTGTCGACGAAGAACAGGACGTCCTGTCCTTCCTCGTCACGAAAATATTCTGCCATGGTGAGGCCGGACAGTGCGACGCGTGATCGAGCGCCCGGCGGTTCGTTCATCTGGCCGAACACCAGCGCAACCTTCGATCCTTCGGACGTGGCGTTGCCGTTCTCGTCCTTGGCAATGACACCGGCGTCGAGGAACTCATGGTAGAGGTCGTTGCCTTCGCGCGTGCGCTCACCCACGCCGGCGAACACCGACACGCCGCCGTGACCTTTCGCGATGTTGTTGATCAGTTCCTGGATCAGCACCGTCTTGCCGACACCTGCGCCGCCAAACAGGCCGATCTTGCCGCCCTTTGCATAAGGAGCAAGCAGGTCGATCACCTTGATACCGGTCACCAGAATGGCGTTCTCAGTGGATTGCTCGATAAATTCCGGCGCCTTGGCGTGGATCGGGGCTGTCTTTGCCGCGCCTACCGGGCCCATTTCGTCAATCGGCGCACCGACGACATTCATGATGCGGCCGAGAGTCTTGGGACCGACCGGCACCTGGATCTGCGAGCCGGTGTTGCGCACCTGCTGCCCACGCGTCAGTCCGTCGGTGCCATCCATCGCGATGGTGCGCACGGTGTTTTCGCCAAGGTGCTGCGCGACTTCGAGGACGAGCGTGTTGCCGCCATTGGTGGTTTCAAGCGCAGTCAGGATCGCAGGCAGTTCGCCTTCGAAGGTGACATCGACAACGGCGCCGATGATCTGGCTGATCTTGCCCTGAGCGGGAATATTGCTGGTGCTGTCAAACACGGGTGCAGTGGCCATGATGTGTCCTTGCCTTGCTGATCTTGCCTTAAAGCGCTTCGGCGCCGGCGATGATTTCGATGAGTTCGGTGGTGATCGCGGCCTGCCGGCTGCGGTTGTACTGAATGGTCAGCCGATCGATCAGATCGCCTGCATTGCGCGTGGCGTTGTCCATCGCAGTCATGGAAGCACCTTGCTCGGAGGCATTGTTTTCCAGCAGCGCCCCGAAAATCTGTGTCTTGAGATAGCGGGGCAGCAGCTGCGCGAGGATTTCTTCCTCGCCGGGTTCATAATCGACAACCGCACCGGCGCCGCTCTGGCTGGCGGCAGACGTATCCGGCGCGGGAACAGGGATGATCTGCTGCCTGGTGGGAACCTGCGTCAACGCCGACTGAAAGCGCGAGTAGAACAGATGTGCGATGTCGAATTGCCCATCATTGTACATTCCGATCAGCTCGTCTGCGATCTTCTCTGCCTCGCCGTAGCCGGGTTCGCGCACGTCAGTGGTGTCGAACTGAATACCGACACGGTCGGGATGGGCCCGCTTGATCGGTGCCCGCCCCTTGCGTCCTACGAGATAGAACTCAACTTCCTTGCCCTCTGCAAGAAGAGCCTTGGCCTTGGCAAGAGCAGCGCGCACGATGTTGGAGTTGAACGCACCGGCAAGACCCTTGTCGGAATTTGCCACCACCAGCAGATGCCGGCTGCTCGAGCCGGTACCGGTCAGCAGCCGTGGCGCGTTTTCGCTACTGCCCACGCGCGCGGACAGGCTGGCCATGACCGCCCCCAGCCGTTCGGCATAAGGGCGTGCAGCTTCAGCCGCGGCCTGTGCCTTGCGCAACTTCGCTGCCGCGACCATCTGCTTGGCCTTGGTGATCTTCTGGGTCGATTTGACCGAGTTGATCCGGCCTTTCAGTTCCTTGAGCGATGCCATTTCTTACGCTTTCATCGGCCTTGTTTCGGTCGGTTCAGGTGCCTTGACGAGCCAGCCCTCATATGGTGCGAACACGTCTCTGGTATAACCCTGCGCGTCGTGGAAATCGGGCGCAGCGTGGTCCTGCCACTCCTTGCAGATGATGATACCGGGAATGGCGCTGCACGCCGCCTTCATAGGCGTCGGCTTTACCGCAATGTTCGCACGATAGGTCAAGCTCACGCGAACTGCTTGGCGAAGCTATCGAGAGCCGCAATGGTCTGCTGCTTGGCTTCGTCACCGAAGTCCTTGGTGCTGCGGATCAGGTCCAGCGTTGCGGCGTGCTGCGAACGCATGAAGGCCAGCATTGCCGCTTCATATTCGGTCACCCGGTCCACCGGCACCGCGTCGAGATAGCCGTTCGTGCCAGCAAAGATCGACAAGGTCTGTTCCTCGAACGGCAGAGGCGAGAACTGCGGCTGCTTCAGCAATTCGGTCAAACGCGCACCACGGTTCAGCAGCCGCTGCGTCGACGCATCGAGATCCGAGCCGAACTGCGCAAAGGCGGCCATTTCGCGATATTGCGCCAGCTCCAGCTTGATCGAGCCCGACACTTTCTTCATCGCCTTCGTCTGGGCGGCGGACCCGACGCGGGACACCGACAGGCCGACGTTGATGGCCGGACGCACGCCTTGGTAGAACAAGCCTGTTTCCAGAAAGATCTGGCCATCGGTGATGGAGATCACGTTGGTCGGAATATAGGCGGACACGTCGCCGGCCTGCGTCTCGATGATAGGGAGCGCGGTCAGCGAACCTGCGCCCATCTCGTCGTTCATCTTGGCCGCGCGTTCCAGCAGGCGGGAGTGCAGGTAGAACACGTCGCCCGGATACGCTTCGCGGCCCGGCGGACGACGCAGCAGCAGCGACATCTGGCGATAGGCGACTGCCTGCTTGGACAGATCGTCATAAACGATCACCGCATGCATGCCATTGTCGCGGAAGAATTCGCCCATCGCGCAGCCGGTGTAGGGCGCGAGGAACTGCAACGGGGCAGGTTCCGACGCGGTGGCGGCGACCACGATGGAGTATTCCATCGCGCCATTTTCTTCGAGGCTGCGCACGATCTGCGCCACGGTCGAACGCTTCTGGCCGACGGCGACATAGATGCAATAAAGCTTCTTCGTCTCATCATCGCCGGCGTTCGGACCCTTCTGGTTGATGAAGGTGTCGATCGCGACGGCGGATTTGCCGGTCTGACGGTCGCCGATGATCAGTTCGCGTTGACCCCGGCCGATCGGCACCAGCGCGTCGATCGCCTTCAATCCCGTTTGCACTGGTTCGTGCACGGATTTGCGCGGGATGATGCCCGGTGCCTTGGATTCGACCCGGCGACGCTCGCTTGCCACGATCGGGCCCTTGCCGTCGATCGGATTGCCAAGCGCGTCGACGACACGGCCAAGCAGACCCTTGCCGACGGGCACATCGACGATGGTGCCGGTCCGCTTGACCTGATCGCCTTCCTTGATCGCGGCGTCCGAGCCGAAGATCACGACGCCAACATTGTCCGCTTCCAGATTGAGGGCCATGCCCTGCACACCGTCGGCAAACTCCACCATCTCGCCGGCCTGAACCTTGTCGAGACCGTGGATACGGGCGATGCCGTCACCGACCGACAGCACGCTGCCCACTTCGCTGACCTGCGCTTCGGTGCCGAAGCTGGCGATCTGGTCCTTGATGACCTTGGAAATTTCTGCGGCGCGGATATCCATTATCAGCCTTCCTTAAAAGCTTGGCTCAGCCCTTCATCGCCTGGGCGAGGGAATTCAGTCGAGTGCGGATGGAGCTGTCGATCTGGCGGCTGCCGATCTTCACTACCAGGCCGCCGAGAATATGTGCATCGACATGCGTGCGAACCTTGACATCGCGCCCTTCACGCGCAGTCAGTTTCTGCGTCAGAGTGGCAATCTGACCATCGTCCAGCGGATACGCGCTGGTCACATCGGCGGTGACTTCGCCGCGCTGCGCCGCCGCGATGGCATGGAAAGCGCGGATCATGTCGGGCAGAGCGGCCAACCGGCGGTTCTGCGCCAGCACGCCGAGGAAATTGCGAGTCAGCGGCGCGAGGCCAAGCAAATCGGCAATGCCGCCGATCGCACTGCCTGCCTGACCACGGGAAATCTCCGGATCGCGAATCAGGGAGCGGAAGTCTGCCGACGAAGCCAGCGCATCGCGCAAGGCGTCGCAGTCGCGCTCCACTGCCGTCACCTGATTGTGCTCCACCGCAAGGTCGAACAGCGCCGATGCATAGCGCCCTGCTAGGCTAGCCTTGATGCCGCCGGAAATATCCACGCGCCTGTCGTTCCTCTTGACCGGAAGATGTGCCTTCTTGTGCAGCGAACGCACGCGCCACCCACAGGGGTGCAGGCGGCGTCCATTCACGAGGGCGCGCCTAGCAAGGCCAGCTTCTTTTAGCAACCGTCCAGCACTGCTTTTGGCAATCGTGCCCGCTGATTTCAACCAGCGGGTGGAAAGCCGCCTGCTGCTGTAGCAGGAGCATCATTGCCGATCAGACCCGGCTCAGGCTCGCAGGTATGGACCAGCCGCTCATTGGGAAGGACGGGGAGCAGGGCGCGGATCGCTTCCTGCTGTTGGCCAAGCTCGCGAGCGGCCAGCTCGCCTGCGCCACATGCCGGAGCTTCGAAGCGGGCCCGCTCGACCCGGATGGCTTCCAGGGTCGGCAGATCGACGAAATAGCGGTCGGTGATGAACGTCCGGGCTTGTGGGTCGTAGCTGTCGATGACGATCGCCTGCTCCCTCTCCTCCAGCTTCAGCCGGGACCATTGCCCGCCCGCATCGCCAAACTGCGTCTGCCCGTTTGCGCAGCCGTCTGCATCCCACCGCAACGCCACGTCGGGAGTTTGGGATACCGTCACCCGGCTGCGGTCAGGCAGCAGGCGGCACACAAAACTGCCGCCTTCCAGCATTTTCTGTGTGCTGGTCTGCAAAAGCGGCGGGTCGCGCGGCGCCTTGCGCGCTGCCTGTTCGGCCGCTGCGCCACGTGCTTCGACCTCGGCGATGGAAGGCCGCTGGGTCCAGGCGACGATCGCGCCGCCAAGGCACACCGCTGCGAACACTGCGGCAGCAAGCGCCAGTTCGCGCCGCTCCCGCTCGAACAGCATTGCCGCGCCACCCGCCGACAGCAGCATCGCGACCAGCAATATGCCGGCAAGTGCCATCATCTGTTCCCGATTGTCGATGGCTTGCAGTTCGGCTGTCCGGCGCGCCCGCTCCGCTTCGGCCTGCTGCTGCGCCGCTCGGTTGGCAAGCCGGGCCTGCGCGGCAGCCTCTGTGCGCAGGTCAAGCGCATCCTGCCCGAGCGCGAACTCGGCCAGGGAGCGGCAGGGCTGCGCCGAGATCGCGACATCCACTCCTGCTGCGCGCAGGAACGGGACCAGCTCGCGGCCGGACACCGCGAAGTAGAATTCCGAATCGCTGTTGTTTTCGCTGATGGTGCCAAAGCTGTTGACCCCGACCACGCGGCCGCAGGGGTCGAGCAATGGCCCGCCGGAATTGCCGACGCCAATGGGCGCGGTATGCAAGATGGTGTCATACAAGGTGGAACTGCGTCCGCCCGAAACCTGGCCGCGCGTCTTTACCGGGGCCTGCGGCGAGGTCAGCCCGTCAAGACCAAGTCCCAACGCCTGGTCGACATTGGCGGGATAGCCGACTGCAAACACGTCGGACCCGTCGTCCACCGGCCGCGCATACAAGGTGGCAGGTGGCAAGGTGGCATCCTCGGTCAGTTCGACAAGAGCCAGGTCGATCCTGGAGGCGACCTTCACGACGCGGGCAAAATAGCCGGTCCGGCCTTGTGCAGGTACAATGCCAAGCCGCAGGCCCGGGTCCTGAAGCAGCGGTGCAAGCACATGGGCATTGGTGACGATCAGCTTTGGCGTGACGGCAAAACCGGTGCCATGGCCGATCACGTCATAGCCACTTGCATCGCGTTGTACGATCACGACCCGCACCACGCTGCGAGCCGCGGCATTGATGTCGGTGCTGTCCGCCCGCGCGAGCCCTGCACTGGCCAGAAGACCTGCACCTGCCAGCATGACAAGCAGGATTGCATAATGCAGCCAGGGACCAGGGACACGAAGATGAAGGGCGAACAAGGCTGCTCCTGTAGATGATGGGGGCATGAGACGAAGACCCTCTAGCTGCAAACCGCGCTTGATGGCAGGGGAAGAAAGGCGCAGACCTAACAATTGGTCCGATTTGCTCCTTCATGGCCGGTGCGGCGCAGAGGATGGGCCAAGTTGATGGGCCAAGTTGATGGGAGCGCCAGATGATGGAGCCAATCGCAATGGACCGGAAAGATTCCAGCGGTTCTGCTCCTACGGCTCGAGACAGGCGCGAGGTGATCCACTGGACCTTGCAATCGACAGAACTGGGCCCGCTGCTGATCGCGGCGACAGGCGCAGGGCTATGCCTCTTGTCATTCGACACATCGCGCGATGCACTTGCTGCACGCTTTGCAAGGGCGCGGCTGGTGGAGGGCGGAGGAATGCTCGATCGATTGGCCGAACCCATCCTTGCGGCCATGACGTTCGCCGGCAGGACGACGCCTGCACCAGACAACGAGACCGGGCATGGCGAGAGGAAGACGGCCGTGCACCACCTGCCGTTCGACCTGCGCGGTACTGCGTTCCAGCAAAGCGTGTGGGCGCAGCTGCGTCTGATCCCGCGCGGGCAGACCCGATCCTATCAGCAGATCGCAACCGCGATCGGTCGGCCGGGCGCCACACGTGCGGTAGGCAGCGCCAATGGTGCGAACCCGATTGCTGTGCTGATCCCCTGCCATCGGGTGATCCGGGCAGATGGCACAATTGGTGGTTATGCCCATGGCGCGGCGCTGAAGCACGAACTGCTCCGCCGCGAAGGCGTGGTTCTGGGCTAAGGCTCGATTCCGACAGCAGGTAAGCCAGTTTGCCCGTCAGGTTCGTCACGTGCCCAGCCGGGCCGGGCCGGCTCCAGCGAGGCAAGAAAAGCCTCTGCCGTGGCGAGGTAATCGGCGCGCTTCTTCTCGGCCATCCGATCCCAGGTTGAAAAGACCCGTGCAACCCGGCTGTTGTTTTCCAGCAGGCGACGGTTGCGCACCATGAAGTGCCAGTACAGCGAATTGAACGGGCACGCGCCTTCGCCCGTCTTGCGCGACACGACATAGCGGCAATCGCTGCAATAATCGGACATCCTGTTGATGTAATTGCCACCGGCGGCATAGGGTTTGGATGCCAGCCGGCCCTTGTCCGCCCACAGGGCCATCGCACCGACATTAGGCAGCTCCACCCATTCGTAGGCGTCGGCATAAACGACCAGGAACCAGTCCTCGAGATCCTGCGGCAGCACGCCTGCAATCAGCGCAAAATTGCCCAGGACCATCAGCCGCTGGATATGATGGGCATGCGCATTGTCGCGAGTCGAACGCACGCAATCGGCGAGGCACCGCATGTCGGTTTCGCCCGTCCAGTAGAACTCGGGCAGCGGGCGCGTTGCATCAAGCGCGTTCGCAGCGCGCAATTCCGGCATTTCAAACCAGTACATGCCGCGGATGAACTCCCGCCAGCCGATGATCTGGCGGATAAAACCCTCGGCCGCGTTGAGCGGTGCCTTGCCGGCGCGCCACGCCGCCTCTGCCTTGCGGCACACGGCGAGAGGATCGAGCAGCCCGAGGTTGAGCGAGGTGGACAGCAGCGAATGGAACAGATCATCCTCGCCATGCACCATCGCATCCTGATATTTGCCAAAGCAGGGCAGACGCTGTTCGATGAAGGCATCGACGGCAGTTTGGGCCTGCGACGCGGTGACCGGCCAGCTGAAGCTGTCAAGAGTGCCGAAATGGTCGCCGAACTCCTGTTCGACCAGCGCGATCACGGCCTGTGTCACCGCGTCAGGTCTGAACTTGGGCGTGGGCGGCGGGTCCATGCTGTCATCGGGTGACGCGCGGTTCTGCGCATCGTAATTCCATTGCCCGCCAGCCGGTTCATCGTCGCCGTCCATCAGCAGCCCGGTTTGGCGGCGCATGTCGCGATAGAAATATTCCATGCGGATTTCGCGCCGCCCCTGCGCCCAGCCGATGAACTGCGGAATGGAGCACAGGAAGCGATCATCGGGCAGAATGTCGAACCGGCACGACAGGCTGGATTTGAGGGTGTTGAGATCCTGCAGCACGCGCCATTCGCCCGGCTCCACAATGCGAATGGCTTTGGCGTTGTGGCGTGCGGCGGCGCGTGTGATCTCTCCTGAAAAACTGCCGGTGTTGTCAGGGTCGAGCAGCTCGATGTAATCGACAGTCCAGCCATCGGCCCGCATCGCTTCGGCAAAATGGCGCATCGCCGACAGGATCAGCACGATCTTCTGCTTGTGATGCCTGACGTAGGTCGTCTCCTCCCGCACCTCCATCAGCAACAGCACGGTGCCTTCTTTCGTGCAGCCGCGCAGGCTGGCAAGGTCGGGCGAAAGCTGATCACCGAGGATCGGAACAAGAACAGTCATGGTCGGCAAGGAACCTTCTTTGAACAGATGCCCCTGCAAGCCGCAAGGCTCACACGAAGCTGTACGGATCGATATCGATGCCAACGCGCACACCGG
Organism: Croceicoccus esteveae; assembly: GCF_031846435.1. Lineage (NCBI taxonomy): Bacteria > Pseudomonadati > Pseudomonadota > Alphaproteobacteria > Sphingomonadales > Erythrobacteraceae > Croceicoccus > Croceicoccus esteveae. Next base: position 506,962 of record NZ_JAVRHS010000001.1, read on the forward strand.
CTGGAAAGTTCATGTCTGACAACCAGTTTCTGAGCGTTTCCTGCAAGGCTGCACTGCGTCGTGCATTGATCAGCAGCCGGTAACGATAGCGTCCGCGCAGCAGCGACAGAGGGGCCGGGGCAGGGCCATAGACCGCCAGATCGTCAAGACGCGGCGCGGCCCCGCCGATTGCGCGGGCGGCATCGCGCGCCTCCTGTTCCGTTTCACTGGACACGATGATCGCGGCCCAGCGGCCGAATGGCGGTGCGCCTGCATGACGCCGCGCTTCCGTTTCGGCAGCATAGAATGCGTCGCGATCCCCCGAGGCAAGCGCGCTGATGACAGCAGCATCGGGGTGGCGGGTCTGGATCAGCACCTCGCCGCGCTTGGCCGCACGCCCGGCGCGGCCGGCAACCTGCGCAATCTGTTGATAGGATCGTTCCGCTGCCCGCAGATCGCCGCCTTCAAGGCCAAGATCGGCATCGATCACACCCACCAGGGTGAGCTCGGGGAAATGATAACCCTTTGTCACCAGTTGCGTGCCGACAATCACGTTGATTGCGCCTTGCTCTGCTGCCTCGACGAAGGCGCCGATCCGTTCAGGGCTGGACAGCGTGTCGGAAGTGGCGATCGCAACCCGCGCCTGCGGGAACAGCTCTGCGACCTCGTCTGCGATCCGCTCCACGCCCGGCCCGCACGCGGTCAGGCAATCGGCCTCGCCGCACTCGGGGCAGCGATCAGGGTTGGGAACCTCGTGCCCGCAATGATGGCAGGCCAGCCGGCGCGACAATCGATGCTCCACCAGCCAGGCCGAGCAATTCGGACATTCAAAGCGATATCCGCAGGTCCGGCACAGCGTCAGCGGGGCATAGCCGCGCCGGTTGAGAAAGAGCAGCGATTGCTCGCCGCGTTCCAGCCGCGCGGCCATGCCTGTCACCAGCGGCGGCGCGATCCAGCGTCCGCGCGGCGGCACCTGTTCGCGCAGGTCGACGATGGCGATATCCGGCAGGGTAGCGCTGCCGTAACGGCCGGGCAGGTCAAGCTTGCGGTAAACACCGGCCTCGGCCATCTGCAGGCTTTCCAGCGCGGGGGTCGCACTGGCCAGGATTACGGGCACCTGTTCGAACCGGGCGCGCATCACTGCCACATCCCGGGCATTGTACCGCACGCCATCGTCCTGCTTGAAGCTGATCTCGTGCGCTTCATCGACAATGATGAGACCCAGGTCGGCAAATGGCAGAAACAGCGCGGATCGTGCGCCCACCACCACCTGCGCGCCGCCGCTTGCCACCTGCCGCCAGGCGCGGCGGCGCTGGGACTGCTTCTGGCTTGAATGCCACACGACAGGCGGCGCGCCAAAGCGGCTTTCGAAGCGCTTGAGGAAGTTTTCCGTCAGCGCGATTTCGGGCAGCAGGACCATGACCTGCCGGTCGCGGCGCATGGCCTCGGCAATGGCTTCGAAATAGGTTTCGGTCTTGCCCGAGCCTGTCACGCCATCGAGCAGGAAAGGCGCAAAAGTGGCTTGCTGCACCGCATTGATCAGCTCGTCAGCGACTTGGCGTTGCGTGTCGTTAAGCTGCGGCGCAGCGTATTCGGCGTTGGCAGGGGCATACGGGCGGTCGATCGACACTTGCACCGGCTCCATTGCAGAACAATGGATCAGTCCGCGCAGCACTCCTTCTGACACGCCGGCAATTGCGGCAAGTTCGCGCATGGTGCCCTGTCTGCCTGCCAGTGCAGCAAGCGCGGCGCTGCGTTGCGCAGTGAGCCTTGCCGGCACTGTTCCTGAAAGCCTGTACTCGGTGATCGTTCCTCCGCCCTTGAGGGCAGCGCCTGACGACAGGCTCATGCGTGCTACGCTGGCAAGCGGTGCGCAGTAATAATCGGCGGTCCATTCGATGAGCCGGCGCAGCGCGGCAGCGATTGGCGGCACGGGCAAGACCGCGACCAGCGGGCGCAGGCGCTGGTCGGCGACCTCGCCGCCGGGCAGGCGGTCGGCTTCCCAGACCACCCCTGTCACTTGCCGCGGACCGAGCGGCGCGATAACCACGCTGCCATGGTCAAGCGCCATTCCTTCGGGCACGCTGTAATCGAGCGGACCCAATGCGGCATTAAGGACAAGAAGGCGAACACGGTTCATGGGATGCCTGCTATATGGACCGGGATCGGAAAATTGCGAAACACAAGATCAAAACAGGAGTGCGCTGATGCCCCCACTTGCTTTGGAAACACGCCGCGGCTTCATTGCCCGGTCTGCTGGCGTTGCCGTAACGGGGGCACTGGCGCTCACCCTGCCTGGCTGTGCAGCCTATCGGCAGGCCAGCCTCGCTGACGCGATCCAACGGCTGCTCACGCGTTCCTCGCAAGATGCCTTTGCCCGGTTGCTGGCGCCTGACGGCTTTCTGGATGCAGGCCTTGGGCGGGAAGATCTTGGGGAATTGCTTGGTCCGCAAAGAAGTGCAGCCTTGGCAACCATCCTTCGCGCGCCACAGGTCCGGCAGAGGCTGGACCAGACCTTGAACACGGTTGCAGCGGACGCAGCGCAAACCGCCGCACCGCAGATCGCTGACGCAGTGCGGCTGATCGGGATCGACAACGCGCGTGATCTGGTAAATGGAGCACCATCTTCTGCCACTGCGGCACTGCGTGCGGCGATGGGGCGTCGGCTGCTTGACATCATGGTGCCGCAGGTATCGCAAGGGTTGCGCATCATCGAGGATCCCGTGATCGGCCCGGCGCTGTCGCAGCTTGCGGGCATCAATCTGCAGAATGTCACTGCCTTGCTTGCGGGCCGCATCGAGGAGACAATCTGGGCAGAGATCGGCCGACAAGAGGCCATGATCCGCGCAAATCCTGCTGCCACCGGAGACCGGCTGCTGCAGGAAATATTTGGGGCCAGCTGATTTTGTCTGGCTGAACGTTAGCAGAGTGCAGGCAGGGGGGCTGGCACTTGGCGGCCTGCCTGCATATAGGCTTTCAGGACCCGCCCGTTCGCACTGATCGACACTCGCTCACCCATTTTCCTCAAGAGGCCAGCAGCCATGAAATTCTTTGCCGATACCGCCGACATCGCCGACATCGCCGACCTTGCGCAAACCGGGCTTCTTGACGGGGTGACGACCAACCCGACGCTGATCGCACGATCGGGCCGCAATTTTCTTGAGGCGACAAGGGAGATCTGCGCTCTTGTGGATGGTCCGGTCAGCGCAGAAGTGGTCGCTGCCGATCATGACACGATGATGCAGGAGGCGGAAATCCTGCGGCGGATTGCCGATAACGTCTGCATCAAGGTGCCGCTGACGATTGACGGGCTGAAAACCTGCCGCAAGCTGACCGACGATGGCACCATGGTCAATGTCACATTGTGCTTCTCAGGGGCGCAGGCATTGCTCGCGGCAAAAGCGGGTGCGACTTTCGTGTCCCCCTTTGTCGGGCGGCACGACGACAACGGGTTCGATGGCATGGACTTGTTGCGCGACATTCGCCTCATCTATGACAATTACGCTTTTGAAACCGAGATCCTTGCTGCGTCGATCCGTCACCCGATCCATGTCCTTGAAGCGGCCCGTATCGGCGCCGATGTCGCCACCATGCCGCCCAAGGTCATCCGTTCGCTTGCCAATCACGTGCTGACCGAACGCGGCCTGGAAGGGTTTACCGCCGATTGGGCAGCGTCCGGCCAGTCGATCCTGTAGGCCGATACCAATGGCCGATCAGACCCCGCTCGACCGCTTTCGTGCGGCATTGACTGCAACGGCGCGTGCCGTTGCACAAGAGCCGGAGCTTGATGTCGCCTGGACTTCGGATGAGCCGTCCGAAGCTGGCACCACTGTGCGCGTGCCCATGCCGGGACGTAACCTTGAGAGAGGCCCGGTCGCAGCAGCGCGCGGTGTTGCCGACGGTTTTGCGCTCAAGCAGCGCTTCCATGACCCGCAACGTCACCGGCGCAGCCGACCGGCCGAACCTGTCGCAGCCGCCGCATACGATGCGGTGGAGCAGGTCCGCTGGGAAGCGCTGGGCGGCAACGCCATGTCCGGCATGCGGAAAAACCTGGCCGCCGCGCTCGACAGGCGGCTGATGACGGATCCTATCGTGCGGGCAGAAAATGCGCAGGATGTGCCGATCGCCACTGCCCTTGCGCTGCTGCTGCGTGAGCGTCTGACAGGCGAGCGGACGCCGCCTGCTGCGAGTGAGGGTGTCGAGTTGCGGCGCGAACAGATCGTTGCGGCAATCGGTGACGATCTCGACAGGCTTGCCGATACCATGGCCGATCAGGCAGAATTCCAGCAACAGGCGCTCACCCTGCTCGAACACCTTGAACTGATTGCGCGTGAACCTGAACCGGACGAGACGGACGAAGGCGGCGACGAACCCGAAGGGGAAGACAGCGAGGAGCAGGATCAGGATACCGCCGAACCCGAGCAGGACGATATGCGTGCCGAGGACCAGCCGGGCGAAGGCGAGGATGGCGATAATGGCGAGGGCGATGGCGATGATGACGGCGACGGGGAGGCGGACGCAGAAGCCGATGACAGCGAAGGCAGTGAAGATGGCATGCTGCCCGTGCGCCCTAACCGGCCGTGGTCCGAACTTCCTGACGATTTCGACTACAAGGCATACACCACCGATTTCGACGAGGTGGTCGCCGCGCATGATCTTTGCGATGAAGAGGAACTGAACCGCCTGCGCGCCTATCTCGATGCGCAGCTCAAGGGATTGCAGGGCGTAGTGACCCGGCTGGCCAACCGCTTGCAGCGCCGGTTGATGGCGCAACAGAACCGGAGCTGGGATTTCGACCAGGAAGAGGGCATGCTGGACGCTGCCCGGCTGGCGCGGGTCGTCACCATGCCGGGTCACGCCCTGTCCTACAAGGTGGAGCGCGACGTCGCGTTCAAGGATACCGTGGTAACGCTGCTGATCGACAATTCAGGCTCGATGCGCGGGCGTCCCATCTCCATTGCAGCGATCAGTGCTGATGTGCTGGCGCGGACCCTTGAGCGGTGTGGGGTCAAGACCGAGATCCTCGGCTTTACCACCCGCGCCTGGAAAGGCGGACAATCGCGCGAACAATGGCTCTCCAATGGGAAGCCGGCGACGCCGGGGCGGCTCAACGACCTGCGCCATGTCGTCTACAAGCAGGCGGACGAGCCGTGGCGCCGTGCGCGTCGCAATCTCGGCCTGATGATGCGCGAGGGTCTGCTGAAGGAAAACATCGACGGCGAGGCGTTGCTGTGGGCACACTCGCGGCTGCTGATGCGGCACGAGGACCGCCGCATCCTGATGGTCATTTCAGACGGTGCGCCGGTGGACGATTCCACTTTGTCTGTGAACAGCGGCGGCTATCTTGAAATGCATTTACGCAAGGTGATCGACTGGATCGAGAACAAATCTCCCGTGCAGCTTGTCGCCATCGGTATCGGCCACGATGTCACACGCTATTACCGGCGTGCAGTCACAATCATGGATGCCGAACAGCTTGGCGGCACCATGATCGAACAATTGGCTGGCCTGTTCGAAGGCGACGGATGATTAACGAAACCGTTGTGTCACAAGCGTCTGGCGATGCCCACGTAAGGCTGATGGCGAAAGAATACCGCCTCGGGTAAAAGGAGCGATGGACGATATCACGGAAGTGTTCCCCCGTTCCCTATGTGCCCGAACAAGCTTCAGAAGGATCGGCGCTGCTTGCATTGACACGGCGCATCTTGACAACAGCAACTTGCAGCGGCCCCGACCCGACGATCGTTACGTTTATGCAACGTTGGTTATTGTAATCGTGCTCGCCAGATTGACAGTGCCAGCCTTGCGGCTCCAAAATCGAATTCTGATGAACAAAAGATATGTTGAAGGACTTGGCGAAGCGCATTGCTAATTCGAATCGATCCGACCCAATAAACGTAGTTCCAGACCAACTGATTGGACTTTTCGAACCGCAGTTGTTGCGCAATTTCGCGGTCAAGGTTCAAAATTGGCCATACCGCTGGATTGGTAATATTCTTTCATGGTGAGAAGCCGTTGAACAACGTGTCGAAAACCTTATTGCATCTCTTGGGGCGCCTCGCATTTCGATGAAATCTTCCTTGCACCTGTTCAATTCGCTCACCCGAAAGCGGGAACCGTTCGTGCCTGTTCATGCAGGTGAGGCGCGGGTCTACACCTGTGGTCCGACGGTCTACAATTACGCACACATCGGCAATTTGCGTGCGTATGTATTCGCCGATGTCCTTGGCCGGACGCTGATCTGGAAAGGCTATACCCTGCGCCATATCATCAACATTACTGATGTGGGGCATCTGACTGATGACGCCGATGCGGGTCAGGACAAGCTGGAAGAGGCGGCACGCTCACGGTCGCAGTCGATCTGGGATCTTGCGCGCCATTACACACAAGCTTTTCAGGACGATGTGGCAGCGCTCAACATCCGCGCGCCGTCCCGGTGGACCATCGCGACAGAATACGTCCCGCAGATGATTGCGTTTGCCCAATCCATCGCGGATGCGCACTGCTATGAACTCGACAGCGGGCTCTATTTCGACACTGCGTCCGTCAGTGATTACGGGCGACTGGCGCGGCAGGCAACAGACGCAGGCGAGGGGCGCATCGACGCGGTGGCGGGCAAACGCCAGCCAGCCGATTTCGCCATCTGGCGCAAGACGCCGCCGGGTGAAGTGCGGCAGATGGAATGGGACTCGCCGTGGGGGCGCGGCGCTCCTGGCTGGCATCTTGAATGCAGCGTGATGAGCGGCGAATTGCTCGGCTTTCCGTTCGACATTCACACCGGCGGGATCGACCACCGCGAAATTCATCACCCTAACGAGATCGCGCAGAACCAGGCCTTTCGTGGTTGCGGATCGCTCGATGATGCGGATCATTCAGGTGCCCGTATCTGGATGCACAACAATTTTCTGGTCGACCGCACGGGCAAGATGAGCAAGTCGTCGGGTACGTTCCTGCGCCTGCCGCTGCTGGTCGCAAAAGGCTATCACCCGCTGGCCCTGCGCCTGATGTATCTGCAGGCGCATTACAGGAGCGAACTGGAATTTTCCTGGGAAGGGCTGGCCGCAGCACTGACCCGATTGAAACGCATGCTGATTGCCGCTCGCAAACTGGTGCCTTGCGTGCCCGAGGTTGCGCAGCAGGCAGATGTGGCGCAACGGCTTGCCGATGTGCGTCTGGTCGCGCTGCTCGACAGGTTCGACGCGGCTCTGGCAGACGATCTCAACACCCCTGTTGCGCTCACCATTCTTGATGAGGCACTGGCCGCACGCAAGGTTCCGGCCGATGAGCAGGCGATCCTGGTAAGCGCATTGATGTCGGCGCTGGGCCTTTCTCTGCCCAGCAGGGAGGAATTGCGTATCCGCCCCGCAGCAGCGCAGCTGACCACGCGAGAGGTCGAAGAAGCGCTGCAGCAGCGCCGGCAATCGCGCGAAGCAAAGGATTTCGCAACCTCCGACGCCATCCGCGATGAGCTTGCGCAAAATGGCGTCGAGGTAATGGACGGCGATCCGCTGGAGTGGGAATGGGTGCCCCACTAAGCAGTGGTAATGAGTCAGGCGGACCGGCGCATGCAAGCGCTGCAAATCATTCCCGGTGTCCGTTGCGGTCAGTGATCCTCGAGCATCAGCAACTCGATATCAACGTTCATCCAGGGTTCGGGCAGCCACCGGCTTTCCACTGCCTTTACAGCAGCATCGGCAACAAGCTGCCCTAGAATGCCGAATTCATGATCGGGCAGCGCGGCAATGAACGCTTCGCCGGCGCGGACTGCACCTTGACCGGAAAAGACGAGCTTCATGGTGTGCCGGGCTCCGGAAAAAGTGATGCTTGCCCATGGCATCTGCGTATGGATCACCAGCGCAGCTGCATGCCCCGACAGCGCCAGAACCGCGTCTGCCAGTCGATCTGCATTGCAGCGCGCACGACGACGAGGCGGACGTCTTGATAATGACGAGGAAAGAGGCGCTTCGTAAAGGATCGATGTTTCACAGGACATGGCTGCTCTCCACGGATTTCACATTATAGTTGTTCATGAAATGTTCTACCCTGATCACCATGCGACGGCGCGGTTCACGGCCTTTTCTGAGATCAAGCACGAGGCGCGGGTCACGCACCGCAAGCCGGCCGAATTTGGTATCGGGCATGCCGGTGCGCCGCAGAAACTTTTCGATATCCCTTATCAGCATTGTAACCTCCCTGTTGCCGGTGCCGAATACGATGATTCGGCATAGGATTTATCCTTTGTTCTGGCATAAAATCCTACTTGTCTAGGAAAAATCTTTCGTGTAGATCGGTTTCATGATCGATGATCCAGTTCGTAAACGGCTGCTTGCATTGGCTGATGAAAGTGGGACCAGCCTGTCAGCGCTATCCCGCCTCATCGGGCGTAACCCGAGCTATATGCAGCAGTTTGTCCGCAAGGGCAGTCCACGCAAGCTGGAGGAGAACGACCGGAAATTGCTGGCTGAATTTTTTGGTGTTGACGAAGCAGTCCTCAGCGGCGGGGTGGATGCGCAGGAAAAATCCTTTGCCCGTGATGCTTTGGCGCAGCGTAGCCGGGCCGACTGGATTGATATTCCGCGGCTTGCGCTCGGTGCCTCCGCCGGATCGGGCGCGGTTGCAGCAGACGAGGTGCCGGTGGGGCATCTGCGCTTTTCCTCTGGCTGGCTTCGGGAGCAGGGTCTTGCCCATAAAGCCTTGTCGGCAATAACCGTAGAGGGCGATTCAATGGAAGCGACGCTGCACGATGGCGACGAGATCATCGTCAATTGCGCGCTGACGCGGTTGCGTGACGGGATTCATGTCGTGCGGCGGGACGACACGCTTCTGGTCAAGCGGCTGCATTTTACCGCGCCCGGTTTGGTGTCGATCATCTCTGACAATCATGCCTATCCCTCGCATGCGGATGTGCCGCTCGGCGAGGTGGAGGTGCTTGGTCGGGTCGTCTGGAAAGGGGGGCGGCTCTGACGCTTCAGGAATCCGGGCTGGCTGCAATCATCGGCTGTTGCTTGCAATGAGCGCATTTTACCACCAGACGAGGCGGTCATGAACGATCAGCATCCCGATATCAGCCGCAGCCCGGCTCCACCGACCCTGCGCGCTGCCATCCTGCCTGTGACGCCATTGCAGCAGAACTGCTCGCTGGTCTGGTGCACGCGCACTATGAAAGGGGCGCTTGTCGATCCGGGCGGTGATCTCGACCGATTGAAGGAAGCGGTCGCCAAAGCCGGTGTCACGCTGGAAAAGATCCTGGTGACGCACGGGCATATTGATCATTGCGGAGAAGCGGGTGTCCTTGCCAGGGAACTAAGCTTGCCCATTGAAGGTCCGCACGAAGCGGATCGTTTCTGGATCTCCCGGCTTGAGGAAGATGGCCGTGCCTATGGCATCAACGGAGTGTGTTTCGAACCCGATCGCTGGCTTGCCGATGGAGACAAGGTCACGCTAGGCGATGCAGTGCTCGACGTGATCCACTGCCCCGGCCACACGCCTGGTCACGTGGTCTTTCATCACGCGCCATCCCGCTTTGCCATCGTAGGCGATGTTCTGTTCAATGGATCCATCGGACGAACCGACTTTCCGATGGGCAATCACCAGGATCTGCTCGACTCCATAACGCAAAAATTGTGGCCGCTTGGCAATGACGTAACTTTTGTTCCGGGACACGGCCCGGTCAGCACGTTCGGCGCGGAACGACAGACCAATCCATTCGTGAGCGACCGGGCAATAGCGCAGTGAACCCGTTTGCGTGCAGGCGCCGGTCCGGCTTGCACCTTTTTGCAGAACCGCTATAGCGCGCGCCTGCACGGTGATCCGATGAAGCGCACAGGATCGATGATTGTCAGGGGACGCACCCTTGCGATCACGTGGTGCTTCGCCTAGGACGCCGACAACAGTTCCGCAATTCATCCTACAGGTGCCAAGATGGCTGTCCCAAAAAGAAAAACCTCTCCCCACCGCCGCGGCAATCGTCGGGCGCATGACGCCTTGAAGCCGGCTGCTTTTCACGAGTGCGGCAATTGCGGCGAATTGAAGCGGCCGCACAATCTGTGCAATGCTTGTGGTCATTATAATGGTCGGGAAATTGTGGCTGTAGGCGCCTGACGCCTGCTTCCGACCCGATTTCCGCGCATTCCCCGTCCGGAGTATTGCCGATGAACCTGCCGCGGATCGCTGTCGACGCGATGGGTGGCGATGAAGGCGTGCGCGTGATGATCGAAGGGGCGGCGCTTGCGCGTCGCCGACACGACCGGTTCAAATTCCTGCTGGTCGGGGATGAGACACGGATCAAGGCAGCGCTCGAACGACACCCCAATCTGCGCGGCGCGTCTGAGGTTTTGCACGCTTCTGAACAGGTGGGTGGCGACGAGCGGCCCACGCAGGCACTGCGCCGCGCGCGAAACACGTCGATGGGCATGGCAATTGCGGCAGTCAAGAAGGGCGACGCAGGCGCCGCTGTTTCTGCCGGCAATACAGGCGCGCTCATGGCGATGGCCAAGGTGTCCTTGCGCACCATGCCCGGAATTGACCGGCCTGCACTGGCAGCGTTGTTGCCAACGATGAGCGAAACCGATCTCGTGATGCTCGACCTTGGCGCGAACACCGAATGCAATGCTCGCAACCTCGTTCAGTTCGCGATAATGGGTGCGGCTTATTCGCGCATCGCAACCGGTCTTGCATCGCCAAGGGTCCGGTTGCTGAACATCGGCACGGAAGAAACCAAGGGAACAGAAGCGCTGCGCGACGCCGCCGACCAGCTGCGTGGAGCGGGTGAACGGCTGGCCCTGCGTTTTGATGGCTTTATCGAAGCCGACAAGCTGGCGCGTGGAAGCGCCGATGTGGTTGTAACCGATGGATTTTCCGGAAACATCGCCCTTAAGGCAGTCGAGGGAGCAGCCCGCTTTGTGACTGACCTGCTGAAGCAGGCGTTCCAAAGCTCCGTACGCTCCAAGATCGGCTTTCTTATTTCACGGCCGGCAACGGAATTGCTGAAGCATCATCTCGACCCCAACAATCACAATGGGGCAGTGTTCCTCGGATTGAACGGGATCGTCGTCAAAAGCCATGGCAGCGCCACGGCCGTCGGGGTTGCCCATGCGGTCGCGCTGACTGCCCGGTTGCTGGAAGAAAACCTCACCGAGCGGATCACGGCTGACCTTACCGCCGGCATGACGCTTGAGGCTGCGCCGCTTGATCTGAACAGTCGGGGTTTGCGCAAGGAAGCGATGGGCGACGCAGACGGAAACAGCATGCTGCAGGTCGGCAAATGAGCGATGCAACGGCAGGAGCAATGACAAGGGTCGTCGTGATGGGCAGCGGTTCCGCTTTGCCTACAAGGGTAGTCAGCAATGCCGAGCTGGCGCAGACTGTCGACACCGACGATGCATGGATCGTGGAGCGTACCGGAATTCGCCAGCGCCACATCGCCGGCGAGGGTGAGACGACCGGAACGCTTGGCGCCGATGCCGCGCGCCGGGCAATGGATGCCGCAGGCGTCGATCCTGACACAATCGGGCTGATCGTGCTGGCAACCGCAACTCCGGATCAGACGTTTCCCTCCACCGCAAGCTGGGTACAACACGAACTTGGCTGCAAGAATGCATTCGCCTTCGATGTTGCAGCGGTATGTTCAGGTTTCCTGTTCGCGCTCGGCACCGCCGAAGCCATGCTCAAGACCGGCATGGCGAAACGCGCCCTGGTCATAGGCTCGGAAACCTTCACCCGCATCGTGGATTGGGACGATCGCACCACCTGCGTTCTGTTCGGCGACGGAGCGGGCGCTTTCGTGCTGGAAACGCAGGAGATCGCAGCATCAGAGGCGCAAACCGCGCCTGGCATCATCTGCACCCGGCTGCATACCGATGGCGAACATGGATCCTTGCTGTATGTCGATGGTGGCCCGTCCACAACGGGCACGGTAGGCAAGCTGCGGATGAAGGGGCGCGAAGTTTTCCGCCATGCGGTCGTCAATCTTGCCGATGTGCTTACACAGGTACTCGACGAGGCAGGAATGGAAGGCGCTCAGCTTGACTGGGTTGTGCCACATCAAGCCAATGCTAGAATACTTGACGCCACGGCTCGTAAACTCTCCCTACCTGCTGACAAAGTCATCCGAACGGTGGACATTCACGCCAACACGTCTGCCGCGAGCGTGCCGCTTGCCTATGATGTGGCGGTAAGGGACGGACGCATCAAAAAGGGTGATCTCGTCATGCTGGAGGCTATGGGAGGCGGGTTCACGTGGGGTGCCAGCCTGCTGCGGGTGTGAAGCAGCGTATAGGACAGCGCTCCCGCAACGTTACAGGAGAAGTTCAATGCCGGGAACACTGACGCGCGCCAATCTGGCAGATACCATGCACAAGAAATTGGGCTTCAGCCGTGCCGAATCGCTCGATATGATCGAATCGCTTCTGCAGCATATCGGTGACCGGATGAAAGCCGGTGAGAATGTGAAGATCGCCGGCTTTGGCACTTTCATGTTGCGGGAAAAGAACCAGCGGGTCGGGCGCAATCCGAAGACCGGGATAGAAGTGCCGATCACGCCGCGCACAGTCGTGACTTTCCGTGCCAGCCAGATCCTGAAAGACCGCGTCAGCGGGCTGTGACCGAGGACGAAGCAAGGAGCGGGGCTACGTCTTTCGCGGATGGCAAGGATCAGCAGGCATTCCGCACCATTGGCGAGGTGTCAGCCGCGCTGGCAATCAAGCCGCATGTTCTGAGGTATTGGGAGGAGCAGTTCGAGATGCTCCGGCCAGCAAAGCGCAGCGGCGGCCGCCGACATTACCGGCCAGAAGATGTGGCCCTGCTGCGACGTATCGATGTCCTGTTAAACCAGCAGGGCATGACGATTCGCGGTGCGCGCAAACTACTGCTTGAGGATGGCAAGTCCAGAAGCGCTGCATCCACTGCCCCGCAGGCACCTGCGTACATGCCGGCGACTGGCCAGACCGAACGCGCCGCCGCCGATGCCGCCATGGCCACACCCGGTTGGTCCGGTGCGGCCGCTGTGGCGGCACGCCTGCGTGCAATTCGGAACAAGCTTGCCGACGCGCTCGACTAAGCCTGATCGGCAAACTCGGGCCCAAGGCTGACGTCGAGATCCCGCGGCCTTGTCACAGTGCAGAGCCGGCCCTGAGCGGCTGCCAGTTGCGACCAATCCTCGATATCGAAGTTCAGGACGGCAAAGGCGCCGGTCGGGTATTTTTCTGCAACAGTCTCGCGCAGCGAATTGCCATTTTCGTGAGGCACGTGGCTCAGCACAAAGTCCGCAAGGCCGGGCTCATGCGCCACGATCAGCATCTTGTCGACGCCGCCGCCATGTTCCGCCGCCACTTCGGCAATGGTTTCAGCGGTGGCAAGATAAAGCTGTCGGTCTTCAATGACCTGCGGCGCAGCGTCGCCGATGGCTTGCCGCACGATATCGAGCGTCGCGCGCACCCTTGCCGCGGGAGAGGCGATGATCCGCTCGAAAACAGGTCCATGCGCATGGATGTGGCGACCGATTGCCAAGGCTGCGCGTTCTCCCTTGGCGTTCAGACCGCGATCGAAATCTCGCCCGGCTGGCACATGTTCCTCGGACTTGGCGTGGCGCAACAGTCCGATCGTCTTCAAGCGTCAATCTCCTGTACGCTGCTAACTTCTGCGTCGGGGGACGAAACACCGCCGCTGACCAATTGTAAAGCCTCGTGAAGCGCAATGCGTCGGACCGGCGTGCCTTGCGGGAATGCAGACAGCAAGCGGGATGGAAATGCAGCCGACAGCACAACGAACCGCCCGTGGTCCTGCCGGGTGCGGATCAGTCGGCCGAACGCCTGCGCAAGGCGCGCACGGGCAATGCCGTCGTCATAATCCTGCCGTGCCAGGCGGGTTTCATCCGCCGCATGCGCAGCGCGTCTGGCCCGGTGCAGGATTGATGGCTTTGGCCATGGCACCTGCTCCATGACAACAAGGCGGAGCGACTGGCCCGGAACATCGACTCCGTCTCGCAGTGCGTCGGTGCCGAGCAGGCTCGCGTGTGGATCGTCACGAAAGATATCCACCAATGTTCCCGTGTCGATCGGGTCGACGTGCTGGGCGTACAGCGGCAGCCCGCCACGAGCCAGCCGGTCGGCAATGCGATCATGCACCGCTCGCAAGCGGCGAATAGCGGTGAACAGGCCGAGGACGCCGCCACGCGAGGCCTCGATCAACTGTCCATATGCGGCCGCAAGACCGGCGATGTCACCGCGCCGAACGTCAGTCACGATGATCACTTCAGCCTGATTCTCATAATCGAAGGGGCTGGTTGCCTCGAGCAGCTTTGGAACGACGTCAAGATAGGCTGCGCCGGACCGGCGCAACGCGCCCGGCCAGTCGAGCGCGCTTTGCGCAGGGTCAAGACGGCCGCACAAGGTCGCGCTGGTTTGCATCACGCCATGCGCGGGCTTCAGCACGGACGAGGCGAACGGCCGCATCGGATCGAGCCAGCGGCGATGAATGGCAACGTCATAGATGCGTCCGTCGCCACGTTCCACCGCCAGCCAGTCGACGAAGTCCTCATCTGCCGGGCCGCCAATGCGGTCGAGCATGGCTTCCCAGGCAACCAGCGTATCGATCCGCCATGCCAGCGAGTGGCGCGCTCCGTCCAGCCGCTGACGTCCTTGCCCGTCCAGCCAGTCGGGCGGGTCGGTCAGAACCGCTTCGAGCCGCCTTGCCAGATCCTGCAACGGGCGACGTAACTCCGACAAGGCCTTGTGGGCCATGACGGCCGCGGCAATGAAGCCGGCAGGCAGATCGGCAGCTTCGGTTTCCAGACCATAGCCTGCATCCTGCCCCTTCACATCGCGTGCCAGCGTCACTTCGCGTACTGCGCCAAGCAGTTCCTCTACCGGACCCAGCGGGTTCTCCTCGACAATACGCGTCAGCCAGCCGTCTGCAGGCAGTGCTTGCGCGGCTTCTCCAGCCAGGCGAATGGCCGCGCCGCCCTCCTCGTCATAGGAGGCAAGATCGGCCAATCTTGCAGCAAGGCCGCGTCGCCTGCCTTTCGCCTTGCCTTCGGGGCCGATGATCCAGCGGCGCATCTCGATTGCTTCGCTTGCACACAACGCGGCAGCAAAGGTAGCATCGGCGGCATCGAACAGATGATGTCCTTCATCGAAAATGATGCGGGACGGGCGAACCCGTTGTTCTGCATCCTCGCCATTGCCGCTGCCGCGAGCAGCGTGCACCATCACCAGCGCGTGATTGGCGATCACGAGATCGGCATGGGCAGACTGGCGCGCCGCGCGTTCGATGAAGCATTTGCGATAATGCGGACATGCGGCATAAACGCATTCGCCCCGCCGGTCGGTAAGTGCCGCCAGACCGCGCCGCTGATAAAGCGTCGGCAACCAGCCGGGCAGGTCGCCGCCTATCATGTCGCCATCCTCTGTAAAAGCGGCCCAACGCGCGATCATCTGCGCAAATATACCGGCGCGTCCGGAATAGCCGCCTTGCAGCGCATCCTCCAGATTAAGAAGGCACAGGTAATTTTCGCGCCCCTTGCGCACCACTACGGCTGGGGTCTCTGCCGCCTGACTTTCTTGCTGGGTGGCATCAGCCAGGCTCGATTGCGGAACATTGTCAGTTGCATCAATCGCTTGGCCAGCAAGCCGCTTTGCCGATGAAGCGGGCGAGAGCAGCCCTGTCGGGTCGGGCCACGCGCGACGGCTCTCGCGGCGCAATTGCCGCTGCAGCGCCTTGGTGTAGGTGGACACCCATACCGTCCCACCTGCGCTCTGACTCCACACCGACGCTGCCGCAAGATAACCCAGCGTCTTGCCAATGCCCGTGCCTGCCTGCGCAAGCAGCATGTTCGGTTGGCCAAGGGCAGGGCGCGGGGCAAAGATATGGGCGCTCGCAGTGGCATAGTGGCGCTGCCCCTCGCGCACCTCGGCGCCTGCTCCTGTCAAACTGTCGAGCCTGTTGGCGATTGCACCTGTATCGGGGATGATCGAAGCCGGCGCCGGCCGTGGTGCCCGGTCTTCCCATTGCGGCAATCTGCCGAACAGCCACGGCTCCGCTCGGTCCGGACGCTTCACATGACGCGCCAGCAGACCCGCCCAAGGCCAGTGCAGCCGCGACAGCGATTGAAGGACCGCCCATGCGCCTGCCCGCTCCGCCCAATCATCCCGCTGGCTTGCAGCAAAGAGCACTCCGGCTGCCTGTGCCAAGAGCCGCGGCACGTCGGCATCACCTTGTGGTGCGGGCAGCCCCAGCGTTTCAGCAAGTCCGTGCGGCGTCGGCACCAGAAATCTCGCTGGGTAGATAAAAGCGAACAGCTCAAGCAGATCGAGCCCTGAAAGTTCGGGGTAGCCAAGCCTGTTGGCCACCAGCGGCGCATTCAACATCAGCAATGGCGATTGTGAAGCGGCCAGGATCGCTTCACCGCGCACTACGGTGCGGATCGCCCCATCACGGTCGCTTAACCAGCAACCGGCATGGCTGGCATGCACCGCAGGCAGGGCAAGCGTGTCGAAGCGCGCCGCGTCATGATTTGTATCGGCCATCGCCACGAGAGATAGGGGTGTGAGAAGACAATTGGAACGTCCCGCTTCATGCAGGAGAACACAACCGGAGCAGCTATTGCAATTTTACAGTAGGTTTGCAGACGTGGTCGCGTAGCAGCCGGTATCACCGCCGATCAGCGCTGCGGTGATTTCGGCGTTGATGCGGTTGCCGTGATGGTATTCCAGCGCACGGCGCACCAGCCTTGCGACCACTGCGGGAGCGTCAAGACTGTCATGTCCGTCCGGACCGTGAACAAAGCCCGACACATGCATCCATTGGTGCATCAGATGCGCGGCCATATTTACCGGATCGTCGGCAAGCATGCAGGCCTGGACAAACCAGCGGGCGCTTCGGATTGGCAATTGTCCTGCCTGCGTACTGCCGATGATGGGCCGCGCACCGTTGGCAGTTTCGGGGCCGGGCAGGTCCGCAACATCGATCGACAGATTGAGAGCGTGGTCACCAGTGGTGCCTGCCTCTCGGCCATCGTGAACGCGTTCCCAGATCTCATCACCAGACAAGGCGCGGATCTTTCCATGCATGCCTTGCCACAGGCTGCCGCCATAATCAGCCTTGCGGATGCTCGCGCCAAAGCCCGGCATCGCGACCGCCTCACGCAGAAGCGTGACTGATTCACGAATGAAAGCCGTTTCCGCTTCATTGGCGCCGGTAATGTCGTGCAGCAGAACCGTTAATGTCATGATGTTTCAACGCACCTTAAACCAGAAGTGTTCCTGCTTCTTCAAAGCCTGCTTAGCACCGAAATGCGAACAGGCGATGAACAGGTGCAGGGAACAGGTGCAGGGTCAATGCCGCTCAGCACCAGCCGGAACGATAGCCTTTCCAGCTCTCTCCCAGCCCTTCCCGGATGAGAATCTCACTCAGCGACTGGCCACCGCGTTCCACTGTGCGCAATTTGCGGCCGTAACGGTCCTCATCCCGGTCGGCAGCAACCAGGCTGAACGGGCCGGCGTTCAGCAATTCGCGCAGCCGATCTGTCGCTTTTGTTCCCAGCACAAGCTCAGCGTCGCAATCCGGGGATGATGTCTCGGGCGTGTTGAGATCGGCAATGCGGATCTTGTCGCCCGCGAACCAGAACGTGTCTCCGTCGACCACGCAATTGTCACGCGCCGGTCCATCGCACATGACGAAGCGGGCGGACAGCGTGTCTGCGGCGCTGGCGGGAGGGATGCCGAGTTGCCCGGTGGTCGCAGAAGGCGCGCCGATGGTGATGTCGCCGATCGTCACGTCCTGGCGCAGCAAGATGCCTGCCATGATCAGGCACAAGGACATGATGATCAGCGTCAATGCCCCGCCGGGCATTCGCGACTTGCGCTTTGCTTTCGGCCAGAACTGGAGCGGCGGTGCTCCTCGATAGCGTTTCCTGCCAACCATTTTCATCCACGCGCCCCTGTCGCAAATTGCCTGCGGGACCAGCGCCGCTGCTGCGCAAGATGATGGCACTCCGGTCCCGGAGCACGCAACGCCTGCGCAGCAGAGCGAGTGACGAAGCCAAACTTGGCCCAGCGCCTCGTCCCGGCACGATGGTCCCATGCGGCCGGTCCTGCATCCTGCACCAGTTCTGCTATTTTTCCGTAAATGCCGCTGGCCGAAAGAATGGCCCAGCGTGCCCGGTACGGCAGCGCCGCCGCGCCGATTCGCGCCGATGCCTGATGGCTGCGCGCGATGGCGCAGGCCCGCGCCACCAGCCTGACCAGCGCTGCACGATAGGGCGGCTTCATGTGTTCGCCGGGCGGGATATCCTCCTCCACCAGCCATTCGACAGGCAGGTAACAGCGCCCGGCAGCATCATCCTCGCACACATCGCGCACGATATTGGCAAGCTGGAACGCCAGCCCCAGGTCGCAGGCGCGGTCCAGCGTTTCCTCATCCTCGCGCGATACACCCATGACCAACGCCATCATCACGCCGACCGCGCCTGCTACGTGGTAGCAATATTGCATCATGTCCGCTTCGCTGCGGGGGCGCCAATCAGCGCTGTCGAGCGCAAAGCCGGCTATCACGTCCTCTGCATCCTCGGCAGTTATGCCGCATTCAGCCGCCACCACGCCGAACCCGTCAAAGGCAGGATCGCCGGTCGGCTTGCCCGCCAGCGCAAGCGCGGTGCGCGAGCGGATGATGGCAAGCCGCGCTTCCGGATCGGACTGGTCACCCAGCGGTCCTCCCATCTCCTGCATGTCGGCCAGATCGTCGCATGCCCGGCACCAGGCATAGAGCAGCCAGACCCGCTCGCGTTCCTGACGCGCGAACAGCCGGCTGGCCGCGGCAAAGCTTTTCGAGCCGCGCGCGATCGACCGATGCGCATGACGAACGAGTTCGCCACGCGGCGCGATGGTCACCACGGCAGGATCTTACCGCGCCAGATCGGCCAGCATCAGCCGCGCCGTCGCCTTCGCGCTGCCGACAACGCCGGGGATGCCAGCGCCCGGATGCGTGCCCGCGCCGGTGAAATACAGATTGCCGATTTCATCATCGCGATTGTGCGCACGAAAAAACGCGCTCTGCGTCAGCAGCGGCTCAAGGCTGAACGCGCTGCCCAGATGGGCGGACAGGTCGTGCGAGAAATCCAGTGGTGAATAATGGAACTTCGTCACCACCCTGTCATGAATATCAGGAATCAGCCGTCTGCCGATCTCGTCCAGAATGCGCCGTTCCAGATCGGCTCCGGCGGTTTTCCAGTCGATCCTGAGCTTGCCCAGATGCGCCACCGGCACCAGCGCGTAGAACGTGCTCTTGCCCGCCGGCGCCATCGACGGATCGGTGACGCTGGGGTGGTGAAGATAGATCGAGAAATCCTGTGGCAGCACACCATGCTTGTAGATGTCATCAAGCAGACCCTTGTAGCGCGGCCCGAACAGGATCATGTGGTGCGGAATGTGCGGGAAGGTTCCTTCAAGCCCGAAATGAACTACGAACAGGCTGGGCGACCATCTCTTGCGCGCCAGCGTGCGTGCCGCCTGCGGACCGCGCCGATTGCCGGACAACAGATCGCGATAGCTGTGCATGAGGTCACCATTGGTGGCGACCACATCGAAGGGTTGATGCCAGCCGCTCCTGGTCGTGACGCCGGTTGCACGATTGCCGATGGTGTCGATCCGCGCGACCGCATCGCCAAGACGAACTGTGCCGCCAATGCGTTCGAAATGCCGGACCATGGCCGCAATCAACCGATTGGTGCCGCCCTTGGCCCACCACACGCCGCCATCCTTTTCCAGCTTGTGAATGAGCGCGTAGATGGAGCTGGTGTTCATCGGATTGCCGCCGACCAGCAGGGTGTGGAACGACAGTGCCTCGCGCAGCTTCTCGTTCTGGATGTATTTCGAGACCATGGAGTAGACAGAGCGCCATGCCTGGTTCTTCATCAAGGCAGGTGCGGCCTTGATCATGCTCGAAAAGCTGAGAAACGGCACATGGCCGAGCTTCACATAACCTTCTTCGTAAACTGCGGCGGAATAGGTCAGGAACTCTTCGTAACCGGCAAGATCGGCCGGGTTCAGGCTGTTGATGCCGGCTGCAAGCTTTGCCACATCGTTGGTGTAGTCGAAGTTGGTGCCATCGGGCCAGTTCAACCGGTAGAACGGCTGGACCGGCTGAAGCTCGATATCCTCGGCAATGTCATGGTCGGTAAGCCGCCACAATTGCGCCAGGCAATCAGGGTCGGTGATGACCGTGGGGCCGGCATCGAACGTAAAGCCGTCCCGTTCCCAGAAATAGGCGCGACCACCCGGTTTGTCCCGCGCTTCGATGACAGTCGTGTCGATGCCGGCGGACTGCAGGCGGATGGCCAGTGCCAGGCCGCCGAAGCCTGCGCCGATTACCGCTGCACGCTGTGCCGTGCCATTGTCCGTCATTGTCGTTTCGTCTCCAGGAAACCGGGTGCGCCCGAGCCCGCCAGTGCAAGGATTGCCGCAGACAGCGGCACCGGCGGCTTGCCGGCGAGCACGCGTGCCTTGTCGCCAAAAGTGCCTTGCCCGGCGTAGAACCGTTCGATCAGTGCATCATCGAGCGTATAGAACCGTTCCAGCACCTTGTAACGGTCTTTCGGCGCGGCGGCACCGAACAGCATGGCGGTCAGCGTTCGGTAGAACCGGCGCGAACGCCAATGGTGGGCCGCATAGCGTTGACTGAACCGCGCCAGCGCGGCGCTGCCAAGATCATCGAGCGCTGCCAGCTCATGGGCAAAGCGTACCGCATCGGGCAGCGAATAGCTGGTCAGTGGCTGGAACAGGCCGGCCCGCACGCCTGCGACGCCGGTGCCCTGCGCAAAAACGCTGGCAAAAGCGGTATGCCCGGCGCCGCTGACCACCGGCAACACGCCCGTTTCGGTGCGGGAAACATGGGCGATGGTCCAGCCATGTCCTTGCGCATACTCGGCGATACGCTGCTTCAGCAACGCCAGGTCAAGTTCAGGCGTGTCGCTGTAATAGGTGTCCTCGACAAACACCTCGTGGCTGGAAAATGGGAGGCAATAGACGAAGCGGTAGCCGTCATGCTGCACCACGCTGGCGTCCATCACGACCGGCCGCTGCAAACCGTGCGGGCGTTCGAGTGTCAGCATCTGCCCGGTGAACTTCTGCCAGCCGCCGCGCAGCAGTGCCACATCCTGCGCAGCGATCCCGCGCGCGTCGATGACTCCATGTGCTGCGACAACGCTGCCATCATCAAGCGTGATCCCGTCCGCAGCGACCCTGCTGACCGTGACCCCTGTCATCACCTGTTCGGGTGCAAGAGCTGCGCGCACTGCGGCGTCGAGCCGCTCAGATGTGATGGAACGGTAAGGGGTGTCGAGAACGCGGCTGAAGCGTGGGAAGACCACCTTGTATCCCTCGTCCCAGCGGGCGGCAATCAGCGGTTCGACCAGCGCGCGATGCGCAGGGGCGATGTCAGTGGCAAAGAAGGACCAGATGTGATTGCCGCCGATGGTATCGCCCGCCTCGACAAGGGCGACGCGCAGTTCGGGGTGATGCCGGGCCAGCGCAAGCGCGACCAGCGCGCCGGCAAGCCCGCCGCCGGCAATGGCGATATCGTAAGGTCTGGCCATGGCTCGCCTGCTCGCACAGGAGCGCGGCCTGCGCAATGGCCCTGCGCAATGACCCTGCGCAATGACGATGTTGCTTTACGGCGCGGCCATGACCGGATACGATCGCTGCATCCCCGGGGAGCCCGCTTGGGTTGAGAGGCAGGATCAGCACCCTGCGACCCGTAGAACCTGAACCCGTTAATGCGGGCGGAGGGAAGGGCGGGCCGCATCATCGGAATCCGCATTCCCTCTCTCGACAAGGAGAGAGAGCATGGCAGATATCAATTCACCTGTGGAAATCGGCGTTACGACTGGCCCCATTCGCGGCAGCCGCAAGGTTTATGTGGGGCCACACCAGGTCGCGATGCGTGAAATCGTGCTCGATCCGTCCTGCGACGATGCGCCGGTGCGGGTCTATGATACGTCCGGACCCTACACCGATCCCGAAGGTCTGATCGACATCCAGGCAGGATTGCCTGCATTGCGGCGCGACTGGATCATCGGACGCGGCGATGTCGAGGAATATGACGGTCGCGAGGTGCGGCCCGAAGACAATGGCCAGCTTGGCCCCGACCGCAGCGGCGGCGTGCCATGCTTCCCCAATGTCGTGCGCCGGCCGTTGCGGGCGCGGGCAGGCCAGAACGTGTCGCAGATGCATTACGCCCGGCGCGGCATCATCACCCCCGAAATGGAATATGTCGCCACGCGCGAAAATCTGGGTCGGGAGCAGATGCGCGACCATGTGCGCGATGGCGAGGCGTGGGGCGCCGAGATTCCGGACTATGTCACGCCGGAATTCGTGCGGGACGAGGTCGCGCGCGGCCGCGCCATCATTCCCAGCAACATCAACCATCCGGAAAGCGAACCGATGGCGATCGGGCGTAATTTTCTCGTCAAGATCAACGCCAATATCGGCAACAGCGCGGTCGCATCCGATGTCGCGGCCGAGGTCGACAAGATGGTGTGGTCGACCCGCTGGGGCGCGGATACGGTCATGGACCTGAGTACCGGGCGCAACATCCACGACACGCGCGAATGGATCATCCGCAACAGCCCCGTGCCGATCGGCACCGTGCCGATCTATCAGGCGCTGGAAAAGGTCGGCGGCATTGCCGAGGATCTGACGTGGGAAATCTTCCGTGACACGCTCATTGAACAGGCAGAACAGGGCGTCGATTATTTCACCATCCACGCCGGCGTGCGGCTGCCTTATGTGCCGATGACGGCGAAGCGGATGACCGGCATCGTGTCGCGCGGTGGCTCGATCATGGCAAAATGGTGCCTGTCGCATCACAAGGAAAGCTTCCTCTACGAACGCTTCGACGACATCACCGAGATCATGAAGGCGTATGACGTCGCTTACTCGCTTGGCGACGGGTTGCGCCCCGGCTCCATCGCCGACGCCAACGATGAGGCACAGTTCGCCGAGCTTTATACGCTGGGCGAGCTGACGAAGCGCGCCTGGGCACAGGATGTGCAGGTGATGATCGAAGGGCCGGGTCATGTGCCCATGCACAAGATCAAGGAAAACATGGAAAAGCAGCTGGAGGCGTGCGGCGAAGCGCCGTTCTACACGCTTGGCCCGCTCGTCACCGATATTGCACCCGGTTACGACCACATCACCAGCGGTATCGGCGCGGCGCAGATCGGCTGGTACGGCACCGCCATGCTTTGCTATGTCACGCCCAAGGAGCATCTGGGCCTGCCCGACCGCGACGATGTGAAAGTCGGTGTCGTCACCTACAAGCTGGCTGCCCATGCCGCCGACCTTGCCAAGGGCCATCCGGCGGCCAAGGTGCGCGACGATGCATTGAGCAAGGCACGGTTCGAGTTTCGCTGGCGTGATCAGTTCAACCTGTCGCTCGATCCCGAAACGGCGGAGCAATATCATGACCAGACGCTGCCCGCCGAAGGAGCCAAAACCGCGCATTTCTGTTCCATGTGCGGGCCCAAGTTCTGTTCGATGAAGATCACGCAGGAAGTGCGCGATTTTGCCGCCAGGCAGAACAGCGACAGCTATCTGGCTTCGGAAAACATCGCGCGCGAAACGCCGCCTGAACAGCGCGAGGAAGCGCGCGAAGGCATGGCGCGCATGTCGCAGGTCTACAAGGCGCACGGCGAGCGGCTCTACCTGCCCCAGAACGAGGCAGATTTGGACCACGGGCAAAGGTGATCTGCGCCGCCAACCGTGTCGCAGGCGAGGCGCACAAGATGTGCCCGCTTGCGACTGGACTGGCGGCGGAGTATCTGCACTGCTGCTGCAGAACAGGTATGATGGCATCGTGAGAATGAAGGACAGGCGCGCAAGAACAATGGCAAGGCCGAGTTCGCGGCAGAGCGGATCGACACGGGCCGGGTTTGCAAGTTCCGGAGCATCGACGATCGGCAGTCAGCCTGGGCAGCGCTCAGCCATGAGAAAAGGTCTCGGCGGTCGGCGTGCGCGGTCGGCCATGCTGCTGGCAAGTCCGCCCGGCGTGGTCCTGTGGGTTCAGATTGGCCTGTTGTCGGTGGCGCTGCTGGCGCTGCTGCTTAACAGCTACCTTGGGCCGCTTACTCCGCTTACGATATTTGCAGTGGTTGCCGCTTATGTGGTGCTGTTCGCGGACCGGTTGCCGCAGGTGGCGAAAATTGCCTGGCCGTTGCTGCTTATCCCTCTGCTGGCGCTGCTTTCGGTATTCTGGTCGCCTTATCCGGCAGCCACCCTGCGGTACGGGTTCCTGTTCCTGGTCACAGTGTTTGCCGGCGTCATGTTTGGCTGCGGGCTGACCAGAACCGCCTTTTTGAAAGGCACGTTCCTCGCCTTTTTCATCTTCGCGGTTCTCAGCCTGATGTTAGGGCGCTGGGTCGGCTGGGGCGCGGGGGGCGCCGCTTACGCCGGTTTGCTGGCGTCGAAGAATGCTGCTGGCGAAGTTGCCGGGGTCACGCTCATCATGTCGCTGGCTGCAATCGCCTGGGCTTCGCAGCGCAAGGAGCGGGTATGGCTGCTCTGCGCCTGGCTGGCCTTGCCGATTTCGCTGTGGCTTCTCTGGTCCAGCAAAGCGACCGGTGCGCTGATTGGCTCTGTCGTAGCATCGACCTGCCTGTTGCTGTGGCTGCTATCGCGCCGGCTGCCGGTGCAGGCCCGCATTTCGCTGTTTATCGTGGTGCTGGTCAGCGTCGTGGCGCTGGTGATTGCACAGGATTACTGGTTCTCGTTCATCTACGAAGCCGTGCTCGAAAGCAGCGGCAAGGATTCCGGCCTGACCGGACGTGCCGATTTGTGGCTCAAGGCGGACAGCCTGATTGCAGCGCGTCCGTGGTTCGGCCTCGGGTTCAATGGCTTCTGGGTCCACAACAATCTCGATGCTGAATACATGTGGCGGATGATGGGCATCAAGGGTCGTTCGGGCTTCAATTTTCACAACACGCCGCGCGAGATCCTAGTGCATCTGGGCATTGTCGGACTGGCCCTTTACGCCATTGTCGTCGGATTTTTTTCAGTCGTGCTGTTTTCAAAGGCGATGGTGCGGTCGCATGTCGATCTGGTCTTGTGCTGTGCGCTTTGGGTGTTCTTTGCGATGCGGCTGCCGTTCGAAAGCTTCGGCTTTGGTGGAATGCATTTTTCCTCGATCATCATATTTGCGCTTCTCAGTTTGGGTATGGCCGCACGCGAAGACAGCGGCGATACCTACCCAGCCAAGGCAGGGCAGAAGCGTGTGCCGCATGTTGGCCGTGTCGCGGCAAAGCGATCTGTTCGCGGGATGGCATAGCAATATAAGACTTTCTTTATATTTGCCCTTTCGAGAGCAAAAGGGTAGGGGGTTGCGCATGAACAGCGTGCCGCTGGTGCGCCCCAGCCATGACATCCGACAGGAGCTTACCCTTTGGCCACTGCCGCAAAGACTCACGACTATGTGATTGCCGACATCGGGCTTGCCGAATACGGTCGCAATGAAATTGCCATTGCCGAAACCGAAATGCCTGGCCTCATGGCCCTGCGCAAGGAGTTCGGCGCTTCGCAGCCGCTCAAAGGTGCCCGCATTACCGGGTCGCTGCACATGACCATTCAAACGGCCGTGCTGATCGAGACGCTGACCGCGCTTGGTGCACAAGTGCGCTGGGCAACGTGCAATATCTTTTCGACACAGGACCACGCCGCTGCCGCCATCGCTGCAACAGATGTGCCGGTGTTCGCGATCAAGGGCGAAACGCTGGCCGAATATTGGGATTACGTCGGCCGCATCTTCGATTGGGGCGACGACCAGACGGCCAATCTCATCCTCGACGATGGCGGCGATGCGACCATGTTCGCGCTATGGGGCGCCCGGATGGAAGCGGGTGAGGACATGCCCGACCCCCAGAACGCCGAAGAGATTGAAATGCAGCGCGCGCTGAAGGCGTTCATCAAACGCAAGCCTGGCTATCTGACGAAGAGCGTTGCGGCGATCCGCGGCGTGTCGGAGGAGACGACAACCGGCGTTCACCGTCTTTACCACATCGCCAAGGCAGGCAAATTGCCGTTCCCGGCCATCAACGTCAATGATTCCGTGACCAAGTCGAAGTTCGACAATTTGTATGGCTGCAAGGAATCGCTGGTTGATGCGATCCGCCGCGCGACCGACGTGATGCTGGCGGGCAAGGTCGCCTGCGTCGCCGGATTTGGCGACGTCGGCAAAGGTTCGGCCGATTCGCTGCGCAATGGCGGCGCGCGCGTGATGGTGACCGAAATCGATCCGATCTGCGCATTGCAGGCCGCGATGGAAGGTTATGAAGTCGTCACCATGGATGAGGCGGTAAAACGCTGCGACATCTTCGTGACCGCGACGGGGAATGAAAGCGTCATTACAGGCGAACACATGAAAGCCATGAAGAATATGGCGATCGTGTCGAACATCGGTCATTTCGATTCCGAAATTCAGATTTCCGCGCTCGACAATTACGAATGGAAAGAGATCAAGCCTGGCACCGATCTTGTCACTTTCCCCGATGGCAAGCAGATCCTGATCCTGGCCAAGGGCCGCCTCGTCAATCTGGGCTGCGCGACCGGGCATCCCAGCTTCGTGATGAGCAGCAGCTTTACCAATCAGGTGCTGGCGCAGATCGAGCTGTTCACCAAGGGTGACGATTACAAGAACGAGGTCTACGTCCTGCCCAAGCATCTGGATGAGAAGGTGGCCGCGCTCCACCTCGATCATCTGGGCGTCAAGTTAACGCAACTGTCCGAGCGGCAGGCGGATTATATCGGCGTGCCGGTTGAAGGTCCGTACAAGCCGGAGCATTATCGCTACTGAAGAGGCAAAGGTCCGGCCGGTCCTGAAAGGACTGCGCCGGCCTTGCTGGCGGCAACGGGCCGCGGTGCGCAAGCAAAGCGGTGACGGTAAATGTCAATAGTGATCGGACCCCTCGAAATTGCGGCATTGGGGCTGGTGCTGTTCATCTGGACGGCAGTGGCCATATGGATGATCCTGCGCGCGTCGCGGACTGGCGCAGCTGCGCGCCGTTCGAGTGACGGCGAGGGGCTGTCACGGTTGACGCGGCTCATGAAGCATTCGCCGGCGCAGCCGATGCTAGTGCATGCAGAAGGCCAACTGGAGGCACGAGGCTCCATGGCCGAAATGTTCGCGCTGCCGGCACTGCCCCGCACTTTGGCCGACTTGTCCAGCAAGGTTGCTGCGCAGACACTCGCGACTTCCGATCATGCCGGAACGGATGTGCACGCGCTTGAAGAGCACGTGCGGGAAACCGGCAGCACCGGTAAACCTTTCGCTATTCGCATGCGCCTTGCGGCAGACGGTCGTGTGCTGGCTCTGTCCGGACATCCCGCCGATGCGCGCATTGCCGCGCGTGGTGCGGTTGTCGTCTGGGTGGCGGATGTAACGCAAGAGGAAGCGCGGCTTGCCGCACTTCGCGAGGAGGCGCGGCTTGCCCATGCAGATTGTGATGTGCTGGCCAATGTGATCGACATCGCGCCATGGCCGTTATGGCTGCGAGATGCACAAGGACAGCTCGAGCTTGTCAATCAGGCCTATGCAAGCGCGGTAGGAGCCGCTTCTGCGCATGAAGCGGTGAGGCAGTCAGCTGAACTCGCCCCTGCGCCAGCTGGCCTTGTCGGCAGCCTCCCCGGCGCAGCAGCCGATGTCGAGCGCGTGGTGCAAAGCGCGCGTTCAGGAGAACCGCGGACCTACCGCGTCATGGATTGGCCGGTCGGAGACGGTCGGCTTGCCGGCTATGCAGAAAGCACCGATCAGGCAGAGCAGGTGACGCAGCGGTTCCACGCCTTTCGTCAGGCGCAGCAGAGCTTGCTCGACCATTTGCCTTCCGGCGTGGCGCAGTTCAGTGCCGAGCGCGTCCTCATCCTTG
This sequence comes from Croceicoccus esteveae, assembly GCF_031846435.1. NCBI lineage: Bacteria > Pseudomonadati > Pseudomonadota > Alphaproteobacteria > Sphingomonadales > Erythrobacteraceae > Croceicoccus > Croceicoccus esteveae. Next base: position 534,845 of record NZ_JAVRHS010000001.1, read on the forward strand.
CCAATGCAACGATGCACCGCATGTTCCACCTCAGCGATCTGCCGCACGAGCAAGTCTCCTTCGATCGGTTGCTTGACCGGATGCGCGATGCCGGCCGCCTGCCCGAAGCGCGCGATTTTCCGCAATGGCGGCGGGAGCGCAACGGCTGGTTCGAAGCAACCGAGGTGCAGCATGATCAATGGATGCTGGCAGACGGAACGCAATTGCACATCATCGCGCAGCCAATGCCCGATGGCGGGTTGACGCTGATCGTGCAGGACTTGACCGAGCAGCTCCGCATCTCCAGCGCGCGGGACACGCTGCTGCGCGTGCGGTCGGCGACGCTCGACAACCTCTTCGAAGCGCTGACGGTGCTGGCACCTGATGGGCGGCTGCAATTCTGGAACCGGCGATTCGGCGCCCAGTGGAACCTTGGCGAAAGGTTCCTCGCGGCCAAACCGCATGTCGATGCGCTGCTCACCGCGATGCGACCGCAATTGCAGGAGGCAGCGTCAGCAGAACTGATCGGCACGCTGCTCGAGGCCGCGATCCTGCGGCGCGAGCATGGCGAGATGCAGGTTACGATGCGCGACGGTCGTACGTTGTCGTTGGCAGCGGTGCCGCTTCCGGATGGCAACGGGTTGCTGACCACGCTTGATGTCACCGATTCGCAGCGTGCCGAAGCGGCGCTGATCAGGCGAAATCAGGCTCTGCTCGATACAGATGCACAAAAGACGCGGTTTCTGGCTGGTATCGGTGATGAACTGCGCCGCCCCGTTCACGCAATCATGCAATCTGCCGCGGCCCTGCAGGATGGATCTCAGGCCCCGCACGAGGTTGCGAATGCCATGAGAGGAACAGCCCACCTGCTGTCCGATCAGATCGATACGCTGCTCGCCATGGCGGGACAGGGGAGCGAGCCTGTCGCCGAGCCGGACGTGGACATGGAAATCATGCCGCTGATGGTCCGATTGGTTCATGAACGCGCGGCGCAGATCGAGGCTGCGGGGCTGACTCTCAATCTGCGCGGCGATCGCAGCGCCGGGATGGTGACAGGCAAACCGGATCGGCTGGCTCTTGCCATTGGCGCGATCATTGACGCTGCGATCGCGGATACCTCGCGCGGCGGAAAAATCGATATCGGACTCACCCGCCGCCGTGGCAAATGCTATGTTGATGTACGCCACCGTGCAGCAGGTCAGGCAAATACAGACCCGGACGACCGGGATGCGGGCGAACGGGAAGCCGCGCGCCAGCAGGCAATGATGGGACTGCCGCAAGCCCGCGAAATCATCGAGGCGCATGGCGGCACATTTGAAATGCTGGACAGCGATGCGGCCGTCACTGCTCGCATTGTTCTTCATTGATGCAAGTGCTGCTTGATGGTCTGGCTGCGACCGAGCGGTTTGGCGCACGCATTGCGGGCAGGCTTTTACCCGGCGATGTCATAGCCTTGAACGGCGGGCTGGGTGCCGGCAAGAGCACGCTGGCGCGGGCGATCATCGCAGCGCTGGGCTATGCCGGCGAGGTGCCAAGCCCGAGTTTCGCCATCATCCAGACCTACGATCCTCCGGGAATATCGCTTCCTGTGGTACATGCCGATTTCTATCGCATCGATGATCCAGGCCAGGGGGCCGAACTTGGTCTTGATGATTACCGGCAGGGTGCGGTCCTGATTGCCGAGTGGCCGCAGCATGTCGGCGGCTTCCTGCAGGAAGCGGGCTGCCTGTCGATCACGCTGGAAAGTTTGGCGGCAGGGCGGGTAGCCATTGTGGAACCGGGTGCCGATTGGCTATCACGGCTGCCATGATGACCAAAGATGCTGTCGTGCCGCAGATACGCGCGTTCCTCAATGCTTCGGGCTGGCACAATGCGCAGGTGCAGCCGCTGGCCGGCGATGCATCGTTCCGGCGATATTTTCGCATCAGGCGGGACAATGGCGCGACCGCCATGCTGATGGACGCGCCGCCGCCGCAGGAAGACCCGCAACCGTTCCTCACCGCGTGCGATTATCTCGCCGGGCATGGATTTCGTGCACCGCGCGTCCTCGCCACCGATGTCGCTGCCGGCCTTGCCCTGCTCGAGGATTTCGGCGATCGGCGCATGCGCGATCATCTGGATGAGAATCTCGACGAGGAGGAAGCGATCTACCGTGAAGCGGTCGGTGTGCTGGCGCGGTTGCACCAAACACCCGCCGGTCCGTTCGATGCATATGATCTCAACGAATATCTGCGCGAGGCCAAGCTGTTTGCCGAGTGGTTCTGTGTGTCCCAGGGCCTGTCGGTGGATGATGCCGGTTTTGAAGCTGCGTGGCGCGCAGTGCTGGCGCCGGTGCTGGAAGGAAGCAGCCGGGTCACTGTCCTGCGGGACTATCATGCCGAAAACATCATGCTCCTCGATGACGGAGGTCAGGGCCTGCTGGATTTTCAGGACGCGCTGATCGGTCACCCGGCTTATGATCTGGTGTCGCTGCTTCAGGATGCCCGCCGCGATGTGCCGGTGCCGCTGGAGCAGGCGATGCTCTCCAACTATGAGACCTTGGTTGGCGCAGGAGAAGACTTCCGCGCTGATTATGCGCGGCTGGGGGCGCAACGCAATGCCAAGATCATCGGCATTTTCACGCGCTTGTCCCTTCGCGATGGCAAGCATCGCTACCTCGATCTGGTGCCCCGCGTCTGGGCAGCGCTGGAACGCGATCTGCGGCATCCTGCGCTTGATCCGGTGGCGCGCTGGTTTGATGCCAATATTCCGGCTCATCTGCGCATGGCGGCAGGACCGGCGTGACCGGCGAAGAATTGCCGCAAGGACCGCCACTGGCCACCCATGCATTGGCCACCGATGTTGCGATGATAATGGCAGCGGGGCTGGGAACACGCATGCGTCCGCTGACTGATGCTTGCCCCAAGCCGATGGTGAAGGTTGGCGGCAAGCCCATGCTGGACCATGTGCTTGAGAAGCTCGTCGCGGCAGGCATTGGGCGCGCCGTCGTGAATGTGCACTATCTGGCCCGGATGATCGAGACGCATCTTGCCCGACGCAGCAGCCCGCAGATCATCATCTCCGATGAGCGCGACGCTTTGCTCGAGACGGGCGGAGGGCTGGCAAGGGCAATGCCGCTGATCGCTGCGGACCTGTTTTTCTGCCTCAATTCCGACAGCTTGTGGACAGATGGAGCAACAGATGTGTTCCGCCAGCTCTCTGCTGCCTGGGACGATGCGGTGATGGACGCGCTGTTGCTGCTCGTGCCACTGGCCCGCGCGCGCAATCACGACGGTCCGGGAGATTTTGAACTGGGAGCTAATGGACAGCTGCAGCGCCGCACTGCACAGACCGCCTCCCATGTTTTTACCGGCATTCAGCTGGTGTCGAAGCGGCTGCTGCGTGACCTGCCGCCGCAGGACAGTTTTTCCACCAACATCCTGTGGCAACGTGCGCTTGGGGAAGGTCGCCTGTTCGGTACGGTTCACGACGGCGATTGGGTGGAAGTTGGCCGACCCGAACACATTCGTGTAGCCGAGGAGATCCTTGCGCTTGAATAGCAACGGCACGCAGACCCGGTTATCTATCTATTCCATCGCGGCGCATCGCGGTTTTGCCGATGCGCTGGTCGCAGGACTGATCCCGCGTTACGGACAGGATGAAACAGGTCTTGCCCGGCTGCTGCTGCTGCTGCCCAGCCATCGGGCGATCCGCACTGTAACGGAAGCTTTCGTGCGGTTGGGCGGAGACGGGTTGCTGCTGCCGCGCATGGCAGTGGTGAGCGACCTTGATCTGGATGAGACGCTTGGTCCGTTGTTCGATCCGCTGGACAGCGACAGCGATATTCCCGCACAAGTGGATCCGGTGCAGCGCTGGCTTGAACTGGCGCAGTTGCTTGGTACCGCCATGCAGCGCAGCGGGTTGGGTGAAGGGGTCAGCCAGGCCGCCTTGCTGCGTCACGCGCGGGAGATCGGGCGTGGCATGGACCGGCTGCTGGTCGAGGGGATCGGCCCCGAGGAGCTGATGGGGCCAGCAGTGCTCGACCGGTTGGGCGACCTGTCGGAGCACTGGACCCGCAATTTGCATCTGTTCGCTACGGTTCAGACGATGTGGCTTGCCCGCCTTCAGGAACGCGGCATGCTCGATGCACCGGCACGGCGCAACCGGCTGCTGGATGATGCAGCACAGCGCTGGCGGCAAAATCCTCCGGCAGGCGACATCGTCGCAGCCGGAGTTACCAGCGCCAGCCCCTCTATTGCCCGTCTGCTGCGGGTGATTGCCGGGCTGCCACGTGGATCGGTGGTCCTGCCCGATCTTGATCTTTCGCTCGATGCGGCGGTGTGGAGCGACCTTGGTCGCGCAGGGATTGCAGATGATGTCGATGATCCGCCCATTGGTGCCGGGGATGCCGTGACCCATCCGCAATACCACCTCAAGCTGCTGTTGAACCGGATGGGAGTGGCACGCGCAGAGGTGCGTGCATGGCACCGCGCCGGTCTGGGCAGGGCCCCGCCCGAACGCAGCCATGCCATATCGAACCTGTTCCTGCCTCCTGAACACAGCGCCGGGTGGATCGGCCTGGCTGCCGACCGCCGCCGCCTGAGCGGAGTGCGGATCATGGAAACCGCTCATCAGGAGGAGGAGGCGCAGGCAATCGCCATCCTGATACGCGAGGCGGTGGAAACGCCTGAACGGCGCGTTGCGCTGATTACGCCTGACCGCGGGCTGGCTGGCCGGGTGATCGCACATCTGCAGCGCTGGAATATTGCTGCTGATGATACAGCCGGAGTGCCGCTGCCGCAGACGACGGCAGGACGCATGCTGCTGCTGCTTGCAGAGGTGCTGGCCACCCGTGCTGCGCCGGTGCCATTCATCGCTACGCTGCTGCACCCCTATGCAGGGCTGGCAACAGACCGGATTGCATGGCTGCAGCATGCCCGCGCGCTGGATCTGGCCATGCGCGGGCCGCGCACCGGTTCGGGGTTGGCGCCACTGGCCATGATTGCAAAGGGGCTGGCGGCCCGGCGCCAGAACAGCGCCATGGCAAAGTGGGGGCAGGAAGTGGAAGCGGTCATGTTACCGCTCGACACGATGGGCGGATCGGACCGCATCGCTCTTGATCATGCGCTGGACACACTTGCCACCGCCGCCGAAGCCTTGTGCGGCATGGCCATCTGGAAAGATGCGGACGGACGCGCGCTTGCCGGCCTTGTCGAGGAGTTGCGCAATGCTGCTGGCCGGATCACGACCATCATGCGACCGGAGGAACTGCCGGCGATCCTGCGCGATGCGATGGAAATACAGGCAGTGCGACCGCCCTATGGCGGCCATCCAAGGGTTGCGATCTATGGCCTGATCGAAGCGCGGATGAGCCGTGCGGACCTTGTGATCTGCGGCGCGCTCCACGAGGGAAGCTGGCCGCAACCGCCTGCAACAGACCCGTTGATCGCGCCTGCTATCCTGCGCGCGCTCGGCATACCGGGAGCCGATTTTCGCATCGGGCTATCCGCCCATGATCTGGCCGCGGCGCTTGGCGCACCTGAAGTGGTGCTGAGCCACGCGCGCCGCGACAATTCCGGTCCGGTAATCCCCAGCCGGTTCATCCTGCGGGTAAAGGCCATGCTGGGGTCCGAATTACTGGTCCGGCACGAGGAAGCGCGTGCCCCGATGCTTGCCGCAGCGATTGATGCGGCACCGGCAAGCGATCCGCACCCCCGCCCGCAGCCAATGCCCAGCGCTGCGCAGCGGTTGGTGGACCTGTCGGCAACCTCGCTCGATCAGTTGCGGTCCGATCCTTATCGGTTTTACGCAGTGTCGATCCTCCGCCTGCGCCCGGTCGAAGGCATGGACGTGGAGCCGTCGCCGGCCTGGAAAGGCAGTGCGGTGCATGCCATCCTGGAACAATGGTACAAGGTGCATGGGGCAGCGCCGGGAACGCTGCGCCCGCTGGCCGAGGGCATGTTACGTGCCATGTCGGGCCATCCGTTCATGCGCGGTCTGTGGCAGCCGCGCCTGCTGCTTGCGCTTGACTGGATAGAGGCTGAAACAATCGCGCTTGCGGCACAAGGGCGTACCATTGCCGCCGTGGAGTGCACAGGGACCATGCAAGTGCAGGGCGTGACGCTCACCGCACGGGCGGACCGGATCGACAGGCTTGCCGATGGGAGGCTCGGCATTGTCGATTACAAGACAGGGCACCCGCCGCGGGCGTCAGAAGTCGCCGCAGGGTTTGCGCTGCAGCTTGGCACTACCGGCCTTGTTGCAGCACAAGGCGGTTTTGACGGTATACGCGGGGAGCCGCAGGCGTTCGAATATTGGTCCCTTGCCAGAACCAGGGGCGACAAGGGAGACGCGCGGGATCGGTTCGGATACCGGGAAGAGCCTGTGCTCGAAGGATCGAAGAAGACGGGCATACCGCGCCCCGAATTCCTGACGAAGAGCGCGGAGCTTCTCTCGGATGCGATCAACCGGTGGATCAAGGGCACTGAGCCGTTCACTGCCCGGCTGAACCCTGACCTGCCGTCCTATGCCGAATATGATCAGCTGATGCGGCTGGATGAATGGCATGCGCGCGCTACGCGCGATGGTGCGGGTCTGTGACCGTCAGATCGATGGTGTCGCCAGCAGGTGCGACAAGGCGTTTCGCGCTGCAGGACAATCAGCGCCATGCGGTCGATCCGAAGGAATCGGTGTGGCTTTCGGCATCGGCCGGTACGGGCAAGACGCAGGTGCTGTCCTCACGCGTGCTGCGCCTGCTGCTCCAGCCCGGCGTGGAGCCGTCGCAGATCCTGTGTCTTACTTTTACCCGCGCGGGCGCTGCCGAAATGGCAAACCGCGTCAATGACGAGCTGACCAGCTGGGTGCGCGCAGATGAAGCCGTGCTCACCAACAGTCTGCGGGCGATTGGCGCTCCCTTTGATCCTGACACACGCGCACGGGCGCGTACCCGCTTTGCCTCGGTGCTGGATTGTCCCGGCGGCGGCCTGAGGATCGAGACCATTCATGCATTTTCGCAATGGCTGCTGTCGGCGTTTCCCATGGAGGCCGGGTTGATCCCCGGCACGCGGCCGATGGAGGACCGCGATCGCGAACTGCTGCTGCGACAGGTGCTCTCGCAGATGCTGATCGAGGCAGAGGAGACCGGCAATACGACGTTGACGCAGGCTCTGGCCATGCTGTCGCTGCGGATGGACCAGAGCGCCATTGAAAATTTCTTGATGGCCTGCGCCGCCGCGCGCGAGGTGTGGGAAGGACCAGGCGCGTGGCAGCCGCCGCTGATGACGCGGGTGAGACGATTGCTGGGTCTTGCGGCCGAGGCCCAACCGGATGAACTGGCAGCTTCGTGTAGTGACGATTTATTTGCTGTCGATGCGCTGCGTTCCTGCATGGCTGCACTGCAAAGCTGGGGCACGAAGACAGGCCTCGGGCATGCATCTGCGATAGCGGCATGGCTTGAACGCAATCCGATAGAGAGGCTTGCCACCCTGCCGCAGCTGCGCAGCGCGCTGTTCACGAAGGCGGGCGCTGTTCGATCGCTGAAATTCGTGCTGAAAATCGACCCTGCCTACGAAGAACATGCTGCCGAAGTGAAGGAGCTCCTTCAAGCAGTGGAGGATGCGCAGGCGCTCGAAGCGCTGGCCAGCTGGCTTTCTCCGGCCCTGACGTTGGGCCGCAGCTTCGCTCTGGCCTGGGAGGAGGCAAAGAACCGCGAGGGGTTCATCGATTTCGACGACCAGATCCGGCAGGCCGCCCGCCTGCTGCAACGGTCCGACATGTCGGACTGGATCCGCTACAAGCTTGACCGCCGCTTCGATCACATCCTTGTTGACGAAGCACAGGACACCAATGCGGCGCAGTGGAACATCATCAATGCATTGACCGAAGAGTTTTACGCCGGAATTGGTGCTGCCGGAGAACGGCCGCGCACTTTGTTCGTGGTCGGCGACTACAAGCAGGCGATTTTCCGCTTCCAGGGCACGAGCCCAGAAAATTTCGAAGCGGCGCGTCAGCGGGTGCGGGGGCGCATGGCGCAGGCTTTTGCCAACAAGGAACGGCTGCGCGGCGAACACACCTTGCGCACGCTGAAGGAATATGGGCTGGAACGCAGCTACCGCACCGCGCAGCCGATCCTCGATTTTGTGGATGACGCCATCGCTGCGATCGGGCCGCAGAATTTCGGCCTGACCGCAGATCCAGGCAGGCATCTGGGCGAAGAACGGCCCGGGCAGGTGGTCTTGTGGCGTGCCGTCGGCGCCGCCGCAGACGCACAGGATGGTGAAGGCGGCCTTGCTTCCACAGCCGAAGAGACAGGAGGCAGTGACCGGCTGGGAGAGGAACAGTGGCTGTCGCGGCCCGACCGCTGCGTCGCCGACAATATCGCGCGGCAGGTGCGCCATTGGCTCGACAGCGGCTTCATGCTGGTCAAGGGGCAGGCGCGACACGCCGGGCCGGGCGACATTCTGATCCTGGTCCGCAAGCGCAAGGATCTTGCCGGGCTCATCGTGGCACGGCTGCATGCACAAGGTGTGCCCGTGGCCGGAGTGGACCGGCTGCGGCTGGGTGCACCGCTTGTGGTGCGCGATCTGATGGCAGCGCTGCGTTTTGCCGCGCAACCACACGACGATCTTAGTCTCGCAGCACTGCTGGTGTCCCCGCTGTTCGGCTGGAGCCAGGCGGATCTGCTGGAGCATGGCTATCGCGAGAAGCATGTGCGGCTCTGGGATCATCTGCGCGCCGCCACGGCACAGACGCCGCGCGATGCAGTGACGCGGCTGCTCGCGCTGTTGGCACGTGCCGATTACCAGCCGCTACAGGCATTGCTGCACTGGCTGCTGGTAGGGCCATGGCAGGGGCGACGCGTGTTGATGGCCCGGCTTGGTGCAGAAGCAGGGGACGCGATTGATGAACTGCTGAATGCCGCGCTGGCCTTTGCCGCTGTGCAGACAGCAAGCCTTGCGGGTTTTGTCCGCTGGTTTGACGCAGGTTCCGGAGAATTGAAGCGCGAAGCGGCACAGGATGCAGGTTTGGTCCGCGTGATGACGGTCCATGGTTCCAAAGGATTGCAGGCGCCAATCGTCATTCTCGCCGATGCTGCCGATGATCCGGACCGTTCGATGCCATCCGGTATGGAACTGACTGAAGCGGGCGATCCTGCAATGGGGTTTGCGCCCCGTTGTGTGCCACTGCCGCCATTACGCAAGGAGGAACGGCGGGGCCGCATCGTCGAAGCGCAGCAAGCCGCTGCCATTGCCGAGCGACAGGAGCATTGGCGATTGCTCTATGTTGCCATGACCCGTGCCGAAGAGGCGCTGTTCATCGCCGGCGCCTTGCCGGCGCGGCGCGATGCTCCGCCCGAGGACAGCTGGTACGCGCGGCTCAGTGACCTGTTCAGCGGCGATTGGCAGGATGATCCGATCTGGGCGGGGGCGCTGACGGCCGGACAGGAAGCCTGTCATTCGGTCAGTATGATGCCGACGGTTGCGCCCGCAGCGCGAGTGACACTGCCGGAGTGGCTGCACCAGCCCGTCGGGCAGGAGCCGCGCCCACCACGGCCATTGGCACCGTCCACGCTGGATGATTACGCCGCTCCTGATCCGCCTTTGCGACCGCACCCGGACATGGCGGCTCCGATCGATCCTGCACGGCGCGGCGTGCTGATCCACCGGCTGCTGGAACGTCTGCCGGTCGTTGCTCCTGCCGATCGTCTTGCCGCAGCAAGCCGCTGGCTGTCGAAACAGGCAGCCGATCTCACGCCTGACGATCGTCAGACATTGATCAGCGCGGCCATGAAGGTGCTCGATGATCCGGCCTTCGCCGCCATCTTCAGCGCGGATGCATTGGCAGAAGTGCCGCTGACCGCGACTTTCGATGGACGGGTCATCACAGGCACGGTCGATCGCCTGCTGATCGGTCGCAATCTTGTTCAGGTCGTGGACTACAAGACGACTCGCAGCCCGCCCACCGCATTGGGCGAAATCCCCTTGGCACACCTGCGGCAAATGGCCGCCTATGTGACGGCCCTGCAAATCATCTACCCCGCACGAACTGTAGAAGCAGGTTTGCTATACACCCAGGCACCGCGGCTGTTCACCCTGCCTGCCTCGCTGCTGCATGATGTGGAGCCGACTGCGTTGTAGCGGCATTTTCCCGACCCGGTTGCGCTTTGGCTGCACGACCTCCAGATGGAAGCCTGACAAATCAAAGGAGTTGACCAGATGCCGACGAAGAATGTGACTGACGCCAGTTTCGATGCTGATGTGCTGAAATCCGGTCAGCCTGTATTGGTGGACTTCTGGGCTGACTGGTGCGGCCCATGCAAGATGATAGCTCCCGCCCTCGAGGAAATCAGCGATGAAATGGCAGGTCAGGTTACGATTGCCAAAATGGACATCGTGGCCAACACGGATGTTCCGGGGCAGATTGGCGTTCAATCAATTCCGCTGATGGTGTTGTTCAAGGATGGGAAGCAGGTTGCACAAAAGCTTGGCGCTGCTCCCAAGGGTCAGATCAAGGCGTGGATCGAAAGCGTTCTGTAAACGTGCGAATCGGCCGTGCGTTGCGCCGACGGACGGTCGATATTCCGCAAGCGGAGGAAGGCAGCGGCGGCTCACGCAGAGTTGCTAACCATTTTTAAACTTTTGCTGGTTAGGATCGATCCACACAGCAGGGGTTTGATCATGGCCAATATCGTAAATCCAGCTTCGAGTCAGCGTGGTGTTCTGCGGCATGCGGCGGCGGGTCTGCCACAGGGTTTTGGCACTGCTGGTGGAGCAAGGCGCGTACGCCAGGTGCCGTCGCCTGATGCAGATTGGCCGGGCGCTGCCAAGGTAATCATTCTTGCGACCGGGACGGCGCTTTCATGGGGTGTCGTAATCCTTGGCGCACGGCTATTTTGATTTTGAATGGAACGGCTATGATCTGCGTCCCAGATCGATACGGAAAGTTTCCAATAGGTTAACACCCTTCAAAAACTTCATGACAGGGGCTATAGCTTTGCTGCACCGCAACGCAAAAGGCCACGCACATGATGATTACCCCGATCGAGCGCAGCGCATACCGCCCGCCCCGGATCCGGACGACCGGGCGCATTATCGCCGCTGACCCGCTGACTGCGCGTATCTTCGATGTCGTGTGTGCCAGCGGTCTGCTCGTGCTGTTCGGGCCGCTGATGGCGATCATCGCTTTGTCGATCATCCTCACCAATCCTGGTCCGGCCCTGTTCCGCCAGGATCGTATCGGCCGCCATGGTCGAGTGTTCAAGTGCCTGAAATTCCGCACGATGGCTACTGACGCGGAGCAGCGACTGGAACGGATGCTGGCCAATGATCCGCTTGCACGTATCGAGTGGGAACGGGATCACAAGCTGCGTGACGATCCGCGCATCGTCGGCATTGGCCGGTTTTTGCGCAAGAGCAGCCTTGATGAACTGCCGCAGCTGCTGAACGTGTTGCGCGGTGAGATGAGCCTTGTCGGTCCACGCCCGATCGTCGCTGCGGAAATCACGCGCTACGGGCGGTACTTCAATCATTATTGCGCGGTGCGCCCCGGCATGACTGGTCTTTGGCAGATCAGCGGCCGCAATGACGTTGATTACCGCCGTCGTGTGGCTTTCGATGTCGTCTACGTGCGCAAGGGCACAGTTGGACGTAACCTGAAGATCCTGCTGCTTACTTTGCCAAGCGTGATGGCGAGCCGCGGCTCCTACTGACGCTGCTACCGCGCCGTCGACGCAGTACAGACGCGCTCCGCCAAGCTCAGGCTGGCTGGAGCGCGTCAAACATGCTCTGAAACAAAGTCCTGCCGTCAGTGCCGCCATGTGCGGCATCGATGGCGCGCTCGGGGTGTGGCATCATGCCGAGCACATTACCTGCAGCACTCACGATGCCGGCAATGTCGCGCGCTGAACCGTTGCGATTGTCCGCGTAGCGGAAGACCACGCGGCCCTCGTTCTCCAGCAGATCCAGCGTGGCGTCATCCGCGAAATAATTGCCATCGTGGTGAGCCACTGGAATGGTAATCCTTTGCCCGGCGGTATATCCGTGCGTGAACGGTGTTCGGGCATTCTCGACAATCAGTTCTGCATCCCGACAGATGAAGTTCGTGCCGGCGTTGCGCAGCAAAGCACCGGGCAGCAAGCCCATCTCGGTAAGGATCTGAAATCCGTTGCATACTCCCAGCACCGGCATGCCTTTGTGCGCCACTTCGGAAACGGCGCGCATTACCGGGCTGCGTGCTGCCATGGCGCCAGAGCGCAGATAATCGCCATAGGAAAAACCGCCGGGAATTGCGATGAGACCAAGCGTGTCTGGAAGCTGCGTGTCTGCATGCCAGATCGGCACGGCGGGGCGGCCAAGCACGCGTTCGATTGCCACGAGCATGTCGCGGTCGCAATTGGACCCGGGAAAGATCACGACACCGGCGGTAATGCCCATCTCAGCCTGCTTTCTCAATGCGGTAGTTTTCCATGACCATATTCGCCAGCAGCTTGCGGCACATTTCGTCAAGTGTGGCATCGCTGGTGTCGTCGGCCACATCAAGCACGATCATTTTACCCGCCCGAACGTCGTTCACGCCATCAAAGCCAAGTCCCTCCAGCGCATGATGGATGGCTCTGCCCTGCGGATCGAGAACATTGGGCTTTAGGCTGACGTGAACATGCACCTTCATAACGCGACTTTCCTGGTAAAAGAGGCCTGATTTTGGCGGTAACGCTCACAGGAGCGTAGAGCAAGCCGCCAGCGCTCAAGAAGGATGGCGCATCGTCAGACCTGCGTCATCTGCGTCAAGTCTGATCGGCTTTGTCAGGAACGACCAGGATGATCACGGCATCCCCTGTGTTCAGCCAGCGTTGCGCAGCCTGTTGCAGGTGATCGGGCGTAATGGCCTCGATCCGCTGCCGAAAACCTTCAAACCTGGCCAGCCGCTCTGCCCGCCCTTGTGCCCTGCCGACAAGGCCGAGCCAGCCAGCGTTTGTTTTGAGAGCATTGTCTATTGTGTCAAGCAGCGGCTGCCGCGCCCTGTTCAGCAGGTCGGCGCTAACCGGATGATCGCGCAGCTCCGCGACCACGGCCATCAACGCTGCCTGCGATGGGGCCAGATGATCCAGAGCCACGGCCGCCGTCAGTGAAAACGTGCCGTATTCGGCGTAGACATTGCTCATGCTGCTATCCGCAGAGGGCGAATATGCCTGGCCAAGCCGCTCACGCAGTTCTTCGGTCAAGGCGATGCCTGCGACTTTTTCAAGCAATTCAAGGCGGGCGGCAAGCTCCGGATCGCTGTCGTCAGTAGTCGGCCATATCGCGCGGATCAGCGCCTGATCCCGCGCTCCGGCATGGTGAACCACATGTTCGGCCCGCTCGGTCGTGAAGCTGCGACGCCGTGCCGTCGTGCGAGGAGCGAATGCGGCGTCTCGCTGGCCCAAAGCGCCAAAACTGCGTGCAACAGCAGCAATGGCGGCATCTTCATTGAAATCGCCAACGATGCCGATCTCCACCGCGCCATGTGCAAGTGAGGGACCAATGGTTTCACGCAGGCTGGCAAAGGACAAAGCTTCGTAAGCAGCTTGTGATTGCAGGGTAAAGCGGGGATCGGTCTGTGACAGGATACCGCCTTCTGCCGCACGCAGCGCAGCAAAGGGCGTGGCATTGAGCCGAGCAAAAGTGTCGGGCAGAGTGCGTCTGTATCGCGCGACCGGTTCCTCGCGAAAGCCAGGATCAGCCACCAGTGCTGCAAGAAGCTTCAATTGCAGTTCAAGATCTCGCGATGTCGTGGTGCGGCTTGCCACGAACGCATCGCCCGCGCTGGTGAGACCAAGGCCCACGCTGCGCCCGGCAAGCAGCGTCTGCAGGCTGTCTGCATCGTGCTTGCCAAGGCCACCCGCCGCAAGCAGCGGGACAAGCTGCACGCCGAGCGGTTCCTCAGCCGTAGTCAGCAGATCGCCACCATCGATGGTGAGCGAGATGCTGATCCTGTCTTGGGCAAGACTGGTACGTTTCAGATTCAGTCGGACATTATTGGCAAAACGGATGGTCCGGATCTGATAGACCGGCTCCAGCTTATCCGTCGCCACCGTTCCGGACGGACCAAAATCATCGTAGGCAAAATGTCCGGCCTCGTCATGCGCATCGAGCATAGAGGATGCCTGCATGGCTTTGTGCCAGGCAGCCCGCATCGCTTCTCCACCGCCTGCAGGTGCGGTTCTGCCGCGGAAACGCAAATCAGGATCGGTGAGCGGCAAGGCATCCTCTTTCAACGCGGACAGCACGTTGGCAGGCGTGACCAAAGCGCGCATGGCTTCCAGCCGCGCCAATGCGCTGGCCGGTGTAGCGGGGATGGTCCCGGTGTCGAGCAGTGCCACCAGCCCATCAGCCAGAGCAGCGTGGCTACGGGTTTGTGCGCCCGTCGCGCCGTTCTCCACCGCAGCGAGGATATTGGCCCATTGCTCGTCCACCTCGGCAGAAGAAAACCCGTTTTGAAGAGCGTCCCGGTAGATCGCCACTGACGCTGCAATTCCCTCCGGCCAACCATTTTCTTCGGTGTCAACGACAAGGCGCGTGACCTGTCCCATGCGGAACAGGGTGCCGGTGCCGAAACCCGCCGAAGCAAAAGGTGCGTTCTTGTCGCGCGACCGTCTGGCGAGACGCCGGTTGACGATGCCATAGCCGATGCGGCGCAGGACATTGCGCTGCCGCTCGTCCGCGCTGTCGGCAGCGGGCAGGGCAGGCGCTGCTGCCGAAGCAGTGAGCCGCTCTGAGAGGGCAGGATCGATGTAAACTGCCATGCGACCGCGATCGCGCATGGCAATCCCGCCATATTCGCGGGCAGGAGCAGCCGGCGCATCATTCGTCCAGTCTGAAAACGCATGTTCGATCGCCTGCGCCACCGCGTCAACGTCGAAATCTCCGGCGATTATGATAGCTGCGCGCTCGGGGCGATAATGGCGTTTCCAGAAAGCGAGGAGCGCAGCGCCGTCGGCGTTTTCAAGACTGTCACGCCCGCCTATCGGCAGCCGCTGCCAATGCCTGCTGCCCGGCGTTTCGAAACGATATCGGCCGATGGTTTCTTTAAGCCGGTAGTCGTGCCGGTCGCGTAACTCCGACAGCAGGACGCCGCGTTCCCGTTCCACGGCCTGTGCGTCAAACGTCAGTTCGCTTCCGATCTCGCGAAAGAGCATCAACGCGGTGTCGAGCAGTTCGGGACGGTTGCTGGGCAGGCGAAGGCGATATGTAGTGGCCTCGAACCCGGTGCTGGCGTTGGTGTCGGCGCCGAATGCCAGCCCCTCACGCTGCAAAAGCCGTATCATTTCGCCTTCGGGAACGCTCGTGGAACCGTTGAACGCCATGTGCTCCACAAAATGTGCAAAACCGCGCTCGTGCTCCTCCTCATCAAGCGAGCCGGCGTCGATCCGCAGGCGGATTTCGCCCGTTCCTGGAGGCGTGGCATTCGCAATGATGGCGTAAAGCAGGCCGTTATTGAGCCGTCCCAGACGGATCGCAGGGTCAATTTTAATATCGCTGTTATCGAGGATCGCCTCGGGCGCGGGCACGCCGTTCCGGCCGGCTTGCATTCTAACCGGTCCGCCTGCCGGGAGCGTCACAAGGCCGGCAGCGGCTGACGCCTGCGTTGGCAGGGAGAGGGTGTTGCATCCAGTCAACCCGCAAGCTGCCAGGGTCATCGCCACCACACGCCAGCCCATCTGCCGGTGTCAGTTCTTGCCCCGCAACTTACGGTGATGCGAAAGGTCGGCGACCTCGCTGGGACCGTCTTCCTGAAGGACGCCAAGGCGGCGCGCAACTTCCTGATAGGCATCTTCTTCGCCGCCCAGGTCGCGACGAAAACGATCCTTGTCGAGTTTTTCGCCGGTGACCATGTCCCACAGTCGGCAGCCGTCCGGGCTGATCTCGTCGGCAAGGATGACGCGCGCGTAATCACCATCCCACAGCCGACCGAACTCCAGTTTGAAATCGACCAGCCGGATGCCGACGGCAGCAAACATTCCGACCAGGAAATCGTTCACGCGGATGGCCATTGCCGCAATGTCCTGCATTTCTTCATTGGAGGCCCAGCCAAAACAGGCGATGTGCTCCTCTGCGATCAGCGGGTCGCCAAGCGCGTCGTCCTTGTAGTAATATTCGACCAGCGTGTGCGGCAGAGCCTCCCCCTCTTCAAGGCCAAGCCGTTTTGAAAGCGATCCTGCCGCGACATTGCGCACCACAACCTCAATGGGAATGATCTCGCACTGGCGGACCAGCTGTTCACGCATGTTCAGCCGGCGAATAAAGTGGGTGGGTATGCCGATGTGCGACAGACGCGTGAACACAAACTCGCTGATGCGGTTGTTGATTACGCCCTTGCCGTTGATGGTGCCTTTCTTCTGCGCATTGAACGCGGTGGCATCATCCTTGAAATATTGAATAATCGTGCCTGGCTCCGGCCCTTCGTAAAGGATCTTTGCCTTGCCTTCGTAAATCTGGCGACGACGCGACATTGCACTTCCTTTAAGCTGGCAAGGCAGATCGCCGCCATGCGGCAGTCCTGCCTGACAAAGAGATTTAGCGCGGCTGTATTGGAAAAGCACCGCCGGCGCAACGAAACCGCACCACCATCAGGGGTTCGCTCTGATCTTCTTCGAGGCGTCGATCTCGGCCTTTGCCCGGTCGATCAGCGGGCCCAGCGTCGCCCGTTGCACCAGCACCGAAAACAGCACGGCGGCAAATGTTGCAGCCAGCAGCAGGTCACGGACAGTGCCGGCATCGATCGTCAGCACCAGCGCGATCGAGATGCCACCGCGCAATCCGCCCCAGATCAGCACGCGCCGGGCCGCAGGCTGGCGTCCACGGGTGATCCGCACGGCAAGCAGCGACACCCGCACCGCGATGGTCCGGGCAAGCAGGGTTACAGGAACGGCCACCAGTGCAATCCACAGCTCGTCCAGCGCCGGCACGATGGCAATGACTTCAAGTCCGATGAGCAGGAACAGTCCGGCATTGAGCAGTTCGTCCACCACTTCCCAGAACTTGATGAGGTAATCACGGGTCACTTCGCTCATCGCATAGCGCGTGCCCATGTTGCCGATGAGCAGGCCGGCAACCGCCATTGCGAGCGGCCCCGACAGGTGAAGCCGGTTGCACAGCGCATAGCCGCCCATGACAACGGCAAGCGTGATGAGCACCTCCATCGGGTAATCGTCCATCGATCGCAGGGCGAGAAATGCGATGCTGCCGGCGGCAAGCCCGACCAGTAACCCGCCGCCCGCCTCGACGATGAAGAGATGCGCACCCTTGGCGAAAGAAAAATCCTGCCCGGACGCTGCCGCCCCCAGCAGGATGGTAAATACCACGATGCCGACGCCGTCGTTGAACAGGCTTTCGCCCGACACCGTCGCCTGGAGGAGCGGGGGCACCTTCATCTGCTTCATGATGCCCAGCACGGACACAGGATCTGTCGGCGCGATCAGCGCACCGAACACCAGGCACCAGATCAGCGGCAAGCCGATCCCGATCAGCTGCATGGCGGCAAACATCATGAACCCGACGATCACGGTCGACAGGATCACGCCCAACGTCGAAAGCAGCAGCACCGGCAGCCATTCGGCACGCAAAGCCCGCAGGTTCACGTGCAAGGCTCCGGCAAACAGCAGGAAACTGAGCATGCCTTCCAGCAGGGTCTGCGAAAAATCGGTCTGGGCGAGCAGCGCCTTGACCATGTTATCCAGTTGCAGCCCGGGTGCGAACGCATTGGCGACAAGCAGTGCACCCGACAGCGCGGCGCCAAGCACGGTGAGCCCGATGGCATTTGGCAGCGGTAGCAGGTGATAATTGATCCAGCCCAGCACGGCCGCCGTGACCGAAACGATCGCGGCAAGCTCGAAGGGGCTGGCGGGCATCATCGCAGGTTCCATGTCACTGCGTCTACGGCTGTTGCGTTGCTTCGCAAAGTGGATTGGCAGGCACGAGGCACAATTTTGCCGAACGCATCTTTTTCGATCCCGGCGATGCCGTTAACCCTTTATTGACAATTATGAGTCGGGGGGCACATTATTTTGGGGGCGACACAACGGTTTTACGCCGGCGGCAGGCCGCGGCTGTTCTTCAGGGACGTGAATTGCCGCAACCGGGGAGGGTTCAAACCGGGCTGGCAGAAGCATCACCTGCTTCCCAGGCAGTTGCAAAAACTAAAAAATTTGCGGCCGTTCTGGATGGTGATGAAGGCCCAAGGTGTCGGTTTTGAAGATTTTACCACCAATGGTGTTCTGCTTCCTGGGACCGAAAGCCATGCGGCCGAGCAGAAATTGCCGTTGCATCGTGGACCGCACCGGCATTACACCGACGTCGTTGCAGAGCGGGTGGCGGTCATTGAAAAAAATTGGTCGCAACGACGCCCTGCATGCGTTCTTCAGGCAGATAGGGATGCTGCGGAACGATTGTTCCTCCTGCAACTGGCGCTGCGACGCCGCTTGTGCAGCGCCGCAGGCCCGCCGGTTACGCTCAATCGCAAGGATCCGGTAGCCCAAGGCGTTGATTTCAGCACCTTGGACGCCATGGCGGACGCGCTATGGAGTGCCGTTTGACAAGCACATTCCTGCTGATCAGCGGGGAAGGAGGCCGTGTGCTGCGTTGGCGGCACTCAAGATGGCGCGGACGCTGGCGGTTGCGACGTCTTCGTGGATGCCGACCCCCCAGATGATTTCGCCATTTGCGGCCATGCATTCAACGTAAGCGGCCGCGCGGGCATCTGATCCGGTCGACATGGCATGCTCCGAATAGTCGATGATTTCCAAGCTTATCTGGAAGCTGTCGGCGAGCGTCGCGACCACCGATGACAACAGCCCGTTTCCGCGGCCCGATACGCTGCGCTCCTTGCCATCGACGCCGATCGTGCCGGCAAAGATGCGGGAACCATCCGCTGCCCTGGTCTCCTCATATTCGACCAGCGTGAATTGCTGCGGTGCATCGAGATGATATTCGCGACAGAAAGCGGACCAGATGTCGTGTGCCGTTACTTCCTGCTGCTTTTCATCAGCGAGATGCTGGACTGCCTTGGAAAAATGCGCCTGCATCCGCTTGGGCAATTTCAATCCCTGATCCTGCTCCAGAACCCAGGCGAAACCGCCTTTGCCGGATTGCGAATTCACCCTGATCACAGCCTCGTAGTTGCGGCCAAGATCGGCGGGATCGATCGGCAGGTAAGGCACGCGCCAGCCACGGTCGTTCTGCTGGTCCCGTGCCTCAAATCCTTTCTTGATCGCATCCTGATGGCTGCCCGAAAATGCCGTAAACACCAGCTCACCACCATAGGGGTGTCGCTGATGCACCGGGATCTGGTTGCAATATTCCACCGTTTCGATGACTTCATCAATGTTCGAAAAATTCAGTCCCGGATCAATGCCTTGCGTGTACATGTTGAGAGCGACTGTCACGAGACAGCAATTGCCCGTACGCTCGCCATTGCCGAACAGGCAGCCTTCGATCCGGTCTGCGCCGGCCATGATGCCAAGCTCGGCAGCGGCGACACCGGTGCCCCGGTCATTATGAGTGTGCAGGCTGACTACGACACTCTCGCGATTGGGAATGTTGCGACAGAAATATTCGATCTGGTCAGCGTAGATGTTGGGTGTTGCCGCCTCGATCGTGGCAGGCAAATTGAGGATCAGCGGCCGGTCAGGCGTGGGACACAGCACGCTCATCACCGCTTCGCAGCACTCGAGGCTGAAATCGAGTTCTGCGGTCGAGAAGGTTTCGGGCGAATATTGAAAGCGCCAGTCAGTGTCGGGCCGCTTGGCCGCTTCGTCACGCATGATGCTCGCACCTGTAACGGCAATCTCGCGCACCTGCGCACGATCCATGCGAAACACGATCTCTCGCCAGGCTGGCGACACTGCGTTGTACAGATGCACGATTGCAGTTCGTGCGCCTTCCAGGCTGTCGAAGCTGGTACGGATCAGATCCTCGCGCGCCTGCGTCAGCACCTGTATGACCACATCGTCGGGAATGCGTCCGCTTTGCACCAGCCCCTGAATGAAGCCGAATTCTGTCGCTCCGGCAGCCGGGAATCCGACCTCGATTTCTTTGAGTCCGACCTTCACCAGCAGATCGAAGAAGCGGTTCTTCTTTGCGCTGTCCATAGGATCGATAAGTGATTGATTGCCGTCGCGCATATCGGTTGAAAGCCACCGCGGGGGCGCATCGATCACACGTGACGGCCACGTGCGATCATGCAGATCAACAGGAGCAAATGGCCGGTACTTTACCGACGGATCAGGCAACATGGACATGTAGGTTTTCCGCTTTTAGATTTTGCGAGAGTGGCTTTGCTGTATCAACCCCCGGACACTACGCGCAGATAGCCGCGCAGAAGTTCACGCCCGGGGGCGGGTAAGTCGCAAAAGCGAAGCCAGGGTCGCGGGCAATCCCGAAAACCGCAGCACAAGGGCAGCATCAAAAAGCATGTTTCATAATGTTATGTGAGCGTGTGCAACATATGTCCATAGCCAAGTTCAGGCAGGCGGCAGACCGCGCCGCCCGAACCCGCCGATCATTGCTTTTCGAACGCAGCGCTGATCTTCAACTCGACTTCATCTGCGACGAGCGGGATCAAGGCGCTCATCCCGAACTCGGAGCGCCGGATCACCGTTTCGCCTTCGAAGCCAATGGTTTCCTTCTTGCTCATCGGGTTTGCGCCGGCGCCGGTAAACTCCGCCTCTATGGTGATTGGCCGGGTGACACCATTGAGAGTGAGATTTCCCGTGATCACCGCCTCATCCTTGTCGTCATCATCCATTCGGACAGAAGTCGAACGAAAAATCGCAGGTGCAGGTTCAGGGCCAAAGAAATCGGCCGCCGCGCCATCCTTGCCGCCACGCAGCAGGTGCTCGCGCAGCCCTTCGCTGACGACTGCAAGGCTGGTGATCGGGATGGTGACTGCCACACTGGCTGCCGCAGGATTGGCAGGGTCGATCTGCAGCACGCCTTCTGCATCGCCGAACACGCCGTAGTAATCATTGAACCCGAAATGATTGACGCTCCAGCCGACCAACGTGTGCAGAGGGTCAGTGCGATAGGTGCCGGCGCTCACCCGGGAGACGTCCTGCGCTCCGGGGACCTGCGGCCCGCTTTGGCTTGTCGCGAGCACTGGCACAGCAGTGATCATAAGAGCCGCCGCGACAGGTACAAGGTATCTTGGTTGCATGAACAATTCCTTTTCAGGCGGGTGCAGCGACAAGAGTGGCCGCTGGACCGATCCGTCGCAAGCAACTTGTGTGTTACTTTGCCGGCAATCGCTGCCGGTGCAGATCGACGCACCGGCAACATCGTCTGTTCAGCGCAAGCAGCGTCTGCTTAGATCATGCTTAGTTGCGTTCCTTGTCCACCAGCTTGTTGGCACCGATCCAAGGCATCATTGCCCGCAACTGCGCACCGGTTTTTTCGATCGGGTGCGCTTCGGCCTGCTTGCGCGCCGCTTTCAATTCAGGTTGCCCGGCGCGATTGTCGAGAACGAAGTTCTTTACAAACCTGCCTGACTGTATGTCGGCCAGCACGCGCTTCATCTCGGCTTTCGTCTCGTCCGTGATGATGCGAGGGCCGGTAGTGATATCGCCATATTCGGCCGTGTTGCTGATCGAATACCGCATGTTCGCAATGCCGCCTTCGTACAGCAGGTCGACGATCAGCTTGGTTTCATGCAGGCATTCGAAATAAGCCATCTCGGGCGCATAACCTGCTTCGACCAAGGTTTCGAACCCGGCCTGGATAAGGTGGGTAATGCCGCCGCACAGCACCGCCTGTTCGCCAAACAGGTCGGTTTCGCATTCTTCGCGAAAGTTCGTCTCGATAATGCCGGAGCGGCCGCCGCCCACACCCGAGGCATAGGCAAGCGCCACGTCATGGGCATTGCCGGTTGCATCCTGGTGAATGGCAATGAGGCAGGGCACCCCGCCGCCACGCACATATTCGCTGCGCACGGTGTGCCCCGGACCCTTGGGCGCGATCATGATGACGTCGAGATCGGCGGACGGTTCGATGAGACCGAAATGCACGTTGAGCCCGTGAGCGAAGGCAAGCGCCGCACCCGGCTTCATGTTGCCGGCAAGATCGTCCTGCCAGATCGCGGCCTGGTGTTCATCGGGCGCCAGCACCATGACGATGTCTGCCCATTGCGCTGCGTCGCGATTCGTCATTACCTTGAAGCCGGCGTCCTCGGCTTTCTTGCGGGTTGCGGACCCCTCGCGCAGAGCAATGGCAACCTCTTTCACGCCGGAGTCACGCAGGTTCTGCGCATGGGCGTGGCCCTGGCTGCCGTAGCCGACAATGGCAATCTTCTTGTCGGCGATCAGGTTCGTGTCGCAATCCGCGTCGTAAAATACTTTCAAAGTCAATCATCCCTCAAGGCGTGAAGCGCTCCTTCACCAAGGAGCAAGAAACCTGGCTCAGCCGACACCGCGCATCATGCCGACGATGCCTGTGCGGCCGACTTCGACCAGACCGAGCTCGCGCATGAGCGCAACAAAGCTGTCGATCTTTGCCGGTGCCCCGGTGATTTCAAAGACGAAGCTTTGCGTCGTGGTGTCGACCACCTTGGCGCGAAACACCCCGGCAACCCGCATCGCTTCCACCCGGCTGTCGCCGCGTCCCGCCACTTTCACGAGCGCAAGTTCGCGTTCCACATGCGGCCCGAGCTCGGTAAGATCCTCCACCTTGTGGACCGGGATCAGCCGTTCAAGCTGCGCCTGGATCTGGTCGATGACCTGAGGCGGGCCCTGTGTGACAATGGTGATGCGCGAAACACGATGATTTTCGCTGATGTCGGCGACAGTCAGGCTGTCGATGTTGTAACCGCGCGCGGTAAACAGGCCCGCGATCTTGGCCAGAATGCCCGGGTCGTTGTCCACCGTCACTGTCAGTACGTGACGTTCAGATGGGCGTTCATCCAGCATGCTCATACCGCGGCCAGTGCTTCTGTCGTGACAGCCGCAGGTGCTTCGTCGCCGTAAAGGAGCATGTCGGTGTGTGCCGCGCCTGAACGGAACATCGGCAGGCAATTTGCCAGCTGTGCAACCCGGCAGTCCACCATGACCGGACCGTCATGCGCGAGCATGTCGTTGATTGCCTGATCGAGATCATCCGGGTCCTGCACCAGAATGCCTTTCCAGCCATAGGCCTGCGCCAGCATCACGAAATCGGGCAGCGATTCCGAATAGCTGTTCGAGTACCGGCTTTCATAGGTCAGCTCCTGCCATTGGCGGACCATGCCCATGAATTCATTGTTGAGGATGAACACCTTCACCGGCAGGCGATACTGGCTCGCTGTGCCAAGTTCCTGGATGTTCATCTGGATTGAAGCTTCGCCGGCGATGTCGATGACCAGTGCGTCGGGGTTGCCGATCTGCGCGCCGATCGCCGCGGGCAGACCATAGCCCATGGTACCCAGACCTCCGCTGGTCAGCCATTTGTTGGGGCTGAAGAACCGGAAATGCTGCGCTGCCCACATCTGGTGCTGACCCACCTCGGTCGTGATGATCGGGTCGCGATCCTTCGTCAGCTCGTACAGGCGCTCGATGGAATGCTGCGGCATGATCTGCGTGTCGGATTTGGGATAGGCCAGGGAAAGCCGCGCCCGCCAGCCTTCTATGCGGGCATACCATTCGCCCAGATCGTTAGCCTGCGCGCCAGTTGCTTTCCATTCATCAAGCATCTGGCGCAACACATGCGCACAGTCCCCGATGATCGGCAGATCCACCGCAACGGTCTTGTTGATCGAGGAGCGATCGATATCGATGTGGATCTTGATTGCATCGGGAGCAAAATCGTCAAGACGACCAGTCACGCGATCATCGAAGCGCGCGCCCACGCACAGGATGACGTCCGCACGGTTCATCGACATGTTGGCTTCGAATGTCCCGTGCATGCCCAGCATGCCAAGCCATGCCTTGCCCCGCGAAGGGAAAGCGCCCAATCCCATCAGCGTGGAAGTCACCGGGGCGCCGCATGCTGCCTGCAACTCGCGCAACAACACCGACGCTTCCGGTCCTGAATTGATGACACCGCCACCTGTATAGAGCACCGGTGCCCTAGCGGCAGCCAGCAGCCGCACCGCTTCAGATATCGCTTCATCCCGGCCAAGGAGCACAGGTCGGTAACGGTCGGCGCGCAGCGGGGAAGCGCTTCCTGCCTGGACCTCGGCAACCTGCACGTCCTTGGGAATATCGACGACCACCGGGCCGGGCCGTCCCGTCGTTGCAATGCGGAAAGCCTCGGTGATGGTGCCGGCAAGCTCTGCTGGATCCTTCACCAGATAATTATGCTTCGTGCAGTGGCGGGTAATCCCGATCGTATCCGCTTCCTGGAACGCGTCGGTGCCGATCATCGCGGTGGCGACCTGCCCGCTGAGCACGACTATGGGTATGGAATCCATGAACGCGTCGGCAATGCCGGTGACCGCGTTCGTTGCACCCGGCCCGGAAGTGACCAGCACCACGCCGGGTTTGCCGGTGGAACGAGCATAACCTTCGGCTGCATGGGCAGCGCCGGCTTCGTGGCGCACCAGGATATGGCGGATGCGATCATCGGTGAACAGCGCATCATAGATGGGGAGCACTGCGCCACCGGGGTAGCCGAACACAACCTCCACGCCCTGCTCAACCAGGCTGTCCATCAGGACCTCGGCGCCGGTGCGCTTTGTCGCAGGGTGGGTCACGGGGAAGTCTCCCATCAGGATGAAATCTGACATAATTGCGGCCCGGAAGACAGGCTGCCGGGCCGCTTGCTCACAATATTGTGCGACTGCTAAGTGAAACGCTATGTCATGTCAACAGCAGTCTTGATAATAATATGTCGTTTAAGGCGGTGTCAAAAGCTTCATTGTTACCCGCGAAGTGCCATGCGGCAGGCGTCTGATTGCCAAACCAGGTGTATTGACGCTTTGCGTATCGGCGAGTCGCCTGTGCTCCGATGGTGATTGCCGTCTCGCGATCGCTCTCCTGTTGCAGGAACGTGGCGATGGCTGCAACGCCAATGGCGCGCATGATCGGCAGGGCAGGGTCGAGCCGGCGAGCCAGCAGGGCACGAACCTCATCGATCGCGCCATTGTCCATCATACTGGCAAAGCGCGTTTCGCAACGGGCATAAAGCGCTGTCCGATCAGGCAGCAGGATAGCCGGCCAAAGGCGAACCTGCTCGCTGATGCCGCCTGAGCGTTTTTCCTGCCAAGCGTGGAGCGGCCGTCCGGTGGAGCGCACCACTTCCAGCGCCCGCATGATGCGCGTCGTATCGGCAGGAGCCAGGCGCCGTGCGGCGGCAGGATCCTCGTTACCGAGCGCGGCATGGGCAGCGCTGGTCATCATGGCGCGGACCTGCGCGCGAATGGCGGGCTCGATTTGCGGCACAGGAGCGATGCCGTCGAGCAGGCTGCGAAGGTAAAGCCCTGTGCCTCCGACCAGAATGGGCAGCGCGCCGGCATCGTGCGCACGTGCAATTTCGACCCGTGCCGCTGCGGCCCAGTCGGCAGCGGAACACGCCTGCGCACCATCCCAGGTGCCGAACAGCCGATGCTCGATACCGTGCATGTCGTGAACCGAAGGCCGCGCTGAAAGCACACGAAGGTCGCCATATACCTGCGCGCTGTCGGCATTGATAATGATAGAAGGCTGCCCCCTGTCCTGCAAACGCAAGGCCAGGCGCACGGCCTGTTCGCTCTTGCCGCTGGCGGTCGGCCCTGCGATGAGCGCGAGCGGCGGTTTTGTCCCACCGTCTTTTGCGGAGTGCCAGACATTGCTCATCGTGCGGTTGTTAGCAGACAAGGACCGACTTGAAACCGCACTTGATGCCGCTTCTGCGCAGTTGGCGCGCCGGGGCTGGCCTGTCGCCGAAGCAGCGATGCTGGAGTTTTGCGGCGATACGTTGCAGATCCTTCTGCCCGAAGGGGACCGGACTGCCGTGGTGCAAATTCTGGACGAAGCTTTCGGCCCGTGCGACCTGCTGATGGCGGATCATCTCATTACAGTGCCGCATCTTCTTGTATCCGACATGGATTCCACGATGATCGGGCAGGAGTGCATCGATGAGCTCGCCGATTATGCCGGTGTGAAGCCGCAGATTGCTGCCATCACCGAACGGGCGATGAATGGGGAAATCGACTTCGCCGCCGCGCTCGCAGAGCGGGTCGGCCTGCTTGCCGACCTGCCTGAGGATTGCATCGCGCAATGCTTGGCTGAACGGATCGTGCCGACACCGGGCGCACGTGTTCTGGTGCGCACATTGGCTGCGCGCGGGACGCGCAGCATACTTGTCACCGGCGGGTTCCACAGCTTTGCCGATCCTGTTGCCGAGATGATCGGCTTTGACCGTGTGGTCGGAAATCGGCTCGGCGCCGCTGATGGCCGGCTGAGCGGAACACTTACAGGAGCGATTGTGGACTCCGCTGCAAAGCGGCGCGTGCTTGAAGAAGAACAGGCCCGGCTTGGCGACGGCGCGCGCAGCATGGCTCTGGGCGACGGTGCCAATGACATTCCGATGTTGCAGGCGGCCGATTACGGCATTGCCTATCGGGCGAAACCTGCGGCGCGAACCGCCGCCAACGGCTGGGTTGAGCGGGGCGACCTGACCGCAATCCTGCAATTGCTCGATATTGCGCGCGAAGACTGGGTGGACTGACACATCAGAAGCATCGGTTCTTGCAGGCCGGGATAACCAAGCTGCCAATCGGCTCTCAGTCGTCCATCCAATCGGCAAAGAACCGCTCATGTCCGCTGCGCAGTGTGGGAAGGTCAACACCGCTGATGACATCCCCGCCAACGGTGCCGATTCGCAGCGCCCCTTCGAGGTCGGCAGCCCCGGCAGGGGTGGTCACGACATAACGGCCCTGATCCTCGGCGAATGCCTCGCCGGTGGTGAGCGGATCGATATCAGCGCCAAGATTGCCTGCCAGCGCCATTTCCGCCAGTGCCACGAGCAGGCCGCCGTCTGATACATCGTGAACGGCGTTGAGCATGCCGCCTGTGATCATGGCACGGATCAGTTCGCCGTTTCGAAACTCCTTTTTCAGGTCCACTTCGGGAGGCGCACCCGCGTTGCGGCCCTGCACATCGCGCAGCCAGAGTGACTGGCCAAGATCAGTGCCATGCCCGCCGATCAGCCAGATGGCATCGCCCGCATTCTTGAAAGCGATAGTGGCCATGCGGCTGCTGTCTTCAAGAACGCCGACGCCGCCAATGGCAGGCGTCGGCAGGATCGCCGAACCGCCGCCGGTCGCCTTGCTTTCATTATACAGGCTGACATTGCCGCTGACGATGGGGAAAGCCAGCGCCCGGCACGCATCGCCCATGCCTTCGAGGCAGTTGACGAACTGCGCCATGATTTCGGGCCGCTGAGGATTGCCGAAATTGAGGCAATTGGTCACTGCCAATGGTCGTGCACCCACTGCACAAAGATTGCGGTAGGCTTCGGCAATGGCTTGCTTGCCGCCTTCGTAAGGATCGGCAAAACAATAGCGCGGCGTGCAATCGGTAGTGATCGCCAGCGCCCTTTGCGTGCCATGGATCCGCACCACGGCGGCATCGCCGCCCGAACGCTGCATCGTGTCTGCACCGACCTGCGAATCATATTGTTCCCAGATCCACCGGCGGGAGGCGAGGGCAGGGCTGCCCATCATGGCCAGCAGGTCCGCGCCAAGGTCGGCGCTTTCCTCCACCTGCCCAAGAGGTTCGACCTGCGCCCAGGTCCGGTATTCTTCGCGCGTAATATAAGGGCGCTCGTACTGCGGTGCATCGTCGGCCAGCGGACCCAGAGGAATGTTGCAAACGGTCTCGCCCTTGAAAGTGAGCACCATTCGCCCGGTGTCGGTAACGGTGCCGATCACGGCAAAGTCCAGCTCCCATTTGCGGAAGATCGCCTCTGCCTCGGCTTCGCGGCCGGGTTTCAGCACCATCAGCATGCGTTCCTGCGATTCGGACAGCATCATTTCGTAAGGCGTCATACCTTCCTCGCGGCAGGGCACCGCGCCCATGTCGAGCGTGATGCCGGTGCCGCCGTTCGTCGCCATTTCCACGCTGGAGGAGGTGAGGCCCGCCGCGCCCATGTCCTGAATGGCAACGATGGCATCGGTCGCCATCAGCTCCAGGCATGCCTCGATCAGCAGTTTTTCAGTGAACGGGTCGCCCACCTGCACCGTGGGGCGCTTCTCATCGGAGTTCTCGTCAAAGTCAGCGCTGGCCATGGTGGCACCATGGATGCCGTCGCGCCCGGTTTTCGATCCGACATAGACAATCGGATTGCCCACGCCGGTCGCAGCAGAATAGAAAATGCGATCCTGTTCTGCGATGCCGACCGTCATCGCGTTCACCAGGATGTTGCCATCATAGGCAGGGTCGAAGTTCGTTTCGCCGCCCACCGTGGGTACGCCCACGCAATTGCCATAGCCACCGATGCCAGCGACGACGCCTTTCACCAGATGCTTCATCCGGGGATGGTCCGGCGATCCGAACCGCAGGGCGTTCATGTTCGCAACCGGCCGCGCGCCCATGGTGAACACATCGCGCAGGATGCCGCCAACGCCAGTCGCCGCTCCCTGATACGGTTCGATGTAGGAGGGGTGGTTGTGGCTCTCCATCTTGAAGATGCAGGCAAGCCTGCTGCCGTCTGGCCCTTCGCCGATATCGATGACGCCGGCATTTTCACCAGGGCCGCAGATGACCCATTCCGCTTCGGTTGGCAGGCGCTTCAGGTGAAAGCGGCTGGATTTGTAGCTGCAATGCTCTGACCACATCACGGAAAAGATGCCGAGCTCGACGAGATTGGGTTCCCGCCCGAGCGCATGGAGCACCCGGTCGTATTCTTCTGGGGAAAGCCCGTGCGCGGCAACGGTCTGGGCGGTGATCGGATCTGGGGTCTGGGGCATGTTCGGCGCCTTAACCCAAGCTACCATCATCGTTCCAGAACTTTTCCCCTCTCTTGACCATGCTGCGCCACACCGCCAAAGCTGCACCATCATGGATGAGGGCAATCAGGACATCACCGCGCTGAGCTACGAAGCTGCGCTCAAGCAGCTTGAGGAGGTTGTGCGCCGCCTCGAAGGTGGGGAGGCCGCGCTCGACGAATCGATCGATCTCTACGAGCGCGGAGAAAAGCTGCGCAAGCATTGCCAATCGCGGCTTGACGCAGCGCAGGCGCGGATCGAAGCCATCGTGGCTGATGCAGACGGCAAGGCAGCGGGAACCCGCCCCTTTGATGAGCCGGGCGTTGGGTGAACGTGTCCATGGTCCACGCCACCGACACTCTGCCGGCTGCGCTTGAGCGCATAGCGCAGGAGGTCGATTGTTGCTTCGATGCGTTGCTGCCAATTCCGTCCGATCCGCGCCGCCAGCTTGTCGAAGCGATGCGTTACGCAGCGATCGGCGGCGGCAAGCGGATGCGGCCATTGCTGTGCGTGGCAACCGCCGGAATGTTCGATGTTCATCGCGATGTATCGGTGAAGGTCGGATGCGCGCTCGAATCGATACACGTCTATTCTCTCATTCATGACGACCTGCCATGCATGGACGACGATGAATTGCGGCACGGCAAGCTGACCACGCATCGCGCTTTTGATGAAGCCACAGCCGTGCTTGCAGGCGATGCGCTCCATGCGCTGGCCTTCGAGATCTTGGGCTCGCACGATATCAGCGACGATCCGGTCACCCGCTCCGATCTTGTCTCCGCGCTTGCCCGAGCCAGTGGCCTTGCCGGAATGGCAGGCGGGCAGATGATGGACATTGCTGCTGAACACCAGATCTTTGACCTTCCTACCGTTACGCGCCTGCAGCAGTTGAAGACCGGCGCGCTGCTGACTGCTTCTGTCGAAATGGGCGCAATCCTTGGCCGCGTTTCTTCAGAAGCGCGCAAGCCGCTGCGCATGTATGCGCGCGATGTCGGGCTTGCATTTCAGATTGCGGATGATCTGCTGGATCATGAAGGCGACGAACACCTTGCGGGCAAGGCGCTGCGCAAGGATGCGCTGGCAGGCAAGGCAACCTTTGTGTCCCTGCTCGGGCCCGCTCGTGCTCGCGATCAGGCGCAGGCGCTGGTGGAACAGGCGATTGCGCATCTTGCCGATCATGGACCAGAAGCGGACCTGCTGCGCGACGTGGCGCGTTTCACGATCGCACGCAAAAAATGACCGATCGTGAAAGATGGCCGGCAGTCGCGATCAGGGGTTTGCAGGTAAGGACATGAAGGGGGAAACCATGGTCGCGCAGCAAGAGGTTGAGCCAGGCAGGCAGCGCGTGGGTCTTTACCCCGGCACTTTCGATCCGATCACGCGGGGGCATTGCGACATCATCCGCCGCGGGTCAAAGCTGGTCGACCGGCTGATAATCGGCATCACGACCAATCCATCGAAGAACCCGATGTTCACTACCGAACAGCGTAACGCCATGGTGGCACAAGAGGTGGCGCGCATGGAGCTCGACAATATCGACATCGTCCCGTTCGATGCCCTGCTCATCAAGTTTGCCGAGGCACAGGGCGCGACCATGATCGTGCGCGGATTGCGGGCAGTTGCCGATTTTGAATATGAATATCAGATGG
The DNA here is from genome assembly GCF_031846435.1 of Croceicoccus esteveae. Classification (NCBI taxonomy): domain Bacteria; kingdom Pseudomonadati; phylum Pseudomonadota; class Alphaproteobacteria; order Sphingomonadales; family Erythrobacteraceae; genus Croceicoccus; species Croceicoccus esteveae. The sequence goes on from NZ_JAVRHS010000001.1 coordinate 565,357, forward strand.
CCGGCATGAACCAGCAGTTGAACGATGCCATCGAGACTGTCTTCCTCATGGCCGACGTCAGCCTGCAGCCAATCGCATCGAAGCTGGTCAAGGAGATCGCCTGGTTTGGCGGCGACATCACACCATTTGTCAGCAGCGCGGTCCGCGAACAAGTCATCGCCCATGTCGCTGCCCATGGCCAGAAGGGCAGTCTTTAAATTCATGCCGTGATGCACAGACGTTCATTACCTTGTCAGCTTTGACAGGCTACCACACCATCGTCACTGCCTGGCCCTGACGTCCTGGCCCTGACATATCATAACGAAGAACATGGCCGCGATATTGGCCGGAAAGGTGCAGTGCCTTCAATGAAGATGCGTCGTTTCGCCGCAGGCCTGCTTGGCCCGGCCCTTGTCCTGTCGACGCCGGCGTTTGCGCAGGATGCGCCGGTCGCTACGCCTTCAGCCCAGCAAAGCTACTGGCTGGTGGACGCCGATATCGCTGCAGATCCTGACAATGTCCTCCTGCTCGATCTGTCAAATGGCGGTCGAGTCGCCATCCGGCTGAAGCCCGATTGGGCGCCGGGTCACGTGGAACGGATCAAGACGCTTGCTCGACAGGGCTTTTACGATGGCGTCATCTTCCATCGGGTGATCGAGGGGTTCATGGCACAGACCGGTGACCCGACCGGGACTGGCGAAGGCGGCTCCCAGCTTGCCGATCTTGCGGCCGAATTCAACCAGGTCCCGCACCTGCGCGGCAGTGTATCCATGGCCCGTACAGCAGAGCCTGATTCCGCCAACAGCCAGTTCTTCATCGTGTTCTATCCGCGCATGTCGCTCGATCGCAATTACACCAATTTTGGCCGCGTCATTGCCGGAATGGATCAGGTCGATGTCATCGCGAGGGGTGAACCGCCAGCCAGTCCGACCCGTATCGTGCAGGCGTCGCTGGCAAGCGAGGGCAAGCCGCGGCCTGATCTTGCCTCTCCCGATCGGGGCGAAACGACGGTCGACATGCTGAATGCGCCAATCGCGGAGTAAGCCGGCGGCATCCATCATGTGAGTGGCGCGATCGCCGGCAGTTGACGGTGAGTGGCCTGCCTGCCGGTGTGCTGCCGGTGTGGCCGGGCGGCGATCCGCTTGCAGTTTTGCCGCCCATCCTTACACGCGCACCATGCGTGTTGATCATTTTGATTTTGAACTGCCGACAGACCGGATCGCCCTGCGTCCGGCCCGTCCGCGTGACAGCGCCCGCATGCTTGTCGTGGATGGCAGATCGCCGGTGGTGGATCGGTCAGTGCGCGACTTGCCGTCGGCTCTGAGGGCAGGCGATGTTCTCATCTTCAACGATACGCGGGTCATTCCTGCGCAGCTGGAAGGGCGGCGTGGGCAGGCAAGGCTTGGCGTCACCCTGCACAAGCGGCTCGATCTGCGCCGCTGGCAGGCCTTCGTCCGCAATGGCCGGCGTCTGCGTGCAGGAGAGACGATCGCGTTCGGCAATGACGTCGCCGTGCTTGCCGAAGAACGCCACCCCGATGGCAGCTGGACGCTGGCCTTCGCAGGTGACGAGCCGGTCGAGCTGTTGCTGGAACGGGCAGGAACGATGCCTCTGCCGCCCTACATCGCGGCACGGCGCACGCCTGATGAAGCGGATCGCACCGATTATCAGACGATGTTTGCCAGCCGGGACGGCGCAGTCGCGGCTCCGACCGCAGCGCTCCACTTCACGCCTGAACTGCTGGCATCGCTGGAGGCGGCGGGAATTGCCCGCGAACTCCTGACCCTGCATGTTGGTGCGGGCACGTTCCTGCCGGTCAAGGCCGATGATACCAACGACCATGTCATGCATGCCGAATGGGGCCGGATCGACGCTGCCACTGCCGAACGGCTGAACAAGGCGCGGCAGGATGGCGGGCGGCTCATCTGCGTGGGCACTACCTCGCTCCGGCTGCTGGAAAGCGCCTGTGATGAAGCTGGAACAATCCAGCCCTTTGAAGGAGACACGGCCATTTTCATCACGCCGGGCTACCGGTTTCGCGGAGTGGATGGTCTCATGACGAATTTTCATCTGCCGCGTTCCACGCTGTTCATGTTGGTAAGCGCGCTGATGGGGCTGGAGCGGATGCAGGCGGCTTACGCCCACGCGATCGCAAGCGATTACCGCTTTTACAGCTATGGCGATGCATCGCTGCTCATCCCCTGACCGATTGCAATCGGTCAGACGGCTTGCAATCGGATCGCGCTGCCCGCACTACGCCGGCGATGGACATCGTTCTTGATATACGCGGCCTGACCAAGCAATATCCGGCCCGCGGCGGCGCGCCTGCCGTCACTGCCCTCGACCATGCCGATCTTGCCATTGGCAAGGGCGAGATCTTTGCGCTGCTTGGCCCCAATGGCGCGGGCAAGACCACGCTGATCGGCGCGGTATGCGGGTTGGTACGGCCGACATCGGGCACCATCATGGCCTTTGGCAAGGACATGCGGCACGATTGGCGCGGCATTCGCAGGCGCATCGGGCTGGTGCCGCAGGAACTGGGCTTCGACATCTTTGAAAAGGTCGGGCGCTCCATCGCCTTTTCCCGCGGTCTGTTCGGCGCACCTGCTGATCCTGGCCGGGTGGAAACGGTGCTGCGCTCGCTGCAATTGTGGGACAAGCGCGATGCGCAGATCCGCACCCTGTCGGGTGGCATGAAGCGCCGCGTGCTGATTGCCAAGGCGCTGGCGCACGATCCGGAACTGCTGTTTCTCGATGAGCCGACCGCTGGCGTCGATGTCGAACTGCGCCGGGACATGTGGCGGCTGATTGACACACTGCGTGATACCGGCACCACCATCATTCTTACCACGCATTACATTGAAGAGGCCGAGGAAATGGCCGACCGTGTCGGCATCATCGACAAGGGCCGCATCCTGCTGGTGGATGACAAGGCAGCCATGATGGCAAGGCTTGGCCGGACAGAAGCGCGGTTCACCCTGGCAGAGCCCCTCGCGATGCTGCCGCCCCCAATCGCGGCTATGAACGCGACGCTGACGCAAGGCGGCAGCGTGCTGTGTTACAGGGGCGGCGACGGGTCGGGCAAAGGCAAGCAGGAGATTGCCGAGCTTGCGCGGATGCTGGTGGAACATGACATCGTTTTCACCGCGCTCGATGTCAGCGAATCGAGCCTGGAGGATATCTTCGTGAACCTTGTGGAAAATGGCGCGGGAGCGGCTCGATGATGGGCAGCTTCAATGCAACCGGTGCCTGGGCCATTTACCGCAACGAACTGTATCGGGCGTGGCGCGCGGTGTTCGGCACGATCATTTCGCCGGTCATTACCACCTGTCTGTACTTCATCGTGTTTGGTGCTGCCATTGGTGGCCGCATGGAAAGCGTCGGCACCGTCAGCTATGGCGCGTTCATCGTGCCGGGCTTGCTGCTGCTTACTCTCCTCTCCGAAAGCACGTCGAACGCCAGCTTCGGCATCTATATGCCCCGGTTCACCGGCTCCATTTACGAACTGTTATCAGCGCCGGTCGGCGTTGCCGAGACGCTCATCGGATTTATCGGCGCTGCAATCACGAAATCCCTCATCCTTGCCGCGATCATCCTTGTGACCGCCACGGTCTTTGTCGACTACCACATCACCTATCCGGTGCTGGCTTTCGGCTTTATCATCCTAGTCGCCTGCGCCTTTTCCCTGTTCGGGTTCATTCTTGGACTATGGGCGGAAGGGTTTGAAAAGCTACAGATGATTCCGCTGCTGGTGCTTACGCCACTGACTTTTCTGGGTGGCACTTTCTATTCGATCGACATGCTGGCAGACCCATGGCGCACCGTCGCGCTGTTCAATCCAATTGTCTATCTGGTGAGCGGCCTTCGCTGGACCTTCTATGGCGAAGCGGACGTCAGCATCGAGCTTGCCGCCGGGCTGACGATCGCGTTCCTGGTGCTGTGCGTCGGGATCATTGCATGGATCTTCAAGACCGGTTGGCGGCTGCGCGACTGATTGCTAGAGCGCCGCGTGATGAAGAAGGTCGGTTCGGTTGTGCTTATGGCGATGCTTGCCTGCACGACTCCTGCTGCGGCGCAATTGCCACCAGGCGTGCGCGCCATGGTGGAAGCGGCAATTGCGTCGGGCGATGCAGAGGCCGTCGACACGATCACGAAGTTTGCACGTCAGACACACCCGGCAGATGTGCGCGAAATCGACATCCTTTATGACAGTTTCCAGCAAAAGCAGCGCGCCCGCCTTGCCGCCCGGGCACAGGCAGACGCGCCGCCTGCGCATGGCGGCGGCCTGTTTGACCTTTGGGAAGGCAAGGGCGAGCTTGGCGCATTCCGATCGACCGGTAATACGCGGAATACCGGATTTACAGGCGCGCTCGCGCTTGAGCGGATCGGCGTCGACTGGCGGCACAAGCTGGCCGGCCGTGTGGACTATCAACGCAGCGCCGGCCGCACCACCCGCGAGCGCTATCGTGCTTCTTATGAGCCAAACTACAATTTTTCCGACAAAGGCTTCGTGTTTTCCCTGCTGCAATATGAAAGCGATCGGTTTCAGGGTTTCACGTCGCGCTATTCGCTTTCGGGAGGCGTGGGTTACCGCCTGATCGAGCGTGACCGCCTGCAAGTGTCGTTCAAGGGCGGGCCGGCATACAGGCGGGTGGAACTGACACCCGATGGCTCGGAAAGCTTTCTGGCAGCTTTGGGCGCATTCAACGCCGATTGGCAAATCACGGACATCATCAACCTTACCGAAGAAGCCAATCTGTTCATCCGCTCGGGCAATTCGAATTTTTCATCGCTGACCGGGCTTGAGGCGGACATTGGTTCAGGGTTGAAAGCGCGACTGTCCTACAGCCTTGAACATGATACCGATCCACCTGACAAGGCTTTCAAAACCGACACGCTGTCGCGGCTCACGGTGGTGTACGAGTTCTGACAATCAGGCCTGGAACCATCCCCACAAGAGTCGCGCAGTCAGTGCAACGCTGATGATCACAAGCAGCGGCCGGATCAGACGCGCGCCGTGCTTCACCGCAGTGCGCGAGCCAAGCCACGATCCCGTCATGGAGCCCACCGCCATCGACAGGCCGAGCAACCAGATGATCTTGCCGCCAAAGGCAAAGACGATGACGCTGCCCAGATTGGTCAGCATGTTGAACAGCTTGGCATGGCCTGTCGCGCGGGTCAGCCCTTCACCGCGCAGGCCGACCAGCGAAGCGGCAAGGAAGCTGCCGGTCCCGGGACCGAAGAAACCATCGTAGAAGCCGATACCGGTAACGACAGGAGCATAGCCCTTGCGGGTGAGCCGCTGATGCGCCTGTGCATCGTCCATGCGCGGTGATGCAATGACATAGATCGCCACTGCCAGCAAAAACAACGGCACGATGAGTTCCAGGACACGGGCGGATACCTGCTGCACCACCAGGGCACCGATGGCCGCTCCTGCAAAGGCCAGCAGCGCCAGCCATTTCTCCTTCCGCCATTCGACCAGACCCGCGCGCGCATAATTGCGATAAGCCATCGAAGTGCCGAACACCGACTGGATCTTGTTGGTGCCAAGGGCCAGTTGTGGAGGCAACCCGGCAAACAGCAGTGCCGGCATCATGATCAGGCCGCCGCCACCGGCAATAGAATCGATGAAACCAGTCAGCAATGCGACCAGCGTGAGCACAATGATGATAGAAAGCTCGATATCCATCTGGCTGCGCATAGCCCATCGGGAGCAGGTGTGAAGCTGTTGCCGTGTTCAGGAGCACTCCCCATAGAAGGAGCCATGGCAACACAGCACGATTTGTTTGGCAATATGCCGCAATCTGCACCCGTCCTGGCAGCAGCACCTGATGGGCTGACGCTGTGTGGGCGGATAGTTGGTGACAGCGCGGCGCGCGACATCACGGGACTGATCGATACATGCGGACTGGCGCCATTTCGTTACGGGCAGTGGGCAGGCAAGCGGCTTACCCGTTCCTTCGGTTGGCACTATGACTTTGCAGGCGGCGGCTTGCGCAAGGAGGAGCAGATGCCCGTATGGCTTGTCGATCTGCGCATGTGCGTAGCAAATGCTTTTGATGAAGAAGCGAGCCGCTTTGAACAGGCGTTGCTGATCCGCTATGATCCTGGCGCCGGGATCGGGTGGCACCGTGACCGGCCGGTCTTCGACACGATCCTGGGCGTAAGTTTCGGCGCATCGGCCGAACTGCGGCTGCGCCGGCGCAAGACATGCGGCTTTGATCGTGCGACTGTAAAGCTGGATGCTGGCCGTGCTTATCGTCTGAAAGGGCCAGCGCGAGAGCTTTGGGAGCATTCCATCCTGCCGCAGACAGATACGCGCTGGTCGATAAGTTTCCGTTCGCTGCGTGACGGCGCACCGCCTGTTCGTTAAGAGCGGCGGAATGACGCGTTTTTCCTTTGCCGTAGCGGCAACCGACGGCCTTGCCCGCACCGGCGAGATCCGGATGCAACGTGGGGCGATCCGCACGCCCGCTTTCATGCCGGTCGGTACGGCAGCTACGGTAAAAGCCATGAAAGTGGAGGATGTGCGCAAAGCGGGCGCGGACATCATTCTTGGCAACACTTACCACCTGATGCTGCGGCCAGGTGCAGAGCGGGTGGCGCGGCTGGGCGGGCTGCATCGCTTCATGGGTTGGGATCGGCCGATCCTCACCGACAGCGGCGGCTATCAGGTGATGAGCCTTTCCGATCTGCGCAAGATCAGCGAGCATGGGGTGGTGTTCAAAAGCCACCTCGACGGATCGCGGCATGAACTTACTCCCGAAAGATCCATGGAAATCCAGCGGCTGCTCGGCTCCGACATCGTCATGGCATTTGATGAATGCCCGCGCGTAGAGCAGGGCCACGACGCCATCGCTGCCTCGGTGGACCGGTCAATGCGCTGGGCCAGGCGCAGTCGCGATGCTTTTGATGCAGGTGAGCCGCATGCCGCCAGCGCTGCCTTGTTCGGTATCCAGCAAGGTGCGCTGGATCAGGACATGCGCGCGGCATCGGCGCAGCGGCTCATCGACATTGGCTTCGATGGGTATGCAATTGGCGGGCTGGCGGTGGGCGAGGGGCAGGAGGCGATGTTTGCCACGCTTGACTTTGCACCCGGCCAACTGCCGACCGACCGGCCGCGCTATCTGATGGGGGTAGGCAAACCAGATGATTTGGTCGGCGCTGTGGCCCGCGGCGTTGATATGTTCGATTGTGTCTTGCCGACACGATCAGGCCGCAATGGCCAGGCCTTTACCTGGCAGGGGCCGATCAACCTGCGCAACGCGCGCTTCGCTGAAGATCAGGCCGCACTCGACGATCGGTGCGCCTGCCCCACCTGCGCCAGATACACCCGTGCTTACCTGCACCATCTGGTGCGTTCCGGCGAGATCCTGAGCGCGATGCTGATGACTGAGCACAATATCGCTTTTTACCAGCAGTTGATGCAGGCCATGCGCGACGCGATCGCAGCCAGACAGTTTGACCGGTTCGCGCGCACTTTCCACACGCGCTACCATGGCAGATGAATGGTTCTGCAAGATGTACCTTGGGTATCGTCTTCTTGTCACCGGATCCTGGCATGAAAAAAGGGCAGGAGAACCTGCCCTTTTTTGTCACACATGTTCTGGTGCAAACCGTCGGTCAGCGTGAATAGAATTCAACCACCAGATTGGGTTCCATCTTGACCGGATAAGGCACCTCATCCAGCGTCGGGACGCGGGCGAATGTCACCTTGTCATTGCCATCTACTGCCACATATTCCGGAATCTCGCGCTCTGGCAGGCTCTGAGCCTCGATGACCAGCGCCATCTCCTTGGCCTTGTTGCCAAGGCTGATGACATCGCCGGCAAAGCAGCGGCGCGAGGCGATGTTGCACTTGACGCCGTTTACGCGGATGTGACCGTGGCTGACAATCTGGCGAGCGGAAAACACCGTCGGCGCAAATTTGGCACGGTAGACGATCATGTCGAGGCGCTGCTCAAGCAGGCCGATAAGGTTCTGACCGGTGTCGCCCTTGATCCGGGCAGCCTCCTGATAGGTGCGCTTGAACTGCTTTTCAGTCACATCGCCATAATAGCCCTTGAGCTTCTGCTTGGCGCGCAGCTGCAGACCAAAATCGCTGACCTTGCTCTTGCGACGCTGGCCGTGCTGACCAGGTCCGTACGACCGACGATTGACGGGGCTGTTGGGACGGCCCCAGATGTTTTCGCCCATGCGGCGATCAAGCTTGTGCTTGGCGCTTTTGCGCTTTGACATGTCATTCTCCATTTTGCGAACACCGCCTTCGTGGCGGCGCTTGAACCCGGTATCGCACCTGCGGACCGACATGCCCGAGATGGCCACCACTTCACCGGGATGTGGGGCCTCATGATTTGCGTGATCGCGCGCTTCGCAGATTGCCTTGCTTTCGTCAAGCTGCTCGACAAGCGGGGCTGCCATCGGCAGTAGGAGCAGATGAACGATCCGATTATCGCCGCTGACGATTGCACCACCATGGCCGAGGTTCGCGCCGGGGTCGACGAGCTCGACCGCCAGCTCGTCGATCTGCTTGCCCGACGTTTTGGCTACATGCGTGCGGCCGCGCGGATCAAGCCCACGCGCGACAGCGTCAGGGATGAAGATCGCAAGCAGCAAGTCATTACTGCAGCAACCATGGCTGCGCAGCGTTCAGACATGCCGGCTGGCTTTGTCGCGCGGATCTGGGACGATGTGGTCGAAACTTCCATTGCCTATGAACTTGATCATTGGGATGCGTTGCGGTCAGCCTGATCAGCTGCGGCTCTCGTCGTTACGGCGCTGTCTTGCCAGCGTCGTCAGCACTCCGCGCATCGTGCGCACTTCCAGATGGTTCCAGCCAGGGCGCGTCAGCACCGTGTGCAATGTACGCCGTGTCGCAACTTCGCGGCTGTAAGGGCTGAAGTAGCCTGCCGGCTCCAGCATGGCTTCAAGCTGGGCGATCAGGCCGTCAAGCTCCTCCTGCGGCGCCGGCGGCAGCTCCTGTGTCAAAGTCGGTTGGGCAAGATGCTGTGTCTTTGACCATTCATAAACCAGCAGAATAACGGCCTGCGCAAGATTGAGCGAGCCGAACTGCGGATTGATCGGGATAGTGATGATGGTGCGGGCCAACGCCACATCGTCTGTCTCGAGGCCGGAGCGTTCAGGGCCAAAAAGGATGGCGTGGCGGCCCTTGTCCTGGTGTATCCGCATCGCAGCACCCACAGGGTCCAGCACCGGTTTGGAGATGCCGCGCTTGCGCACCGTCGTGGCGTGCACATGATTGCAATCCGCCACTGCCTCTGCGACCGAGTTGAATACTGCTGCCCGCTCCAGGACCATATCGGCGCCAGCTGCCGCAGGTCCGGCGGCCGGGTTTGGCCAGCCATCGCGCGGAGCGACAAGCCGCAGCTGCGTCAGACCGAAATTCAGCATTGCCCGCGCTGCCTTGCCGATGTTCTCACCAAGCTGCGGCCGGACGAGCACGATGACAGGTGGCATCGACAGAGAGCTATCTGTCCTGCTGTTCATTACTTGAACGCAGGATCGGCAATGGTGCTGGCAAATTGCTCGAAATCGCGGGCTTCGGAGAAATCACGATAGACGCTGGCAAAGCGGATATAAGCGACCGTATCCAAATGGCGCAGCCCTTCCATGACCATTTCGCCGATGCGGCTGGCGGGCATCTCGGTGTCGCCGCTGGTTTCAACCTGGCGCTGCACGCCGGACACCAGCCGGTCGATACGATCCTGCGCGACGCCACGCTTGCGGCAGGCAAGCGCAACGGCAAGCTCGATCTTGCTGCGGTCGAAAGCCTCGCGCCGGTCGCCACTCTTCAGCACTGTTATTTCACGCAATTGTATGCGTTCAAAGGTGGTAAACCGCGCGCCGCAACCTTCGCATTGCCGTCGCCGCCGAATGGAGGTGTTGTCCTCTGTCGGCCGACTGTCCTTTACCTGACTGTCTTCATGCGCACAAAACGGGCAGCGCAATCAGAACTTTCCTTTTGCCCTGGCATATCCCAACCCGCCACCGATCAATCCGCCGATGACTGGTCCGACAAACGGCACGGGAATGGCGATCACCGCGCCGATTGCCCCCCATTTCAGCGCCTGCCTAGTCTCCGGCGTCATGTTCTGCCCGAAACCGCCGTTCTTGTTGCGATTGTTGAAATCATCCATCATCCTGCTCCTCAACCGTAGATCGGAAAACGATCGCACAAAGCCTCGACGCTTTGCTTCACTTTGCGTTCCACGTCAGGGTCACCTGCCTCGCCCTTGGCGGCAAGACCGTCAAGCACGTCTGCAAGCATGTTGCCAACTTGCCGAAACTCTTCGGAGCCGAAGCCGCGGGTGGTCCCAGCAGACGTGCCCAACCGAATGCCGCTCGTCTTGACCGGCGGCAGCGGATCGAACGGAATGCCGTTCTTGTTGCAGGTGATGCCGGCACGTTCCAGCGCCTCATCCGCATCTTTGCCGGTCACGCCCAGCGGCGTCAGGTCGACCAGCACCACATGTGTATCTGTACCGCCCGCCACGATTGCCGCGCCGCGCTCCTGCAGGGTCGCTGCCAGCACCTTTGCATTATCGATGATCTTTGCCGCATAATCGCGAAATTCCGGGCGCAGCGCTTCGCCAAAAGCCACTGCCTTTGCGGCGATCACGTGCATCAACGGGCCGCCCTGCAAACCGGGAAACACTGCGGAGTTGAGCTTCTTTGCAAGCTTTTCATCATCAGTCAGGATCATGCCGCCACGCGGGCCGCGCAATGTCTTGTGCGTGGTGGTCGTCACGACATGCGCGTGCGGGAACGGGGAGGGATGCACGCCGCCAGCGACGAGCCCTGCGAAATGCGCCATGTCGACATGCAGCATCGCACCCACCATATCGGCGATCTGCCGCATGCGGGCAAAATCGATAATCCGCGGATAAGCGCTGCCACCGGCAATGATGAGCTTTGGCTGATGCTCCTTGGCCAGCCGCTCGACATCATCATAGTCGATGAGATGCGTGTCGCGCTTCACGCCATATTGCACAGCGTTGAACCATTTGCCGCTCATGGCTGCACGCGCGCCATGGGTGAGATGGCCGCCGGCATCGAGGCTCATGCCCAGAATGGTGTCCCCCGGCTTCACCAAAGCCAGCATGACCGCGCCATTTGCCTGTGCGCCGGAATGGGGCTGCACATTGGCAAAGCCGCAACCGAACAGCTCGCAAGCCCGGTCAATGGCGAGCGTTTCAACAGCGTCGGAGGGGCCGCATCCCTGATAATATCGCTTGCCGGGGTAACCTTCTGCATATTTGTTGGTCAGCACCGAACCCTGCGCTTCCAGCACCGCGCGCGAGACGATGTTTTCAGAAGCAATCAGTTCGATCTGCTTCTGCTCGCGCGCGAGTTCGGCATCGATGGCTTTTGCCACCGCCGGATCGGAGCTGGCCACCCCGTCTGAAAAGAAGCCGGTCGCACGGATCTTGGTTTGCGTGTTCATCGTGTATTCCCGTTCAGACAACATTGGGCAAAGTGGGTGGATGGGCAAGCTTGTCGACACGCGCGGCATGACGTCCTGCGGCAAAATCAGTGTGCAAAAAAGCGGTAATGCAGGCCTGCGCCATGTCCAGACCGATCAGGCGCGCACCCATGGCAAGCGCGTTGGCGTCATTGTGTTCGCGCGCCAGCGCAGCGGACAATGGTTCCGACACCAATGCGCAGCGCACCTTCGGCTCCCGGTTCATCGCCATGGAAATGCCGATCCCGGAGCCGCACAGAGCGATTGCGCGTTCCACGGACTTATCGACCAGCGCAGCGGCCAGTCTGTAACCGAAATCCGGATAATCCACCCGGGCAGGACTATCGGGGCCAAGGTCAAGCACGTGGTAGCCATTGTCTGCAAGCCATTGCACAAGCTGAGCCTTCACTTCGAAGGCAGCATGGTCTGACGCAATGGCTATTCGCATGATGATCGGCTCACGATACGCAGGCTTGTTACACAGGCTCATAAGGACCGGAGCTTTGCAGCGCCAGTGTCATTCCCTCGTCACTGATCCAGAAAGCTGCGCATCTTGCGGCTGCGGCTGGGATGCTTCAGCTTGCGGAGCGCCTTGGCTTCGATCTGGCGAATGCGTTCGCGCGTCACGCTGAACTGCTGACCAACTTCCTCCAATGTATGATCGGTATTCATGCCGATGCCGAACCGCATGCGCAGCACGCGTTCTTCGCGCGGAGTCAGGCTGGCAAGGACGCGGGTAACCGTTTCCTTGAGATTGGCCTGAATGGCGGCATCGACCGGAATGATCGCGTTCTTGTCTTCGATGAAGTCGCCCAGATGCGAATCTTCCTCATCGCCGATCGGCGTTTCAAGGCTGATCGGTTCCTTGGCGATCTTCATCACCTTGCGCACTTTTTCGAGCGGCATGGACAAGCGTTCCGCCATTTCCTCAGGCGTCGGTTCGCGGCCCTGTTCGTGCAGGAATTGGCGGCTGGTGCGCACCAGCTTGTTGATCGTCTCGATCATATGGACGGGAATGCGGATCGTGCGCGCCTGATCGGCGATGGAGCGGGTAATCGCCTGCCTGATCCACCAGGTCGCATAGGTCGAAAACTTGTAACCACGGCGATATTCGAATTTGTCGACCGCCTTCATCAGGCCAATGTTGCCTTCCTGGATAAGGTCGAGGAACTGCAACCCGCGATTGGTGTATTTCTTCGCGATGGAGATGACGAGCCGCAGATTGGCTTCCACCATTTCCTTCTTCGCGATCCGCGCTTCGCGTTCCGCCTTTTGCACCATGTTCACGATGCGGCGGAACTCGGGCAGGCTCATGCCGGTCTGGCTGGCGATATCGGCAATCTCGACGCGGATGCGGTCGACCGCGTCGGCCTCCTTGTCGGCGAAGGCCTTCCACTTCTTGTCCTTGCCGGCCATGTCCGACAGCCAGCTTTCATCAAGCTCGTGTCCGACATAGGCTTTGAGGAAATCGGCCCGCTTCACCTTGTGCCGCTCGGCAAGGCGCAACATCTGCCCGCCAAGCGCAGTCAGGCGTCGGTTGAACGCATAAAGATTGTCGACCAGGAACTCGATCTTGGTCGCGTGGAATTGCATGCTTTCAACTTCGGCCGTCAGCTCTTCCGACAGGCTTTCGTATTTCTTCTCACGCTTGGCGGGAAAGACTTCACCGCGGCCGAGCGCCTCGACACGATCGTTCTGCAGCTTTTCGAATTCGCCGAACAAGGCTGCAATGCGGGCAAACCGCGCGATGGCATCGGGCTTGAGCGCCGCTTCCATCTGCGCGAGTGAAAGCGTGTTGTCCTCATCATCATCGTCGTCGCGACGCGATGTCTCGCCCTGCTCGCCGTCTTCGGAACCGCTCTCTTCGGTATCATCGTCGTCCTTGAACGACGGTCCGGCGGTTTCCTCGGAGATTTCACCATCCTTCCCGTCGTCCTCATCCTCGAGGCTTTCAGGCGCCGGCTCTTTTGACAGCATGGCATCAAGATCGAGGATCTCGCGCAGCTGCATCTCTTCGTTGTTAAGCGCTTCTGACCAGTGAATGATGGCGTGGAAGGTGATCGGGCTCTGGCACAGTCCCATGATCATCATGTCGCGCCCGGCCTCGATCCGCTTGGCAATGGCAATTTCGCCCTCGCGGCTCAGGAGTTCGACGGCGCCCATTTCGCGCAGGTACATCCGCACCGGATCATCGGTGCGTTCAACCGTCTCTTTCTTGACCGGAGACTTGTGGTCCTTCTTGGCGACTTTTTCCTCGTCCAGCTCTTCGTCGGCCGATGCGATTTCCTCAACTTCGGCGCTGTCGCCGTCGCTATCGGAATCGGCGTCATCATCATTTTCGACGATGTTGACACCCATGTCGCTCAATGCGGACATCACATCCTCGATCTGCTCCGACGACATCTGGTCCTGCGGCAGCGCCTCGTTAAGCTCGTCATAGGTAATGACGCCATCCTTCTTGGCGCGCGCGATCAGTTTCTTGATCGACGCTTCATTAAGATCAATGAGCGGCGCATCGCCTGTTTCACCATTGTCAGCCATGTTCGGTCGTTCTGCTTTCTGTCATCGACGCATCCGCAGGATCAACGGATGAACCACGAGTTGCGGCCAATTGCACAAGACGGCGTTCAAATTCCAGTTTTCTGTTGAGCAAGCGCTGCTGCTCTGCCCACGATCCTTCCGGATCATGCGCAAAACGGGCGGTCGCATCGTTCAACGCAGCCTCGATCGCCGGTTTCTCCACCATCAGGGAAATGGCGTCCGACAGTTCCTGCGTGGCATCATGCTCTGTGGCGTGATCGGTCAGGAAGGCAAATCGCATGCCGCCGATCGTATCCCTGTCGGGTAGAGCTATCCCACGAACCTGCAATATGGATGCGATGTCAATGCTTGCAAGGTCATTTGCCTGAAGCGTTCCATCTTCTGACATCGCCAGCATTGCATCCAGCAGCCGTGCCTGTTCAGCGCAGTCAGGCTGGAATGCAACGAGCCGCTCTGCCTGTGCAAGCAGCGCTGTGGGGTGGCGGCACAGGCCAAGGATGATCGCTGCTGTCAACCTGTGGCGGATAGCGGCATGCGTGTTAGCAAATGCGCGCGGCGACGGCGCGGCAATGTCCTTGTAAGCAGGTTGAAACCTGCCGCGGGGACGCCAGGGTCGATTGCCGGCCGGCTGCTGGTTGTGCCCCTGCTTGCGACGAGGAAAAGCAAAGTCGCCATAACGGTCGAGCAAGTCACGCCGGTACAGTGCCCGGATGTCCCGGTCCGCGATGGTTTCCAGCAGATCCAGCAGACGCTGTTTCAGCCCTGCTTTTTGTTCCGGCGTATGAAGTTGCTGGGCGCTATGCTCAAGCCGCCACATGAAATCGATCATTCCTTCGCCGGTCTCCAGCAGCGCCTTCAGCGCGGCGGGACCTTGCGCACGCAGGATGTCATCGGGATCCTGGCCGTCGGGCATGGTCACAAAACTGAGGCTGTGACCAGGCTTGAGCAGCGGCAGCGCAGCGTGCAGCGCGCGCATGGCCGCACGCTGACCGGCCGCATCGCCATCGAAACACAGGATCGGCACGGGAGCCAGCCGCCATAAAAGTGCCAGCTGGTCCGGCGTCAGCGCCGTTCCCATCGGTGCTACGACTTCGGCAATACCGGCTTCGGCAAGCGCGATGACGTCCATGTATCCTTCGACGACACAGACCCTGCCCGTCTTGCGTGCAGCGGGCGCGGCGCGGTGCAGATTGTAAAGCGTGCGCCCCTTGTCGAAGAGCGGCGTTTCAGGCGAATTCAGATATTTGGGAGCGTGCCGCGCCTGCGCGGCGCTGCTGCCCTCAAGCACTCGGCCGGCAAACCCGATCACTCGGCCGCGCAGGTCGTGGATCGGCAGCATGAGCCGTCCGCGAAACCGGTCATAGGGCTCCTTGCTGTCGACCTCGATCAGCAGGCCTGCCTGGATCAGCAGTTCGTCCCCATGCTGCGACAAGGCGCTGCGCATGGCGTTGCGCGCATCGGGGGCAAAGCCAAAGTCGAACAGCTGCACGGTGCTGTCGCTGATCCCGCGTTGCGCAAGATAGCGCCGTGCGGCTGTGCCCGTGTCGCCTTGCAGATTGCCCACCAGCCAGTCCTGCGTTGCTGCCAATACTTCGTGCAAGGTCGCGCGCTGGTCAGCGGCCTGTGCTGCATGACGATCAGGTGCAGGAACTTCCATGCCGGCATCGACAGCAAGGTCTTTTACTGCATCCATGAAGAGCAAGCCACCCTGATCGGTCAACCAGCTGATCGCGTCGCCATGCGCTCCGCAGCCAAAGCAGTGGTAAAACCCCTTTTCGTCATTGACGTAGAAGCTGGGCGTTTTTTCATTGTGAAAGGGGCAGCAGGCGCGAAACTCGCGCCCGGCTTTCTGCAACCGCACATTGCGTGACACTATGGCCGACAGCGTCACGCGCGAGCGCAGTTCATCAAGCCATTGCGGGGAAAGCGCCATGCCACCATCCCTGCGCAAAACTGCGCTTCAGATCAAGCGCGATGGCCTGCCAACGCACTCGTTGCCGGCGCAAACCGCGGGATTTGCATCAGCTGCAACCCCCACCGGCCATGCGAGCGGGCGCGGGACCGGCCGCTGTGCCCATGTCACCACCCGCGATCAGCTGATAAGCCTGCTGCGGACCGGCAGGAGGCAGCGTGCCCTGCCAGAAAAAGGTGATCGGCGAACCAGCTGCCCAGCCTTCGCCGCCCAGCACCGAATAGAACAGGCCACCCTCGACGCAGCGCAGTTCCATCTGCGAATCGCCGCCGATCGCCGATGCCGCCTGCGCCTGATCGAAGCCGGCGACGCCAGCGTAGCCATACACCGGCATGGTGGTTCTGAACGCGCTGGCGCGGGCATCAGGCGTGACTTTCATGACATAGGTGTAAGTGGTGCTTTCCGGCAGCGCAGCCGGATCGCAGCTTTCGAGCCGGGCAGGGCAGGCGACATAGCTTTCGATCGTGCCGGTCTGCCCGTCGGGACCGACAAAGCGGCTGGTGACGGTCGGGCCTTGCGGACCCACCACCTTGGCGCCCAGGTCCAGATTGGCAAAACTTGCCGGTTCAAGATCGATGCCGGCGCCGGTTACCTCGGCATCCGCAATTTCCTCGCCGATTGTTTCACCATCGACGGCAGCAGGCTCCTCACTCGCGCAGGCAGACAGAAGCACAGCGACGGGAACGGTGACGGCCAAGGCGTGGGCGGGCAGGCGGCAGGTGATCTTCACGAAAGGCTCTCCTTCACAAAGCGGCTGGCATTGCTCATATCCAGAACAGCGCCGTGACGCGCTTTGAGTTCCGACATGACCTTGCCCATGTCCTTTATTCCGCCAGCGCCAAGCTCGGCGATGATCGCGGCGATTGCCTGGCGCGTTTCCTCCTCGCCAAGCTGCTGTGGCAGGAATTCCTCGATGATGACGAGCTCGGCCTGTTCGGCAGCGGCAAGGTCCTCGCGGTTGCCCTGACGGTAAAGCGCGATAGATTCCTTGCGCTGCTTTGCCATTTTTTGCAGCACGTCGACGATCATGGCATCATCGTCCTGCCCGCCGCTGCCGACGCGCAGTTCGATGTCCCTGTCCTTTACGCGCGCAAGGATCAGGCGGATGGTAGCCAGCCGCTCCTTTTCCTTGGCCTTCATCGCGGAAACCTGAGCAGATTTGATCGTGTCGCGCAGCATGGGCCAGTCCAGTATTGTTGACAAAGGATGATGCATCGCGATTTAGCGGCAAAGCCCCTGCGTTCATAGCTTGACGCTGCGGGACGGGGTGTCTAGCGGGTGGCCCTTAGCAAACAATCAGGCATTTTTTACGGAGCGCCCGCACATGGCCGACCCCGCAGTTCTGCACGCGCCGCAACCTGACGGAGCGACTGCCGTGCTGGTGTTCGCAGACGGGCAGGTGGCCTGGGGGCGCGGGTTTGGCGCTGTGGGCGAAGCCATCGGCGAGATGTGCTTCAACACCGCCATGACCGGTTATCAAGAAGTGATGACCGATCCTTCCTATGCAGCGCAGATCGTGTGCTTCACCTTTCCACATATCGGCAATGTCGGCGTGAACGATGAAGATACCGAAAGCGTCGACGCCGGCGCGGTTGGCTGCGTGGTGCGCGAGGATGTGACCGACCCGTCCAATTTTCGCAGCATGGGCGATTTTCCGCGCTGGCTGGCGGATCGTGGCCGGATCGGGATTGCCGGGCTGGACACCCGCGCCCTGACCCGGCGCATCCGGCGGCTGGGTGCGCCCAATGTGGCGATTGCGCACGATCCCGATGGCCGGTTCGATCTTGCAGCCATGCTGGGCCGGGTGCGCGCGTGGCAGGGGCTGGAAGGGCTGGATCTGGCCAAGGGAGTCAGCCGGCAGATCAGCGAAAGCTGGGCGGGCGACGTATGGCAGCTTGGCAGCGGTTTTGGCACCACAGACACTGACGGGCAGGGGAGTGCTGCTGCCCGGCCGCATGTGGTGGCGATGGATTTCGGCTCCAAGAACAACATTTTCCGCACGCTGGTCAAGGCCGGCGCGCGGGTCACGGTCGTTCCAGCAGAGGCAACGCTGGACACGATCATGGCGCTGAAACCCGATGGCGTGTTCCTGTCGAACGGGCCGGGCGATCCGGCGGCGACAGGGGCATATGCGGTGCCGGTAATCCGTGGCCTGCTGGATCGCGACGTGCCGATCTTCGGCATCTGCCTCGGGCACCAGATGCTCGGGCTTGCTGCGGGCGCACGGACGGCCAAGATGTTCCAGGGGCACCGCGGCGCCAACCACCCGGTCCAACGCCTGTCCGACGGCACAGTGGAAATTACCAGCATGAACCACGGCTTCGCCATTGATGGCGACACCCTGCCCGCAGGGGTGGAACAGACGCATGTGTCGCTGTTCGACGGCACCAATTGCGGGATCGAGATCACCGGCAAGAAAGCGTTCGGCGTGCAGTATCATCCGGAGGCGTCGCCGGGTCCGCAGGATAGCTTTTATTTATTTGAGCGGTTTGTTGGTGGATTGGGAGATCGCTCGTGAGCATGCCCCAGCTAGAACTGGAGCGGGCTGTTCTATTTGCCCTCTACAATTTTGCCCAAAAACAAGGTGGAAGAGTTAATGCAGTTGGTATTCAACAGATTCTACCGGAGCAGATCACGGAGACGAGAATATCGTTAGCACTCGGGCAGTTGGAAAGGTCTGGATTTGTCTTTTCCTTTCATGCTCGGTTCAGTAAATCTCCCACGGACTATGAAATTACGGATCAAGGGTACAAAGAGGCAGAGAAGATCGTTGGCGAAGCTGAACGGCTTGAAGCTGATCCAATTGCTTCTCTTGAGATGCAGCTTGCCCCGGCAGCGGGTAGAATGGTTTCTTTTGGCGACAATCAAGACAATCGTGAGCAAATGATTGCATTGGTCGAGCAAGCCAAGGAGACTATCCGTTCTAGCAATTCCATTAACGAAGCGGTTCGCGACGATGCAGTAGCTCATCTTTCAGCATGGAAGGGTTTAATTGAAAATTCTAAAACTTTTGCCGTCGGTGCGTTCCGTTTTATGGTCTGGGATCGCATCAAGAAAGTGATCGAGGGAGAAATTGAGGATGTCTACCTTATTACTCTTACGTGCACTCTGATCACCCTCGGAACAATCATGGTTGGCCTTCTGTAATGCCCAAACGCACTGACATCTCTTCCATCCTCATCATTGGCGCGGGGCCGATCATCATCGGGCAGGCTTGCGAGTTCGATTATTCAGGCACGCAGGCGGTCAAGGCGTTGAAGGAGGAGGGCTATCGCGTCATCCTCGTCAATTCCAACCCGGCAACGATCATGACCGACCCGGAGCTGGCCGATGCCACCTATGTGGAGCCGATCACGCCGGCGTTTGTTGCGCGCGTCATCGAAAAGGAGCGGCCCGATGCCGTGCTGCCCACCATGGGCGGGCAGACCGCGCTCAACACCGCGCTGGCGCTGGCGCAGGATGGCACGCTCGACAGGTTCAACGTGCAGCTGATCGGCGCCAATGCCGATGCCATCGACAAGGCGGAGGATCGGCAGCGCTTCCGCGAGGCAATGGACGCGATCGGGCTGGAATCCGCGCGGTCGGGCGTGGCGCACAATTACGAGGAGGCGCTGGCGATCCTGGAGCGCACCGGCCTGCCGTCGATCATCCGGCCCAGCTTCACGCTTGGCGGCACCGGCGGCGGCATTGCCTACAACCGCGCCGAGTTCGAACAGATCGTGCGCGAGGGCATCGACGCCAGCCCGACCAGCGAAGTCTTGATCGAGGAATCGCTGCTCGGCTGGAAAGAGTTCGAGATGGAGGTCGTGCGCGACCGGAACGACAATTGCATCATCGTCTGCGCGATCGAGAATGTCGACCCGATGGGCGTGCATACGGGCGATTCCATTACTGTCGCGCCGGCGCTGACGCTGACCGACAAGGAATACCAGATCATGCGCAACGCCAGCATCGCGGTGCTGCGCGAGATCGGCGTGGAAACGGGCGGCTCCAACGTGCAGTTCGCTGTCAATCCCGATGATGGGCGGCTCATCGTCATCGAGATGAACCCGCGCGTGTCGCGTTCGTCCGCACTGGCATCGAAGGCAACCGGATTTCCCATCGCCCGTGTCGCGGCCAAGCTAGCGGTCGGCTACACACTGGACGAAATTACGAACGAGATCACCGGCGCGACGCCAGCCAGTTTCGAACCCGCCATCGATTACGTCGTGACCAAGATCCCGCGGTTTGCCTTTGAAAAGTTCAAGGGGTCGAGCTCGGCACTGTCCACCTCGATGAAATCGGTGGGCGAGGTCATGGCGATCGGCCGCAATTTCAAGGAATCGCTGCAAAAGGCGCTGCGCGGGTTGGAAACCGGGCTGGACGGGTTCAACCGCATTGCGGAGCTTGAAGGCGCAGACCGCGACGAGATTGTCGCTGCGCTGTCGCTCGCCCGTCCCGAACGTCTGATCGTGGTGGGCCAGGCATTTCGCGAAGGGCTGAGCCTGGAGGAAATCCACGCCGTCACGCATTACGACAAGTGGTTCCTGCGCCACATCGAGCAGATTATCGCCGAGGAAGCGGCCATTCTTCGCGACGGTTTGCCGCGCGATGCGGCAGGATTGCTGCGGCTCAAGGCCGTGGGATTTTCGGACCGTCGCCTGTCCACGCTGGCGGTGCGCTCGGTCGGGCTGGCCGGTGGGATCGGCGAGACGCAAGCTAAGCGATCAGGCCTGCTGCACGATGCGGTAAAGGCGATGGCCGGCGCCACTTCGGAGGCGGAAATCCGCGCCTTGCGGCACGCGCTGGGCGTGCGTCCGGTGTTCAAGCGGATCGACAGCTGCGCCGCGGAATTCGAGGCGATCACGCCCTACATGTATTCCACGTATGAGCAGCCATTGTTCGCCGAGGCGGAGAACGAAGCTGCGCCAAGCGATGCCCGCAAGATCGTCATCCTGGGCGGCGGGCCCAATCGCATCGGGCAGGGGATCGAGTTCGATTATTGCTGCTGCCATGCCTGCTTCGCGCTGCATGACGCGGGGTATGAAACCATCATGATCAACTGCAACCCTGAAACGGTAAGCACCGATTACGATACGTCGGACCGCCTCTACTTCGAGCCGCTCACCACCGAGGATGTTCTTGAGATCCTCGACGTCGAGCGGTCCAGAGGCACCTTGCATGGTGTCATCGTGCAGTTCGGTGGGCAGACGCCGCTGAAACTCGCGCAGGCGCTGGAGGATGCCGGCGTGCCGATCCTTGGCACCTCTCCCGATGCGATCGATCTGGCAGAGGATCGGGAGCGCTTTGCCGCGCTGGTGAACCGGCTGGGGTTGAAGCAGCCTGCCAATGGCATGGCGCGCAGCCAGGAAGAGGCGCAGGCGATTGTCGGCCGCATCGGCTATCCGGTGCTGATCCGCCCGTCATACGTGCTTGGCGGCAGAGCGATGGAGATCGTCGATTCCGATGCGCAGCTGGCAGAATATCTGGAAACGGCGGTGCAGGTGTCGGGTGACCAGCCGGTGCTGATCGACCAATATTTGCGCGATGCTATCGAGTGCGATGTCGATGCCTTGTGTGACGGAACGGATGTGGTGGTTGCCGGGGTCATGCAGCATATCGAGGAGGCCGGCGTGCACTCAGGGGACAGCGCCTGTTCATTGCCGCCTTATAGCCTGTCGGAAGCCATTATCGGCGAGATGGAGCAACAGGCGGACCAGCTTGCCCGCGCCCTCGACGTCGTGGGGCTGATGAACATCCAGTTCGCGGTCAAGAACAACGAGGTTTACCTGATCGAGGTCAATCCGCGCGCCAGCCGGACAGTGCCTTTTGTTGCCAAGGCTATCGGTCAGCCGATTGCCAAGATGGCCGCGCGGGTCATGGCGGGCGAGAAGCTTGTCGATATGGAACCGATCCGCCGCAAGATGGATCATGTCGCCGTCAAGGAAGCGGTTTTTCCTTTCAGTCGTTTTCCCGGCACTGATCCGGTTTTGTCACCGGAAATGAAGTCTACCGGCGAAGTCATGGGCATTGACGGCACTTTTGCAGGAGCGTTCATCAAGTCGCAGATTGCCGCCGGTGCCGACCTTCCGGCAGGCGGCACCCTCTTTGTGTCAGTGAAGGACAGCGACAAGAAGATTGTGCTGCCTGCAGTTCGGCTGATGGAGGAAAATGGTTTTCGCATCGTGGCGACATCCGGCACGCATCGGTTTCTCACCGAGCATGGTATCGCCGCAGAGGCGGTAAACAAGGTTGCCGAAGGGCGGCCGCATATCGTTGACAGGATCGTAGATGGCGACATCGCCATGATCTTCAACACCACCGAGGGCTGGCAAAGCCTTAAGGATTCCCGCTCAATTCGAATTGCCGCGCTGCAGTCCAAAACGCCGTCCTACACCACCGCGGCCGGATGCGTGGTGGCCGCGCAGGCGATTGCCACACGGCAGCAAAGCGGCGCGCTTGAAGTAAGGCCGCTTCAGTCCTATCATGGATGAAGCAGGTTTTTGCCTTTTGAAGCATCGGAATATCGGGACGCTGTAGTAACGACGGCGCCGGTTTGCTTGTGATCGGTTTGGTTCAGGAAGGAAGTTGTTGGTAATGGCCGTTGTCGAAAAGGTCCCCATGCTTGCCGAAGGGTACGAAAAGCTCACGGCCGACCTGAAGCTCCTGCGTGAGGAACGCCCGCGGATCGTTGATGCGATCGAGGAAGCACGCGCTCATGGTGATTTATCGGAGAACGCCGAATACCATGCAGCGAAGGAGCGGCAGGGTCAGGTCGAGGCGAGTATAGCCGACCTTGAAGATCGCGTGAGCCGGGCGCAGATAATCGATCCCAAGACGTTGTCAGGCGATCGTATCGTCTTTGGCGCTACGGTCACGATGCGCGATGAAGATGACAAGCCGGTGCGTTATCAGATCGTCGGCCAGACAGAAGCTGACGCAAAGAAAGGTCGGATCAGCTATTCAAGCCCCATGGGCCGTGCGCTCATCGGCAGGAAAGTAGACGATGAGGTGGAGGTTACCGTGCCATCGGGAGAGAGGTTCTACCTGATCAAGAAGATCGAATTTATCTGATCAGGCGAAGACCTGATCAGGGGCTGATCTTTCTTTAAACGCCGTCTTTGCTCAGTTTTTTTCATCATCCGAGAGATGCGGTTCGAGCAGCCGGTGAAGATGTACAATGACATACTTCATCTCTGCGTCGTCGACCGTACTCTGGGCCTTGCTGCGCCACGCTTCCTCGGCACTGGCAAAATCACCGAACACGCCGACCAGATCGATTTGAGACAGATCTTCAAAGTCAATGCCGCGCGGATCTTTTACCCGTCCGCCCATGACCAGATGCAGCTTGTTGCTCACCAGTTTCTTCCAATCTGACGTTTAGTTCGCTTGTGGAGACGGGTTCGGCACGCACCTGCGCGCAGGTGCGTGCCGACCGATCTGGTTTACGCCATCAACGATGCAAGCGTGATGCGAGCTCATGTGATTTATTGTCGACGACACGAGCACCTTGCTTGACCGCGTCGGCGGTGTGATCGCCGGCTTCCACCACCCGATGCTTGATTTCCTCGCCAAAGGTGGAGGACCTGTCGATGAAATTGCCTGCCGCTTCGGCCAACCGATCGGCGATCTCCTCGAGCGTTTCATGGCTGGCACCGGCAGCATTCTGCGCCAGATCCAGCAATTGCGATCCATACTGGTTGGCAAGTTCCGCAATTACCCCGCCGGTTGCAAGAGCAGAGCGGCGAACTTTGCGGCCAGGTTTGCCGGGCAGCGCAAGTGCGACCAGCGCACCTGCCATCACGGCTCCCGAGACCGCAAGTACGGGATGTTCATGCACGAACGTCTTGGTGACCGAAACAGCGTCCTGTGTCTGGTTCTTGATAGTGTCACGTGCCGGCGCAGTGCTTTGGGCGATCCGCTCCTGTGCGGCAGCAATACGGTCGGATAGCGTCTGGTCTCCTCCTGCAGCGGCAGTACCGGCAGTGTGGTCCTTGCCTGGGTAGCGATCGTCGGAAGTTGGTGTGTCGGGCATTTGTTGCTCCTGAAATTGTTTAATCCGCGTGGCGCGTCTGGCGATTACAAAACCGCGCTCGAGCGGCCACGTGATGGTTAATCGTCGTCTGAATGGCCAATGCCGAGGATTGCGCCCAAAGCACCAAGCACCGGCTTGTGAAGAACAAGTGCACCCAGTGCGATGGCACCGATCTTGAACACCTGCGGATGTTCGGACGCTGTATCGCTCGCTTCGTGCACGATGTGCCGACCCTCATCCGTCACGCGTGCCTTGATGCGTTCACCAATACCAGCCGCATCAAGATCTGCCTTCACCAGATCTTTCTGGGTTCGAAAGATTTCATGCGCAGCGTTGCGTGTAGTCTTTGCCTGCAACACTTCATATTCAGTAACCGGCATTACCGTTTCTCCGTCGTGACTACAGACTTCACATGTTGCAGCTTCTTTTGTCCGTCACGAACGAGCAAATATGCAATCAGCAGGTAAACCAGCGTCACAAGTGCGGTCGATCCCCAGATCGTGATCAGCTGTCCTAGTGCAATGACCAGTCCGACGGTCAGCGCTATGGCTGCAAGAAAGGCGATGACACCGGCGGCTGCAAACCTGGCAGCGATGCCTCCAGCCTTGCCTGCGGCGTAGCTGGCACGCTTCTTCTGGAAGTCCAGTTCCGCTTCTGCCAGCAGCTTGCCGTCCTGAACGAGCGCCTTTGCGTCTTCTACCAGTGACCGGTCAGCCAATGCTTCGTCAGTCGGCACGGTCCGCGTTGTTTCGATGCGCGGCTCAAGCGGTATGGTGGTCTTCCTGCTGCCTGCAGGCACAAAGGTGTCAGTCATACAAGGCCCCCCGGAGGATCGCCTCAACTATGTCAGCCGATCCTGCTCTCATGTCATTATCTGTCACATTCATAACGGTGCGATCAGTCCCCGGAGCGCAGGAGGCGCGCCAGCAGATATCCCGTTGCAGCACCAATGCCGATCGCGGTGCCGGGGTTCTTGCGGATGAATTCCCGTGCATCATCAGCCAGTTCATCGACACTCTTCTCGTCAAGGCGGGATGCCTGATCATCCAGAGCGCGCGACGCACTGCGGGCGTAGTCACCATATTTTGGACCGAGGCGCTCATCGAGCGTATCGGCGTTGTCAGAAATGACCCGGCTCAGCGACGACAATCCTTCACTTGCGCGCGCCTTGGCATCAACCGCCATGTCACTGGCCTTCGTCTTGGCCTGCTCGCCATAGGCAGATGCGTCGGAGCGCACCTGGTCACGCTTGTCCTGCGCACGATCACGGTAATCTTGACCGCGATCGACGGCTTCTGACTTCAACGCCTGCACGCCGGCTTTCGCTTCGCTGACCGCGCTTGAAAAATGGGATTTCGCCTCGGAGCGATGATCTCCATCAGCGGCGCTCGTGCCGGCAGCGGTTGATCCGTAAGGAGAGGTGGGTTCGGCCATGATTTTTTCCTTCT
Source organism: Croceicoccus esteveae (assembly GCF_031846435.1). Classification (NCBI taxonomy): domain Bacteria; kingdom Pseudomonadati; phylum Pseudomonadota; class Alphaproteobacteria; order Sphingomonadales; family Erythrobacteraceae; genus Croceicoccus; species Croceicoccus esteveae. The sequence goes on from NZ_JAVRHS010000001.1 coordinate 590,796, forward strand.
TGCGCTGGATGGTTTGGCGATAGCAAATATCGGCGTTTCCATCTTCACGTAGTTTCGGGGGTAATTGCCTCTCGACAATACTCCTGTTCGCACACTTAACGACTGTTGCCAGTCAAGGTTCCGCCAATTAGGGCAGTGGCGAAACGGCAGGAGTTGCCTCAACGCAACTGGTGCAGGAGCCGCAAGGACAGTCCCTTCACGGAACTGGTGCGGTGTGAACAAGGAACAGGATCATCATGACTGCTATCATCGACATCCACGCACGACAGATACTCGATAGCCGAGGCAATCCGACGGTCGAAGTTGATGTCCTGCTGGACGGAGGAGCATTTGGCCGCGCGGCAGTCCCCTCTGGCGCTTCGACCGGCGCGCACGAAGCGGTTGAGCTGCGTGACGGGGATGCAGCGCTATATGGCGGCAAAGGCGTAACCAGGGCAGTGGCGGCAGTGAACGGCGAAATCGCTGACCTGCTGCTCGGTCTTGACGGCGAGGACCAGCGCGACATTGATCTTGCCATGATCGAGCTGGACGGCACCAACAACAAGAGCCGGCTTGGCGCCAATACGATCTTGGGAACCAGCCTTGCCATTGCCAAGGCCGCTGCGGATGCGCGAGGCCTGCCGCTTTACGCTTATGTGGGCGGCGTCGCCGCGCATCTCCTACCCGTGCCAATGATGAACATTATCAATGGCGGCGAACATGCTGATAATCCGATAGACTTCCAGGAATTCATGATCATGCCCGTGGGGGCGCAATCGCTCGCAGAAGCGGTGCGCTGGGGTTCTGAGATATTCCACACGCTCAAAGGTGCCCTGCATGACAAGGGCCTTGCCACTGCCGTTGGCGACGAAGGCGGCTTTGCGCCAGCGCTGGCCAGCACGCGCGATGCGCTCGACTTCATCATGCTCTCGGTCGAGAAGGCTGGCTTCAAGCTTGGCGACGATGTTGTCCTGGCGCTGGATTGCGCGGCGAACGAGTTCTATCGCGATGGCCGCTACGAAATTGCCGGGGAAAATCTGTCTCTCGATCCCGAGGGGTTCGCGCAATATCTCGCCCGTCTTTGCGATGATTACCCGATCCTTTCGATCGAAGATGGCATGGCCGAGGACGATTTTACCGGTTGGAAGACGTTGACCGACATGATTGGCCAGCGTGTCCAACTGGTCGGAGACGACCTGTTCGTCACCAATCCCGAGCGGCTGAGCATGGGAATTGGCAAGGGACTGGCCAATTCATTGTTGGTCAAAGTCAATCAGATCGGCACTCTTACCGAAACGCTGGAAGCCGTCAGTATTGCCCAACGCGCCGGCTATACTGCCGTGATAAGCCATCGCTCGGGTGAGACCGAAGACAGCACGATTGCCGATCTTGCCGTTGCCACGAATTGCGGCCAGATCAAGACAGGCTCGCTTGCCCGTTCCGATCGGCTGGCAAAATACAACCAGTTGCTACGCATCGAGGAAGATCTCGGCGGCAGCGCAGCCTACGCCGGTAGGGGAATTTTCTCCGGCCTCTCCTGAGCGCTGACGACACAATGGCGCAAGCAGCGTCAGGAGAAACTGACACAGCAATTGCAGGCTTGGGAAGTTCTCTTTAGATGAGGCAACGCCGCCCCAATTTTGCCACAATATCTGGCGGGGCGGTGTTGCATTGATCCCTGTCATGGCCCTGATCCGGAATTGCCTTGTTGTTCGTTCGTTCTGCTATCCTGCCGTTGCTGCTGTTGACTGGCCTTGTCGGGGCTGTCGCCGCGTGCGCACCTGATAGTCCGGAACAAGTGTCTCCTCTGCAGGGCACGGAGATAGGGATCAATGTCGAGGCGCTCGAAAGGTCAGTAGATCCCGGGAATGATTTTTACCGATATGCCAATGGTGGGTGGATTGCAGCTACTGCTCTCGATGATGGCCAGCAAGAAACAGGCCCGCTCCTGTTGGCGCGGCAGAGACTGCACACCCAACTGCGGGAAATGCTGGAAAATCCATCGCGGCAATCAGCGCGGCTGCCTGAGCAGATCGATGTGATCTATCGATCATTCACTGACGAAGCAGCAATCGAACGCGATGGTCTGCGTCCGTTGTGGCCCGATCTGCAACGCTTTGTCGCAGTGAGAAACACGCAGGAATTGTCCCGTATCCTTGGCGAACAGTCACGTTCGGGCGCTGTTCTGCAGACTGGAGCTGGCAGGACCCGTTCGCTGTTCAATCTGGTTGCATCCGGCAGGATCGGGGACGATGCTGTAGCCCATGTGACGCCCGGCGGCCTGGGCCTTCCCGATGCAGGCATGTATTCATCCAATGCACGTGCCGATGTGCAGATCCGCTCTGCTTATCTGCGACACATTGCCGAGATACTGCAAATTGCCGGCTTCAGCGATACCCGCACCCGCGCAGCGCGCATTCTGGAGCTGGAAACGCAGATTGCTGCTGTACAGGAGGGTGCGTCAGCTGCAAATTCCCTGTCGCAAGCACAGGTGCGGACGTTTGATGATCTGGATAGGCAGGGCGGAGGGCTCGAGTGGGGTACCTATGCCGATGCGGCCGGGTTTCAGCGGCAGAGCAGCATAGCTTTGAGCGACCCCGTTGTCATTGACGGTCTTTCGCAGCTGATCGGATCGCAAGCTCTGATCGCATGGAAGGAATGGCTCATTTTCCATCAGATCGACGGCAATGCAGATCTTTTGCCAAACAAGGTGCGTTCAGCACATTATCGGTTCCAGAAGACGCTGTCCGGTGGAGAGGCGCAGCCCTCCCGACGATCGGCAGCTCTGCGCTTCCTGAGCCATTATTACAATGATGCACTTGGGCAGGAATATGCCGAACGATTCTTGACCCAGGATCAGCGCCGGGACCTCGAAATCATCTTCGCGCGTGTTCGCAACTCTCTTCTGGATCGGCTGGCCAAATCTGAGAGCTTCGCTGATGATCAGATCGACGCATTGCAGCAACTGGACGATCCTGAAAAGGAGCGTGGGCCCGCGATGGAGCTGAAGATAGATCTGAACAGCGCAAGCCTTTACGATATTGCCGGCGCCGTCCGGGAGGCACGCTATGCCCGTTGGCTGAAGCTTCTTCGCAAACCAGTGGATGCTGGTGGTGTCCTCCGGTCGGCAGAAGGCGTGTCGATACCGGTCGGTCGGCGGTTCTCACTAGCGGCGGAGTTCGTGCAGCCACCATTTTACAATCCCGCAGCCGATCCGGCGGCAAACTACGGCGCGTTAGGAGTGATCATTGCCAGTAGACTTGCGCGTCTGGCGCATCCGGCCGGTCAGATGAACATGCCAGAACATGCTGGTGCGGGGCTGTGGGCGGGTGCAGGATCAGGTTTCAGCGCCGCCTTTATGAATGTGGCTGCCGGCAAGGAAGGTTCTGACAACCCGGCGAGACAGGCTGAATTGTTCCAGTTGGCGGGGCTGGTGGCGGCGCATGATGCTTATCGCGCCTCTCTGGCCGGCAAGGAGCCACCGGTAATCCAAGGTTTCACCGGCGATCAAAGGTTCTTTATTGCCTATGCACAATCATTGGCATTGAAGCACCGCAACGAAGAAACCCGCCCATCAAGGTCTCGCGATGCCACCACGGACAGCGCCGATTTCGTGTCAGCAGTGCGGCATCATGATGCCTGGTACCGAGCGTTCGACGTGGAACCGGGAGATGCGCTTTACCTGCCGCCAGACGATCGGTTGATGCTTTGACAAGTCAAGCCTGACCTTTTTTCACCTCTTCATGGGCCTGCTCCTGGAGCTGTTCCGCGCGCTTTATTTCTCGCTTTTTCTTCGGGCTGAGCAGATATTGCCATACGCCCCAGCCATTGACAAAGACCATGGCGAGGTTTTGCAGTGCAATCGGAGCGTTGTCGTCCAGCAATCCTGCCACGATCCAGGCCACCGCCACAACGACGAACAGCACGAATGCCCAGCCTGTGACACGCCGGCCGCGGTCAGAGGCGATCAACCCTGCCGCAACGATTGTTCCAACGGCCGCAAACCACTGGAGCATGTCCATCATGAACGATACTTTCAAAAATCCCGGTTAGCAGCAGGACCAGTTCCAGGCCTTGCTAGTTCCCGGAAAAATTGTTCTTCAGTTCAAGCAGGCGAATCGCGGCACGTGCTGCTTCACCGCCTTTGTCTTTCTCAGCCGGGTCGGCTCTGACCCGGGCCTGTGCTTCATTTTCCACCGTCAGGATGCCATTGCCAATCGGCACGCCGTCCATGGTGAGTGCCAGGATACCCCGTGCGCTTTCGCCGGCCACAATCTCGAAATGATAAGTTTCGCCGCGTATGACCACGCCGAGTGCCACAAAGCCGTCGTATCGTCCGCTTTCCGAGGCCAGAGCGATCGCTCCGGGGATTTCAAGCGCTCCGGGAACGCAGATGGTTTCCACTTCATGACCCGCTTCGGCCAGCGCAGCGCGCGCTCCGCTCACCAGCAGGTCGTTGAACGTATCGTAGAACCTTGCCTCGACAATCAGGAAGCGTGCCATAGAAACTCCAGCGCAAGTCAGCCGCAGGTCAACCTGCGTCGAAGGTCAGAGGACGCTCGCCAACGACGGTCAGGCCATAACCCTCCAGCGCGATGAGCGAATGCCGCGTATTTGTCAGCAGGATCATGTCCTGCACGCCGAGTTCCGTCAGAATCTGTGCGCCAGCGCCATAATCGCGTAACTCGTCAATCTCGTCCGCCGATACAATCTTGCTGCGTGCGGTCAGCGCCTTGGTGAAATAGTCTGGCCGGTTGCGATTGATAACGACAATGATGCCGCTGCCTGCTTCGGCGATGATCTGCATCGATTTTTGCAAGGCCCCGGTGCGCGGGTTGTCATCATTGAAGACGTCATGAAAGACATTGAGCGTATGCATGCGAACAAGCGTGGGTGTGCCTTCTACCGCTTGGCCCAGCACCAGAGCGACGGTTTCATCGCCTGTTCCGCGGTTGTAGAACGTCATTGCAGTCCAGTGACCACCCCACCTGCTGGCAAATCGCGTTTCTGCCCGTTTTTCCACCAGATGATCATGCTTGCGTCGATAAGCGATGAGGTCACGGATCGTGCCGATCTTCAGATCATGTAACCGGGCAAAAGCGATGAGATCGTCCATCCGCGCCATGGACCCGTCTTCTTTCATGATCTCACAGATCACGCCGGACGCGTTCAACCCCGCCAGCCGCGAGATATCCACCGCCGCCTCGGTATGACCGGCGCGCACGAGCACGCCACCGTCGCGTGCAACCAGCGGGAACACGTGCCCTGGTGTTACGATGTCATCAGCTGTTTTGCTGGCATCTATGGCGATGCTGATCGTCCGGGCCCGGTCAGCGGCACTGATGCCGGTGGTGACACCCTCGCGCGCTTCGATCGAAGTCGTGAAGGCTGTTTCATGCCGGGTGCGGTTTTGTCTGCTCATGAGCTCAAGGCCGAGTTCCTCGACGCGTTTGCGTGCCATGGCCAGACAGATGAGCCCACGACCATGTGCGGCCATGAAGTTGATCGCATGCGGAGTAGCCATTTGAGCAGGAATGACAAGATCGCCTTCATTCTCGCGATCTTCATCATCGACAAGAATGAACATGCGTCCGTTTCGTGCTTCGTCGATGATCGCCTCTGGCCCGACGAGCACGGGTTGATCATCATTCTCGTCAAGAAACCGTTCAAGTTTCTTCAGGGTTTCTGCTGTCGGATTCCATTCATCCATCGTGCAGTCGCGCAAGCTGTTGGCGTGAAGCCCTGCTGCGCGTGCGATTGCCGCGCGCGACATCATGCCCGACTCGACAAGTTCGCGAATTTTACGCTGTGTGGAGTTGGTAGAATTGGTGCCCATGCAGCTGTTTTGCACAGCGCAATGTGCGCGGCAAGCTTAAAGTCACACTAAAAGAGGGTAAATGCGTATTTCGGCGCTGAATGCCGTTCGTCTGCAGCCTCAATACAAAAGAACCCCGCTGATAAGCGGGGTTCCAAAGTTTCTGAAGGTGGTGCTTAGTACCAGCCACCACCAAGAAGGAATTCCCAGAAACCCTTGCCGTGGGTAGGCTTCATCTTCTGCTTCATAATGTATCTCCATTCTTGAGATACTCAGAATAGCGAAAACGAAACCGTTAATAAAGTATTAATTTCGGTATAAGGATTTACCACTAGCAAACTGTTCCTGCATGGCGCCGAACTCTTTTGGGCGGCCGAGCAGATAGCCTTGGCCAATGGAGCAGCCCAAGCTTCTGAGGATTTCCAGTTCCGCTGTTGTCTCGATACCCTCAGCAACCAGACGCAGATTGGAATGGCTCGCGGTCTGTGCGACTGCGGCGATGATCATGCGCGCCCGATCGTTATCCTGCGCAAGACGCACGAAACTACGGTCTATCTTCAACTCGTCGCAGGGAAGATCCACCAGAAGCGACAGATTGGCCTCTCCTGTGCCGAAATCGTCAAGTGATACAGCGAAGCCACGCTCCCGCAGCTTGGACAGATTGGTAGCTGCGGCCGCAACGTCAGGAATTCGCGTGGTTTCGGTTATTTCCAATGTTATCGCCGAAAAAGGGGCACCGCCATCAGCAACACTGGAGCAGACGAATTCTACAAAATCAGGTTTGCTGATCAATGAGGCCGATATATTGACGGCGATGCGCCGGTCCGGCGCGGGATGAGAGCCAATTGCCCGTGCGGCACTGCGCAAGATATGCGCGGTAAGAGGCAGGAGTCTTCCGGCCTTTTCAACCTGGGGAATGAATTCAGCGGGACTGATTTCGCCGCGCTCCGGGTGCCGCCAGCGCACTAGGGCTTCGGCGCCGATGATCTCCCACGTCGCAAGATCGCGCTGCGGCTGGTACTCTAGGTAGATCTGATCGTGGGCGATTGCGTGGTCGAGGGCAGCGTGTAATGACAATTGCCATTGCGCATCCTTGCCCGTTTGCTCGCTCACGAACGCGACATGAGATGGTCGGCTTGCCGCCGCCTCGGCGGCTACAACAGTGGCGCTGACTGCTTGCTGTGGCTTGGCCGCAGCGCTGTCGAGAATGCCGAAGGAACAGGCAAAATCCAGATTACGATTGCCGACGACAAGCGGCGCGTTGGCAAGTGCCAACAAGCCGGTAACATGATCGTTGTCATGAGAAGCCGCCGGATCGAACCACGCAAAATGGCCCGTTCCGTCAGTATACAGGCGCCCTTCGCGTCCAATCGAAAGGCGATGCTCGATCTGCTGAACAAACTGCTTGTGCAAGGAAGGCTCTAGGCTGGCCAATATCTCTTCGAACCTGGCCACCCTGGTCACAATGAGGCGGCTATCGCTGCTCATTTCTTCCTGCAAGGCGTTGAAATTGGGCAGTCCGGACAAATTGTCCGTATTCGCGGCGCGGGCTTGCCAAGCACTCCTTGCGCGCAAGGCAATGAACAGCAGCGTACAAAGGAGAGCGGCGCCGATCTGGGCAAAACTGTTCCAGTCGGCAGCGATGATCGGCAACAGCAGTGCGATCAGCACAGCAAGAGTAACAGCCGGACGTCGAAACGGCTGTTGGAGCCAGATGCTGATCAGCAGGATGAGGCAGACCAGGCCAAGCGGCAGGAACCAGGGAAGGATGTCCGGCGCGCCCTGGATCAGTGTTTCAGCTGCGATGAGCGTGACATAAATTGAAGGAACACGACCGCCGGGTATCTTGGTTCCGCTCAACCCTTCCGCGGCGGCCGTGCCGATGATGATCCGTTTACCAGCAAGGTCATTATCCCGAGGGATGCCCCTTGCCACTTGATCGAGAGCGTAAACAGTAAAATCAGCGCTTTGGTAATGATAATCGAGCAGGAACGGTTCTTCCTGGTGCGGCTTTCCTGCAATAGCTGCCGGGAACACCGGAACATCCTGTGTGCCAAGAGAAAATACCGACGTGGTTTTCCACGGGTAGCCCAGCGCGGAATAGAAATAGACGTCGAGCGTGTCCGTGGCGCCGGGCAGCTGGGCTTCCTTGCCAAGCACCTGACGCAGGCCGCCGTCGCTGGCGGCGAGCTTCTTTTGCCATCCTACGGTGACCGGGACCGTAGTGGCCGCAATCGCTGCCTGCAACTCGGCTACTCCGCTGTCGCCGCGGCTGAAGCTGCCTTGCAAGAAAATAGCCTCTGGACGATATGCGGACAAGGCGCGAATGGCCTTTGCCTGGCTTGCCGCAATCGATTGCTCTGCGCCAGATGCCGGGTTCGTCACATTGATGAGCACCAGCTCGTCTGACACGGGCTTGGGCATGAACTGCGAGGTGGTGACCCAGAACGCCTCGTCAAGCGGATCGCTGATACCGGCAAGTGCCAGGAACGCTGCCGCAAGAGCAGAGATCAGCAGTTGCGATACTGGGACAAGCTTGGCAGGCATCGGTCAGATTACGATCTTTGTTTGCGGCTGAAGACAGCTTTAACAGGTAACTCTTTACCAAATAGTTCGGCTGTCGTGCGCTAAGCGCCTGCGAGACAGGATTGAGCGATGTTCAAGGGATGTCCGTTTCTGGCACAGCCGCCTGCGATATGCTTGCCGGGTCGGCGGTGGCAGACGTTGGCGGGGCAATATGAATTTCCACGCGCCGGTTGCGTGCTCTGCCATTCTCGTCAGGACTGCCGTCAAGACGAGCATTGGGAGCGATCGGACGCATCTCTCCCATGGGTATGACGTCAATCCGGTCCGGATCGGCTCCAGCCTCGCGCAGCGCTTCCGCCACTGCTTCTGCACGATTGCGCGATACCCGCAGATTGGCTTCGTCACTGCCGACGGAATCCGTGTGACCACGGATGGTGATCTGTCCTTGAGCAGCAAATTGTTCAGACTGCACCGCCTGCATGATTGCAGCCTGAGCATCAGGCATTTGTTTAAGCGCACGACCTGACCAGGGCACCACAACAACAAGCGGCTGCATCGGCGGTTCTTCGACCGCGTCAAGCGTTGGGTCCTCCCGCAGGATCGAAACCGGCTCTGGCGGCGCGACAGGTTCGTCCTGGACCTGTTGCGGGCTGGCACCGTTGGCATCGCTGGTGCTGGTCGCATCGCCGCTACACGCAGCAAGCACAAGCATGGCGGCAAGTGGCGTCGCATGTGCAGCTTTGATCATCTGGGCAGTATCCTCAACCTGGCTTCAGTTCGGCGCTGGCTTCTGCCTTCGCGCTTGCCTTTGCGCGCTTCTCCTTGCGCGCCTGCACCTTGTCGGTAACCGGATCTTCAGCAGGCGAATAGGAAACCACGGTATCGCCAGCGGCGGGTGTCGGCCGGCTTGCATGGGTAAAGAAGCGGATGGAGCCGTTCTTGCGCACCAGCAGCAGGAAATCCGCCTCATCGGGCAGAGCTGCCTGCGCTTCTTCAAAACCGAATTGCTCTGAAAGGCGCGTCTTGCGAAACTCCCAGCCCTGCTGCTGACGGCGATAGATTTCATCCATGTCGACCCCGGACGCGAACAGACTGCGTCCCCGAATCGAGGCGGGCAGAGCTCGTGGATCATCCGGATTGCCAGCTTCGCCAAGCTGATAAACCGCGTCGCGACCGATCCCGGGCGCGAACTCATTGCAGACCAGAGCGTTGTAGGCTTCGTTCTCGGTCGCCGCGACCATCACGGCAAACTGCGAAAGGTCGAGCGAATGTTCAGTTGATTCGGCCAGGATCTCGCCGTGATACGTCGCGAGCCCTTGCTGCCGCGCGCGGGACAGTCGCCACCAGCTGGTGTCAGCCAACATCACCGCCACCTTCAGATCAGCCAGTTCCTTGGCAAGTGTAATGGCCCATGGCGTTGCTCCTACAAGCAGCAGACCAGGCGTGGCGGATCCGGTAACGCCGAGCCATTTGGCAACGATCCCGACTGTAAATCCGTGCGCGACAATGGTTGCCACTACCACGGCAAACGACAGGCTGATCAGGATGGAGCCATCTGCATAGCCAAGATCGGAAAGGCGCAAGGCGAACAGACCTGAAATCGCCACTGCGACAATACCGCGTGGCGCGATCCAGGACAGAAAGATACGTTCGTTCCAGGGCACCGGGCTGAAGGCAAGGCTGAGCAGCACCGTGACCGGGCGCACGACAAACAGGATGGCAAGCAGGAAAAGGATGAACTGCCATTCAAGCAGCTTCAGCGTCTCTATGTCCAGCGATGCTGACAACAGCACGAAAATGCCGGAAACCATGATGACCGCGACGTTCTGCTTGAACGGGTGAATGTCGCGCAGCGAATCGACCCGCATATTCGCAAGCGCAATCCCCATGATGGTGACGGCAAGGAGGCCCGTCTCCTGCTGGATGAGGTTCGATCCGACGAACAGGGCAACCACAAAAACCAGCAGAACCGGCGCTTTCAGATATTCAGGCACCAGTCCGCGGGGAAAGCTCCATGCGATTACCCAGGCTGCGGCATAGCCAAGCACTGCTGCTGCAATGGCGGCAAAGACGAGGCTGGGAACGACGTCGAGCAAGCCCGCGCCATTGGCCGATGCGCGAAAATATTCATAGGCAATCACCGCGCACATGGCGCCGAAAGGATCGTTTACAATCGCTTCCCATTTCAGGATCGCTGCGGGCCGCGCCGCGATGCTGGACTGGCGCAGCAGAGGCAGCACCACGGTTGGCCCCGTCACCACCAGAATGCCTGCAAACAGGATGGAGACCGGCCAGACAAGACCTGCGATGTAATAGCAGGCAAGCGACCCTGCGAACCAGGCAATCGGCACGCCGAATACGACCAGCCGCCATACGGCGCCGCCGGTTTGCTTCAGCTCCCGAAAGTTCAGGCTCAGCCCGCCTTCGAACAGGATCAGGGCAACACCGATTGCAATCGCTGGTTCAAGCAGTTCGCCGAATGCATGGTGCGGGTCGATGATCCCCAGGATCGGTCCGGCCAGAAACCCGGCCGCCATCATCAGCACGATGGCGGGCCAGCCGGTACGCCAGGCAACCCATTGGGCACCTATGCCCAGAACGCCGATAAGCGCAATTACCAGTGCCTGTTCTTCCATGCAGGCATGCTGCTGCCATAGGCCGACCGGCAGAGCAAACGAAAGCTGACTTGCGCCTGCTGCGGCGCGACCGCTAAGGCGCGGCTGAGACCTGCGGCAGGGTCCAAGCCCACAGTCTGGGCCGAAGGTGCAACAAGGCGGGCCGGATTGTCATGCCTGCAAGAAGGTGACAGGGCTGCACAAGTGACAGGGCCGCACGAGCGGTGAGCGGGGGCAATAGGTGATCGGGTACAAGGCAGCTTCTTACCGCGGGCTACGCGATGGTCTTGTCAATATCGCCCGGCAGACCTGGAGCCGGGCAAGCGATGACAACATCGGGCTCATTGCTGCCGGTGTCGCGTTCTACAGTTTTCTCGCGATGATCCCGCTGATGGCGGCCACTATCCTGATTTACAGTCTGGTTGCCGATCCTCCGGCAATATCCGCGCATTTGCGTGCCATCGCGGGCCATCTTCCGGGCGAGGCAGCCCGCCTCGTGGAACAGCAGCTGACATCTGTCGTACAAACCTCGTCTTCCAAGAAAGGCGTTGGCCTCCTTGTGTCTCTTGCGATAGCGCTCTTCGGTGCACGCAAAGGCGCAGGATCGTTGATGACCGGCCTTAATATCACGTTCGCCTGCAAGGAAGACCGGGGGTTCATTGCACAGAATCTGACCGGAATAGCGATTACCATCGGTTTTGCCGTCATGGCGGTACTGGTCGTGATTGCAATCGCAACGCTTGGCGCCTTGGGAGAACTGTGGCCGGCTGGACCGCCCGCCGTCATCAGTCTCGGCAAGCTGTCTGCGAATCTTGTCCTTGCGGCTGCAATCGCTGGCGGGGCAGCGCTGCTGTTCCGGTTTGGTCCTGCTTGCCGCAAGGCACCGCTCAAATGGTTAAGCCCAGGCTCAGTGCTGACGGCGGCAGGCATGGTGCTGCTCACCATCGGGTTCGGCTTCTATGTCGCGAATTTTGGCAATTACAACGCGACTTACGGCTCGTTGGGTGCAGTGGTCGTGCTGCTTACGTGGATATGGCTTTCAGCCTACATCCTGCTTCTGGGAGGCGAATTGACCGCCACCTTGCTCGAGCTTGAAGTTGCACAGGACGGCAGTGGCTAGCGGGCCTGCACCCACTTTGCGGAGCTGACCGGCTTGGGGCCACCCGCGCTATCGGCCTTGGGACCCAAGCGTTTTCAGCACGGCAAAGGGGCTGTCCTTTTCCGGTTCGTCCAGTCCGACCTGTTGCCTGACGACGTCTGCTTCGGGTCCGGTAAGGAACGGGTCAATCGCCAGGGCCAGGCTTTGCGCCACGGCTTCTCCGAGGTCGAAGCTGTCTCCGCTGTAGAAGATTTCATCAAGATCCTCGGCACCAAGTTCCAGTTCCTCCGGCAGATCGGCACGGGCCGGGACGAACAGGAAATTGAGCGGCTCGGCAAGCTCCACTGCAAGGTCGGCATCGGACACCGCACACGCCTGAACGATGCTGGCATGAAGCATCCCTTGTGCGTGCACGTTGTTGTCATCGCGTTCGCCATCGCGCCAGATTGTGACATTTGCGCTGAGCCTCTCGACAGCCACGATGCCAAAGCGCACCGCCAGCCTTTCCTGCTCCTGCGCATTTGCGTCGATCGTCACGGAGCTGCCATTCGCATGCCGCACGTTGAACATGCGGCTGAGTTCGGATTGGCCGGTCTGCTGGTTCATGTCGAACTGTTCACTTGTGTCAACCTGTCCGTTCACTTCGGATTGTCTGGCAGAGTCGCGATGTTCCCCTGCAGGAGATCGGCCATCGGCACCGCCGCAAGCCGCATCTGCTGCTCACGCAGTCCAGATGCCAATCGCGTGCCATCATCCTCGGGATCAAGAGTCGTAATATTGCGCCGGGCAGCTTTTGCAAGATTGCCGTCACTATCTTGCAGGCCGGCCCGGTAGGCCCCAAGCCGCCCGCCCAGGGCTGACATCAATTTGCCCATGCGCTTGCCCACCACGAGATCGCCAACTCCAGCCTCTCTCAGCTGTCCATCCATGTCGTCGATGAACAGCTCCGTCAGCCGTGCCGCGGTTTCGCCTGCGTTCTCCTGTTCAAGCCGCAGCAGCACCAGCGACAGGACCGCGCAGATCATGTCGAACCGTCCCTCAAGATTATCGGCTGCGCCGTCACGCTCGTACCAATGCGGTTCGCGGGCAATAGCGACGATCCCATGCCATAACGAGGTCAGGTCGGCAGGTGGTCGGCGATTGAAAAGGCGCTCAAACACGGCTGGGCAAACTCCATTATCTGCTGAATACCGGGCGTCTGCCTACAGCCAGGCATTTGCGCATGAGCTCAAGCAAGTATTCAGCCGGGATTAAACCGATCCCTGCAACGGTCAGCCTGTCACGCCGCCGCCTCTTGTGCCGTCGGCTGCGAAACCTTAAGCGGCGGGATGACCCTTTCCATAGAGTGAATGCAGCGGGTTTGGCAAATGCGTTCACTCAAGTCGGGATAGTGGCACAAGGTCGATCGGGAAAAGCATGGAAAGCAAGATGATGAATCCTACAAAGGTGGTAAACGCAAGACGTTCTGCTGCGCCTGGTTTGTCCCTTTCGGCAAGGCTCTGCTTCTTGCTGGCCGCAGCTTCGCTGATTGCCGGGTGCACATCGATTAAGGATCAGCGCGGCTACATCAGCGATGCAGCGCTGTCGCGTTCCATACAGCCCGGCATCGACAACATCCGCTCGGTCGAGAACACCTTGGGACGTCCGACCTTTACCAGCCAGTTCGGCGAGCCGGTGTGGTATTACGTCAGCAGTGCCACCGAGCGTGAACTGCTTGGCGGGTCCGACATTGTCGATAATGAGGTCATGCGCATCTATTTCGATGCTGCCGGCAATGTCGCGGAGGTAAACACCACCGGCATGGAACTGGTCAGCAACATCGACCCCAACGGCAAGACGACGCCCACTCTGGGCAAGGACCGCAGCTTTCTTGAAGATCTTTTTGGCAATATCGGCAGCGTCGGTGCTGGTGGATTGGGTGGTGCGGCAGGCCTGCCGGGCAACTGACCGGCGCAAGCGGAGGCAGCGGATCAGCTGCGGTCTGCCTTGTCGATAACCTTGATTGGCCAATCGGCGCCGCTGGGCGACTGGCGCTGTTCGATAGGGCCGGGAGACAGCGGTTAGATCTAGGGGCTGAAAATAGAGCGGCGTATCAAGCCTGCGTGATCTGCTGTAAGCGTGTTGAACCTGTGTGTTTGTGCCCCATATGGCCGCCATGCATTCAGATCATGACAGCCGCGCCATGCTGCAGTGGCATTCCACCACCATAATCGGCGTCAAGCGCGGCAACAGGACCGTCATTGCCGGTGACGGTCAGGTTTCCATGGGCAACACCGTGATGAAGCCCAATGCGCGCAAGGTGCGCCGGATCGGCGAGGGCGGGAAGGTCATCGCGGGTTTTGCCGGCGCCACTGCGGACGCTTTCACTTTGTTCGAACGGCTTGAGCGCAAGCTGGAGCAATATCGCGGGCAATTGATGCGTGCTGCGGTCGAGCTGGCCAAGGATTGGCGGACCGATAAATATCTGCGCAATCTGGAAGCGTTGATGATCGTTGCCGATGCGGACGTATTGCTGGTGATCACCGGCAATGGCGACGTTCTTGAACCCGAAGGCGGCATCGCTGCGATCGGTTCAGGTGGCAATTATGCACTGGCCGCTGCCAAGGCGCTCGGCGATTATGAGCAGGACCCGGAAAAGATCGCTCGCCGCGCCATGCAGGTCGCCGCAGAGGTGTGCGTCTTTACCAATGATCAGGTGACCGTCGAGGTCATCGAACCATGAGAACTCCCGATACGATGAGCATGAACCTTACTCCCAAAGCGATTGTTGCTGCGCTTGACGAGCATATCGTCGGCCAGGACGAGGCCAAGCGTGCCGTTGCGGTGGCGCTGCGCAACAGGTGGCGGCGTCAACGCCTGCCCGATGAATTGCGCAACGAGGTGACGCCCAAGAACATCCTGATGATCGGCCCCACGGGCTGCGGCAAGACCGAGATCAGCCGCCGTCTTGCCAGGTTGGCCGAAGCGCCGTTCGTCAAGATCGAGGCGACGAAGTTTACTGAAGTCGGCTATGTGGGCCGGGACGTGGAGCAGATCGCCCGTGATCTTGCCGAAGAAGCGATCCGGCTGGAAAAAGACCGTCGGCGCGAAGCCGTGCGTGAGGCGGCCTCGGCCGCGGCCATGAAGCGGCTGCTCGATGCACTGGTCGGCGACAGCGCCAGCGAAGCCACGCGGGAAAGCTTCCGCCAGCGGGTTGTCGACAATCATCTTAACGAAACCGAGGTGGAGATCGAGGTCGAGGATCAGCCCAACATGAACATGGAACTGCCCGGCATGGGCGGAAACATGGGCATGATCAATCTTGGCGACATGATGGGCAAGGCGTTCGGTGGTCAGCGGATGAAGCGGCGCAAGCTGCGCGTCGCGGATGCATGGGACAAGCTGGTCGACGAGGAATCCGAAAAACGCATGGACCAGGACGATGTGGCGCGGGTCGCGCTGCAAAATGCCGAGATGAATGGCATCGTCTTTCTTGACGAGATCGACAAGATCGCCGTTTCCGACGTGCGTGGCGGATCGGTCAGCCGGGAAGGGGTGCAGCGCGATCTGCTCCCGCTGATCGAGGGCACGACCGTTGCGACCAAATATGGCCCGATGAAGACAGACCATGTCCTTTTCATCGCCAGTGGTGCCTTCCACGTCTCCAAACCGTCCGACATGCTGCCCGAACTTCAGGGGCGGCTGCCGATCAGGGTCGAACTGAAAGCGCTGACGGAAGCCGATTTCGTGCGCATCCTGTCGAAGACGCGCGCTAATCTGGTTGAACAATATGTGGCGCTCATCGGCACGGAGGAGGTCGTGCTCGAGTTTACGGCCGAGGCGATTGACGAGATCGCGGCAATTGCCGCGCAGGTGAACGAAAGCGTTGAAAATATCGGCGCAAGACGGCTTCAGACGGTCATGGAAAAGCTGCTCGAGGAAGTCAGCTTCGACGCCGAGGAGCGCAAGGGCTCGACCGTGACTGTCGACCGCGATTACGTACGCGAACGCCTGCAGGAGCTTGCACGCGACAGCGACCTGTCGAAATATATTCTTTAGCCTGACACGATAGCCTGAGGCGCGGCGCCGTGTCTTGATACCGGCGCTGCTGCTTCAGACGGCGGCATGGTCTGCCTGCTCGACAGACTGACGCGACCACATTTCAGCGTAAAGTCCAGCTTGCCGCAGCAATTGCGCATGGCTGCCAGTCTCGACCAGCACCCCCTGATCAAGCACGAGGATCCGGTCGGCATCCACAATGGTGGAAAGCCGGTGGGCGATGGTGAGCGTGGTGCGGTGTTCGGCCACCTGCCGCATCGTGGTCAGGATGTTCTGTTCTGTCCGGCTGTCAAGAGCGCTGGTTGCTTCATCGAACAGGATGATGGGCGGGTTCTTGAGAAGAGTGCGGGCAATCGCGACCCGCTGCTTTTCCCCACCTGACAGCTTCAGGCCGCGCTCCCCTACCTGGGTATGATAACCCTGCGGCAAGCGCTCGATGAAGCCATCGATTGCAGCACCCATGGCTGCGGCAGTAACTTCGGCCGGTGTGGCGGCGGCGCGGCCATAGGCGATGTTGTAGCCAATCGTGTCGTTAAACAGCACACTGTCTTGCGGCACGATACCGATGGCTGCCCGCACGCTAGCCTGCGTCACCGTCCGGATGTCCGCGCCTGAAATAAGAATGCGCCCTGCCTGCGGATCATAAAACCGGAACAGCAGGCGCGCGAGCGTCGATTTGCCAGCGCCTGATGGCCCGACGATCGCGATGCGCTCGCCGGGCTCGACTGTAAAGTTGAGACCGTGCAGGATCATGCGATCCGGGTCGTAACCGAAATGTACATTGTCGAAAACGATGCCGGCATCGCGGACGACCAAAGCTGGCGCACCGGGAAGATCGGCAACTTCGATCGGGGTATCGATCAGCCTGAACATCTCGGCCATGTCTATCAAGCCTTGCTGCACGGTTCGATATACCCACCCCAGCATGTCCAGCGGCCGAAAAAGCTGCGTCAGATAGGTGTTAACGAACACCAGATCGCCAGTGGTAAACTCCCCCTTGCTCCACCCCCAGACCGTATAAGCCATCGCGCCCGCCATCAGCAGGTTCGTAATAAGGGACTGCGCCATGTTAAGCAGGCCGAGCGAGTTCTCGGACTTTACGGCGGCCTGGGCATAGGCGCGGGCAGAGGTGGCGTAGCGGTTTTCTTCGCGTGCTTCTGCGCCGAAGTATTTCACAGTTTCATAGTTCAGCAGGGAATCGACGGCGCGGCCAAGCGCCCGGCCATCAAGATCGTTCATCTCGGCACGCAAAGCTGTTCGCCACAAGGTGATCCACCGAGTGACAAGGATGTAGGTACATACCGTCAGCGCTGTTGCGAGCACGAGCCCCCAACCGAAATTGAGGTAGAAGATAATCGCCACTGCAATAAGTTCTATGATCGTAGGCGCAATGTTGAACAGCAAAAAATAGAGCATCGAATCAATGCTCTTTGTGCCACGCTCGATCGTCTTGGTAAGCTGTCCGGTGCGACGCGACAGATGGAACCGCAACGACAGGCGATGCAACCGCGAGAACACATCCTCGGCAAAGTCACGCGTCGCTTCCTGTCCCACGCGTTCGAAAACGATATTACGCAGATTGTCGAACACCACGCTGGCAAACCGGCCAAGCGCGTAGGCCAGCACAAACGAAAGTGCGACCATGACCGCTTCATTTGCTGGCGTTGCCATGGAATCGACAGCGCGTTTGTAGGCAAAGGGCAGGGCGAGCGTGGTCGCCTTGGCGAGCAGCACCAGCATCATGGCGATAATGATCCGGCGTTTCAGCACGGCGTCATGGCGAGGCCACAAGTAGGGAATGAAGCGTTTTAGGGTCGTCCAGTCAGCAGCTTGCGACAGGCTTTCGGAAGTGGCGGTGTCTGGTGGCATCTGCTGCCATGTAGGTCGTGGCCAAGCGATTGACCAACGGTTTGCGTGCCGCACTCTG